>NZ_NOYU01000006.1:0-550930 GCF_002258915.1 Rhodococcus sp. 05-340-2
CGAATCGACACGAGCACTCGATACGATATCGGCGGCAGCGACGGCCTTGTCGAGCATCGAGGTGAACGTGGTGCCGTCGTTGGGATTGTTGCCCACCGATGTGGCGATGATGATCCCATCGCTGGTGGTCACCGCCTGACAGTTGTAACCCTGAATCCACCCACCACCACGCAACTGCATCGACCTCGATTGCGGGTCGGTGATGTTGCGTTTGGGTTCGACAGGCTTCGCGGATTCGGCGACAGCCGAGACGGTGGCGGCCTCGACCGCGGCGCGTACTCGTTGCTGCTCCACGGCTTTCGCGTCGGCGGCGGCGCGGTCGGCGATCGCACGGTCGAGGAAACGCTGTACACGAATGACTTTCGCGTTCTTCTCCACCGGGCCCGGCGCACGCCCCTTGACTGAGCCTGCGCCCTTGTTCGCCAGGTAGTTCTCGATGGTGGCCTGATGCTGGGCACGCGCTTCGGCCAGGTTCATCTGCAAGATTTCGACTCTGATCTCCGTCGGCGGCGGCCCGGCTACGGGACCCATTTCCTCGCGCCTGCGCAGATAGTTCGCCACCAGCTTCTCTCGCCGCGCCAGCCTCGCAGTACGGAGATCGGTCTTGTTCTTCTCGACCTGCTCCCGCTTCGCGGCTTTGTCGGCGTTGACCTTTTCGAGTTCGGCCAACGCCTGCGCGATCCGCGCCGCGCGCGACCGCGGATCGGTCATCTCCTCGGGCACCTCGTCGCCGGTCGAGCCCGGCCCGAACATCTCGTCCTCGCGAGCGTCGGCCGCAGCATGCTCAGCCGCGGCAGCCCGCGCGTGCTCGCGAAGACGCTGCTCGGCCGCCTCGGCAGCCGCTGCGCGCAACCCTTTCTCGGTGCGGTTCGCGCTCAGCGAGGCGTCGGAGGAGATCTTGACTCCATCGAGAGCGACGACACCCAACCTGGCCAACCCCAATTGCCCGCACAGCAGCAGGACCTGCGTGAACAAGGCATCCATGTGCGGGGCCACGTCGGCGCGGAAGCGGGAGATCGTCACATGATCAGGAGTGTTGTCCGCGCAGATGATCCGAAACGCCGCATCACGCCGGCACAACCGCTCGAGCACCCGCGAGGACCGTTGGCCCTGCGCCCACCCGAAGATCAACACCGTGAGCAGCATGTCCGGGTCGTACCCCGCGCGCCCGACACCACCGGTGCGGCGCACCGCATGCACCGCCGAGGTGTCCAACGCGGAGACCACATCGATCACCGTGAACACCGGATCCGACACCGGTAACCACTCACGCATATCCACCGGCAACAAGAACTGCTGATCCCGATCCACCGGGCGATAACCTTTGGCCACCAGCACATTCTCCCAGCCCACCACTCCGGCTACAGCACAACACGCAGCAAAATCAACAAGGCTCAAATCGCAACAGCCCGGATCCCGTGTTTGCCGCGAAATTGTGGACACTCAGGTCGGTATGTCGATTCGACGCGCAGTGAATCACAGCGATTCAAGGTGCGACTACGCTGGTGTTCGCTTCGAACCCACGCGAGAGGACGGCACAGTGCAACCCGGTGAACAGCCCGACATGGCATCGATCCTGCAGCAGGCCCAGCAGATGCAGCAGCAGCTGATGGCGGCGCAGGCCGAGATCGCGGAAACCGAAGTGACCGGCCAGGCAGGCGGCGGACTCGTCGTCGCCACCGTCAAGGGAACCGGTGAGGTGGTCGGTCTGACCATCGACCCCAAGGTCGTCGACCCCGAAGACATCGAGACTCTGCAGGACCTGGTGATCGGTGCGATCGCCGATGCGTCTCGCGCGGCTCAGGCCGTCGCGAGCGAGAAGATGGGCCCCCTCGCTGGTGGTCTCGGTGGCATGCCCGGCCTGCCCGGGTTCTAGGCGGTGTACGAAGGTCCGGTTCAGGATCTGATCGACGAACTCGGCAAGTTTCCCGGGGTCGGTCCGAAGAGCGCTCAGCGCATAGCTTTTCATCTCCTGGGCGTCGAGCCTCCCGAGGTGGATCGGCTCATGCGCGCGCTGCAGCGTATTCGCGACGGCGTTCAGTTCTGCATCGTCTGCGGCACGGTCTCGGACAAGGAACTGTGCCGGATCTGTGCCGATTCGCGTCGAGACAGATCGATGATCTGCGTCGTCGAAGAGCCCAAAGATGTTCAGGCCGTGGAACGTACACGAGAGTTCAAGGGCCGCTACCACGTACTCGGCGGAGCGCTCGACCCACTGAACGGAGTGGGGCCGGATCAGCTCCGCATCCGAGAGTTGTTGACCCGTGTGGGAACTCAGGACGACGGAGTGGACGTCACCGAGGTCATCATCGCCACCGACCCCAACACCGAGGGCGAAGCAACGGCCACGTATCTGGTCCGCATGATGCGCGACTTCCCCGGCCTGGCCATTACCCGCCTCGCATCCGGCCTGCCCATGGGCGGAGACCTCGAATTTGCCGACGAACTGACGCTGGGCCGCGCTCTGACCGGACGTCGACGAATGTGAGTGCCCACGGATGTGGTGCGATCAGGTGCCGCCCAGGGTACTCGACCGCACCATTGCCGTAGGCACTATCGCAGCCGCTCCTTGCGGAGTTGCGCAACCTCGGGCAACTCGAGCGGAGCGAGCGTGGTGCCCAAGGCGCGCTCCAACAAGTAGTCCGCCAACTCCGGGTTTCGGGCGAGTACCGGCCCGTGCATGTAGGTGCCGATCACAGACCCCTGCACGACGCCTTCGCGTCCGTCGCCGACACCGTTGCCCACGCCGTGGGTGACCTTGGCCAATGGGGACGCATCCAGCCCGAGAGTTGTTCCGCCGCGGTGGTTCTCGAAGCCGGTGAGTTTCTGGCTCAGGCCCTCGAGCGCGGGCTCGGTGACGACCTCGCCGATGGACCTGGTTGCCTGCGGCGCGGTGGTGACGTCGAACAGCGAGATGCCGTCGACGCGTTCGCCCGCGGAGGTTTCGTACCAGTGGCCGAGTACCTGGATCGCGGCGCAGATCGCGAGCACGGGCGCACCGCGAGCCGCGGCGTTCTGCAATCCGGGATAGCGGGTGAGGTGACGAGTCGCCAGGCGTTGAGCCGAATCCTCTGCTCCACCAAGGGTGTACACGTCGAGGGAATCAGGAACCGGGTCGCTGAGAGTGATCTGGACGACCTCGGCGTCGATGTCTCGCATCCGCAGCCGCTGCCGCAGAATGAGCGCATTTCCGTTGTCGCCGTAGGTGCCCATCACGTCGGGCAGGACGAGGCCGATGCGTACGGTGGACTCAGACATCTTTCACCTCACGTGCCAGCGCGCGACCGAGATCGCGGAACGCGGTGTAGTTTGCGAGCACTTCGACGCGTCCCGGCGGGCAGGAAGCAATGGCCTGCAACGGATCTGCGATGGTGGTGTGCTGCGAACCCGCATAGAGCAGCCGCACTCCGAGGTCGGTCGCGCGTTCACCGGCGGCCACGACGGCGACGTTCTCGAAGTGCTCGAAGCGGACGTCCCACAGCCACGACAGGTCCTCGCCGTCGGGAACCTGACCGTTGACGGCGATGACGAGCCCATCGCAGGTGGGGTCGATCATCGACAGCGCTTCCTGCCAGCCGGCGGGATTCTTGGCGAGAAGCATTCGGACGGAATGAGATCCGTACTGAACGGTGGAGTAGCGACCGGCCACCTCGTCGACGCTCGACGCGGCCGCGACGGCATCGGTCGGTGTCGCGCCGAGCGTCACTGCGGCGGCGACGGCCTGAGCTGCGTTGCCGCGGTTGGCCTTTCCTGGCAGCGACAACGTCATCGGCAGCACGAGCCCGTCGGGCCCGTAGAGATTCTCGTCGTCGAGCCACCAGTCCGGCGTCGGACGCTTGAAGTCGCTGCCGGTGCTGTACCAATGCTCGCCGTCCCACACGATGGGTTCGCCGGTACGCGGACAGCTGACGGAGTCTCCTGCCCACCCACCACCCGCCGCGACCCAGACCACGTTCGGTGCGTCGAACGCGGCGGAGGTGACGAGAACGTCGTCGCAGTTGGCGATGACCACGGTCTCGGGATGCCGGGCCAATCCGGCGCGCAGTTTGCGTTCGATCATGTTGATCTCGCCCACGCGGTCGAGCTGATCGCGACTGAGGTTGAGCAACACGATCGCCGCGGGGTCGACGGCGTCGGACACATGGGGGACGTGCAGTTCGTCGACTTCGAGGGCAGCCAGCTCGGCATCGAAGTGAGCGTGCAGTGCGGCGACGATGCCGGCGTCCATGTTCGCGCCGTCGGCTTGGGTGGCGACGTCACCGAGGGTGGCCAGCGCCGCAGCAGTCATCCTGGTGGTGGTGGACTTGCCGTTGGTGCCGGTGACGATGACGGTGCGCCGACCGCGGCCGAGCCCGCCGAGAATGTTCGGGTCGATCTTGAGTGCGACGAGGCCGCCGATCATCGATCCCTTGCCGCGGCCTGCTTTGCGGGACGCCCAGGTCGCCAGCTCCGCCGCGCGCAGTGCCACGCGGCCACGTGCGCCGATACGTCTGCGCTCACCCACTTCAACCATCCGCCGAGTCTGGCACAGAAGAGGGTGCAGTTTCACGTCGACGGTTTCGACCACCTGGTCATTTCGCGGGCTCCACTCCCGCCCCTCACACCGGCGCTTTCTCCAGCACTTCGGTGGGTCGCCGGACGGTCATGCCGCCCAGACACCCGCCGATGACGACGACGCCACCGATCAGCGCGAGCACCGAGGGGTTCTCGCCCAGGAAGATCCGGGCACCGGCGATGCCGACGACGGGAACCAGCAGCGAGAACGGCGCGACCAGACCGGCGGGGTTGCGGCTCATCAGGATGCTCCACAGGCCGCTACCGACGATCGTGGCCGGAATCACGATGTAGGCCAACGCGACCAGCCCGGGCCAGCCCTGCGGACCGAACGAGGCCATCAGTGCATGCCAGCCGGTGGTCGGACCCTCGACGATCGCCGACAGCGCAAGCATCGGCACCGGCGGCACGACGGTCATCCACAGCATCAGCGTCATCGGCGATTCGGACTTCGCGAGTCGATTCCCCAGGTTGCCGAACGCCCAACCGAGTCCGGCGAGCAGGGTGAGGATCACCGGGAGCAGCGTGGCGTTCTGCGCGCGGTCCCACCCGATCAGCACCATGCCGAGCACGGCGATGCCGATGCCGATGGCCTGCCTGCGGGAGACGTGTTCGCGGAGCAGAAGCGCGCCGAGAACGACGGTGAACGGTGCCGACGACTGCAGAACGAGCGACGCCAATCCGGTGGGCATGCCCGCCGCCATCGCTGCGAACAGGAAGGCGAATTGCAGGAATCCGAACCCGAAGCCGTACAGCAGCAGCCACTTCAGCGGCACCTTGGGCCGCGGGACGAACAGCACGACGGGGACGGCGATGACCAGGAATCGCAGTGCGGCGAAGAAGAAGGGCGGGAAGTGATCGAGCCCCACACGGATGGCAAGAAAGTTCAGTCCCCACAGCACGACGACGGTCAGTCCGAGGAGGCGGTCGCGAGTGCTCATGGCCCCAATCGTGACGGCCGCGAATGATCAGCACAATCGAATATATCCGCAGGAACAGTTAAGATCCTCTACATGAACGTGGAGCGGCTCAGGATCCTTCGCGAACTCGCCGACCGTGGGACCGTCGCTGCCGTCGCAGACGCGCTGTCCATGACGCCGTCGGCGGTATCTCAGCAGCTCAAGCAGCTCGCCAGGGAAGCGGGGGTGACGCTTCTCGAACCCGACGGCCGCCGACTTCGACTCACCGATGCCGGGCGTGCGTTGGTGGTCAGGACGGACGATGTCTTCGCCGCCCTCGCCCGCGCCACGGCGGAGATGGATCGATATCGGGCGTCCCCGCGGGGACGCGTTCGAGTTGCACTGTTCCCGTCCGGTGCTGCGCTCCTGCTGCCCGGGCTACTGACGCGGTTGGCGAACTCGGACGTCGACATCGACGCCCGCGACGAGGATCTGCCCGCATCCTCGGTGCCGGAACTTCTGGCGGACTACGACGTCGTCCTCACGCACCGCGACGAGCGGGCACCGTCGACGGCCGGCCCGCGCATCGAGGTGACGACCCTGATGCGTGAGCCCATCGATCTGGTGTTACCGCCCGGACATGCTCTGGCGGAACATGAATCGATAGACCTCCGGGACCTGGTCGACGAACGATGGATCAGTGTCCGCGGCGGATTCCCGGTCGACGACGTGCTGCTCTCGGTGGCCGCGGCGACCGGCGTCGAACCGCGAGTGATGCAGCGAGTGAACGACTTCCGCGTCACCGAGGTCTTGGTGGCCGCAGGTCACGGAGTGGCATTGATGCCGCGCTACGCCGTCGTTCATCCTGGCTTGGTGCGGCGAGAACTGTCCGGGGTGCGGGCAGGGCGAATCTACGAACTCGCGACGCGACCCGACGCGGGACGACTACCCGCGATCGCCGCAGTGCTCGACGCGTTCAGGGCGGAAGCGACGTTCAGGACAGGGCTTTGGCCTTCAACGTCCTGAACTCGTCCTGATCGATGGTGCCGTTGTCCAGCAACGCCTTTGCGTGTGCGATCTCCTCCGATGCCGACCGACCGGCCACTTCCTTGATGTAGTTCTCCTGCTGGTCCTTGGCGTGCTGCAGGGCGGCAACTTGACGCTTGGCCATGTTGCTGCCGTTCACGATGAGGTAGACCAGCGCGGTCAGGAACGGCGCGACGATCAGAAAGAACACCCACACGGCCTTGATGACTCCGGATGTCTTGTGGTCTCGGAAGAGGTCTCCGATGATCGAGAACATCACCATGAGATAGGCCACGAAGGCGAATCCGACGATGAGTAGCCAGAGAAAATCCCAGAAAGAATCCATGGCGAACTTCCATTCCCTAAGGTGCCCCGACGGCAGGTTCATTGTCGCACGCGGCGTACCAGCTGAGCGTCGATAAACAGCGAAAAGCCGCCCGTTCGTGATGAACGGGCGGCTTTTTCGTCGAGCAGAGGATCTATTTCAGAGCGCGGTTCACGGCCGAGACCACAGCGCGCAGTGACGCAGTGGTGATCGACGTCGCGATGCCGACGCCCCAGACGGTGGTGGCGACACCGGCAGGAGAGGTCACCGAGGCTTCGACGTAGGCCGCGGCCTGTGCGTCGTCGCCTGCGGACATGGCGTGCTCGGAGTAGTCGAGGACGCTGACGTCGTAGCCGATGGTGGACAGTGCGTCGACGAACGAGGCGAGTGGGCCGTTGCCGGAGCCGGAGATCTCCTGCTCCACGCCGTCGACCTTGACCGTCGCGGTGATCGTGTCGGTGCCGCCGTCGTGCTCGGCCGCGATGACCGACTGCTTGATGCGCTCGAGCGGGCGGATCGGGGTCAGGTACTCCTCGGCGAAGACGTCCCACATCTCCTTGGGCGAGACCTCGCCGCCCTCACCGTCGGTAATGCGCTGGACGGCCTGGGAGAACTCGATCTGGAGTCGACGCGGCAGGTTCAGTCCGTGATCGGACTTCATGATGTACGCGACGCCGCCCTTGCCGGACTGCGAGTTGACGCGAATGACGGCCTCGTAGGTGCGACCGACGTCCTTCGGGTCGACGGGCAGATACGGAACCTGCCAGGTGACGTCCCCGATGTCCGAACCCTGCTCGTCCGCAGTGACTTTCATCGCGTCCAGGCCCTTGTTGATGGCGTCCTGGTGGCTACCGGAGAAGGCGGTGTAGACCAGATCGCCGCCGTAGGGGTGACGCTCGGCGACGGGAAGTTGATTGCAGTACTCCACCGTTCGACGGACCTCGTCGATGTTGGAGAAGTCGATCTGCGGATCGACACCGCGGGTGAACAGGTTCAACCCGAGCGTGACGAGGCAGACGTTGCCGGTGCGCTCGCCGTTACCGAACAGGCAACCCTCGATGCGATCTGCACCCGCCTGGTAGCCGAGTTCGGCTGCGGCAACACCGGTTCCGCGGTCGTTGTGCGGGTGCAGTGACAGCACGATGCTGTCGCGGCGGTCGAGGTTGCGGCTCATCCACTCGATCGAGTCGGCGTAGACGTTGGGCGTCGCCATCTCGACAGTGGCGGGCAGGTTCAGAATCAGCGGCTTGGCGGGAGTCGGATCGATGATCGCGGTGACCGCGTCGCACACCTCTTTGGCGTAGGCGAGTTCGGTGCCGGTGTAGGACTCGGGGGAGTACTCGTAGCGCCAGTCGGTATCGGGGAACTTGGCTGCTTCTTCGAGGACCTTGCGGGCACCGTCGGTAGCGATCTTCTTGATGACGTCACGCTCGGCCCGGAACACCACCCGGCGCTGCAGGATGGACGTCGAGTTGTAGAAGTGCACGATGACGCTGCGGGCGCCCTCGCACGCGACGAAGGTGCGCTCGATCAGCTCGGGACGGCACTGCGTCAGCACCTGGATGGTGACGTCGTCGGGGATCGCGCCGTCCTCGATGATCTCGCGGACGAAATCGAAGTCGGTCTGACTGGCCGACGGGAAGCCGACCTCGATCTGCTTGTAGCCCATGCGGACCAGCAGGTCGAACATCCGGCGCTTGCGGGCCGGGCTCATCGGATCGATCAGCGCCTGGTTGCCGTCGCGCAGATCCACGGCACACCACTGCGGCGTCCGGTCGATGATCTTGTCCGGCCACGTGCGGTCGGGGAGGCTGACGGGCTCCACTTCCTCGGCGAACGGCCGATAACGGAACGTGGGCATCGAGGAGTTCTTCTGGGTGTTCCAGGCGGGCTGGTCGCTGGGAGCGGGCCGCGAGGGCGGGGTGATGGTGCGGGATCCCGAGGTGAATGCGTCGGCTGGTGACATGGTCTTCGTCTCTCCGTACAGATCAGAGCAATGTGTTCGACCGGCGCAACGAACCCCGCGACGGGAAGCCAGTCTGGTCTCAGACCCCGTCGCGGCTGTTAAGAAGGAGAGCTCGCAGCATGGGCTGAGTGTACTACCGCCGACCGACGGCCTACCCCAGGGTTGACGCGTCGAATTCTGTGACCACCGCGTCGAGCCGACGTTGCCAACGTTCGATGTCATCCATTCGTCCGACGTCGGTCATCGTCCAACAGTGCGCGAGGAGTTCGTACCCGAGGCGATCGACCTCGACATGCTGCGACCAGACCCGATGCGTCCACCCTCGATCGTTGTGCGCGGCCTCGGCACCTGCGAGAGCGGACCCGACGAGCTCGAACTGGACGTCGCGTCGCACGGCGAGAGCCGTCGGCGCGGCCACGTCCTCGGTCCGCAGCACCGTCAGCAGATGCGCGCCGAGCGTCAGGACTCGGCCGTCGGACCACAGCAACGTGCGACGAAATGCCCCGGGCAGCAGCAGCCACAGCGCTGCGAAAGCGAAAGCTACTCCCACCGTCGTCTCCACGATCCGGTCGACGACGATGTCCTCCAGCACGGACCCCGGATGGGTCAGGGTGCCCATCAGCAGGGCGAGCGGAGTGATGAACGTGACGGCCAACCCATAGTTGCGTGCCACCGACACCTCGATCGCGAACTGCAGCACCATCAACACCACGATGACGGCCAGACCGGTCAACGGCGAGAGAAAGATGGCCGAGAACAACGCCACGCCGGCGAGAGTTCCGCCGAGCCGCTGCAGGCCACGGTAGGTGCCGTGCACCCGATCGGGACCCTGTTGCAACACCAGGACGGCACCTAGGATCGCCCAGTCCGGTCGGCTCAGATCCAGCGCGACGCTGATCCCGCCCGCCGCCGCTGCCGCGCAGAACACCCGAACGGCGGTCGACATCGCATGGGAATCACGGTGCAGCGAGCGCCGCAACCGATACCCGACGCTCGGCCTGGCCAGCGGCAGCTGATCAGACACGGAATCAACCGCCCGATCCGGATCGGCCCGCGCAGTGGTCGTCGCCGCAAAGGCCCGATGCGCGTCGAACAATTTCTGAACCAGCACCGGCCTCGATGACAGCCGCACGGCACCCGCGTCGTACACCGCAGCCCACGCCGCGTGCAGACGCGCGGCCGCAGCATGACGATCGGCGGCAGACGCCGTCGGCGAGCTCGTGTATTTCTCGATGGCACCCACCGCGGCTCCGACGGCCTCGCGCTCGGGTCCTCGCGGATCCCACAGCACCCCGGACATCGACACCACCAGCGCCGACGCGACGCCGATTGCCGCACAGACCGCTCCGTGAGCGGCGTTGATGCCGGCTCCGGGGATGTACGACGACACCGCGCACACCAGCACGAAGAAGAACGCTCCCGGCGGCCCCAGTCGCAGCGCAGCGATGACGTAGACCGAGACGAGAGCGAGGAGCGAGAGCAGGGTCACCGGGATCATCCGCGCGACTCCGGTGCTCCCGAGATCGAGCGATATCTGCCCGGCCGTCGCCCCGAGCCACACCGAGGCCACCAGTGCGCCGCCCGCGGTCAGGACCACCCACCAACGCGAACGATAGGGACGGCCCTCGCCGTAGATGACGGCGAAACTGCCCGAAACCACCAGCAGGGCCTCGGTGTGAAACCCGAGAACCCACGCCGCGATAGCGGGGACACCGAACGCCAGAGCCGAGCGCAGTCCACCCGGCCAGCGACGGCCGACGGCGGGAAGCCCGAAGAGCACCCGCAGACCTCGCGGGGGTGGGGGTGGGCGGTGCTCGGGAAGGGTCACCCGACCATGTTAGGACAGGCGTATCCGCAGGCGAGCCACCCTAAAGTCCCAGCTCGGAGCTACCCGGGCCACTGCTCGGGGCATTCGCTCGGTAGGGTTACCCCGGAACAATCGCCCGATTGTCGGCTATCCAGCGGAGGTAAACAGGCGTGGCTCTCATCGTCCAGAAGTACGGTGGATCGTCGGTGGGAACCGCCGAACGTATCCGACGCGTCGCTGAACGAATCGTCGAGACCAAGAAGGCAGGCAACGACGTCGTCGTGGTCGTGTCGGCCATGGGCGACACCACCGACGAACTACTCGACCTGGCCCAGCAGGTGTGCCCGGCCCCGCCGGCCCGCGAGATGGACATGCTGCTCACTTCGGGTGAACGCATCTCCAACGCGCTGGTCGCGATGGCCATCCACTCGCTCGGTGCCGAGGCCCGGTCGTTCACCGGCTCCCAGGCAGGCGTCGTCACCACCAGCGTGCACGGCAACGCCAAGATCATCGACGTCACCCCCGGCCGCGTGCGCAGCGCCCTCGACGAGGGTTCGATCGTGCTCGTCGCCGGATTCCAGGGCGTCAGCCAGGACAGCAAGGACGTCACCACGCTCGGTCGCGGAGGTTCGGACACCACCGCCGTTGCGCTCGCCGCAGCACTGAACGCCGACGTCTGCGAGATCTACACCGACGTCGACGGCATCTTCACCGCCGACCCGCGCATCGTGCCCAACGCCCGGCACCTCGACACCGTCTCGTTCGAGGAGATGCTCGAGATGGCTGCCTGCGGCGCGAAGGTGCTCATGCTGCGCTGCGTCGAATATGCCCGTCGCTACAACGTCCCTGTTCACGTGCGCTCGTCGTACACCACGAAACCCGGAACGATCGTCTCCGGATCTATGGAGGACATTCCAGTGGAAGAAGCAATTCTCACCGGCGTCGCACACGATCGCAGCGAGGCGAAGGTCACCGTCGTCGGCATCCCCGATTCGCCGGGTTACGCGGGCAAGATCTTCCGCGCCGTCGCCGACGCGGAGATCAACATCGACATGGTGCTGCAGAACGTCTCCAAGATCGACACCGGAAAGACCGACATCACCTTCACTTGCCCCAAGTCGGACGGTCCGACGGCCGTGGAGAAGCTGACCAAGCTGCAGTCCGAGATCGGCTTCGCGCAGGTGCTCTACGACGACCACATCGGCAAGGTCTCGCTCGTCGGCGCAGGAATGAAGACTCACCCCGGCGTCACGGCGACTTTCTGCGAGGCGCTGGCCGAGGCAGGCGTCAACATCGACCTCATCAGCACCTCCGAGATCCGTATCTCGGTGCTGGTCAACGACACCGAGCTGGACGAGGCCGTGCGCGTTTTGCACGCCGCCTTCGATCTCGGCGGCGACGAAGAAGCCGTCGTACACGCAGGGACAGGACGATAGAAGATGACCACAGTTGCAGTCGTAGGAGCTACCGGCCAGGTCGGTGCTGTCATGCGAACACTGTTGGAGGAGCGTAACTTTCCCGCCGACACCGTTCGATTCTTCGCCTCCGCCAGGTCGGCGGGCAAGAAGCTGCCGTTCCGCGGCGAGGAGATCGTCGTCGAGGATGCGTCCACCGCGGACCTGACCGGAATCGATATCGCACTGTTCTCGGCAGGAGCCACGCTCTCCCGTGAGCAGGCACCGCGCTTCGCCGCTGCAGGTGCCACCGTCATCGACAACTCGTCGGCGTTCCGCAAGGACTCGGACGTGCCGTTGGTGGTCAGCGAGGTCAACCCCGAGGCAGCGAAGAACCCGCCGCGCGGCATCATCGCCAACCCCAACTGCACCACCATGGCCGCGATGCCGGTGCTCAAGGTGCTACACGACGAAGCAGGCCTGCAGCGTCTGATCGTCTCGAGCTACCAGGCCGTCTCCGGCAGCGGACTCGCCGGTGTCGAGGAACTCGCCACCCAGGCGCGCGCCGTCATCGGCGACGTCGAAAAGCTGGTGCACGACGGTTCGTCGGTGGATTTCCCTGCCCCGAACAAGTACGTCGCGCCCATCGCCTTCAACGTCCTGCCGCTGGCCGGCGCGTTGGTGGACGACGGATCCGGCGAAACCGACGAGGACCAGAAGCTGCGCAACGAATCGCGCAAAATCCTCGGATTGCCGGACCTGCTGGTCAGCGGTACCTGCGTCCGCGTGCCGGTGTTCACCGGCCACTCGCTGTCGATCAACGCCGAGTTCGATCGCCCGCTCTCGGTGGAGCGTGCCCGCGAACTGCTGGCCTCGGCACCGGGTGTCTCGCTGGTCGACGTGCCGACGCCTCTGCAGGCGGCAGGCGCGGACGATTCCTTGGTCGGTCGCATCCGCCAGGACCCGGGTGTTCCCGAGGGCCGCGGATTGGCCCTGTTCGTCTCGGGCGACAACCTGCGTAAGGGCGCGGCGCTCAACACGATTCAGATCGCCGAGCTGCTGGTCTGACCTCGTGCGCGTTGTGCGTCCCCAGGGGTCACGCACAACGCGCACGACGGTCAGTTCAGGCGGTGACCTTCGGCGGAGGCGTCGAAGATGTGCGCGTGCGCGTCGTCGATGCGCACATGGACGCGGTCGCCCTTCTCGGGCGGGCTGCGCCAATCGGCCCGGGCGACGATGGTTTCGGTGCGGCCGTTGATGTCTGCGCGGCCGAACACGAACGCCTCGGAACCGAGTTCCTCGACCACGTCGATCTCCAGAGCGATTCCACTGCTTGCAATCTCGATGTGCTCGGGCCTGATTCCGAACATCACCTCCGTGGCGGACCCGAGAGTCTGCCGCGGTACGGGAATCACCTGATCGGCCAGGCGAACACCGCCGTCGGTGACCGGGGCACGGAACAGATTCATCGACGGTGAGCCCATGAACCCGGCGACGAACGCATTGACCGGCTTCCGGTACAGCTCGCGCGGAGTCGCGCACTGCTGCAGCACACCACCTTTGAGCACCGCGACGCGATCGCCCATCGTCATGGCCTCTACCTGATCGTGAGTGACGTACACCGTCGTCGTCCCGAGCCGGCGCTGCAGCTGCGCGATCTGCGTGCGCGTCTGGACCCGAAGTTTCGCGTCCAGGTTGGACAGTGGCTCGTCCATCAGAAACACCTGGGGCTGACGAACGATGGCGCGCCCCATGGCAACCCGCTGACGTTGGCCGCCCGAGAGAGCCTTCGGCTTGCGGTCGAGGTATGGCTCGAGGTCGAGCAGCTTCGCGGCCTCCTCGACGCGAGTGCGAATGTCCTCCTTGTTCGCCTTCGCCAGCTTCAGCGCGAACCCCATGTTCTCGGCGACGGTCATGTGCGGGTACAGCGCGTAGTTCTGGAACACCATCGCGATGTCGCGATCCTTGGGTTCGGAATGGGTGACGTCCTTGCCGCCGATCAGGATGCGGCCCGAGTTGACCTCTTCGAGCCCCGCGAGCATGCGAAGCGAGGTGGACTTTCCGCAACCGGATGGGCCGACCAGGACGAGAAATTCGCCGTCCTCGATGTGCAGGTCGAGCTCGTTCACCGCGGGAGTGTCGGAGCCCGGAAACAGCCTGGTGGTGTGCTCGAACGAGATTGTTGCCATGACGAAATAGATCCCTCCACCGGCAGGAACGTGCCGGACGATCCGAGTGTGGGGTGACGGCGGGAGCCGACGAGCACATAGTATGGCCCCCATCACAACCAGTAGAGAGGTGGCCGGGTGAGCGGAGCTGTGTCCCGTCGAACCGCGCTGCGAGGGCTGGCCGTGGCCGCCGTCGCCGCCGGAGCCGCTGCTCTTCCGGTGGCGTCGACGACGCGTCGAGCACTGGCGGACGACTTCCTCCGCGGCCAGAGCCCCCTGCTGTTCCACTCACCGCCCCTGACGCCCTTCCGGGACGAGCTGCCGAGATTGCCGCTGATCAGCGGTACGGAAGTGACGTTGGACGCGCACAGTTCCACGCATTCCTTCCACGCCGACCTGCGCCCCGGGCCCACCTTCGGATACGGGCAGTGCGACTACCTCGGGCCCACCATCGAATCGCAGCAAGGCCAACCCTGGACGCTGAAGTACTCCAACACCACCGCAGGCAACCCGCTCGCCGCGGACATCGACACCTCGCTGCACGGCATGAGCGAGATGGACCGCACGATGACGCCGACGTCACTGCACCTGCACGGCAGCATCACCGAACCGGCGAGCGACGGGCACTCCGAGATGCTGGTGCGCCCGGGCGAGTCGATGACGCACAACTTCCCGGGACTCAACGACGCCGCGGGACTCTGGTACCACGACCACGCCATGTCGATGACGCGCATCAACGTCTACGCAGGTCTGCTCGGCATCAACCTGGTCCGAGATCGTTGGGACACCGGCATACCCGACAACGCACTGGGTCTGCCGTCGGGAGAGTTCGAGCTGCCGCTGGTGCTGCAGGAAAAGATCATGAACCCCGACGGCAGCATGAGCATCCGCTCCAACATCACCGTGCCGCAGGGTAAATGGGAAGGCGGCGGCACCGGAGACGTGGGCGTCGTCAACGGCAAGATCTGGCCGACGATGGAAGTGGCACGCGGGATGTATCGGCTGCGCGTGGTCAACGCCGGGTCGTACAGCGTGTGGAACTTGTTCTTCACCAACAGACTTCGCTTCTGGGTCATCGGGAACGACGGTGGATTGCTCGACGCCCCGGTGGAGACCACCAGCATTCGGCTCGCACCTGCCGAGCGCGCCGACATCCTCGTCGACTTCGGTGCCGTGGAGCCGGGCGCACTGATCGAGCTGCTCAACGACGAGCCACCACCCGCTCAGGCGGCATCACTCGGTGCGGTGCCGATGCCACTGTTCTGTCAGTTCCGCGTCGCGTCCGCCGCAGGCTTCCGAGGCGGCATGCCGTCGTTGCTACGCGGTGGAAAGGGTCAGCCGGATGTGTTGCCGCCGTTGCCGGCTGCGACTTTCACTCGAACGGTCACCGTGAACCAGCCGTCCGGTGGGCTGAACCTGGACATGACGCTGATGAACCTGAACAACCTGCGGTACTCGGACCCGGACATCGAGATGCCGAAGCAGGGGACCGTGGAGATGTGGAACATCGTCAACACGACGGTGGAGCCGCACCCGATTCACCTGCACCTGGCGCACTTTCGGACGTTGGGCCGTATTCCCATCGACCTCGCCGCCTACCAACGAGACTTCCCCCGGCCCACATTCGGTACCAGATGGGCTCCGCCGGTGGAGAAGTTTCTCACCGGTCCATCGGTGCCGCCTGCTTCGTGGGAAGCCGGGTGGAAGGACACCGTCAACACCTACCCGGGCACCGTCACACAGATCCTCGTTCGATTCCCGACGGCCGACGAACTCGGGTTCGACCCCGACGCCACCTTCGCCGGTCCGGCCGCGCACCACGGCGGCGAGCACGGTGGCCATGACATGGGTGGAGGCGGCGAGTTGCAGGGGTACATGTGGCACTGCCACATGCTCGACCACGAGGACCACGAAATGATGTTGCGGTACCGCACCGTCGCTCCGTGACGCACGCACCCGAACCTGTCCTGGGCTGGGAGTTGCTTGCGTTCACCGTCCGGTCGGCCCACACTGGCCCTGCCGCGTCAGGCAATCACCGCGCTCGGTCGACCTTTCTGCCCATCGGCTGACTGCGACAACGGAACGGACCTCGCACATGAGCAGCGGAACCACATCCGACCCTTGGGCTCTCACCACCGCCCCCGGCACCTCGGCGTACACCATGTACCGCGATCCCGACCACGAGCCGCCTGCCCTCGTATGCCAGGTGGGGACGACGACCCTGCGCTACCGCATCGAGGCAGTCGAGGACTTGCACGCGTGGCTCACCGAGCAGGCCGAGTGGGTACTGCTCGGTGCCGCGGACGAGAAGAAGTCGGCCGCTCCTGGCACGGTCGAAGCGTGGGGGCGCTCGCCCGACAATCCAGTCGGCGGTTGGTACGGGCTGAGGAGCGGATACCGCGGCCGGTTCGGGATGTACCTGCCGCCGCTACTCGAGGAGCTCGGTCTGGCCGAGCTCACCCACAATGCCCGGAACAACAGCATGCGGGCGTTGTAGACGAGTCATCGAGAAACGTGTCGGTGGGTGGGTATAGCTTTCGTGGGGTGAAGACATGGGGGGATGTGTTCGGGCTCGGGGACCAGGAATTGGTCTCCGAGCTGGCCGACGTTGCCTCCCTCGAAAATGTGCTCGCTGCAACGAGATTGACGCTGCTGGCGGAGATGGACCGACGCGGTTTGGCGATGAAGCTCGGGCACTCGTCGGTGACCCGGTGGTACGCGCGATCGGTGCGGATCACCGACGGGTCCGCTGCCCGTCAGATGGAGCTGGGGCAGTGGCTCACCGAGTGGCCGAGCGTGTCGAACGCCCTCGCAGGTGGTGACATCCACGCCGCGCATACCTCGGCGATCGCCGACGGCTACGCCACCGTGGTGGTCGCCGACCCCACCCTCGACGAGCAGCGCCGTGACGCTGTCGTCGCGGAATTGCTCGAGACCGCGATGCGCAGCACCGCCGGGCAGGTCACCTCCCGTGCGCAGGCACTGGCGCATTCGGCGGCGGACGACGCCAGAGCCCGACACGAGAAGGACCGACGCGAGCAACAACAACGAGAGCAGGAAAAGCGGGAGCAGGAGCGTCAAGATCAGGCGGGTCGGAGCGATCATTCAGCGACTTCCACCGGCAGGCTGCCCGATCCGGAACCGCCTGCACCCGAGCCTGTTCCGCCGACTCCTGCACCGCGACCGGTGGCGGAGAACCCGGACCTGAACCGTTTCGATGTCCACCCGCTTGCCGGTGGCCGCTTCCAGATCGGCGGCAACGTCGACCGGTTGCTGGCAGAAAAGCTGCTCACGGTGTTGTCGCCGTTGACTGCCCCGCGCCCGGGTCCCGGTGGTGAACGCGACCCGCGTGGTCCGTCGAAGCGGCGGGCCGATGCGCTCGATCAGATCCTCGACCGGCACCTACACGGCGGCAGCCGGGGATCGTCGGGCGGGTCGCGAGCGTCGGTGCACCTGATCGTCCCGCTGCGGGAGTTGCTCGCCGACAGTGGTAGAGGCCGATCCTCATGCGCACCAACGGGTTCGAGGCCACCCGCGGCCGATGCCATCGCGCGAACCGGTGATACCGGCACAAGTCCCAGTGGTGTTGGCGGCGGTCACGGCGTCCCTGAAAGCAGTGCTGGCGCTGACGGCGGTCACCGCGTCAGGGAGGGGGCTGGTGCTGGTGCCGATGGCACTGCCCGAACCGGTAATGCCGACACGAGTCCTAAAGGTGCGGGCGGCGGTCACTGTGTCAGCGGGAGCAGTGCTGGTGCCGGCGACAATTCACGAACCGACGATTCCAGCAGCGATGCCGGGCAGAGGTCTGCGCCCGAGCCGGGCGATGCCGAGTGGCCGTTCCACTTCGACTGGACCGGGCCGATCAGTCGCTCCCTCGCCGAACTTCTCACCTGCGACGCCGACCTGACCCCCGTCATCGTCGACCACCACGGCGTCCCGCTCGCCCTCGGCCGCACCACCCGACTCGCCAGCGACGACCAACGGATCGCTCTGACCATCCGCGACACCTGCTGCGTGATGTGCGGCCGCCCCGCACAGTGGTGCCAAGCCCACCACGTGAAATTCTGGGAACACGGCGGCCACACCGACCTGAACAACCTCGCTCTGGTCTGCGGAGAATGCCACCGCCTCGTCCACCACGGAGACTGGCAACTGTTCATGGGCGACGACGGACACCCCTACGCCATCCCACCCGAATCCATCGACCCCACACGCCAACCCATCCCCAGCTACCACCGCCGAAAACGTCGCGCAGCCTGACCGCGCATCAGTCGCGCCGCCCTAGCCATTTGCCCCTCGGATCCCTGCGCCCATCGGACATGCTTCGGCGCGCGGCCTCCCCGTGTGCACGGTGCTGTCGATCAGAACTGACGCGCGCCCGCCTATCATGCACCAGCGGCTCTCTCGCCCGATCCCTCGCCACCGCCGGGCCGGCTTTCATCATTCGGTAGCCGCCCAAATGAACTAGGTCGCTGGCGGCACCAGCGGTGAACTACCCGTCGCGCGGTGGTCGACGGCCGGTGTCTGTGGGGCCTACGAGACTGCGATAGTGCGCCGCGATCTCGCCCGGGGTGGTGAACCAAACGCCGTCACTGTTGTCGGTCATATGCTGCAGCGCCGCGCGGAACCGTCGGAGACGGTAGGGCTGTCCGGTGAGGAAGGTGTGCAGCGAGATCGCGAGCACTACGGGTTGGCGGGTCGAGTTCTCCTTCAGCTCGTCGAAGCTGTCGATGATGTTGCGCTCGAACGTTTCTGCGGTCTGGTGGTGGTGAACGAACACAGGGAGATCGTTGACCTCGTGCGGGTACGGGATGCTCAGCAATGGGCCGCCCCGGGTCTCGAGCCACACCGGCTGATCGTCGATGGGCCAGTCCAAGGTGTACTCGTAGCCGCGTTCGGCGAGCAGGTCCTCGGTCACGCGGCTGGGGTTGGCGCCGGGGCTCATCCAACCCCGAGGTGGGGCTCCTTCGTGACGCTCGATTGCGGTCGTCACCTCGTCGATGGAGCGTCGCTCGGCATCCTCGTCCAGAGCGTTCGGTTGGACGGCGTTCGTTCGTCCGTGCGCGACCACTTCGGCATCGAGGGCGCGGAAGGCGTCGATCAGCTGCGGGGCATGCTCGTACACCTCGGTGTTGACCAGCAAGGTCGGTCGAACTCCGCTCTGCTGCAACGTCTCCGCAATCCGGAACCCGCCCACCCGGTTGCCGTATTCGCGCCAGCCCCAGTTGTAGGTATTGGGTTGATCCATCGCGGGCGTGTAGCCCAGGCCGGGTTTGCCGTCGTCGTACGGAAAGTGCTCGCAGTTGACCGCGACGTACACCGCGAGGCGCGCGCCACCCGGCCAGTCGAACTGTGGCCGATCGACGATGGGGGAGTAGTCGAAGCGTCCGTGGGAGGCGAGGGGCATTGCAGCGGTATTGCCCGCGGCGAGCCGAGACAAACGGTGGTCACTGGGACTGCGTCACGGCGGCGACGAGGTCCACGATCTGCTGGTCCCGTGGGGCCTGTCGGCCGTCCTGGCGGCAGATCGCCAGCGCAATCGAAGAGGTGAACGAACTTAAAGTCAGGCTGGACTGTTTGTTGTTTTCGCGCTACTGTGCGAAGTGTGACTACCGACACAGGGCTCGACGATGCAGCTCCCACCGAGCGCCGGACGCAGGCCGAACGCACCGCGGGCACTCGGGCGAAGCTGCTCGACGCCGCGATCGATTGCCTGGTCGAACTCGGCTTCGCCAAGACCAGCACCCAGGAGATCGCCCGGCGCGCCGGTGTCTCGCGGGGCGCGCAACTGCACCACTTCCCGACCAAGGAATCCCTGTTGATCGCGGCCGTGGAGCACCTCGTCGATCGTCGTCTCTCGGAGATCCTCGAAGCCGAACCGGACCCCGAGCGAGGGCCCGAGATCCTCGCCGACGCGTTCTCCGGCCCCCTGTTCCACGCCGCGCTCGAGCTCTGGGTGGCGGCCCGTACCGACCCGGCGCTGCACGAGGCGATGATCCCGCTGGAGCGACGCGTCGCCGAGGCCATTCAGGGCGGCGCCCAGATCGTCATGGGTAGCCGGATGTCCCCCGAGTCCATCGAGCTCAGTGTCGAACTCGCCCGCGGACTGGCTGTCTCGGCGCTGTTCCGTACTCCCGAAGCCGACGCGCAACTGCGCGGGCGGCTCCTTCCCGTCTGGTCCGAAAAGGTGATGGATTCGTGAACGCAACGCTGCCCGCACACAACGCAACACTGCCCGCACAGCTAGACGTGCTGGTGGTCGGAGCCGGTTTCGCGGGCCTGGCCGCGGTGTCGAAGATCCTCGCCGACGATCCGAGCGCCGACGTGACGGTGATCGAACGCGCCTCCGACGTCGGTGGCACGTGGCGTGACAACACCTACCCGGGGTGCGCGTGCGACGTGCCGACGTCGCTGTACTCGTTCTCGTTCGCCCCTAGCCCCAAGTGGAGTCATACCTTCGCGCGCCAGCCGGAGCTGTTCGACTACCTGCGTTCGGTGGTGGATCGCCTGAATCTGAACGATCGCATCGTCACGAACTGTGAATTGCAGTCCGCGACCTGGGACGAGGGGAGCAAGCGGTGGTCGGTGCAGACGTCGCAGGGGTCCGCGAGCGTCCGGGTGTTGGTCGCCGCCACCGGGGCGCTGTCCACTCCGAAGATCCCGGATGTCCCCGGCATCGACACGTTCACCGGCACCGTGTTCCATTCGGCCACCTGGAATCACGAGCACGACCTGACCGGCGAGCGGGTTGCCGTCATCGGCACCGGGGCGTCGGCGGTGCAGTTCGTCCCCGAGATCGTCGACCGCGCCGAGCGGCTCACCGTCTTCCAGCGCACCCCCGCATGGGTGATTCCGCGCCTCGACCGCACCATCGGCCGGCTCGAGCGCACGCTCTACGAGCGAATCCCGCTGGCGCACCGAGCAGTTCGTGGTGTCATCTACGGCTACCGCGAGGCCTACGTGACCGTGTTGGCGGACAACCCGTGGCTGCTGCCCGCCGTGAAAGTGTTCGCGAAGTCGAATCTGAAGCGTCAGGTCAAGAATCCCGTGACGCGTACGGCTCTGACTCCCGACTACGCACCCGGCTGCAAGAGGCTTCTGCTGTCCAACGATTGGCTGCCGACGCTCGACCGGCCGGACGTCGATCTCGTGACGTCGGGGCTGACGTCGGTGACCGAGAACGGCGTCGTCGACGCCTCGGGCCGCAACCACGAGGTGGACACCATCATATTCGCGACGGGGTTCACCCCCACCGAGCCGCCGGTGTCGCATCTGTTGCGCGGCAACGACCGTCGGACGCTGGCGGAACACTGGGGCGGTAGTCCGCAGGCGCATCTCGGGACCACCGTCGCCGGCTTCCCGAACCTGTTCCTGATGTACGGCCCCAACACCAACCTCGGGCACAGTTCCATCGTCTACATGCTCGAGTCGCAGGCCAACTACGTGGTCTCCGCGCTGAACGAAATGAAGGATCGCAGGATCGCGGCCGTCGAGGTCAACGAATCCGCTCAGCGGCAGCACAATTCGTGGGTCGATTCCGCGCTCGACGGCACCGTCTGGAATGCCGGCGGCTGCTCGAGCTGGTACCTCGACTCCAACGGTCGCAACTCCACGATGTGGCCCACCTACACATTCCGGTTCCGCAACAAGACGCGCGAGTTCGACGTGTCGAACTATCGGCTCGTCTCCGACGCTCTCGACTCAGACAACGAGGTGGTATCCGCATGAGCGACTACGACGTATTGATCATCGGCTCCGGTTTCGGCGGCAGTGTCGCCGCGTTGCGGGCAGTCGAGAAGGGCTACCGGGTGGCGGTTCTCGAATCCGGCCGCCGATTCGAGGACGACGAGCTGCCGAAGACCAGCTGGCGTCTGCGCAAGTACCTGTGGGCTCCGGCGCTGGGTTGCTATGGGGTGCAGCGTATTCACCTGCTGCCCGATGTGCTGGTGATGGCGGGAGCCGGCGTTGGCGGAGGTTCGCTGAACTACGCGAACACGCTGTACCAACCTCCGGCCAAGTTCTTCGAGGACCCGCAGTGGGGTTCGATCACCGATTGGCAGCGCGAGCTGAATCCGTACTACGACCAGGCCCGCCGGATGCTCGGCGTCGAGACCAACCCGACCATCACCGCCTCGGACAAGGTGATGAAAGAGGTGGCCGAGGACATGGGTGTGGGGGACACGTTCACCTCGACCCCGGTGGGCGTCTACTTCGGCGATCGCGGCAAGACTGCACCCGACCCGTTCTTCGGCGGTGCCGGGCCCGAGCGCACCGGCTGCACCGAGTGCGGAGCGTGCATGACCGGCTGCCGCGTCGGGGCGAAGAACACACTCGTCAAGAACTACCTGTACCTCGCCGAACACGCAGGCGCGCATGTTCTTCCGTTGACCACAGTCGTGGACGTGCGCCCGAACGCCGGTGGCTACGACGTGGTGACGCGTCGGACCGGTGGAAAGCTGCGTCGCAAGGAGAAGACGATCACCGCGGATCAGGTGATCTTCTCGGCCGGCACCTACGGCACCCAGAAGCTGATGCTCGCAGCCAAGGAGAAGGGCTCGCTGCCGCGCCTCTCGGAGCGGATCGGTTCGCTCGTGCGCACCAACTCCGAGGCCGTGCTCGCGGCGACCGCCCGCGGCCGTGAGGTCGACTACCACGAGGGCGTGGCGATCACGTCGTCGTTCCATCCGGACGATCACACGCACATCGAGCCGGTGCGATACGGCAAGGGCAGCAACGCCATCGGCCTGCTGCAGACCGTGCTCAGCGACGGCGGCGGCAAGATGCCGCGCGTACTCAAGACTCTCGGTGTCGCGCTGCGTCACCCCGGCGCTGCGGTACGGAGCCTGTCGGTGCATCGTTGGTCGGAGCGAACCGTCATCGCGCTGGTGATGCAGACCGACGACAACTCGCTCGAGCTCGGATCGAAGAAGGGACCGTTCGGGCGCCGCCTCACCAGCAGGCCCGGCGCAGGTGATCCACCGCCGCAGTGGATTCCGCAGGGGCACGAGGCCATTCGTCTGCTCGCGGACAAGATCGGCGGTGACCCGGGCGGATCGATCGCCGAGATCGTCAACATTCCGATGACCGCGCACTTCCTCGGTGGCTGCGCGATCGGCGACTCGCCGCAGACCGGCGTGATCGACGGTTACCAGCGGGTCTACGGCTACGAGGGACTGCACGTGCTCGACGGTTCTGCCGTCAGCGCCAACCTCGGCGTCAATCCGTCCCTGACGATCACGGCCCAGGCCGAGCGTGCAATGGCGTTGTGGCCCAACAAAGGTGAGCCCGATCGACGACCCGCGGTGGGCACGGAGTATCAGGAGATCACACCCACCCAGCCGGTGCATCCGGTTGTCCCGGTGTCGGCCCCGGGTGCCCTGCGGCTCCCCCTGACCGTCGTGGGGAGGGATTCCTGATGTGGAGTGTCACCGAATCCGAGACCGAGCGCACCGACTGGCCGGTCAGTCCGGCAGCGCCGTGGCCGGCGAACGTACGCGCCACGATCTGGTGGCATCGGGCCCGGTCGTCGGATTTCGCACCGAGCGGTGCCAAGACGCTGCCGATCACGATGTGCATGGTCGTCGACTACACCACGTCGCCGGTCGGCCCGTACCGCGAGATCCTGGCGAGCCCGGCGCTGCGCCGGGACGTCGGACGCGTTCCTCGCATGGCGGTACCGTTCATCGCCGTCGATTCCGCGACGTCGGTGCACGGCGGCCGGACCAACTGGCACCTGCCCAAGGTGCTGGCCGAATTCGAGGGCGACGTGCTGGGCGAGGCCGGGGCGAGTGGCGACGAATGGTCGGTGCGGACGACGTCCCGCGCCGTGGGACCGCAGTTCCCGATGCTCGGCTCCCTCGGTTTCGCGCAGCCGGTGTCCGGCGGCTCGGCCATCGCCACCGCAAGTCTGAAGGGCAGAGCCAGGGTGGCCCGCGTCGAGGTGGACGCGAAAGGCCCGACGCTCAGTCGCTGGATGCCGTCGGGCACGTATTTCGGGTTGCAGATCGTGTCGGGGTCGATGCGGACGGGTGAAGCGCGCCTGGTCGGATAGCTACGAGCCGCTTTTCTTGACTTAGTCCAGATTAGGGGCATACTTGAGTGCATGCAGCTCACCGAACGCGTCGACCCCGCAGCGCAGTTGCGCTCGGTCGGTCTCCGCGTCACCGGGCTTGTTGCACCCCGGGTCGTTCCTGCGGGCTCCACTCCCGCGAGTTGCAGTCCTGAATGCGGTCACAGCCCGACCGCATTGGGACGCCGACTCAAGCCGTCTACGACGTGCTCAGGGCCTGCGTCGACGCAGGTCTGCTACGTCGCATCGAACCTGCCGGTTCGGCCGCGCTGTACGAGAGCAGGACGGCGGACAACCACCATCACCTCGTGTGCCGAGAGTGCCACGGCGTAGTCGACGTCGACTGTGTCGTCGGGGCTCCGCCGTGTCTCGTCCCCGAGAACACCCATGGATTTGTCGTCGACGAAGCCGAGATCGTCTTCTGGGGTTTGTGCGGCGACTGCACGAGGCATTCCGTCTGACACTGCGGTCCAGCGTACGGCCGCTCGGTTTCACAGATCTTTCGAAGAACAGCCCTCTTCGGATTCGATTCAGCCCTTCAGGAGGCTTCGTATGACCAAGCCGATCACCAACAAACCGACCACCAGCAACTCGGGAATCCCCGTCCCCAGTGACGATCAGTCGCTGACCGCCGGAACGCAGGGACCGATTCTTCTGCACGACCACTACCTCATCGAGAAGATGGCGCAGTTCAACCGTGAGCGGGTCCCGGAGCGCGTCGTGCACGCCAAGGGCGCAGGCGCGTTCGGTGAACTCGAGATCACCGGAGACATCAGCAAGTACACCAAGGCGAAGGCGTTGCAGCCCGGTGCCAAGACCGAGATGCTGGCGCGCTTCTCCACCGTCGCGGGCGAGCAGGGCAGCCCCGATACCTGGCGTGACCCGCGTGGCTTCTCGCTGAAGTTCTACACCGAGGAAGGCAACTGGGACCTCGTCGGCAACAACACGCCGATCTTCTTCGTCAAGGACCCGATCAAGTTCCAGGACTTCATCCGCAGCCAGAAGCGCATGCCCGACTCCGGTCTGCGCGACAACAACATGCAGTGGGACTTCTGGACCCTCTCGCCCGAGTCGGCACACCAGGTGACGTGGCTCATGGGTGACCGCGGTATCCCCAAGTCGTTCCGCCACATGGACGGCTTCGGTTCGCACACCTACCAGCTCATCGCCGAGGACGGCACGAAGACCTGGGTCAAGTTCCACTTCAAGACCGACCAGGGTATCGACTTCCTGACGCAGGACAAGGCGGACGAGGTTGCCGGTACGTCTCCCGACCACCACCGTCAGGACCTCTTCGGATCCATCAAGAACGGTGACTTCCCCAGCTGGACGCTGAAGGTCCAGCTCATGCCGTACGACGAGGCCGAGAACTACAAGTACAACCCGTTCGACCTCACCAAGGTCTGGTCGCAGAAGGACTACCCGTTGATCGAGGTCGGCAAGATGACCTTGAACCGCAACCCGGAGAACTTCTTCGCGCAGATCGAGCAGAGCTCGTTCGAGCCGTCCAACACCGTGCCCGGCATCGGCTTCAGCCCCGACAAGATGCTGCTCGGACGCGTCTTCTCCTACGCCGACGCGCACCGGTACCGCATCGGAGCGAACTACGCGCAGCTGCCGGTCAACGCCCCGAAGTCCGAGGTCAACTCGTACTCCAAGGACGGCAACATGCGGTACTCGTTCAACTCCCCGGAGACGCCCGTCTACGCGCCGAACTCGTTCGGCGGCCCGTCGGCGGACACGAACAAGTACGGCGACGACGGCGCGTGGGACTTCGAGCCCCGTTTCGTGCGCACCGGATACATCGAGCACCCCGAGGACGGTGACTTCGTACAAGCAGGAGCCCTGGTCCGCGAGGTCATGGACGATGCGCAGCGCGAGCGTCTCGTCGGGAACATCGTCGGACACGTGCTCAACGGCGTCAGCGAGCCCGTCCTGAGCCGGGTGTTCGAGTACTGGACCAACGTCGATGCAGAGCTCGGCAAGAAGGTCGAGGAAGGTGTTCGGTCACAGCAGGACGAGACCGCACCGACCACGGGTGCAGGCGCGATCGACGATCCTTCCGACGAGGCCGCGAAGGTCTGATCCGATCGATCCTGGGATCGGCGTCACAGCGATGATGGCGTCGATCCGGAACAACGCGTGGCCACATGCCGTTGTGTAGTACAGACGAAAGAACAATAATGGTGTGCGATGCATACCGTCGTCCAACGGCAGGGAGGCCACATCATGACGAACCCCATCACCAGCACCCTCGACGCAGGTCAGCAGAAAATCGCCGGCGATGCGCTTCAGGGAACCGTGGTCGATCTCATCGACCTCTCGCTCATCGCCAAGCAGGCGCACTGGAACGTGATCGGCAAGAACTTCCGGTCGGTGCACCTCGAGCTCGACGAGTTGGTCACGGCCGCACGTGAATTCACCGATCAGGCAGCCGAGCGCGCCACCGCTATCGGGGTCAGCCCCGACGGCCGCGCAGCCACCGTCTCCTCGACGGCAGGCACCAAGGGCTTCGGTGCCGGATGGACTCAGGACAGTGAGGTCGTGCCTGCCGTCGTCGACAACCTCGCCGCGGTCGTCGAGCGTCTTCGCGGACGCATCGCCGACACCGGCGAAGCCGATCCGGTGACGCAGGACCTGCTCATCGGCATCACAGCTCGGCTCGAGCAGTTGCACTGGATGTGGCAGGCCCAGGCCAGCTGACCTTTCTTCACTTCGACAGGCCCCTCGCACTCAGCGGGGGGCCTGTTGTTTGCCTGCACCACCCCCGGGTATCCGATGTTCATGCCTGTTACCGAGCCGAAAGTCGACGCAGTTCTGCTCGACATCGACGGCACCCTCGTCGATTCCAATTACGTGCACGTCGACGCCTGGTCGCGGGCCTTCCGTGATGCCGGCCGCGAAGTGCCTTCCTGGCGCATTCACCGCTGCATCGGGATGGACGGCTCCAAGTTGCTCGAGACGCTCGTAGGATCGTCGGACAGTGCGCTGGCCGGCGAGGCGAAGAAGCTGCATGGTGAGTACTACGCGGCCGCTTCGGCGGATCTCGAAGTACTCCCGGGTGCCCGTGAATTGTTGGCGGAGTTGAACTCTCGTGGAGTCACTGTGGTGCTGGCCACCTCGGCTCCCGAAAGCGAGCTGTCGACGTTGCGCGACCTGCTCGACGTCGAGGATTCCGTTGCGGTGGTGACGAGCGGCGAGGATGCCGAGGTCGCCAAGCCGGAGCCCGACATCATCGCGGTTGCGCTCGAACGGTCCGGCGTCGGCGCCGACGACGCCGTCATGGTCGGCGACAGTGTCTGGGATATCGAGTCGGCCGGTCGCGCGGGCGTACGCGCCATCGGTGTACGCAGTGGCGGTATCTCGCGTGGTGAGTTGCTCGACGCAGGCGCGGCAGCGGTGTTCGACGACCCGGCGGATCTGCTGGAACACGTCGAGACCAGTCCGATCTTTGCTGGAAAGGCAAGTGTTTGAACGAGTTCCGTAAGCCGTGCCCAAGGGTCGACGGTTACGTCCCCATCGAGAGTTACGGAGCCATCGGCGACGGCCGAACTGTGGCGATGATCGCCGACGACGGCCGGATCGACTGGTTTCCGGTGCCCAACCTCGACTCGCCGCCGCCGTTCGCGGCGTTGCTCGACGCCGGGAACGGCGGATACATCGAACTGATGCCGCTGGCAGAGTTCACCGTCCGGCGTGAATTCGTCCCCGGGACAAACGTTCTGAGTACTACGTTCCGCACCGATACCGGCTCCGTTCGGATCACCGACTCGTTGAACACCGGGGTCGCCGGGCGTCTTCCGTGGGTGGAGTTGGCCCGCCGGGTCGAGGGGCTCGACGGCACCGTCGAGTTGTCATGGTCCGTGGCACCGGGCACGATGCTCGGCATCGCGTCGCCGTGGGCGTACGACACCGAGCACGGCACCGTTCTGCGGGTCGACGGATTGACCTTGGCGGTGCGGACTCTGGGCATCGAGAACGTGCGCGTGGCGGACCGCGACATCGGTGGGGTGGTCTCCACGCAACCGGGCTCGCGGCACGTGCTGGGCGTCGTGGGGACGGAGAACGAGCCGCTGCCGTTGCCCGATCCGCAGCACCTCGACGAGGGTATCGACCGGACCATCGACAACTGGCGCGTCTGGTCCGACGAGTTCTCGTACGAAGGTCCGTGGGCGGAGCATGTGGCTCGCAGCGCGCTGGCGCTGAAACTGTTGTTGCACAGCCCGTCCGGTGCGATTGCCGCCGCCGCGACGACCTCGCTGCCCGAGAACCGGACCGGTGGCAAGAACTGGGACTACCGCTACGCGTGGGTGCGCGACGCCGCGTACACCATCCGTGCGTTGCAACGGTTCGGCCTTCGTGAGGAGATCCATGCTGCGGTGGCGTGGTTGCTGAAGGTGATCCGTGCCAACGACCCGTTGGTCAACGTCTTCTACACCCTCGGCGGTGAATTGCCCGGTGGCACGGAGCAACCCGACGTTCCCGGCTGGCGGGGCATCGGGCCGGTGGTCAACGGCAACGCTGCGGCGGATCAGCTGCAGTTGATGATCTTCGGCGACCTGTTCTCGATCATCCGGCAGTACGTCGACGCCGGAAACATCCTGGACGCGCAGACCGGTCGACTGTTGGCCACCATCGCAGACGAGGCCTGTGATTCGTGGCAGCGCAAGGACGCCGGCATCTGGGAGCTCGAGGACGAACAGCATTACACCAGCTCCAAATTGGGCTGTTGGCAGGCGCTCGACTGCGCGGTGCACCTCGCCGAGGCGGGGGAGATCCCGGGCATACCGGATCGATGGAAGGCCGAGAAGGAACGCATCCGGCACTACATCGAAACCGAGTGTTGGTCGGACGAGCGGCAGGCCTACCTCGCGTACCCGGGTGCCGACGGGCTCGACGCATCCGTGCTGTTGGCCGCCGAGATGGATTTCGATCGTGGAGAACGTCTTTCGTCCACGATCGATGCGCTCGGCGAAGAACTCGGTGCCGGACCGCTGATGTACCGCTACAGCGGGGTATCGAAGGAAGAGGTGACCTTCGTCGCCTGCGCGTTCTGGCGGGTGTCGGCGCTGTCCTGCGTAGGCCGAGACGACGAAGCCACCGCCCTGATGGACCAGTTGGTGGAGCTGTCCAACGACGTCGGGCTGTACAGCGAAATGATCGATGCTTCGGATGGATCGTTTCTGGGTAACTTCCCGCAGGGCTTGAGCCACCTGGCCCTGGTGAATGCGGCGCTGACCATCGCGCGCTCGCACGACGCCACAGCCTGACATCAACCTCTAGCGCAAAGTGGGATCGTATGGATCTGGGAATCGACGGTAGAACCGCGCTGGTGACCGGGGCAGACTCCGGCATCGGCTGGCACACCGCGAAAATGCTGTTGGCCGAGGGTGTTCGGGTCGTCATCAGCGACAAGGATCAGAGCTCCCTCGACGAGGCTGCAGCGCAACTCGCAGCACCGGAGGGGCAATTGTTCGCATTCGCTGCGGACGTGACCGACACCGAGGCCGTCGAGAATCTGGCCGCACGCACGCAGCAGGCCGTGGGCGACATCGACATTCTCGTCCAGTCCTCGGGGGTGACGGGTGCCCAGGGCCTGTTCCACGAGATCGACGAGGAAGGGTGGCGTTCCACCCTCGACATCGACCTGATGGGACCGGTTCGGCTGCTGCGGGCATTTCTTCCTGCACTCCGACGCGGCGGCTGGGGGCGCATCGTGTTGCTGACCTCCGAGGACGCGGTGCAGCCGTACGACGACGAATTGCCCTACTGCTCGGCCAAAGCGGGCGTTCTGGCTCTCGCCAAGGGGCTCTCGCGCAGTTATGCGTCGGAGGGATTGCTGGTCAATGCGGTTTCTCCCGCGTTCATCCATACCCCGATGACCGACGCGATGATGGACAAGCGCGCCGAGGAGAAGGGCACCGACCGCGACGGTGCCATCGAGAGCTTCCTCGACGAGGAGCGTCCGTACATGGAGCTCGGACGCCGAGGCGAACCCGAGGAAGTGGCCTCGGTGATCACGTTCCTGTGTTCGGATCGCGCGTCCTTCGTCAACGGATCCAACTACCGAGTCGACGCCGGTTCCGTCGCAACAATTTAGGAGAACAGCATGACCAATTTCGGATACACGTTGATGACCGAGCAGAGCGGCCCGAAGGAGCTGGTGAAGTACGCCGTCGGAGCCGAGAAGGTCGGCTTCGACTTCGAGGTCAGCAGTGACCACTACTCGCCGTGGCTCTCGTCGATGGGTCACTCGCCCTACGCATGGACGACTCTGGGTGCGGTGGCTCAGGCCACCGAACGCGTCGAGTTGATGACGTACGTGACGTGCCCGATCATCCGGTACCACCCGGCCGTCGTCGCGCAGAAGGCCGCCACGCTGCAGATTCTGGCCGACGGACGCTTCACCCTCGGCCTCGGCAGCGGGGAGAACCTCAATGAGCACGTCGTGGGCGAAGGCTGGCCGTCCATCGACAAGCGGCAGGACATGTTCGTCGAGGCGCTCGAGATCATCAGGGCACTGCACGCCGGTGGCTTGGTCACCTACGAGGGCAAGCACTTTCGCGTCGACTCCGCGCGGATCTGGGATCTGCCCGAGGGCGGTGTGCCGATCGGTATCGCCGCCGGCGGCGAGAAGGCCGTCGCTCGGTTCGCGGAGTACGGCGATCACCTCATCGCCACCGAGCCGGACGCCGATCTCGTCAAGGCATGGTCGGACAACCACGAGGGCCCGGCGCGGTCCATCGGCCAGATCCCCATTTCCTGGGACCCGGACAAGGACGCGGCCATCGATCGCGCACACGATCGCTTCCGTTGGTTCGCCGGCGGCTGGGCCGTCAACGCCGATCTGCCGACGACGGCCGGTTTCGCCGGAGCGACCAAGTTCGTGCGGAAAGAGGATGTGGCCGACACGATCCCGTGCGGACCGGACCTGGACGCGATCGTCGAGGCCGTGAAGCCGTACTGGGAGGCCGGGTACACCGACATCGCCCTCGTGCAGGTGGGCGACGAGACTCAGGAACGTTTCCTCGCCGAGGCCGCAGGACCGCTGTTGGAGAAACTGCGCGCTGCGTCCAGCTGACTCGACGTTTCACGAGGCCCCGATCGAGAGCATCCGATCGGGGCCTCGAGCTGTCAGCGGACGTGGATGTCCTTGCGGTCGAGTGCCCTGCCGGCAGATGCGACAACCGAGACAGTGAGCAGTGCCGTGGCCGTCAGGACCGACAGTGCGGCTCCGGTGGTCAGCGAACCCGAGTCACCGAAAGTTCCGGAGGCCAGTTGGGTTGCGCGAGTTGCCAGGGCATAGGGCAACAGGAAGATTGCCCCGGTCACCTCGGCGGTGAGGAGGAACACCGATATACCGGCCCCGACGAGAGCGATGGCAATCGGCACCGCGAAAGACCTGACCGCCATCGACAGACCGGATTGCAGAGCCGCCACCGGTATCGATCCCACCACGACGAGTGCACTGGTCGCGAAGAGCTCGGAAGGAAGCATGCCGTCGAGCGAGAAGACCACCTTGCCGAGAACGACGACGGCTGCCAGCATGACGATGTTCATGACCGCGGTCAGCGTTGCCACCACGGCCGTCTTGGCGATCACGATGCGCGTCGACGGAACCGGCCCACTCATCAGGGCATTCCAGTTCCCTCCTCGGTGTTCGGATTTCCACGCCAGCGAGGCCAGTACGGCAACGCCGAGTGCGAGTGGGAACAGGCCGTAGAACACGACTGTGCGCAACCACAATGTGCGCCATCCCTCTGCCAACTCTGCGCCCGACGCCATCGTGTTGAACGTTCCGACCCCCGCGATGATCAGAGGGAGGAGAACGACGACCGCCCATGCCTGCGAGCGCCTGAGCTTGATCATTTCCGCTGAAAACCCATTCATGCTCGTACCTCCTGTCGATCGAGTCGAACGGTCATGAGCCAGAACAACACTGCCCCGACAACTCCGAGGGCGACGATGCTGGCGTAGGACGGGTTCAGTGTCACCACCTGCTCGCCTCGGTAGTCGGCGGCCGACGCCAAGGAGTAATACCCCCACGGCGTCAGGTGTGCTGCCCAGGAGGGGAATCCGGAGGCGCAGATCGCGATGACGGTACCCACGATGCCGATTCCCAGCGCGACCAGTTGGTTGTCCACTCGCGCTGAGATCACCAGGTGCAGACCGAGTATCACCAGGTTGGCCGTCACCGCTGCCGCCGTGTAGCCCAACCACAGACCGGCGGGCATCGGTTGGGTCACCCCGATGGCGGTCCCCAGAAATACACCTGCTGCGCTGGCCGCCACCGTCGCGCCACCGACGACGAGGCCCGTCGAGATGAGCTTCGCCCGCACGAGGGCTCCGCGGTCGGCTCCATTGGTCTGGTTCAGTAACCAGCCGTTGGACTGGTGCTCGACTTCCACTGTGCGGCTTGCCATCACTGCGATCAGCAGTGGTGACGCGATGGGGACGGCAAGGGACAGACCGGCCAGTGGCAGTGCCCAGGAGACCGCGGTCGAATCGTTCGACGTCGCCGCGGTGAGAGCGCCGACGAAGGTCAACCCTACGATCGCGGCGACCAACAATGCGGCGATCGCGCCGATGTGCAGGTGCCTGAGTTTGGCGAATTCGTTGCGTACGGTCGTCACAATCGGCCACCCTTCGTCAGATTCATGAATACGTCTTCGAGCGACTGATCGTCGCGCCGAACGCCGTAGACGCCTGCGTTTGCGCCGACGAGTTCCGCCACCACCTGTGCGGTACTTCGATCGTCGATGCCGGACAGCCTCAACGTGTGGTCGTCGACCTGCACCGGGATCTTCTGTTGCAGAACCGAACTCGCGCGGACGGGATCGATCGCGTCGATGAGCACGTCCGGAGTGGAGGCGGCGAACAGCTCGTCGCGGGTGCCTTGGAAAATCAGGCGGCCCTGGCTCAGGATTCCGAGCATGTTCGCCGTCTTGTCGATCTCGCCGAGCAAATGGCTCGAGACCATCACTGTCACACCGTGTTCGGCGAGATGACGGAGCAAGCCGCGGATCTCTTCGATTCCGGCCGGGTCCAAGCCGTTGGTGGGCTCGTCCAGGATCAGAAGTTGTGGCTCGCGCGCGAGTGCCATCGCAATGCCTAGGCGCTGTTTCATTCCCAGCGAGTAGTTCTTCACCTTCTTGTCGAGGTGTTCCTGCAGACGGACGGTGGCTACTGCCCGCTCGATCTGTTCGGCGTGCAGCCCGAGAGAGCGCTGCACGATACGAAGGTTCTCCGCACCCGTGAGATGTCCGTATCCGGGTGGAGATTCGATGAGTGATCCGATGTGTGAGAGCATTTCGCGGCGGGTGCCGTGATTCATCGGTTTCCCGAGGATCTCCACCTCACCGGAGGTCGGTCGGATCAGGGACAGCAGCATTTTCATGGTCGTCGATTTGCCCGAACCGTTCGGACCGAGAAAGCCGTAGACGCAGCCCTCAGGAATGCGAAGGTTCACGTCGTCGACGACGGTATGCGTGTCGTAGCGCTTGCCGAGGCTGTGAGTTCTGACGATGTCCATACCTCGACGGTCCCGCATTCGGCGGCGAGAATCGTCGGTCGCGAGTATGTCCGGTGTCCTACTCGGGTATGACTTGCCGTCGGGTGGCGGTACTACGGTGCGAGAGACGACAGATTCTTCGAGATGCTCGATGTCAGTGCCTTGCCGACGATCGCTGCGAGTCCGGGGACGGGCGCGTCGAATCCGATCGTGTAGTCGAGTTCGGTGCCGCCGTCGGTGGTGGGGGTGAACTTCTGTACGCCCCAGTGGCCGCGTAGCGGGCCGCCCTTGGTGATGCGGTACTCGATCAGCGAATTGGGCTCGGACGTGATCGTGGTTTCCTCGAACGCGGGCAGCGGCCCGAGTTTGAGGCTGCGGGTGGAGCCGACGCCGTTGCGCGATGTGTCGCCGTCGCGCACGCGGCCGATCTTCGCCAGGAACAGCGGGCCGAGGTTCTCGTGCTCGGACAGTGCCGCGAACACGACCTCGGGGGGAGAGACGAACCGGTGGGTGACGTGGACGCGGGTCGGTGTCGGCATGGGTCGTGAGATCCGTTCGCTGGGGGTCGACAGAGTCGACTCACAGTAGCCGTCCACCGCGCAAAAAAGGGACCCACTCGATCGAATCGAGTGGGTCCCTCTTCGTGGTCCAACTGTCGGGGTGGCGGGATTCGAACCCACGACCTCTTCGTCCCGAACGAAGCGCGCTACCAAGCTGCGCCACACCCCGTGTACCGCTGGAGAAGTCTAACTCACGACTGCCTCGGAACGCGAAACGCCCTCGTCGGAGACGTTTTTCGGACCCATTCTCGGGGCTGGAGTCAGCGTGATCAGAGTTGCCTCGGGCCGGCAGCAGAACCGTGCAGGCGCGTACGGCGACGTTCCGATGCCCGCGGAGACGTGCAGCTGGGTGTGTGCGCCCCACTTGGACGGACCCTTGACCCGTGAACGGTCGATCTCGCAGTTCGTCACCAGAGCGCCGTAGAACGGCAGGCACAGCTGCCCACCGTGCGTGTGACCGGCGAGGACGAGGTCGTAACCGTCCTGGGCGAACTTGTCCAGGACGCGCGGCTCCGGCGAATGCGTGATGCCCAGGCGCAGGTCGGCCAACGGATTCGGCTGGCCGGCGATGGTGTCGTATCGATCGCGCTTCAGGTGGGGATCGTCGACGCCTGCCGACGCGATCCGCACCCCGGCCACCTCGAGTTCGCGACGCACGTGCGTCACGTCGAGCCAGCCCCGTTCGGAGAACGCGGCCCGCAGATCGCGCCACGGCAGCGACTCGCCCGTCGTGCGCTTGTGGTTCTTGTCGAAGTACTTGAACGGGTTCTTCGGCTTGGGCGCGAAGTAGTCGTTGCTACCGAACACGAACAGGCCAGGGCGGGCCAGCAGTGGTCCCAGCGCCTGCACGACGCTGGGAACGGCGCGCTGATGCGAGAGATTGTCCCCGGTGTTGACGACCAGATCGGGGTCGAGGCGGTCCAGTTCACGCAGCCAGTTCTGCTTCATCCGCTGGCCCGGCATCATGTGCAGGTCGCTGATGTGCAGCACGCGCAGGGTCGCCGAACCCGGCTCGAGCACCGCCATCGAAGTCTCGCGGAGCGTGAACGCGTTCCGTTCGATGAGGGTGGCGTATCCGATGCCCAGCGCTGCGGCTCCGGCCGTCCCGATCACGGAACTTCTCAGCGGTGCCGCTCTGACGACATCTCGCGCCTGCTCTGCGGCGGAGCGAAGTTGCGTGGAGGCACTGCGAAGTTGTGTGGAGGCACTGCGCAGCTGCGTCGAGGTGCTGAGAAACGAGGGACTGAATTGTGCGGACACCTCATCCACGATACGGCAGCAACCGGATATGGACGTGCGAGCCGACGACTGCGCCGCGTAGCGTTTCCGCCATGTCCGAACTCAAGGCTCGCCTCCGTACCGACCTCACCGCAGCGATGAAGGCGAAGGACAAACTCCGCCTGGCAACGCTGCGCATGATTCTCGCCGCCATCCAGACCGAGGAGGTCTCCGGCAAGGAGGCCCACGATCTGACCGACGACGACGTTCTCAAAGTGCTTGCCAAGGAAGCGAAGAAGCGCGGCGAATCGGCCGAGATCTACACCCAGAACGGCCGCGGCGAACTTGCGGCGAACGAGCATGCCGAAGCGCAGATCATCAACGAATACCTGCCCACTCCGCTCACCGACGAGGAACTGGCCACCATCGTCGACACCGCGATCGCGCAGGTTGCCGAGGACCTCGGTGAGCGACCGGCGATGAAGCAGATGGGTCAGGTCATGAAGATCGCGTCGGGACTCGCAGCGGGCAAGGCCGACGGATCGCGACTGTCGAAGGCTGTCAAGGACCGCCTGTAGTGCGCTCCGCGCAGTGGTGCGGTCATGTCCCCCCCTAGGGCACTCAACCGCACCACTGCCGCAGGCACTAGCGAGGTGCCGTCAACCCGGGGATCGCCGGAATCTGGATGCCCGGCGGTAGGTCCGGAATCTGGATGTTCGGCAGCGCGGGTGCCGGAGCCGGAGCAGGTCGAACCGAACCGTCACTGACGTAGATCGTGATGTTCGATCCGGGGACCGCCGAGCCCGACGGCGACGTCGACACCACGGTGCCGCGCGCAGCCTGGTCGGCCGTGGTGGCCACCGTCACCTGGAAGCCCGCACCCTGCAGGGTCGAGGTCGCCGACGACTGGCTCTGGCCGGTGACGTCGGGAACCTGGCCGTTGGCCGAGCCGCGGACATACTTCTGGTCGACGGGTGGCAACGCGACGGGGCCGAAGTTGTTGGCAATCGGGGTCATGGCGTCGAACCACGTCCGCGCCGGCTCGTTACCGCCGTACAGGTTGCCCGAGCTGCAGGGCCGCAGCGGGAACGAGCAGATCTCGCTCGGCGTCGGGGAGTCGCCGTAGGTGTAGACGGCGGCGGCGTAGTTGTTGGTGAACCCGAGGAAGCCCGAGGATCGGTTCGACTCGGTGGTGCCGGTCTTGCCGGACATCGGCAGGGTCCAGCCGGCGGAACCGGCGGCGGACGCGGACGTGCCGCCTGCCTGGTCGTCCTTGCTCATCGCGTTCGCAAGGGTGTTCGCCAAGCCGGGCTCGACGACCTGCTCGCAGGCCTGGTGCGCGACCGGAACAGGCTTGCCGTCGCGGTCGAAGATCGAGTCGATCGGGGTGGGCGGGCACCATTTGCCACCGGAGGCGAGCGTGGCGGCCACGTTGGACAGTTCCAGCGGGTTGACCCAGGTGGGTCCGAGGGTGAACGAGCCTAGGTTCTGGTCCTTCTGGAAGTCGGCCATGGACTGTTCGGTCCCCGACGAACCCGGGTCGTTGTAGGAGCGCAGACCGAGGCGTACGGCCATGTCGACGGTCGGCGTGACACCGACCGATTCGATCAGCTTGACGAACGCGGTGTTGGGAGACTGCGCCAGCGCGTCGGTGATGGACAGCGCGGGTGGGTAGTTGCCCGCGTTCTCGACGCAGTAGGTCGCTGCCGGGCAGTTCCTGGCTCCGCCGTCGCCGACGCCCTTGACCTCGACGCGACGAGGAACCTGCAGCGTCGCGCTGGTACCCAGTCCGCGCTCCATCGCCGCGGCCGTGGTGAAGATCTTGAAGATCGATCCCGCTCCGTTGCCGACGAGGGAGTGCGGTTGCGGTTGCACGGTCTCGTCGTCGTCGGCGTTGAGGCCGTAGGTGCGGCTGCTGCCCATCGCGAGAACTCGGTGCTGGTCCTGCCCGGGTGCGACGACGTTCATGACAGTGGCGACGCCGTCGAGGGTCGGGCTCGTGTTCTCGACCAACGCGGCCTTGGTGGAGTTCTGCACCGCGGGGTCGAGCGTCGTACGGATGAGGTACCCGCCCTTGTCGATCTGCTCCTGGCTGATGCCGGCGTCGGCGAGGTACTGCAGTGCGTAGTCGCAGAAGAATCCGCGGTCACCCGCCGCGATGCAGCCGCGGGGCAGGGTCTGGGGCACGGGCAGCACGCCCAGTGGCTCGGACTTGAGTGCCTCGAGCTCCGACGCGCGTTCGGGGAGGTTCTGGATCATCGTGTCGAGCACGGTGTTCCGGCGCTCGAGTACGCCCTCCTCGTTGGTGTACGGGTTGAGCGCCGAGCTGGACTGCACCATGCCCGCGAGCATCGCGGCCTGGACGGCGCTGAGCTGGCTGGCGTCGATGCCGAAGTAGGTCTGGGCCGCGTCCTGGATGCCGAAGGACGCGTTACCGAACGGCACCAGGTTGAGGTACCGGGTGAGGATCTCGTCCTTGGTCAGTTCTTTGTCGAGCGTCAACGCCATCCGGATCTCGCGGATCTTACGAGCGGGCGTCGTCTCGATGGCCGCGCGGCGCTCGGCGTCGGTCTTGGCCACCACGAGCAGCTGATAGTTCTTCACGTACTGCTGATCGATGGTGGATGCGCCCTGCTCCACCTGCCCGCTGGTGGTGTTGGTCAGGAACGCTCGGAGCGTGCCCTGCCAGTCCACACCCTGGTGCTCGGCGAAGCGGCGGTCCTCGATCGAGACGATGGCGAGCTTCATCTCGTTGGAGATCTGGTCGCTCGGCACTTCGAATCGACGCTGCTCGTACAGCCAGGCGATGGGGTTGCCGTTGACGTCCGTCATCGTCGAGACGGCAGGCACCGCGCCTTCGACCAACTCGGCCGAGACGTTGTCGACGGTATCGGCGGCGCGGTTGGAGGCGTACCCGAACCCACCGGCCAAGGGGAACATCACGCCGGCGAGCAATGCACCGGCGAGTGCTGAACATCCGGCGAGCTTCGCCACGGTTTTTCCAACTGACACAGAGCACAGCGTACGTGGGCGCCGCTCGGACCGGCAGAGGCCTGCACGCACTGTGTGCTGCGCCCCTGCTCGGGACGGCCGTACCAGAAATGTGACCCCGCCGTCTTGCATTCGGGGCTCGCTTTACCTAAATTATGAGCACGGTGTGATTCGCATAACACTTGATAATGAATGTGGGGCAGCTCCTAGAATTTGTGCTTCGACACAGAGGTACAAACCGCTTCGAGCCTCCGGGACGTCCAGCGAGGACGTCCGCAACGCAAAGGGGTATCCGCATGCACACGACAACCGCGCCGACGCGACTCGATGTAGAAGAAGCAGAAGCACGCATCGCCTGGGTGTCGCACGCCCGTTGCAAGGGCACTGACCCGGACCAGCTCTTCGTCCGGGGTGCAGCACAGCGCAAGGCTGCAACCATCTGCAGGCACTGCCCGGTGCTGATGCAGTGCGGTGCGGATGCACTCGACAACCGCGTCGAGTTCGGTGTCTGGGGCGGCATGACGGAACGCCAGCGCAGGGCGCTGCTCAAGCAGCACCCCGAGGTCGACTCCTGGTCCGAGTTCTTCGAGACCCAGCGCCAGCAGCAAGCAGCTATCTAGCCGCTTGCCGGGCACGGCCGATTCAGGCTTTGCGGGTCAGCTGATCGGCCACTGCCCGCAGCGCGGCGAGGTCGGAGACCTCGAACGGCAGAGACGGAACACCGACGATGGGCACGCGGGGGTGCGCACCGGTGAAGCGCTTGAGCAACCGCACCTCACGCGCTGCCGTGACGGCACGCTGGGCATGGATCCGGAGGACGGCGGCGGTCAGATCCGCGCCGGGGTCATCGATTCGATCGAGCAGATCGGCTGCCGTCGCGGCGTGATCCGCCTGCACCGTCGACAACGTCGGGTGCGTTCGATTCACCACCAAACCGGCCAGCGGCATCTTCTCCGCGGACAATCGCTCCACGAAGAACGCCGCCTCGCGCAGTGCGTCGGGTTCCGCGGCAGCGACTACCAGGAAGCTGGTGCCGTCCTCGCGCAACAACTGGTAGGTACGCGTCGCCCGCTCGCGGAAGCCGCCGAACATCGAATCCAGCGATTGAACGAAAGCTGAAGCGTCGGAGAGCATTTGGCTGCCGATGACCGTGGAGACGCCGCGCATGGCCAGGCTCATCGCGCTGGTGACCACGCGAGTGATGCCGCGACCGGGAGCGGTGAGCAGCCGGATGAAACGGCCGTCGAGGAACGAGCCGAGTCGCTGCGGTGCATCGAGGAAGTCCAGTGCGTTGCGCGACGGCGGAGTGTCCACCACGATCAGATCCCACGACGAGTCCAGGGACAACTGCCCCAACTTCTCCATCGCCATGTACTCCTGCGTGCCCGAAAACGACGACGCCACAGTCTGATAGAACGGATTGGCCAGTACCTGCTCGGCCTTCTCCGGCGTCGAGTGCTCGATGACCATCTCGTCGAACGTGCGTCGCATGTTCAGCATCATCGCGTGCAGTTCGCCCTTGGCACCGGCACCCAACTTCACCGGCTGCGGGCTGTTGTCGAGATCGCCGAGACCGAGAGCCTGAGCCAGGCGTCGGGCCGGATCGATCGTCAGGACCACCACGCGCCTGCCCTGCTCGGCAGCGCGCAGTGCCATCGCGGCCGCGGTGGTCGTCTTACCGACGCCGCCGGCCCCGCAGACGACGACGATCCGCGAGGTGGGATCGGTGAGAATGCGGTCGACATCGAGTTCGGTTGCTACTGGTCGAGTCATCGGACACCCTGTTCTGCCAGCTTGGCGGCGAGCTCGTACAAGCCGCCGAGATCGACACCGTCCGCCAACATCGGCAACGACATCCGCGCGACGTCGAGTTCGTCGAGCGTGGTTGCACTCTCCACCTGAGCCGAGAGCGTCGCCGCGTGCTCGATCGATTCGGTGAGCAGCCCCGCGAAGTCCGCCTCGGACAGCGTGATTCCGGTCTTGGCGAGACCGTCCTGGATGGCGACGGCATCGATCTCGCCCTCGGCGATGGCCTCGAGGGACCCGGCAGGAAGGTACGTCGGTTCGGTGCGATTGACGATGACCGTGCCGAGTCGAAGATCCGCTGCCTCGAGCTCACGCACCGCGTCGGCCGTCTCCTGGACCGGCAGAGCCTCGAGCAGAGTCACCAGATGCACGACGGTGTCGGCCGAGTGCAGCAACCGCACCACGCCCTCGCTCTGCGAACGAACCGGTCCGCCCTTGGCCAGGTCGGCCATGGCCTTGGTGACGTCCAGGAAGTTTCCGATGCGGCCGGTCGGCGGCGAGTCGACGACGATCTCGTCGTAGATGCGGTTGCCCTTCTTGTCGGTCCGCACCACACATTCCTTGACCTTGCCGGTCAGCAGCACATCGCGCAGACCGGGTGCGATGGTCGTCGCGAACTCGATGGCACCGATCTTGCGCATGGCGCGGCCTGCGAAGCCGAGGTTGTAGAACATTTCGAGGTATTCGAGGAAGGCGGTCTCGATGTCGATGGCCAGTGCATAGACCTCGCCGCCGCCGTCCGCCGAGGCGACGCGGGTCTCCTGCGGCGGAAGCTGCGGCACATCGAAGAGCTGCGCGATGCCCTGTCGGCCTTCGACCTCGACCAGCAACACCCGTCGGCCGCCTGCCGCGAGCGCAAGCGCCAATGCGGCGGCGACCGTCGTCTTGCCGGTCCCGCCCTTACCGGACACGAAATGCAGCCGCGCGGCATCTGCCTTCGCCGGCCATCCCTCTTCGTTCGCTATACCCACACCCCGACCATATAGACGTCGTCTGCGGGCGTCCGACCGAACTCTCTAACTCTGCCCCGCGTGTCGGCGGAGGTGGTCGACCAACCCCTGTGTGTATGCGTCGAGATCCGGAAGTGCGTCAGGACAGGCGACCATCGCGATCGTCACCACGTCGACGAATCCGAAGATTCCGTGATTGAGACACCGGCCGTCTTCCAAGAACGGAAAACCGGCCGAGAATCGCGCCACGGCACCACACAGCTCGAGGTCCGTGCGGCCACGGTCGACACTGACAACGGTTGTCTGTGCACCGACGCGCGACGGAGAGCGGTCATGTTTTCGGAATCGACGTCCTTGCACGAACCGGACGATCGGCGCGGGCACGCGCTCGTCCGCACGCGCGATGCGAAGCAGTGGCGCGGCCGTCACTCGGGCTCGTTCGACTGCGAGCGACCGAGTGATCAGCTCGGCCCGCTTCGCGACATCGGGTTCGCCGACGTGGAGATCGACCGTTCCGACCACCGCTCGATTCGCTGCCGGCCACTCCACGTCACCAGGTAGGGCCATCGGTACGAACGCCGTGACGGTGCCTCCGGTCTCGGAGAGCGTCCTGTGACCGTCGCCGAGGTACCGATCGAGGCACGAGCCGACGGCGCAGAGAGCGGACACCGTCACCGACGCGGCACCCGCGCGGACCTCTCTCGCCTGCATCGGCACGATGCGGACGACTCGGTACGGCCCCACGGCCCGGTTCAGCGACGTGGCCGGCACCGACGGCGGGCCGGGCGGCGTCCCCTGGTAGGCGCGAATCGCTCGACGGGCCTCCCACCGTGATCGAACGAGATTCACCGGTGCCTTGGCCACAGCGCCGAGAACGTCGAGAACTGGATTCGTCCGCTCGGGCGTGGTCTCCGGCGACGGTGCCGCACCCGGCGCGGACTGTGGATCGAACAGTGCGCGAACCATCCTCGATACGCCGAGCCCATCGGTCAGGGCGTGTCCGACCTGCAGTATCACCACCGTGACCGCACCCTGCATCAGCGGAGCACTGCCGATTCCACGCACCACGTGCAGGTGCCAGGAGTGTTCTCGGAGGTCGAGCCGAGTGCGGAGCAGGTCACCCATCAAGGTCTCGAAATCGGCCCAGGGCGCACCGCCGAGATCGTGGTCGGACATCCGTTCGGACAGCGGGGACGTGTCCGGTACCCATCGTGGGTAGTCCAGATTCAGCGGTGCCTCTTTCAGCCGCAGTCCCAGTCCGGGAACGAGAGGTGCGCGGGCCTCGATGTGCGCGACGATCTCCTCGAACGAGGGCGCAGCGCGATCGACCGAGTCGAACGCCGTCAGGGAGAACTGGTCTCGAGAATCACCGCGGTCGCGCGCGAAGTGGTAGATGGCGTCCTTGATATCGAGCCGATCCATGCGACGACTGTAGTTCCGGCTCCGCGCCGGCGGACCCGAACGATAGGCTCACCAGTCATGAGCGAAAAGATCATCTGGGAGTACTTCACCGCGCCGGTTCTGATTCACGCCACCAAGCAGATTCTGGACAACTACGGCTCCGAGGGCTGGGAGCTCGTCACGATCATGGCGGGACCCAACGGCGGCGACACGTTGGTCGCGTACTTCAAGCGCCCGAAGGCCTGAGCGCACGTGACGAAGTGGAGCGAACGACTGTCCGAGCTGGGCATCGAGCTACCCGATGTCGTTCCGCCGCTGGCGGCCTACGTCCCGGCGGTGCAGGTGGGCTCTCTCGTCCACACCTCCGGCCAGCTGCCGATCGTGGACGGAAACCTGACGTCCGTGGGCAAGGTCGGTGCCGACGTCACCGCTGAGGACGCGACCGCCGCGGCGCGCATCTGCGCCCTGAACGCGCTCGCCGCCGTGCACGCGCTCGTCGGCATCGATTCGGTGGCCCGGGTGATCAAGGCGGTCGGCTTCGTTGCCTCCGCACCGGGATTCACCGGTCAGCCCGGGGTGATCAACGGGGCGTCGAACGTCATCGGTGAGATCTTCGGCGATGCGGGCAAGCATGCGCGCTCGGCCGTGGGTGTCGCCGAACTGCCCCTCGGTGCTTCGGTGGAAGTGGAGCTCATCGTCGAACTGCGCTGACGCGCAGCCGCACATGTCGCTGGGGCGCAGCCGCACATGTCACTGCGGCGCAGCCGCACTGATCACTTTCTGTAGGTGCAGGCCTCGGTGTACCGAGCATTCGTGATCGACACCCTTGTCGACCGACTCCAGGAATTCGTCCAGCAGGACGGCGAAGCAGTCGGTCGACGAGGTCGATCGGTCGGTGAGAGTTGCGATTCCGTCGGTGCCGCTCAGCTCGATGCGCATCAGGGACGGCATGATCGGCGTCCGCAGTGAGAGCTGAACGGTGCTGGTTGCGCCGCCCTCGTGTTCGAGAACCACGGTCCAACTGTCCGACGCCACCTCGCGGTGCGAATAGGCAACGCGTGCAATGGTTCCCAGTGCGGCGTCGAGCAGATCGAACACGTGTGGGCCGATGTCGAGGATCGCCCCGTCGTCGTGTCGCCACCGCGAGTTCGCGTACGCCCCACCGAGGACGGCACCGGAGAACCAGGTTCCCGAGCCTGCCGCCCACGGTCGTCCGGCGGCCGCGTCGAGGAATTGCCTTGTCTCCGGGGCGAACCGGAGAGTCAGCGTCACCATCGAGCGCACGCCTGCGGTCGTCACCGCCGAGGCCAGTTCCTCGGCCTCGGCCACTGTTGCGGCAATCGGCTTGTCCAACAACACATGTTTGCCTGCCTGCACCGCGCGCAGTGCGTATCCGGCTTGCACGGCCGGTGGTACCGCGAACGCCACCGTGTCGACGGCGTCGAGCAGGGCCTCGAACGACTCGAATACCGGTGCACCCAGCTCGGCCGCCGCTTCGGGTCTGCGTGCCCATACTCCGGTGAAGTCGACGCCCGGATGAGCGAGCAGCGAGGGGGCTTGAGTCTTGCGAGCCCAGGGGCCCGCTCCGACGAGTCCGATCTTCATGAGTGTCGACGGTAGTCCTCGTGGACATCTCCCGGAGCAGGCGACCTACAGTACTTTCATGGCCGTCTCGAACCCCCAGCATCCCGCGTACGGACTACTCCGGCAGGTGACGCCCACCGCGTCGGTTCTGCTCGCCGACAACCCGGGCAAGATGACGCTCGACGGGACGAACACCTGGATTCTGCAGGCACCGGGGTCGGACGAGTGCATCGTGGTCGATCCGGGGCCGAAGGACCGGGCCCATCTCGACGCCGTCGCCGCGTCGGGCACGGTGGTTCTGACCCTGGTGACCCATCGCCACGCCGATCACACCGGTGGGCTGAAGCGTTTTCATCGAAAGACGGCGGCTCCGGTGCGCGCGGTCGGGGAGAAGTTCCTGCACGGGGACGGCGTGAGCCTGGTCGACGGCGAGATCATCGAGGCGGCGGGGCTTCGGATCGAGGTTCTGCACACGCCCGGTCACACTGCGGATTCGGTGAGTTTCGTGCTGGACGACGCGATCCTGACGGGAGATACCGTCCTGGGCCGCGGCACCACGGTGCTGGACCCGAAGGACGGCTCTCTCGCGGATTATCTGCAGTCGTTGGATCGGCTCGAAGCGGCCGGTGAGGGGAAGAGCGTGCTTCCCGGTCACGGGCCGGAGCTGCCGGACACCGCCGAGGTGGCGCGAGCGTATCGCGCCCACCGTCGGCAGCGGCTGGATCAGGTTCGTTCGGCGCTCGCGGAGCTCGGCGAGGACGCGAAACCGATGCAGGTGGTTCGCCACGTCTATTCGGACGTGGACAAGAAGTTGTGGCCGGCTGCGCGGATGTCGGTCAAAACGCAGCTGGCCTACCTCCGGGAGAGCTAGCGAGCTCGGCGTGCCAGACGCTCGGAGTCCGAGATCAGTACGGACTTGCCTTCGAGGCGCAGCCATCCGCGGTGTGCGAAGTCGGCCAGAGCCTTGTTGACGGTTTCGCGAGAGGCGCCGACGAGCTGAGCGATCTCTTCCTGCGTCAGGTCGTGGGTGACGCGCAGCGAGCCCGCTTCCTGGGTGCCGAATCGCTGTGCCAGCTGGAGCAGCGCCTTCGCGACACGTCCGGGAACGTCGGTGAAGATGAGGTCGGCCAGGTTGTTGTTGGTGCGACGCAACCGGCGGGCCAGTACGCGCAGCAGCTGCTCGGCGATCTCCGGGCGCTGGTCGATCCAGTCCTTGAGTGCAGCTCGGTCCATGCTGACCGCGCGCACCTCGGTGACCGTGGTGGCCGAGGACGTACGGGGACCGGGATCGAAGATCGACAGCTCACCGAACATGTCCGACGGTCCCATGATCGTCAGCAGGTTCTCGCGGCCGTCGGGGGAGCGTCGCCCGAGCTTGATCTTGCCGGAAACGATGATGTAGAGCCGGTCTCCGGGCTCACCCTCGTTGAACACCACGTGTCCCCGGGGGAAATCGACAGGCTGCAGCTGCTTCGTCAGTGCCGCAACCGCTGAGGGCTCGACTCCTTGGAAGATGCCGGCCCGTGCCAGGACGTCGTCCACTTGCGCTCCTTTTGGGATGTCGGTGACGCGGCAACCCGCACCACCGAAAGCGTTTGTACACAGTTCGTGCCATGCACCGAACTGCGGTGCAGTTCAGGCGTCGACGCCGATCCGATGATCAAACACAACAATTACCTCAGGGGAGTCTACTTCGAGTCGGTGGAAACCGAGTGATCGACGCCACCACAGGTTGCCAGAGGACTCGGGCGTGTGTTCCCGTTCACCCGAAATTCATCGAAATTACGACCAATGGGACAAAACGTGCGCTCAGCTGGCCCGTTGGTCGACCATGCCGTCGCGCGTGTCGACGGTCCGCGGAGGGGTCTGGCGGCGCTTGCGGGTGTTGAATCGGGCCAATGCGTGTGGGAAGCCCTCGTTCGCCAGAGTGGCGACCTCGGACGTGCTCGCCTGATCGAGGAACTCCTGGACTTCCTGCTCCCGGACGCCGAGCTTGCTGAGCCGGAACTCGACGCGTTCCATCGCGAGTGCGAAGAGCATGAGTAGTACCGGAAAGAGCACCACGGCGAGTCCTTGCATACCGGCCAGTTAACACCGAAAAGGTCTCGATACAAACACAGCCCACTCCTGCCGCGAGGAACGTTACGCATTCTTGTCCGTACAGTTGTGGAGTGGATTCGACAGCCCCGAAACGCCCCGACGTGCGCAAACGCGAGGAGACTCACCTCGGGCTCGTCCGCCGAGCTCGGCGGATGAACCGGACGTTGAACACTGCCTTTCCGCACGTGTACTGCGAACTGGACTTCACCACGCCCCTCGAACTCGCCGTTGCGACCATCCTGTCCGCGCAGTGCACCGACAAGCGCGTCAACATGGTCACTCCCGCACTGTTCGTGAAATACCGCACAGCCCGCGACTACGCCGAGGCCGACCGTGTCGAGCTCGAGGAGTACATCCGCACCACGGGCTTCTATCGCAACAAGGCGAACTCGCTGATCGGACTCGGGCAGAAACTGCTGGAGAACTTCGACGGCGAGGTGCCCGCGACGTTGCAGGATCTCGTCACGCTTCCCGGGATCGGCCGCAAGACGGCCAATGTGGTTCTCGGCAATGCCTTCGATGTTCCGGGGATCACCGTCGACACCCACTTCGGACGGCTCGTACGACGCTGGCAGTGGACCGAGGAGGAGGACCCGGTCAAGGTCGAGCACGCCGTCGGCGCACTCATCGAACGCAAGGAGTGGACGCTGCTCTCGCATCGAGTCATCTTTCACGGCCGACGCGTCTGCCACGCTCGTACCCCCGCGTGCGGGGTGTGCATTCTCGCCAAGGACTGCCCCTCCTTCGGGACCGGTCCGACCGATCCCGCCGCCGCGGCTGCGTTGGTGAAGGGCCCGGAAACCGATCACCTCCTCGCCCTCGCCGGAATCGTGTCGTGAACAAAGCTGCTCTGCGCTGGTCTCTCGTCGCTCTGATCCTGGTGGTCGGGATGGTCTACGCGCTGTGGCCCCGCGACGACGTGCAGACCGCGCAGCCCACGAACTCACCCGGCCTCGGGCAGCGAGCACCCGCCACCGACGAGCGTCGCGCGGCAGACACCCCCGAGGCCCTCGCGCCACTGCGTCGGGATGCCGGTCTCGCCGCTTGTCCGACGCCGTCGGGCAACGCCGCGGGGCCGCTGACCGGCATCACCCTCGAATGCATCGGCGACGGCTCGTACGTCGACCTCGGCCAGGTACTCGCGGGGCGTCCTGCCCTGCTCAACATCTGGGCGTACTGGTGCGGGCCATGCGCCGAAGAGCTGCCGTACCTGCAGCAGTACGCCGAACGGGCCGGCGATGCGGTCACCGTCCTGACGGTCCACAACGACGCCAACGAGGCCAACGGCCTGACCCGGCTCGCCGATTACGGCATCACGCTGCCCGGAGTCCAGGACGGCGGCGGCCGCGTCGCCGCCGCCGTGGAAGCACCCAACGTGCTTCCCGTTTCCGTTTTGATATCTGCGGATGGCACTGTCGCCGAGGTGCTGACTCAACCCTTCCGGAGCGTCGACGACATCGCCGACGCCGTCCGCGTGAACCTCGGAGTCGACTCGTGAGCGCACCCGACTGGCTCGGGCGGATGCTCGACGTCGCAGGCAGAGCGGGCGGTCTGACCGACACCACCGGCACCAACCCCGTGCTGCAGCGTCAGGCACCGCCGACCGACCGACCACGGTCTGCCGCCGTACTGGTGCTGTTCGGCGGCCCGGCCGCCGCGGACCCCGGTGCGCCCGGCGGACTGCCTGCCGACGCCGACGTCCTGCTGACCCAGCGCGCGTCGACGTTGCGCGATCACAGCGGGCAGATCGCCTTCCCCGGCGGTGCCACCGATCCGGGCGACGACGGCCCGATCGGTACGGCGCTGCGGGAGGCGCAGGAAGAAACCGGACTCGATCCGGCAGGTGTCGTACCGCTGGCCACGATGCCCGGCATCTACGTTCCGCCGTCGCGCTTCGACGTGGTTCCGGTGCTCTCGTACTGGGAGCGACCGACGCCGGTGCGCGTCGTCGATCCCGGCGAGACCGAGCGAGTGGTGCGAGTTCCGTTGCGCGAGTTGCTCGATCCGAACAACCGATTCCAGGTGCGCCACCCTGCGGGTTACCAGGGCCCCGCGTTCGCTGTGCAGGGAATGCTGGTGTGGGGCTTCACGGGCGGTATCCTGGCGGGTCTGCTGGCTGTATCGGGCTGGGAGCCCGAGTGGGACACGGGGGACATACGCGATCTGGAGGCCAGCTTGACTGCGGTAGGAGCGAGGCTCGATCGGTGACAGGTTCAGGGTGGGTCGATATCGCGGTGGTTGCCATCGCACTGCTGGCGGCGACGTCGGGATGGCGGCAGGGGGCGGTGGCGTCGGCGCTGGCGTTTCTCGGCGTTGTGCTCGGTGCCGTTGCCGGCATTCTCGTGGCACCGCACGTGCTCGAACACGTCGACGGTTCGCGGATGCGGGTGTTCGTCGGCATCGCGTTGATCGTGGTGCTGGTGATCGTCGGTGAAGTTGCCGGCATGGTCCTCGGGCGGGCGCTACGTAGCGGAATCCATTCCCGCGCAGCACGTTCGGTCGACAGCACCATCGGTGCCGGGCTACAGGCCGTCGCGGTGCTCGCTGCCGCGTGGCTGCTCGCCATCCCGCTGACGTCGTCCTCGCAGCCCGAGGTTGCCAGTGCGGTCCGTGGATCGACGGTCCTCGGCAAGGTCGACGAAGTGGCACCGGACTGGCTGCGTCAGGTACCCAAGGAGTTCTCGGCCTTGCTCGACACCTCCGGACTACCGGATGTCATCGGCCCGTTCGGTCGCACCCCGGTCGCCGAGGTCGCCGCTCCCGATTCCGGTATCGCAGCGGGACCGATTCCGGTGCAACTGCAATCGAGCGTCATCAAGATCAACGGCATCGCACCGAGCTGCCAGAAGGCGCTCGAGGGTTCGGGATTCGTCGTCGGATCGGATCTGGTGATGACCAACGCACACGTCGTCGCAGGCACGTCCGAGGTGACGGTCGATTCGCCGAACGGACCGCTCGACGCCGACGTCGTACTGTTCGATCCGGAAGAAGACGTTGCGGTGCTTCGTGTTCCGCAGCTGGAGGCGCCGGTGCTGACGTTCGCGCCGACGCCGGCCGAATCCGGAACCGACGCCATCGTGCTCGGCTACCCCGGCGGCGGACCGTACACGGCGAGCCCGGCACGCATCCGCGAGATCATCAACCTCAGCGGCCCGGACATCTACCGCACCGGAACCGTCCAACGTGAGGTGTACACGGTTCGCGGATCGGTGCGGCAAGGCAACTCCGGTGGACCGCTGGTCAACTCGTCCGGTGAGGTACTGGGCGTCGTGTTCGGTGCGGCCGTCGACGACCCCGACACCGGATTCGTGCTGACCGCGTCGGAGATCGCGGACGAACTCGCGCAGAGCTTCGATGCCCCGGTGCCGGTGGGCACGGGCGACTGCATCGTCTAGCTCTCGCGCACGACCCGCAGGATCTCCTCGGACACCACGTCGGGAGCTTCCTGGTGCACGTAGTGGCCCACGTCCCGCACTGTTCGACGCGTCAGCCCGGGGGCCCAGTGCCGGTCTCTGTCGAGGGTGGTGGGCAGTACGTACGGGTCGAGGTCGCCGCTGATCTGCGCGACGGGAATCGAGGTTCGTACGTCGACGGCGTCCATGAAGCGGCGGCCCTCGGCGCGGAACTGGCTGCGGAACGCCCAGCGCTGATATTCGAGTGCGCAGTGTGCAGCACCGGGAATTCTGATGGCCGAGCTCATCTTGGCCGTGGTGTCCGCGTAGTCCTCGGTGGTCTTCCACTCGGGCCCGGCGCGGTTGCTCATCAACTCGGTGACCGCGGCACCGCCTCGGCGCGTCAGCAGTCTCTCGGGGCGCAGCGGAACCTGGTAGCGAACGAAGTGCGGGAGCAGCGCGGCGCGCTGTGCCGAGTCCTTCAACACGGCCCGCCGCAGAGAGATGGGGTGCGGGGCGTTGATCAGCACCATCGAACGAACCAAGCGGGGGTGGAGCGCAACGCTGGCCCAGCAGACGAGACCGCCGTCGGCGTGGCCGACGAACGTGGCGTTCGGATAGCCCAGAGCGCGAACGAGTCCGACGATGTCGCCGGCCAGAGTCCACCCGTCGTATCCGCGTGGAGGCTTGTCGGAATCACCGTAGCCGCGCAGGTCGACGGCGATGGCACGAACACCCGATCGCGCGAGCGCCTCGAGTTGGTGTCGCCACGAGTACCAGAAGTCGGCGAAGCCGTGCAGCAGAACCACCAGCGGTGCGTCCGGTGCGTGTTCGCCGACCTCCACGATATGGAACCGAATTCCGTTGGCGTGGATGTCGCGATGGATCCACTGTCCCGGATACCGGACCGTGGACGGATCGGGCTGATTCATACTGCTCGATTCGCCGGGCTACTACTTCTTGTAGCCGGGAACTCCGGGGATGGAATCGTGCTGGTTCGGCAGCACCGTCGACGCCTGCTTGAGCGAGTCGATGGTCTTCTCGGGCTTGCGCAGCTTCTTGACTCGGCGGTAGCCGAGGAAACCGAACAGCGCCGCGGCCAACACCATGACGGCGAACACGATGAGGAATGCGGCCCAGCGGTAGAGCCACACATCGAGCAGCTCAGCGGCGAAGAAGAAGAAGAAGAACGAGCTGAACAGCAACACCGTCAACGCGATGATGAAGAAGACGCTGCCCTGCAGACCCTTCTTGACCTCGCCGGTGACCTCGGCCTTGGCGAGGGCGACTTCGGCGCGCACGAGCGTCGAGACCTGAGTGGTGGCGTCCTTGACGAGATTTCCGATGCTGGCGCTACCAGGGGTGCGGGCATCGACATCGGTCAGAGGTATCGACGAAATCGTGTTCGGGACGCCGTTGCCGTATCCCTTGTCATTGCTGACGCTCAACTCTCGACCCCTTGTAATTGCTCTGCTCGGTGTTGTGCGGAAGATCGTATCGACAGTAGTGCCTCGGTAGCAGGTTAACTGTTCCGCGGAGGGCGGGCGACGCTCGCCCTTGTTTGGACGCGTACCTCGGTACCACCTGCCGCAAACTCGAGGAACTTACGCGATCGGGCAACGGACACGCCCGGGTCGTGAAATTCTCAGGTGTTCATCAGGTAATTTGCAGGGAACTTCCCCCTTCAGGAGCATTCGTGAGTTCAGCACACACCGTCGCCGCCGACGGTGCAATTCCCGCACCTCAGGTGCCGCGATCGCGCATCGTGATCGCCTCGATGGTCGGCACGTCCATCGAGTTCTTCGACTTCTACATCTATGCCACCGCCGCAGTGCTCGTCTTCCCGCGTCTGTTCTTCCCCGCGGGCAACGACACCACCGCACTGCTGGCGTCGTTCGCTACCTTCGGCCTCGCTTTCGTCGCGCGACCCATCGGGTCGATTCTGTTCGGCCACTTCGGCGACCGCATCGGACGCAAGGCGACCCTCGTCGGGTCCCTGCTCACGATGGGTGTCGCGACGTTCGCGATCGGACTGTTGCCCACGTACGCCGCGGTGGGGCTGTGGGCTCCGGCTCTGCTGGCGATCATGCGCTTCACCCAGGGCGTCGGTCTCGGCGGCGAGTGGAGCGGTGCAGCGTTGCTGGCCACCGAAACCGCCAAGCCGGGCAAGCGAGCCTGGGCGGCGATGTACCCGCAGCTGGGCGCACCCATCGGGTTCTTCTTCGCCAACGGCATCTTCCTGCTCATCGTCATCGCGACGGGCTACGACTCGGTCAACTCGGGCACCGATCACGCGTTCCTGACGTGGGGCTGGCGAATCCCGTTCCTGCTCAGCGCCGTCATGGTCATCATCGGCCTCTACGTCCGGCTCAAGCTCGAGGAAACGCCGGTGTTCAAGCTCGCCGTCGAGCGCGGTCAGAAGGTCAAGACTCCGCTCGCTCAGGTGTTCAAGACCAGTTGGCGTCAGCTGATCATCGGAACGTTCGTCATGCTCGCCACCTACACGCTGTTCTACATCATGACCACGTGGGTGGTCAGCTACGGAACGGGCAAGGTGTCCGACGTCAACGGTCCGAAGCTGGCGATCTCCTACACCGACTTCCTGGAGCTGCAGCTCATCGCCGTGCTGTTCTTCGCGGCGCTGATTCCGGTGGCCGGGCTGCTGGCCGACAAGTACGGCCGTCGTCCCACGCTGATCGTCATCACGTCGGCGATCGTGCTGTTCGGGCTCTCGTTCCACTGGTTCGCGAACCCCGAGACCGCGTCCGCCTCGCGGATGCTGGTGTTCATGTGCGTCGGCCTCGGCCTCATGGGCCTGACCTTCGGACCGATGAGTGCCGTTCTGCCGGAACTGTTTCCGACCAACGTGCGCTACACCGGCTCGGGAATCTCGTACAACACCGCGTCGATCCTCGGTGCCGCAGTGGCACCGTTCATCGCGACCTGGCTGGTGAGCAGCTACGGCGTCGGCTGGGTGGGCGTGTACCTCGCCATCGCTGCAACGTTGACGCTGATCGCTCTGCTGATCATGAAGGAAACACGAGACCAGTCGCTCGACAGCGTCTGAGCGGCTGCGCCGCACGTGAGCGTGGAGCCTGCGGTCGTTCCGCAGGCTCCACTCCGAGCTTCGTAGCAGGGGTCGAGTTTCCGCTCACCTGCGTCTGCTCATTTCCGTGATCCCTGGATAGACAGGCGATTGTCAGGAAGTTGATCACACATCCTCAGTATCGAGGGCAACAGTGATCGACTGTGACCGTCCTCGAACACGACATCGCCCGCCCCCGCTGGGCAATGCCCACTCTCGCCGCCCTTCTCGCCGGAACAGCCGGGGCCTACGCCCTGGACCTGAATCGGGAGCACTGGGGTAACTCCTTCTACGCTGCAGCCGTTCAGGCCGGCTCGATCAGTTGGAAGGCCTTCCTGTTCGACTCGTCCGACGCCGCGAACTCGATCACGGTGGACAAGCCGCCTGCGTCGCTGTGGGTCATGGAGCTCTCGGTACGAATCTTCGGCCTCAACTCCTGGTCGCTGCTCCTGCCGCAGGTGCTGTTGGCCGTGCTGAGCGTGGGAATCTTGTACGCGATCGTCGCCCGTCGATTCGGCTACGGGGCAGCGTTGATCGCGGGTGCGGTCCTGGCGACGACGCCGACCTTCGCGCTGATGTTCCGCTACGACAATCCCGACGCCTTGCTCACCCTCACCCTGTTGGCAGCAGCGTGGGCGATGCTTCGCGCGCTAGAGGACGGGCGAACTCGGTGGCTGGTGGTCACCGGAGCTGTTGTCGGCCTGGGGTTTCTGACGAAGCAACTGCAGGCGTTCCTCGTCGTTCCAGCTCTTGCCGTGGCGTACGCGGCGTTCGGTCCGCCGAGGTTCGGAACCCGAATGCTGCAGTTGCCGGCGGCCGGTGCCGCGGTACTCGTGACGGCCGGGTGGTGGGTGGCCATCGTGCAGTTGGTCCCGGCTGCCGACCGGCCGTGGGTCGGCGGGTCGAAGACCGACAGCATTTTGGACCTGACATTCGGCTACAACGGTCTGGGTCGACTGACAGGCAACGAACACGGAAGCAGTGCGGCATCCCATGCCGGAGATGCGGTGCAGACGGGCATCACCCGCATGTTCGCTGCCGCGCAAGGTGGTCAGATCTCGTGGCTGATACCGGCTGCGCTCGTGTTCGTGGTGACGGGAATCGTGTTGCGCGGCAGAGCGCCCCGACAGGACTTTCGGCGCGCCTGGTACGTGATGTGGGGATTGTGGCTCGTCGGGTGCTCGCTGGTGTTCAGCTTCATGTCGGGCACCTTCCACTCCTACTACACGATCGTGATCGCACCGGCGATCGCCGCCATCGTCGGAGCTGCCCTGCGCGAACTGTGGGTGCGACGCGAGAACGTCTGGTGCCGTTGGATTCTCGCGCTTGCGTCGGCTGTCACCACGGCCACGTCGTTCGTCTTTCTCGCTCGTACACCCGAGTTCGTGCCGTGGCTCCGATGGGTCGTGCTGGGAGTCGGGATCGTTGTGGCTCTCGCCCTCGTGGTCCGGATGTCTCGAACGGTCTCGATTGCACTGGGAGCGGCGGCAATTGCGGTCGCTCTGGCAGGCCCCGTCGCCTACGTCGCCGATACCGTGGTCACCCCGCACAGTGGAGGAGGTCCGTCGGCCGGGCCCGCTGTTGCGTCCGAGACCGCAGCCTACGGAACCGGATCGCATGAGGAAAGTGTCGGCCGCTCAGCACAATTCGGCTCCGCAGCCGCACCGGACGCAGAGCTGACCGGCCTACTCGAATCCGACGCCCAGAACTACACCTGGGTGGCGGCGACCGTCGGATCCAACGCCGCCGCGGGCATACAGCTCGCGACCGACGACCCGGTGATGCCGGTGGGCGGATTCTCCGGAACCGACCCGTCGCCCACGCTCGACCAATTCGAGGCCGACGTGGCCGCTGGAAAGATCCATTACTTCATCGAGGGAACGGGCAAGACCAGACCGTCGGCGATCGGTGACTGGGTGGCTGAGACCTTCACACCCAGGACCGTCGGCGACTACACGGTGTTCGATCTGAGTGCCTGAGGCAGTGGTGCGGTTGAGTGCCCTCTGAGGCACTCAACCGCACCACCGGCCGCTAGCGGCCTTTTTTGATCGCCTCGAACACCTTCGGGTCGACGAGGGTGGAGACGTCGCCGAGTTCGCGGCCCTCGGCCACGTCGCGCAGCAGGCGACGCATGATCTTGCCGGATCGCGTCTTCGGCAGCTCCGGCACGATGGAGATCTCCCGCGGCCGGGCGATCGGCGAAATCTCCTTGGAGACCTGCGCCTTGAGTTCGGCGATCAATGCGTCGCCGGTGTTCTCTTCGCCTGCCCGCAGGATGACGAACGCGACGATGCCCTGACCGGTGGTGTCGTCGGCGGCACCGACCACCGCGGCCTCGGCGACACTGTGATGGGTGACCAGTGCCGACTCCACCTCGGACGTCGAGATGCGGTGGCCCGAGACGTTCATGACGTCGTCGACGCGGCCGAGGACCCACAGTGCGCCGTCGTCGTCGTACTTGGCACCGTCACCGGCGAAGTACCAACCCTCCTCGGCGTACCGCGACCAGTACGTTTCCTTGTAGCGGTCCATGTCGCCCCAGATGCCGCGGAGCATCGACGGCCACGGCTCGTCGAGGACGAGGTAGCCGTTGCCGCCGTTGCCCAGTGGCTTGGCGTCGTCGTCGACGATCTTGGCGGAGATGCCGGGCAACGGGGCCATCGCGGAGCCGGGCTTGGTGGCGGTGACGCCGGGCAGCGGGGAGATCATGATCGCGCCGGTCTCGGTCTGCCACCAGGTGTCGACGATCGGTGCGGTGCCGCCGCCGACGACGTCGCGGAACCAGCGCCACGCCTCGGGGTTGATCGGTTCGCCGACGGAGCCGAGCAGACGAATCGAGCTCAGATCGTGTGCCCCGGGGATTTCCTTGCCCCACTTCATGAACGTACGAACGAGGGTGGGGGAGGTGTAGTAGATCGAGACCTTGTACTTCTCGATGACGTTCCAATGCCGGTGCTCGTCGGGCGAATTGGGCGTGCCCTCGTAGACGACCTGCGTCGCCCGGTTCGATAGCGGCCCGTAGACGATGTAGGAGTGCCCGGTGACCCAGCCGATGTCGGCGGTGCACCAGTAGACGTCGGTTCCGGCCTTGTGGTCGAAGACGTTGTGGTGGGTGTACGAGGTCTGCGTCAGGTAGCCGCCGGAGGTGTGGATGATGCCCTTCGGCTTACCCGTCGTGCCCGAGGTGTAGAGGATGAAGAGTGGGTGCTCGGCCGGGAACGGCTGCGCCTCATGCTCTTTCGACGCCTTGGCGACCGTCTCGTGCCACCACAGGTCGCGTCCCTCGGTCCAGGAGACCTCGGAGTCGGTGCGTTTGACGACCAGCACGTGTTCGATCGATGCCGCCCCGTCGACGGCCTCGTCGACGGTGTCCTTGATGGGAGCGGGCTTGCCGCGTCGCCACTGACCGTCGGTGGTGATGACGAGCTTGGCCTCGGCGTCGTCGACGCGCGAGCGCAGTGCGGTGGCGGAGAAGCCGGCGAAGACGACCGAGTGGGTCAGGCCGAGGCGAGCGCACGCGAGGATCGAGACGATGGCCTCGGGGATCATGGGCATGTAGATCGCGACTCGATCGCCGGACACGAGGCCGAGTTCGGTCAGGGTGTTGGCGGCCTGGCTGACGTCGGCGAGCAGATCGGAGTAGGTGACGTCGCGGCTGTCGCCGGGCTCGCCTTCCCAGTGGATGGCCACCTGGTCGCCGTGTCCGTCGATCACGTGGCGGTCGACGCAGTTGTAGGCGACGTTGAGCTCGCCGTCGGCGAACCACTTGGCGACGGGGGCGTCGGACCAGTCGAGAACTTCGGTGAACGGGGTGTGCCAGTGGAGTCGGCGAGCCTGTTCGGCCCAGAAGCCGAGTCGATCCTCCTCGGCGGCGGCGTAGAGCTCGGTTCCGGCGTTCGCCTGAGCCGAGAACTCGGCCGAGGGTGCGTAGGAGGCAACCGCGGTCTCGTCGGTTCCGGAGGTACTGGTCGTCATCTCGAATAGCTCACTTTCGTCCGGTGCATTTCGCTCATGAAACTGCACTTCCGTGCCGGTCTCGAGCCCCTTGTGAGGGTAGTCACATGTGATGGCAATCGCACCGTTGCAATCGCCTGCAACCCCCTGATCTGCGGTGATCGGTAGTTTCTGCACGGTGGGCGGTAATCGAGGTTCTCGCCGAGCCGCCTCCACGACGCGGAAGTCCGAAGTGTGAGAAATCGACTTGCCGAAACGTTTCGATCATGTTTCCGGCTTACTCACGGGTCAGCAAAATCTGGGGGAGTTCACATGTTCGTTTCAGGATGTGTCTAAAGTCCATCCCATCAGATCGTTGGAACGGCTCACATGCCGTGCCATGCGGTCGCCCACGAATCCCCGGGCGTCGCGCCCGAGGAACTGAGCACGGATGACCCCGTGTTCACATCTGGATGGAGGATTTTCCTTGCGTATCAAACGTGCCGCGGTCGTCACCACGGCTGTGCTGATGAGTGCGAGCCTGCTCGCCGCCTGTGGCGGCGGTGGCTCGAGCTCCGGTGGCAGCGCCGACGGGATCTACAGCATCTACATCGGCGAGCCGGAGAACCCGTTGGTTCCCGGAAACACCACCGAGAGCGAAGGCAGCCAGGTCCTCAAGGCGCTCTTCACTCCACTGGTCACGTTCAACGACGAAGACAACAGCGTCGAGTACAACGGCGTTGCCGAGTCCGTCGAGTCCGAGGACAACATCACCTGGACCGTCAAGCTCAAGGACGGCTGGACGTTCCACGACGGCACCCCGGTCACCTCGGAGTCCTTCACCAAGGCGTGGAGCTACAATGCGTTGAGCACCAACGCATTCGGTGCCTCGTACTTCTTCGAGAACATCGAAGGCTACGCAGACCTGCAGGGCAGCGACACCGCCGAGCCCACTGCGACCGAACTGAGCGGATTGAGCGTCGTCGACGACACGACCTTCACCGTCAAGCTCAACGGACCGTTCGCAATCTTCCCGCTGACGCTCGGCTACACCGCGTTCGATCCGCTGCCGGAGGCGTTCTACGCCGACCCGACGGCATTCGGTGCCCGCCCGATCGGTAACGGCCCGTTCAAGGCCGACTCGGACTTCGTTCCGGGACAGGGCTTCACCGTCACCAAGTACGACGACTACGCAGGCGACAACGCCGCCAAGTCCGCGGGCGTCAACTTCAAGGTCTACACCGAGCTGAACACCGGCTACAACGATATCCAGGGCGGTGGACTCGACATCATGCTCGATCTGCCCGAGGACGCCTGGGCCACTGCGCGTGACCAGTTCGGTGATCGTTACGCCGATCGCGCCCGTCCCGACATCACCTCGCTCGGCTTCCCGACGTACGACCCGCGGTTCCAGGACCCGAACGTACGCAAGGCGTTCTCGATGGCCATCGATCGCCAGGCCATCGCAACGGCGATCTTCACCGACACCCGTACCCCCGCCGATTCCTTCGCCTCTCCCGTGGTCGAGGGCTACCGCGAGGATGCGTGTGGTGCCACCTGCGAGCTCAACGCCGACGAGGCCAACCGTCTGCTCGACGAGGCCGGCTTCGATCGCAGCCAGCCGGTGGACCTGTGGTTCAACGCCGGTGCCGGACACGACTCGTGGATGACGGCGGTGGGCAACCAGATTCGCGAGAACCTGGGTGTCGACTACGCACTGCGCGGCGATCTGCAGTTCGCTCAGTACCTGCCGCTGCAGGACGCCAAGGGTATGACCGGCCCGTTCCGCTCGAGCTGGATCATGGACTACCCGTCGATCTACAACTTCCTGTCCCCGCTGTACTCGTCCGCGGCACTGCCGCCGGCCGGTAGCAACGCCACGTTCTTCAGCGACCCGGCCTTCGACGCCGCTCTCGCAGAGGGCAACAACGCCGAGGACATCGACGCTGCAACGGCCGACTACCAGAAGGCCGAGGACATCCTGTTCCAGCAGATGCCCGCAACGCCGCTGTTCTACGGCCTGAACCAGGCAGTGTGGTCCGATCGCGTCTCCGACGTGAAGATCGACAACACCGGCGACATCGTCCTCGAGGACGTCGTAGTCAGCTAATAACGGACACCGGTGGGTGGCAACGGATGTGACTCCGTTGCCACCCATCGGTTCGTTTCGGCGGTGGGCTCGACGCCCACCGAAGACCTGCGTCAGCGAGACCCGATTCGCAGGATCGCCGCATCCAAGGAGAAACCACAGTGGGTCGCTACATATCCCGCCGATTACTGCTGACGATTCCCGTCCTGATCGGCTCCTCTTTTCTCATCTTCGCCATGGTCTACGCATTGCCCGGTGATCCCATCCGCGCCCTCGCCGGAGATCGCCCGCTCGCCCCTGCCGTCGTCGCGCAGTTGCGCGACGACTTCAACCTCGACGACAACCTGGTCGTCCAGTACCTCAAGTACATCGGTGGATTCTTCCAGGGCAACTTCGGCACCGACTTCTCCGGCCGCCCCGTGCTCGACACCATCGAGCGGGCCCTGCCCGTCACCATCAAGCTGACGATCGTCGCCGTGGTCTTCGAGACCGTCATGGGTATCGCAGCGGGTGTGCTCTCGGCCCTGAAGAAGGGGTCGTTCTTCGACAACCTCGTGCTCATTTCGACGACGTTGTTGGTGTCGGTTCCGGTCTTCGTCCTCGGTTTCATCGCGCAGTTCACGCTGGGCGTGAAACTGGGTGTCTTCCCGATCTCCGGTATCAACAACGGATGGTCGAGCTACCTGCTCCCGGGCCTGGTGCTCGCGTCGCTGTCGATGGCCTACGTCGCCCGATTGACTCGTACGTCCGTGGCGGAGTCGATGGCAGCGGATTACATCCGCACCGCGAAGTCGAAGGGAATCAGCAACCGGCGCATCATCGTTCGCCATGCTCTGCGAAATTCACTGATTCCCGTCGTCACCTTCATCGGTGCCGACGTCGGCGGTCTGCTGGGCGGTGCGATCGTAACCGAAACGGTGTTCAACCTGCCGGGTCTCGGACGCGCGATCTACGACGCACTGGCGCGTCAGGAAGGTGCCGTCGTCGTCGGCATCGTGACGCTCTTCGTGTTCTTCTACATCTTCTTCAACCTCGTGGTGGATGTTCTCTACGCGGTTCTCGATCCAAGGATTCGCTATGAATAAGGACGACACGAACGCAGCTCAGCATGCGGCGGACGAGGGTCAGCCGGGCAACGTCATCACCGGCGAGGCCGTCGATCTGGTCGGCCAGGCCAGCCTGTGGGGCAACGCGTGGAAGTTCTTGCGCAAGAGCCCCTTCTTCATCATCGGGTCGTTCCTGCTCGCCGTGCTCCTGGTGATGGCGGTGTTCCCGCAACTGTTTGCCCGCGGGATCGATCCCCGGGTGTGCTCGCTGTCGAACTCGCGCCAGACCCCGAGTGCCGAGCACTGGTTCGGCACCGACATCCAGGGGTGCGACTACTACGCCAACGTCATCTACGGTGCGCGGATCTCGCTGTCGATCGGTGTGCTGTCGGTCATCGGTGTGCTCATCATCGGTGTGCTGATCGGTGCTCTCGCAGGCTATTTCGGCGGTTTCATCGACAGCATCCTGGCTCGCTTCACCGATGTGTTCTTCGGAATTCCGTTGCTGCTCGGTGCCCTCATTCTGTTGACGGTGACCGCACAGCGCACGATCTTCACCGTCTCGCTCGCGCTGATCGTGTTCGGCTGGATGACGGCGATGCGACTGGTCCGATCGAGTGTCATCGCGATCAAGAACAGCGAGTACGTCCAGGCCGCTCAGGCGCTGGGTGCGTCCACGTACCGAATTCTGGTGCGGCACATTCTGCCCAATGCCCTTGCGCCGGTGATCATCTACGCCACCATCTCGGTGGGTACGTTCATCGCGGCCGAGGCGACGCTGACGTTCCTCGGAATCGGACTGCAAGCTCCCGAGATCTCGTGGGGCCTGCAGATCAACCTCGGTCAGAACGTGTTCCTGACGGCACCGTATCTGGTGCTGTTCCCGGCCGCGTTCCTCTCCGTCACGGTGCTCGCGTTCATCATGCTCGGCGACGCACTCCGTGACGCACTCGATCCGAAACGGAACTGACATGAGTATTCAGAAGGACACGGTTCTGACCGTCACCGATCTGACGGTCGAATTCGAGGTCGAGAAGGTATGGCGCAAGGCCGCCGATTCCGTCTCGTTCACGGTCGCCGCCGGCGAGGTACTCGCCATCGTCGGTGAGTCCGGATCGGGTAAGTCGACCACCGCCATGGCCATTCCCGGTCTGCTGGCCGACAATTCACGGGTGTCGGGCAGCATCAAGCTGGGCGAGAAGGAACTGGTCGGACTGCCCGAGAAGCAGCTCGCACCCATCCGCGGCAAGAACGTTGCGGTGATCTTCCAGGAGCCCATGACGGCGCTCAATCCGGTGTACTCGATCGGCTGGCAGATCACCGAGGCCATCCGGGCACACACCTCGCTGTCGAAGAAGGAAGCGAAGGCGCGGGCCGTCGAGCTGCTGAAGCTCGTCGAGATGCCGGATCCGGAGACCCGGGTGAACTACTACCCGCATCAGCTCTCCGGTGGTCAGCGTCAGCGCGCCATGATCGCCCAGGCGCTGTCCTCGGATCCGGCGCTGCTGATCGCGGACGAGCCGACCACGGCTCTGGACGTGACGGTGCAGGCCGAGATCCTCGACCTGATGCGCGACCTGCGCAACCGCATCGACGCGTCGATCGTGCTGATCACCCACGACATGGGTGTGGTGGCAGACATGGCCGATCGCATCGCGGTGATGAAGGACGGCGTGATCGTCGAAACTGATGCTGCGCAGAAGATTTTCAAGGATGCGTCGCATCCGTACACGCAGCAGTTGCTCGCCTCGGTTCCGCACCTGGGCAGCAGCATGGAGTCCGTGGCGGCGGGAACCATCGCTCAGCCGAGCGCCGTCGAGGACACCCGGGCACTGAGCATCGTCGACGGCGTCATCGACTACCCGGGCCGCACCGTGTTCCGGGCCGTCGACGGGGTCAGCCTCGACATCGAGATGGGTGAGGTCGTCGGTCTCGTCGGTGAATCCGGCTCGGGCAAGTCCACGATCGGCAAGGCCGTGGTGGGGCTGAACAAGCTCACCGGTGGCACGCTGTCGATCGCGGGTGTCGACATCACCAAGGCGACGAATCGCGATCTGCGGTCGGTGCGAAGCAAGGTCGGCATCGTGTTCCAGGATCCGGGTTCGTCACTGAACCCGCGCTGGCCGATCGGTCAGTCCATCGCCGAGCCGATGCTGCTGCACACCGAACTCGGTGCTTCCGAGCGGAACAAGAAGGTCGAGGAACTACTCGATCAGGTGCACCTGTCGCGGACCATGCGTAACCGTTACCCCCACCAGCTGTCCGGTGGGCAGCGTCAGCGTGTCGGTATCGCTCGGGCTTTGGCCCTGGAGCCGACGTTGCTGGTGGCCGACGAACCGACGTCTGCACTCGACGTGTCGGTGCAGGCCAAGGTGCTCGAGCTGTTCAAGGAATTGCAGCGTGAGTACGGTTTCGCGTGCTTGTTCATCAGTCACGACCTCGCTGTGGTGGAGGTGCTGGCCAAGCGCATCGCGGTGCTGAACAAGGGCAAGTTGGCCGAGTTCGGTACGACGGATCAGATTCTGCGCCGTCCGACCAACGAGTACACCAAGCGGTTGCTCGCAGCCGTCCCGGTGCCCGACCCGGCCGAACAGGCCAAGCGTCGTCAGGCGCGCGCCGAGCTGTTGGCGGCCGGAGCGAAGTAGGCGGTGAGGGGAGGGGGTACCGTCGTCTGTCGTGACGGACCCCCTCGCCCCGCTACTGGAACTGCCCGGAGTTCTCGACTCTGCCGAACGTGCGCGCGACGCTCTGGGCGCGGTGCATCGGCACAAGGCCAACCGTCGTGGCTGGCCGGCCACCGCCGCCGAGGCCGCGGTGCGTGCGGCCCGCTCGTCGTCGACTCTCGAGGGTGGTTCGATGGACTTCCCCCGCGAGGGCGAAGACGGCGACCCCATTCTGGCTGGTGCGCTGCGAGTGGCGGCTGCCCTCGACGGTGATGCACTGCAGAACACGGTCTCGACATGGAAGCGCGCACCGCTGCAGACCCTCGCACGACTGCACCTGTTGGCCGCAGCAGACCTCGTCGACGACGCCTCCGTACTCGGACGTCCCCGCAGCGACGCCGGCGTCGGCGATCGACTCGACCTGCTCGCTCAACTGGTGACAGGTGGAACGTCCGCACCTGCCCCGGTGATCGCGGCGGTGGTACACGGTGAACTGTTGACGCTCAAAGCTTTCGGCTCGGCCGACGGCATCGTTGCGCGGGCTGCATCGAGACTGGTCGCAGCGTCGTCCGGATTCGACCCCCACAACCTCGGAGTGCCGGAAGTGAGCTGGATGCGTCGGGCAAATGCCTACCGAGACGGCGCGACGGGATTCGCCGAGGGCACCGCGACCGGCGTCGGGAGTTGGGTGATCCTGTGCTGCGGAGCATTCGAAGCCGGTGCGGCAGAAGCGACTTCGATTGCCGAAGCTGCGCAGTGAGGCTTGTGCGCACATAAAAGGGCCGCGAGCGGAGCCTGCAGTAGCGAGCACATAAAAGGGCGGCGATGTCGACTTGCGTCGACGTCGCCGCCCGTTAGCACGGAGCGCCTGGTTACCAAGCGTGCTCAGGTGGGCTGTGATGGAAAACCACGTGGCCTCGGCGAGGGTTCGACGGTGATGAGGTCATCCCTGCAACCGGTGCAGGGTTCTTGCTGATCATCGACGAATCTCGCAGGCCCACAGCGCTTCTGCCATTAGGTGGCTGCTCCGCGTGGGTGCCTGGTGTCCGTGCTGGGAATCCCGGTCGGGAGAGCGAATCTTCTCTTCCGATTCGTTCTTGGCCTTCCGTTCTTCCGTACGTCATTTGTACCCCGTGACGCTCCTCACATCAAGGGTTTGGGCGTCATCTTTTTCTTCGGAGCAGTCCGTAGGTGATCGCGCCTGCGGCAAGAGCGCTGAAACCTGCTGCGGCACTTGCTGCTACGGTCTTGCCGGACGGGGTCTGGATCCGTGATCGCAGCGAGACCGGGTTGGAGAAGGTGAGAATCGGCCAGCCGCGGGAGGCGGCTTCCTTGCGCAGTGCGCGATCGGGGTTGACGGCCGTGGGATGCCCGACGGCGCGCAGCATCGGCACGTCGGTGATCGAGTCCGAGTACGCGTAGCTCGACGTCAAGTCGTAATCGTGTTGCGCGGCCAGGGCGTTCATGGCGTCGACCTTGCCCTCTCCGTAGCAGTAGAAGTCGACCTCGCCGATGTACTTGCCCTCCACGGTCACCATCGTGGTGGCCATGCTGTGATCGGCACCCAGTAGTTGTGCGATGGGGTGCACGATCTCGTCGCCGGAGGCCGACACGATCACGACGTCGTGTCCGCGGAGCTTGTGGTCGGCGATGAGATCGGCGGCTTCGGCGAACACGAGGGGGTCGACGATGTCGTGCAGAGTCTCGGCGACGACCGCTCGCACCTGTTCGACGTCCCAGCCTGCGGTCATGCTCGCGATATGGGCGCGCATGCGCTCCATCTGGTCGTGATCGGCTCCGGAGAGCAGGAACAAGAACTGCGCGTAGCTGCTCTTGAGAACGGCGCGCCGGTTGATGAGTCCTTGGTCGAAGAACGGCTTGCTGAATGCCAACGTGCTGGACTTGGCAATGATCGTCTTGTCGAGGTCGAAGAATGCCGCGACGCGCGCTGCGCGTCGGCCGGCCGGGACGTCGTCGTTGCTCGCGCTCTGGGTCACGTTTGTCACCATAGTGGCCGGTGGTGACCGGTGGATGTTGCGCGGTGCCACTGGTGGACTCGGTCCGATGCGGTCGAGAAAAACGGACTGTTGAACTTGCAAACAAGGACGTCCACGGGTGTAGTATTTTCTACGAGCCCGGTTCATCCCGGGCGGTGTTCAGCCCGACCCCCCGGGGCTGAACCAGACGACCCTCGCCTCCTCCCCCCCTGGCGAGGGTCGTCCTCTTTTCTGGGGTAGGTCGAAAACTGGTACAGAAGTACCGGTATTCATCCACAGGCCCGGATCTATCCACATTTCCCCAAGTCGCGCGCATCTCGAGCAGATTCTCACGCAGGCTTGCCGCATGGAAACGGACGTGCGACGGCGAATCACGCACCCGGTAGTGACGATGTCGATCGAACTTCGCGGTCTCCGCGAGGACGTCTATCGAATCGCCGCAGCCGCGGATTGTGTTGTGGAAGAGCAGAACTTACTGGTCGGTATCGGTTCCACACGTTCGATGTGGGACCGCGCCGGAATTCTTTTGGTCGATTTCGTGTCCGCCGAGGCGGCACTGGCGACCGGATTTCCGCGCCGCTCGGGCGTCATTCTGGTCACGGACGCGCCGCCGACACTCGACGATTGGCGAATCGCCACATCGCTCGGTGCCGAGCACGTGGTCTCGCTGCCGTGGGACGAGGACGCACTCGTGCGCATACTCGGCGAACCCGCGTCGGTAGCGTCTGGAGACGGTGGAGTGATCGCGGTGGTCGGCGCCCGCGGTGGCGCGGGTGCATCCACGTTCGCCGCCGCACTCGGACTCTGCAGCGGCCGCTCGGGCCGACGTGCACTCCTCGTCGAGGGTGACCGCTACGGCAGCGGCCTCGACCTGCTACTCGGCTGGGAGAATGCTCCGGGTCTGCGGTGGTCCGGTTTGGTCGTCGAAGGTGGCCGAGTCTCCGGCGACGCGCTGCACGGCGCGCTGCCGTCGCGGGACGGGTTGTCGGTGTTGGCACTGGGCAGATCCGACGAGCGGAGTGTCGGACTCTCCGCCGTCGCAGTGGCGGCTGTACTCGACGCAGGACGCGCAGCGGGAGATCTGGTGGTGTGCGACGCTCCGCGTCATCCCAGCGACGTCTCCGACGCTCTGTACGCCGCGGCGGACCTCGTCGCGCTGGTACTTCCGGCCGAACTGCGAGCCGTGACGTCGGCCGAGGTGGTGGCAGCGCATGTGGTGGATCGAAATGCCAATGTCGGCCTGGTCGTTCGTGGGCCTGCGCCGGGTGGGCTGAGGGCCGACGATATCGCCGCCGCCCTCGAACTTCCGCTGTTGACGTCGATGCGCGCCGAGCCCGCGTTGGCCGAGCGCCTCGAACGAGGAGGTCTGGTGCTGGGCCGACGTTCGCCGCTGGCCGCAGCAGCCAACGCAGTGCTCGATACGTTCGCGCACAAGCCCGGTGGTCAGCGGTGGGCGGCGTGAGCGCAGTCGTCACCGTGGATCTGCTCGACCGCGTCCGCGATCGCCTGGCGGCATCGGCCGACGCTCCTGTTCCCGCCACCGTCGCCGCGGCCATTCGAGCGGAAGCCGGGGGAGTGATCGGCGACACCGATATGCTTGCGGCCCTTCGTGTTCTGCAGACCGAACTGACCGGCGCGGGTCCGTTGGAGCCGCTGCTGTCCGAGCCCGGAGTGACCGATGTACTGGTCACCGCACCGGATCAGGTATGGATCGATCGTGGTCGCGGACTCGAGCGCACCGGAGTTCGCTTCGTCGACGAGGCTGCCGTTCGGCGGCTGGCGCAACGGCTCGCCCTCTCTGCCGGCCGTCGACTCGACGACGCGCAGCCCTGGGTCGACGGGCGACTGCCGGGCGTCGGGCAAGGGGCGTTCGGCGTCCGCCTGCACGCTGTGCTGGCGCCGGTGGCGAGTGGGGGAACGTGTGTCTCGCTTCGAGTTCTGCGACCCGCGACGCAGGGACTCGCCGCGCTCCGTGCATCGGGAGCCGTGACCGAAGACGGGTACGAGCTGCTGCGTCGAATCGTGTTCGGCCGCTTGGCGTTCTTGGTCGTCGGAGGTACCGGCGCCGGAAAAACTACACTCTTGGCCGCACTGCTGGGTGAGGTGGATCCGGCCGAACGCATCGTGTGCGTCGAGGACGCGGCAGAGTTGGCACCGGCCCATCCACACGTGGTCCGTCTGGTGGCTCGCGCGCCCAATGTCGAAGGGGTGGGGGAAGTATCGGTGCGCCAACTGGTGCGTCAAGCCCTGCGAATGCGACCCGACCGACTCGTCGTCGGTGAGGTGCGCGGGGCCGAGGTCATCGACCTGATGACGGCTCTCAATACCGGTCACGACGGTGGAGCCGGAACCATCCACGCGAACTCCCCGGCCGAGGTACCCGCCCGACTCGAAGCCCTTGCGGCACTGGGCGGAATGGGGCGAGACGCGCTGCACAGCCAACTCGCCGCTGCGGTCCAAGTGGTCTTGCACGTCCATCGCAGCGCCGACGGTACTCGGCGTCTCCGTGAGATCGGAGTGGTCGACGTCGATCCCACCGGGCGAGTGCACATCGCCGCGGCCTGGTCGGTGGATGGCGAACCGACGCCGGGCGAAGGTCGGCTCGTCGAACTGCTCGACCGCCGCTGCGGTGACGCCGGATGACGGCCGCCCTCATGGCCCTCGCTGTGGCAGTCGCTCTGTGGCCGAGCAGTTTCCGTCGGTTGCCTCGTGAAGGACGGACGGCGTCGTCCGCGCCCCGATGGATGGTGCCGGCGTGCTGCGCTCTGCTTGCGGCAGGGGCGGTGTGGTGGTTCGGCGGAATCTGGGCAGTGAGCGCAGCGGCGGTGGCGGGCAGTACCGGATGGCGGCGCTACCGTCGGCGACTCGAACGCGACCGGCGCGCCGAGGAATTGAACTGGCTCGCAACCGGAGTCGAGGTGGTGATCGGAGAGCTCCGCGTCGGATCCCATCCGGCCACGGCCAGCGCGGTTGCGGCGGACGAGTGCGGCGGCATCGCGTCGACGGCACTGCGGGGTGCGGCATCGCGCTCCCGATTGGGCGGCAGGGCTGCCGACGGCATCGCTGCGTCCGATTCGGTGTTGGACGCCGAGCTCGGCCGACTGGCCGCCGCGTGGCGGGTGGCCGACGAGCACGGGCTCGCACTTGCCGAGCTGCTGGATGCTGTTCGCGAGGACATGCTGGGGCGCAGACGGTTTCGCGAACGAACCGACGCATCCCTCGCCGGTGCCCGTGCCACCGCGCTGGTGCTGGCCGGTCTGCCGATTCTCGGAGTCGCGCTCGGCCAGCTGATGGGAGCCGATCCGCTGCACATTCTGCTCGGCGGTGGGCTCGGCGGAATGCTGCTGCTCATCGGCACGGCGCTGGGCTGCGCGGGACTGCTGTGGACCGATGCGATCACCGGCAAGGTGACGACGTGATGTGGGTGGCGGTGCTCTGTGTCGCAACGGCGTTGATCACGCTGCCCTCGGTCGCGGGCGGGTTGCACAGGCTCGCACCCGAGGGCCGGGCGGTCGCCGACGCCGTCGATGCGCCGCCACCCGACTCGCTCGCGGTGGCCACGACCTTCGATCTGCTCGCCGCATGTCTGCGGTCGGGTTTGCCGATATCGACTGCCGCTGCGGCGGCGGCACAGTCCGCTCCGACCTCGTTCGGTGTTGCGCTCCGCAAGGCGGCCGATCTGCTGGAACTCGGTGCCGACGCCGCGACCGCGTGGGACGCCGTCGCGCAGGATCCGGAGACCGAGGCTCTGGCCAGGATGGCCCGCCGATCAGCCCGGGCCGGGTCGTCCATGGCGTCGGCGATGACGGAACTTGCTGCGACACAACGAACGCGGGCCGAGGATGCGTCGGCTGCCGCGGCCGAGCGTGCGGGTGTGCTGATCAGCGGGCCGTTGGGGCTGTGCTTTCTGCCCGCCTTCATCTGTCTCGGCATCATCCCCGTGGTGATCGGACTGGCGGGCAATGTAATGGGCGGTGGTCTGCTGTGACCGCCGCGCACTCGAGTGTCCGGTGCGGAGATGCCGCATCGGAGAACAGGGAGGGGAATCGAGATGATCGAGAACGCACTGCAGGAGTTGAAGACCCGAATCGTTCTGTTCGGCGTGGAGGACGAGGGCATGTCGACCGCGGAGTACGCGATCGGCACCATCGCGGCCGCGGCGTTCGGGGCGGTGCTGTACACGGTGGTGACCGGCGACAGCATTGTGTCGGCCTTGACGGGGATCATCGATCGAGCGTTGAACACTGCCGTCTGAGCCTGGGCGGTGACGACGGGGCTGTGACGGTGGAGGCGGCGTTCGCCATCGCGTCCATCGTTGCGGTGATCGTGGTGTGTATCGGGGCGATCGTGTCGGTGACGATGCACATCGGCTGCGTCGATGCGGCCAGGGAGGCAGCTCGGTTGGCGGCCAGAGGGGATGCGGACCGGGCTGTGTCTGTGGGGGAGAGGGTTGCGCCGGAGGGGGCTCTGGTCACGGTGACCGAGGATGGGGAGTTCTTCGTCGCGCGGGTGGAGGTGGCGAGCCCGCTGCCGGGATTGACGTTGTCTGCGGAGGCGGTTGCTGCTGCGGAACCGGTTGCAGCGGAATGAGAACGGGCCTGCGCGACGACGAGGGTGGCGCCACGGTGTTGGCGGCGCTGGCGATGTCGGCATTGATCGCGGTCGTCGTGCTGGTGATTCATGTCGGCTCGGCGGTGAGTGCTCGTCATCAGGCGCAGTCGGCGGCCGATCTCGCTGCGTTGGCCGGTGCCGGGGCCCTCGATCGTGGGGTGGCCGATGCGTGCGAGACGGCGCGATCAGTAGCGAGCAGGATGTCGACCGATTTGCGGGAGTGCACGATCGAGGAGTGGGACGTGATCGTGACGGTGGGGCAGCCGGTGTTCCTGGGTCGCTTCGGAATGTCCGACGCCATCGCCTCGGCGCGGGCGGGGCCGGGGTGAGGGTCGCCCCGCTTGCCCACCCCGGCCCGCCCGTCCGCCCCAATCCGCAAACGCGCGCGCGTTTGCCAGGTGCGAGCGGAATCGCCTCGTCTGGCCAGCGATTTCGCGAGCGTTCAGCGAATGCGCGCGCGTTTGTGTCGAAACCCGGCGTCGACAGTCCGGCTGCAGCGGTCAGTGTGGCGTGACTGTGCGGGCGCCGGACTGCAGCGGGGCGAACCGAGTGAGTTGAGTGACGTGCTCCGGGGTCAGTTCCGCAATCGAATTGACCTGCAGCAGTTGCATGGTGCGCACGATTTCCTCACGCAGGATCTCGATCATGCGATCGACGCCCTGGCGCCCTCCTGCCATCAGGCCGTACAGGTACGCCCGGCCGACGAGGGTGAACGATGCTCCCATCGCGATGGAGGCGACGATATCGGCACCGTGCATGATGCCGGTGTCGACGGCTACTTCGAAGTCGGAGCCGACTTCGCGGACGACCTGAGGCAGCAGATGGAAGGGGACGGGAGCGCGATCGAGTTGTCGGCCTCCGTGGTTCGACAGGATGATCCCGTCGACTCCCAGTTCGGCGAGACGGACCGAATCGGCTACCGATTGAACACCTTTGACAACCAGCTTGCCGGGCCAGATTTCCCGGATGACGTCGAGATCCTCGAATGAGATCGACGGATCCATCGCCGAGTTGAGCAGTTCTCCGACCGTGCCGCCGGTCGAAGACAGCGATGCGAACTCGAGCTTGGCCGTGGTGAGGAAGTCCCACCACCACCACGGCCGCGGAATGGCGTTGGCGATCGTCGACGCGGTCAACTGCGGCGGGATGGAGAACCCGTTGCGCTTGTCGCGCAGGCGAGCTCCGGCGACCGGTGTGTCGACCGTGAACAGGAGGGTGTCGAAGCCTGCCTTCGCGGCGCGTTCGACCAGCCCGAACGAGATGTCGCGGTTGCGCATGACATAGAGCTGGAACCAGTTTCGCCCATTCGGGTTGGTGGCCTTGACGTCCTCGATCGACGTGGTGCCCAGGGTCGAGAGGCAGAACGGGATTCCGGCAGCTCCGGCTGCGGCAGAACCGGCGTATTCGCCCTCGGTCTGCATCAGTCGAGTGAATCCCGTCGGGGCGATGCCGAACGGGAGCGCGGACGGCCCGCCGAAGACCGAAGTCGAGGTGTCGACGTGGGAGACGTCCCGCAGGATCGAAGGGTGGAATTCGACGTCACGGAAGGCCTGACGAGCCTGCGAGAGCGAGATCTCGGCGTCGGCGGCACCGTCGGTGTAGTCGAATGCCGCGCGCGGGGTGCGTCGACGGGCGATGGTGCGGAGATCGTCGATGGTGAGTGCAGCGTTCAGGCGTCGTCGACGCAGATTCAGATCCGGTTTCTTGAACGAGAGGACCTCGCGCAGGTCGGTAGCTTTGGGCATCTGCCGGGTGATGGGCATGTCACGTTCTCGATTCTGTGGGCTGATCCTCTTCCCACCACACCACCCGAGGTGTCGGCAGCGACGAGCAGGGTCCACCGACGACACCCGAAAACACGAAACCCGAAATGAGGACCAAAGTAACTAGTGGCAGCGGCCAGGCCGGCGTCATCGTGGACAGAAGAGACGTCCGCGTCTTCGTGGCCGCCTGACCCGACACTTTCTCGAAAGGTGTGAGAGCGCCATGAACGCTGTGCATGCGAAGTCGACGCAGGGGGCCCGTGGTCACCGCATCGCGCCGACTCCACTCGTCGGAATCGCCGTCGTGATCGCCTACATCGTCGTTGTTGCGGGCATGCAGTTCGCTTCGGGGATCGATTACGGCGATTGGTTCGCCACTACCGACAATGTGTACCGAACCGCGGTCATTCCACTGTTGGTGGGATCCATTCTTCTCGTGGCGTTTCTCTACTGGGCGCGATGGGACTCGATATGGCGGGACTCGGTGCGGCTACCCATGTCGATCGTTCTCTGGGTGCCGCCGATTCTGTTCGGTCTTGCCATCGTCCCGCGGCTGATCGCTGTCGACTGGGCGGTGATCGGCGCAGACCTGATCGTGGCCGTGGCTCTGACGGCGGTGCTCGTCGGATTCGCCGAGGAGGTGCTGTTTCGGGGAATCTTCCTGCGCAGCATGCGAAGCGGCGACCGGCCGGAGGCCTGGTGTGCGGTGTGGACAGCGGTCGCGTTCGGTCTGTTCCACATTCCGAACATCTTCATGGGACAGGGACCGTCCGGCATCTTCCAGGTTGTGCTGGCGACGTTCAGTGGCTTCGTTCTCTACCTGTTCCGGCGTGGGTTCGGGCTGATCGTCGTCGCGATGTTCTTCCACGGACTGTGGGACTTCTCGGTGTTCCTCGACGGAGACTTCGGCGAGGGCGTACTACACGATCTGAGCCTGCCTGCGCTTCTGCTCGTCGTCATCGCGACAGCTGTCGCTGCTGTGGTCATCGTCAAACGTGAACGCGCGGTTGTGCGGTGAACCCTGGCTCATGGTTCGCGAGTGATGGCCGCCAAGACAGCGGTCAACACTCGAACAGCACCGTCCTTGTCCAAGGGATCGTTGCCGTTTCCGCATTTGGGTGATTGCACGCAGGACGGGCAACCTGTTTGGCATTCGCAGGAGACGATGGCGTCTTTCGTAGCCGCGAGCCAATCGGCGATGGCCACGTGACCGCGGTCTGCGAAGCCTGCTCCGCCGTCGTATCCGTCGTAGACGAAGACGGTGGGTAGGCCCGTATCGGGGTGCAGTGCCGTCGACACTCCGCCGACGTCCCAGCGATCGCACGTCGCCACCAGGGGCAGCAGTCCGATGGCGGCGTGTTCTGCGGCGTGCAGCGATCCGGGGAATCGTTCGTACGGAACTCCGCTGTGCTCGAGCAACTCCGGGGTGATTGTGTACATGACGGCTCGGGTGTCGAGAGTCTGTGCGGGCATGTCGAGTTCGATGGAATCGAGAACCTCGCCCGAGAGGAGGCGTCGGAGATATCCGACAACCTGATGAGTGACGTTCACCTGCACCAGCGCTACGCGTACCTCGCCGTAGTCGACGGATTCGTGTACCGCGGTGATCGAGATGTCGGTGATCTCGCGCGCGGAGGTGCTCCACTCGGGCTGCTCCGCGTGGACCAGTGCGAGACCGGCATCGAGATCGAGTTCGTCGACCACGAACGACTCACCCTGGTGGATGTGGACGGCCCCCGGGTGGGCGGTGGCGGGAGCGCGGCCGCCGTCGACGGTGCCCAGCATGCGGCCGGACTCGCCGTCGACGATGGCCACCTGCACCCCGGTGCCGCCGCGAATGTTCACCGCACCGTGCGGCGAGAGCTGCTGGCCCTCGGGCGTGATGAACCACCCGTGCGGACGCTTGCGCACGTATCCTTTCAGCTCGAGCTCCTCCAGCACCGATTCCGCGTTCAGTTCCTCGGCCTCGACGAGGGTGATCGGCAGTTCGACTGCCGCGCACAGTAACTGCGGAGCCAGGATGTACGGGTTCGTGGGGTCGGTGACGGTGGCCTCGACGGGCTTGTCCAACAGTGCCGCCGGGTGATGCACCAGATAGGTGTCGAGCGGGTCGTCGCGCGCCACGAGCACCAGCAGGGAGCCCTCCCCGCGTCGTCCGGCCCGGCCGCCCTGCTGCCAGAACGATGCGACGGTACCGGGGAAGCCGGCGACGATCACCGCGTCCAAACCGGCGATGTCGACGCCCAATTCGAGCGCATTGGTCGTGGCGACGCCCAACAGGGTGCCGTCGGACAGATCGGATTCGAGTTTGCGCCGATCCTCGGCCAAATACCCTGCGCGATAGGCGGCGACGCGTCGTACCAATTGCGGATCGACGTCGGCGAGAATTCTCTGGGTACCCAGCGCGGTCACCTCGGCTCCGCGTCTGGACCGCACGAATGCCAGAGTGCGCGCGCCCTCCACCAGTAGGTCGGCCATGATGCGCGACGCTTCTGCGCCGGCGGATTTCCTTACCGGAGCTCCGTTTTCGCCGGTGATCTCTTTGAGCAGCGGCGGTTCCCACAGGGCGACGGTGCGGGCTCCGTGTGGGGATCCGTCTTCGGTGACTTCCGCGCACGGCGCTCCGATGAGGCGACTTGCGGCCCGCCCCGGTTCGGAGGTCGTCGCACTGGCGAGAACGAATACCGGCGATGCTCCGTACCGTGCGCACAGGCGTCGCAACCGGCGTAGTACCAACGCGACATTGGATCCGAAAACGCCACGGTAGTAGTGGCATTCGTCGACCACCACGTAGCGGAGGTTGCGGAGGAAGCGCGACCACCGCTCGTGCGAGCCGAGGATGCCGAGATGCAGCATGTCGGGATTGGTGAAGATCCATCGCGCGTTGGCACGGGCCCACTGGCGAATCTCGATCGGCGTATCGCCGTCGTACGCGCTGGGGAACACCTCGGCGAGTTCGTCTGATGCCGAACGCAACTCGTCGGTGATCGAGATCGTGGTGCGCAGCTGATCGGCACCGAGGGCCTTGGTGGGAGCCAGGTACAGCGCGGTTGCCCGGGCATCGGCGGACAGTGTCGTGAGAATGGGGAGTTGATACGCCAGCGATTTGCCCGACGCGGTGCTGGTCGAAAGCACAACATGATTGCCCCCGGCGGCGAGTGTTGCCGCACGTGCCTGATGCGTCCACGGTTGTGCGATCCCACGAGAGGTGATCACCTGCACCACTTCCGGGCCCACCCACGACGGCCAGGAGGCGAACTGCGAGGCCCGTGCCGGCAGTTCGGCGACGTGGGTCAACGGGCTCTCGCTCGCGGGCGATCCCGCCAACACTCGATCCAGCAACCGCTGCCCGTAGCTCCCGACATCCGCACCGCCGTGCGGATGGTTCTCGCTCACTGCCGGTCTCCATGCATTCGTTCGATCTACAAGTGCCGTCGGGCTCTTCGCGACCTGGGATCCTCATGCTAGCGCGGACCCTGCTGGGCTCCTTCGTGCCCTGGTGGAAGCGGCTATTCACCTGTCGGAGGTTGTCCGTTTCGACAACACGGACAAAATGTTCGAAAACGGTCGACTTTCGACTGTTGCGAACGCGGATCTCATGGTTCACTTGACCCGGTCGCAGCTTCTGTGTTCGTTCTACGCTCGCAGGATCTATCGTTGCGGGCGCGGTACTGGAAGAGCTCGTCCGTCAGGGGGAATCCTGAGGGGGATTCAGGAAAGTGCAGCGGTCGGAACCGGCCCGATGGACCGAAAGTGCGCTCCATCGAATCCGGTGTTAGAAAGAGAAGGAAAAGCATGGCTCAGGGAACTGTGAAGTGGTTCAACGCCGAAAAGGGCTTTGGATTCATCGCACCAGAAGACGGCTCGGCTGACGTCTTCGTCCATTACTCCGAGATTCAGGGCAGCGGCTTCCGCACCCTCGAGGAGAACCAGCGCGTCGAGTTCGAGGTCGGCCAGGGCACCAAGGGTCCTCAGGCAACGGGCGTTCGCGCAGTCTGATTCTCTTCTTTTCGGAGTCGAGAACCGTCATCCCCCTTTTCCAACGGTCGTACAAGGCCGATGGAAAAGGGGGATGTTTCGTTTCCGCGAACCACCGGGGAGCGCCGAAAGCCGTGAGCGCGGGCGTCGATGTCCTAATGTCCATGCTGTGAACCAGCTGTCCTTCTTCTCCGCCGAGTCGTTGCCGCCCGCGGTGACCGATCTCAGTGGGCTGCTGGCTGCCACCGGCCATGTCGTCACCTCCGCGGGCGCGGCCCGAATTTCCGTCGTCGTCGACGATCGATGGCGCGCGGATGCCATCGCCGAACTCATCGAGCAATGCGGTCTGACGCCGGAGCTCGGTCGATCGGAAGAGGACAGGCCACTGGTGCGTACTGCGTCGGTGCCCGAACTGTCCGCGTTGGCGTCTCTGTGGACCAAGGGCGCTGTCAAGGCCGTCCCGCCCGGTTGGGTGCCCGGTTCCCGCGAACTGCGCGCCTGGGTGCTCGCGTCGGGTCGGCCCGAGGCGGAGGGGGAGCGGTACGTGCTGGGTCTCGATCCGCATGCGCCGGAGACTCACGCAGTCCTCGCTCAGTCGCTGATGCGCGCGGGCATCGCGCCGACGCTCATCGGCACTCGTGGGTCCAATCCGGGCCTCCGAATCACCGGTCGACGCCGGCTGCTGCGGCTCACCGAGAACGTCGGCGAGGCTCCACAGAACGTGGACGCACGTACCAATTGGCCCCACGCCGAGTAGGCCGATCTGTGATTGATCTGCGAGTATTTGGCCGACGTATGTCAGTCTGTTAGTAGTGGGACAGGCAAATCTGCCTGTGAAAACGCACTAGGGAAGGTTCGGCAGCAAGGTGGCAGCACGTAACAACGGCACGGGGGACAGCTCCGCCGAGCCACGTCGTCTGGTCATCGTCGAGTCTCCGACCAAGGCAAAGAAGATCGCCCCGTACCTCGGGAGCAACTACGTCGTCGAGGCCTCCGTCGGCCACATTCGCGACCTTCCCCGCGGTGCCGCGGACGTTCCCGCCAAGTACAAGGGCGAGCCCTGGGCGCGTCTCGGCGTGGACGTCGACCACGACTTCGAGGCCCTGTACGTCGTCTCGCCCGAGAAGAAGGGCAAGGTCGCAGAGCTGAAAAGCCTGCTCAAGGACGCCGACGAGCTCTATCTCGCCACTGACCCCGACCGCGAGGGTGAGGCCATCGCCTGGCATCTCCTCGAGACCCTGAACCCCAAGATCCCTGTTCGACGCATGGTCTTCCACGAGATCACCAAGCCGGCCATCCTCGCCGCTGCGGCCGATACCCGCGACCTGGACCAAGACCTCGTCGATGCCCAGGAGACCCGTCGTATCCTCGACCGTCTCTACGGCTACGAGGTCAGCCCGGTGCTGTGGAAGAAGGTCATGCCGAAGCTCTCGGCAGGCCGAGTGCAGTCCGTCGCCACCCGCATCGTCGTCCAGCGCGAGCGCGAGCGGATGGCCTTCCGCAGTGCCGAGTACTGGGACATCTCCGCCACGCTCGACGCCGGAGCCGACGCCACGCCACGCAGTTTCGGTGCCCGTCTGGTCAATGTCGACGGCAATCGCGTCGCCGCCGGTCGCGACTTCGGGGCCGACGGCAAGCTCAAGTCCGATGCGGTGACCGTCCTCGACGAACCGCGTGCCCGACGCCTCGCCGAGGCTCTCGAAGGCGTAGACCTGACGGTCGCGTCCGCCGAGGACAAGCCCTACACCCGCAAGCCGTACCCACCGTTCATGACGTCGACGCTGCAGCAGGAAGCCGCCCGCAAGTTGCGCTTCAGCTCCGAGCGCACCATGCGTGTTGCGCAGCGACTGTACGAGAACGGCTACATCACCTACATGCGTACCGACTCGACGACGCTGTCCGCGTCGGCGATCTCGGCGGCGCGCACCCAGGCGACCGAGCTCTACGGACCGGAGTACGTCCACCCGACGCCGCGTCAGTACACCCGCAAGGTCAAGAACGCGCAGGAGGCCCACGAGGCCATCCGCCCGTCCGGTGACGTCTTCCAGACGCCCGGTCAGTTGCACTCGGCCCTGCAGACCGACGAGTTCCGCCTCTACGAGCTGATCTGGCAGCGCACGGTCGCGTCGCAGATGGCCGACGTTCGCGGAACCACGCTGACACTGCGCATCACCGGAACCGCCGGAACCGGCGAGGAGTGCACGTTCTCCGCCTCGGGTCGCACCATCACGTTCGCCGGCTTCCTCAAGGCCTACGTGGAGAGCGTCGACGATCAGGCCGGCGGACAGTCCGACGACGCCGAATCCCGTTTGCCCGCACTGGTTCAGGGCCAGGCCGTCACTGCAACCCAGCTCGATCCCGACGGTCACACCACCAACCCGCCCGCACGATTCACCGAGGCATCGCTCATCAAGACGCTCGAGGAATTGGGCATCGGTCGACCGTCGACGTACTCGTCGATCATCAAGACCATTCTCGACCGCGGTTACGTCTACAAGCGCGGCAGTGCGCTGGTGCCGTCGTGGGTGGCGTTCTCGGTGGTTGCGTTGCTGGAGGCGCACTTCGGGCGTTTGGTGGACTTCGACTTCACCGCAGGCATGGAAGACGACCTCGACGCCATCGCGGGAGGCCGTGAGCGACGCGGCAATTGGCTGCAGAGCTTCTACTTCGGCGGCGAGACCGGTGCCGAGGGTTCGGTGGCTCGCTCGGGTGGCCTGAAGAAGATGGTCGGCCAGAATCTCGAAGAGATCGATGCCCGCACCATCAACTCCATTCGGCTGTTCGACGACTCCGAGGGTCGCGAAATCCATGTGCGCGTAGGCCGTTACGGTCCGTATCTCGAGCGCATGGTGAAGAACGACGACGATCCCGACGGCGATCCGATCAGCCAGCGCGCCAACCTGCCCGACGATCTTCCGCCGGACGAGTTGACGATCGACTTCGCCGAAAAGCTGTTCGCCACACCGCAAGAGGGGCGCAAGCTCGGTGTGGATCCGCTGACCGGTCACGACATCGTCGCCAAGGAAGGCCGTTTCGGGCCCTACGTGACCGAGATCCTGCCCGAGCCGGAACCCGAGCCGACGCCGCCTCAGCCCGACATCGTGCCGATCCCGTCCGGCAACGACGGTGACGGTGGCGGAGGCGTCAAGACCGCGGTGAAGAAGGCGGCGGCCAAGAAAGCTCCGGCCAAGAAGGCGGCTGCCAAGAAGGCGACCGGCCCCAAGCCGCGTACCGGTTCTCTGCTCAAGTCCATGGATCTGGCGACCATCACGCTCGAGGATGCGCTCAAGCTGCTCTCGCTGCCCCGCGTCGTCGGAGTCGATCCGGAGTCCAAGGAAGAGATCCTCGCGCAGAACGGTCGCTACGGCCCGTACCTGAAGAAGGGCACCGACTCTCGCTCGCTCGCCGACGAGGATCAGATGTTCACCGTCACGCTGGAAGAGGCGCTGAAGATCTACGCCGAGCCCAAGCGTCGGGGTCGTCAGGGTGAAGCCAAGCCGCCGTTGCGTGAGATGGGCGTCGACCCGATCAGTGAGAAGCCGATGGTGATCAAGGACGGTCGCTTCGGGCCGTACGTCACCGACGGCGAGACCAACGCCAGCCTGCGCAAGGACGACGATGTCGAGTCCATCACCGACGATCGTGCGTCGGAGTTGTTGGCGGACAGGCGTGCTCGCGGACCGGTGAAGAAGAAGGCACCGGCCAAGAAGGCGGCTGCCAAGAAGGCTCCGGCCAAGAAGGCCGCAGCGAAGAAGGCTCCGGCGAAGAAGGCCGCCGCCAAGAAGACGGCCACCAAGACGACGACGAAGGCTGCTGCGAAGAAGGCACCGGCGAAGAAGACCGAGAGCGAATAGCCCCGCGAGCTCGAAGTTATGGACGGGATTTCGGCCGAATGCGTCCATAACTTCGAGTTCGGCGATTCTCGGACGCGCGAGCCGTACCTGCCCGCGCCGGGGTAGTCGGTCCCAACCGTTAGGGTTGCGTGCATGGCGGGTGTGTTCGATCGATTGGTCGGTCAGGAAGATGTCGAGGCCGATCTGACGGCCGCGGCGGTGGCTGCTCGCACCGGCGTCGACTCGTCGGCGATGACGCATTCCTGGCTGTTCACCGGCCCGCCCGGATCCGGACGTTCCATCGCCGCCCTGTGCTTCGCCGCGGCATTGCAGTGCACCACCGAGGGCGTTCCGGGGTGCGGGCACTGTCAGGCGTGCTCGACGACCATGGCCGGTACCCACGGAGATGTGCGACGCGTCGTGCCCGAGGGATTGAGCATCAGCACCAAGGAGATGCGCGACATCGTCTCCATCGCCTCGCGTCGACCCAGCACGGGGTTGTGGCAGGTGGTGGTGGTCGAGGACGCCGACCGGCTCACCGAAGGTGCCGGAAACGTGTTGCTGAAGGTCGTCGAGGAGCCCCCTGCCAAGACGGTGTTCCTGCTGTGTGCGCCGTCGGTCGATCCGCAGGACATCTCGGTGACGCTGCGTTCGCGGTGCAGGCACGTCTCGCTGGTCACGCCCACGGTGCCGGCGATCGCGCAGGTGCTGCAGACGCGTGACAAGCTCGACGCCGAGACTGCGGAGTGGGCCGCGTCGATCAGCGGCGGCCACGTGGGCAGAGCACGTCGTCTCGCCACCGACGAGGATGCGCGAGCGCGTCGCAAACGTGCACTGGCTCTGGCGTCGGCTGCAGCTCGGCCCAACCAGGCGTACCTCGCGGCCGAGGAGTTGGTGAAGGCCGCCGAGGACGAAGCCAAGGAGATGAGTGCCTCCCGCGACGAGGCCGAGACCGAGGAATTGCGGACGGCTCTGGGTGCGGGCGGTACCGGCAAGGGTGCGGCGGGTGCGCTGCGCGGCTCGGCCGGGGTGCTCAAGGATCTCGAGAAGCGGCAGAAGTCGCGTGCCACCAGGACCGGTCGTGATTCACTCGATCGCGCGCTGATGGATCTGGTCGGACTGTATCGAGATGCGCTCGCGCGCTCGTACGGATCGACCGCGACCGCCACTCACCCCGACATGGCCGAGCAGGCCGAGCGCATGGCAAGAGCCGTCTCGCCCGAGGCGTTGCTGAAGAGTATCGAGGCGATCCTCGAATGCCGAGAGTCGTTGGCGGTCAACGCAAAACCGAAGTTCGCCATCTATGCGTTGGTCGGGACGCTGGGCGACGTGCTGCGTTAGTCCTGCGCTTTCTTCCGCGCCCGCGAAGCCCGAAGATTGGCAACGTTGCCGCAGGTCTTCACGTCGTGCCAGACGCCACTGTTGTTGCGGGAACGGTCGTAGAAGGCGGATCCGCAGGCCTCGTTCTTGCATCGCTTGAGTCGACGCCACGTGTCCGCCTGTTGCGCGAGAAGCACTTCGGACCAGATCTGCGACGCGATGTAGTCGGCACCGGTGCCGGTGGGCGAGAGTCGGACGGTGCCGTCGGTGCCCGGAACGAGCTCGACTGGAACAGCCGGCCGTGCAGCCATGGTGCCTGCAATGGCCGCTTCCACATCGGCTCGCAACATCCGTAGCGCGGCTGCGTCCTCGTTCGAAAGCGCCGTCCCCCAGGTGGAGGACGCTGACTTGCCGTCTGCGATGAGGTCGGGCAGGTCGTACGCGTCGATGGCTCGCGTGTTGAGCAGATTCTGCACCACCTGCAAGCCGTCGGGTGCCGGCGCGAGGCGGAAGCGCTCCGTCGGGGACAGTGACATATGTGAACCATATTTGACTATGTCGCACTGGTCAACTAGAAATGACAGAATCAAAAGCATTTGACCTCTGTCTCGAAAGGTGACGGCCATGGTGTCGATTCAAGGAGCAACAGTGTTGGTGACCGGCGGTCAGCGCGGTCTGGGCAAAGCGACGGTCGACGCGTTGCTCGAACGTGGGGCCGCGAAGGTCTACGCGACGGCGAGGAGCCCGCGCGAGGACTCCGATCCTCGGGTGGTGCCGGTTGCCCTCGATGTCACCGACGCCGATTCCATTGCAGCGCTTGGTGATATCGCGTCCGACGTATCGATCGTCTTCAACAACGCAGGCGCTCCCGGGACGACACCTCTGCTGACGACCTCGATCGACGACATCCGCGCGGTGTTCGAGACCAACGTGTTCGGTGCGCTGCGAATCGCTCAAGAATTCGCGCCGATCCTGAAGGCCAACGGAGGCGGCGTGCTCGTGGACATCCACTCGGTGCTGTCCTGGCTCGGCGGCGCAGGCGCGTACGGGGCGTCCAAGGCGGCAATCTGGTCGGTCACCAACTCGCTGCGGCTCGAGCTCGCACCGCAGGGAACCCTCGTCGTCGGGGTGCATCTGGGATACACCGACACCGACATGATCGCCGAGCTGAACGTGCCGAAGAACGACCCACGCGATGTGGTGCGCCAGGTGCTCGACGCCGTCGAGGCCGGCGAGACCGAAGTGCTGGCCGACGACCTGACCAGGCACGTCAAGTCGATCCTGAGCGGGCCGGCAGAGGGACTCGGGCTCGCAGGCTGATCGCCGGGGGAGGCGATTTTCGTTTCGGCGTGATGCTCCGTTAGACTCACCAACGCCGAAAGGCACGCCGCCTTAGCTCAGTCGGTAGAGCATTTCACTCGTAATGAAAAGGTCAAGAGTTCGATTCTCTTAGGCGGCTCAGACTTAGAAGCCCCTCACCGATAGCAATCCGTGAGGGGCTTTTTCGTACCCGGGCCCAGTAGCCCGTCGATTCGGCCGACGCGACGGGCACACTGGATGGAGTGTTCGCCTCCCTCGCCCCCGCTCGCCGTCGTCTCGCGTTTTTCGTACTCGCTCTCGTCCTGGTCGGGGTCGTCGCGGTCGTGGCGGCCTTCGTCGCATCGCGCTCCACGAGTGACCCCGTTGCGAGCGTCGACCAGTCCGTGCCCGGCCCGGTGTTACTGGTCCCCGGGTTCGGCGGTTCCACGGACGCGCTGGAGGTGCTCGCGGCCGAACTACGGGATGACGGCCGCGACGCGACGGTCGTGGTTCTGCCCGACGGCGGCGTCGGCGATCTGACCGTCCAGGCGCAGACCCTGCGCGACGCCGTCGACGCGGCCCTGACTCGGACGGGAGCGACCTCGGTCGACGTCGTCGGCTATTCCGCAGGCGGGGTGGTAGCCCGAATCTGGGCCACCGACCTGGGCGGCGCCGAGCAGGCCCGACGCATCGTGACCCTCGGCTCCCCGCACCACGGCACCCAGGTGGCTGCTGTGGCAGCCCAGTTCGTGCCCGACCAGTGCGCGGCCGCCTGCCAACAGCTCGCCCCGGACAGCTCCGTGCTCACCGCCTTGAACTCCGGCGACGAGACGCCGGAGGGTCCGCAGTGGGTGTCGATCTGGACCGAACTGGATCAGGTGGTGACCCCGCCGAACTCGGCCCAACTCGACGGGGCGATAGACATCCCCGTCCAGAGCGTGTGTGCGGACTCCACCGTCGACCACGGAAATCTGCCCCGTGACCCACTTGTCGCCGCGATGGTCTCCGCCCAGTTGGACGGCAACTCCACCACCCGGCTTGGCGCAGCTGATTGCAGCCGTCTCAGCTCGTGATGTCCTTCGTCGTGAAGTTCGCCCACGCGGCACCCAGAAGCACGACGACGTAGACGCCTTGCAACCCGACGCCGCGGACCAGGTCCCGCGTCGGTACCGGGTCGCGGAAGAGGTCGACGAAAGCCAACCAGTACCGCGTCGGCAGGTACGGCGCGATGGCGTCGGCGGCGTCCAGCGTCAGCAGCAGCGAGCTGGCGATGAGGAACGCCAATGCGCCCAGCGTCGCGGCGAGCGGTGAGTCGGTCAGGGTCGAGAGGAACAACCCCATGGCTGCGACTCCGAGCATCGACAGCGTCACGTAGAGCACGGCGATGACGGTGCGCGCGGCGACCTGTTGATCGGTCAGCACCGTGCCGGACACACTGGCGACGCCGGCCAACGACGTGGTGTCGAACAGCGTCGTCCCGACGAAGTACGCAACGGCGGCCACGATGACCACCGCCAGCAGCACGAAGGCAGCCACCGAGATCAGCTTCGCCACCAGCAGCTTCGTCCGTCCCACCGGGCGGGCCAACAGGTAGCGCAGGGTGCCGGCCTGGGCCTCCCCGGCGACGGAATCGCCTGCGATGACCGATACCGCGACAGGCAGGAACAGCGGAAGCACGATGGCGAGAGCGGCGAGCGGAAAGAGCTGACCGTTGTTGATCACCGCAGACAGGAAGGCGGGGCCTTCGCCGGGCCGCGGACCGACATCGGTCAGGGCCAGCAGTCCCGCGACGATGGTCGGCAGCAGATTGAGCAGGAGAATGACGACCCACGTGCGGGGACGGCTCAGCATCGCGCGCAGCTCGACGCCGATCATGCGGTCACCCCGGCCGTCATGGAGCGCGCCGGAACGCGGTCGGCACTGTCGCCGGTGACGGCCAGCACGGACTGCTCCAGACTCATCTGTTGCGTCGTCAGCTCGCTCACCCGCACCCCTCCTTCGACGAGCAGTCGATTGAGCAGGGCCGAGTCGGGGTGTTCGATCACGAGCTGCTGCCCTTCACGGTGGAGCACGGTGGCGTTCCGGACTCCGGAGAGCACGGTGACGGCCTCGGCCGGGTCCGGGGTGGTCACGAGCACTCGGCCGGTGGGCTGCTGGAACGCCGAGAGCTGATCCTGCAGAACGAGGCGACCCCGATCCAGCACTCCCACTCGGTCGCACAGCTGCTCCACCTCGGCCAGCAGGTGGCTGGAGAGGAACACCGTGGTGCCCTTTGCATGCAGGCCCAGGAGCAACTCTCGAATCTCCAGGATTCCCTGTGGGTCGAGACCGTTGGTCGGCTCGTCGAGAATCAGCAGCTCGGGCGTGCGCATGAGCGCCGCGGCCAAGCCGAGGCGCTGCCGCATGCCGAGCGAGTACTGCTTGACCGGTCTGCGTCCCACCCCGGCGAGGCCCACCTGCTCGAGGGCCTCGCCGACGCGGGCGGTCCTGGTACGCCGGGAACCACCCGGCCCGGCCGCGTCGAGCAGCGTGAGGTTCCGGCGTCCGGAGAGATTGGGGTAGGCGGCGGGGTTCTCGATCAACGCTCCCACCCGCGGCAGCACGCTCCTGCGTCGCCGCGGCATCTCCTCGTCGAGCACCTGCATCTGCCCGGAGGTGGCCAGGACCAGCCCGAGCAGCATGCGCACGGTCGTCGTCTTGCCGGAGCCGTTGGCACCGACGAAGCCGTAGATGTCGCCGGCGCGCACGTCGAGGTCGACGCCGTCGACTGCCCGCACCGATCCGTAGCTCTTGGTCAGGCCGGTCGTGCGGATCATGTGGCTGCTCCTTCGAGCTGCAGGGCGGCGGTCGCCAGGGTCTCCGCGGTGACGGTGCCGGAGAGCAGGTAGCGACGCCGATCGGCGGTGGGCTCGGTGATCAGGACGTTGAGCGGACCGATCGACAGCGCGACGCTGCCGCCGGTGAGGACTGCGCCCGGGGCTGCCCGCAGCTGGTCTACGAGCCCGCGCGCGGCGCGGCGTGGCAGGGGAGCGGCGATCAACTCCGTCACTCCGCGGCCGTAGATTCCCACCGCACCCTGGCCGCCACGGTCTCTCAGGTCGAGTCCGGACAGAGTCGACGGAAGCCGGGCGGAGTCGATCCCGTCGGCGAACGAGGCGATGTCGAGCCCGTCCTGTTGCTGCACATCGGTTCCCGGCGGTGGGACGAAACGGATGGTGTCGGCGTCGGGGGTCGCGGAGGAGAAGTCGAGGAATGCGGTGCTGACGATAGGGCGAGTGGCCCCGTCGCCCAGCACGTCGACCTGCAGCGGCAACCCGCTGTTTGGGTCCACCCACACGTCGACCTCGGTGACGGTGCTTTGCGGCTCGCTGGGGATCAGCCGCAGGCCGGGGGCGTCCCGGCCGGCGATCCTGCGAGCCGGAAGCCGGGTGACCTCATCGGCGCTCGCTTCGCTGAGCAACCGCTGCCCGAGCTCCGGGGGCAACAGGTCGGCTTGGCGAGGAAGGCGCAGGCTCGGCTCGGGGACCGGTGTCACGACGGCCGTATTCTGTTCGTAGTCCCAACTCCACAGCCGAGCCGGGCTCCGGTAGAGACCACGCTCACCGGCGAGGCGCACGGTGTCGACGCGCCAGCTGTCCGGGCCGCGATACCAAGCGCGCAGGGTCGTGGTGTCGCCCAACAGATCCGGAAGGCCGCCGAGTCCGTCGGTCACCGGCAGAGTGACACCGCCGACCGCCTGGGCGTAGCCCGAGTACGGCGTCGCGGTGGAGGACTGGACTCGGGCAAGCAGTTCGGCCGCGCCGATGTCCGACGCGCCGACGGGCAGGCGTGCGATCACCGAGGGGGTGGCGACGAGCACGGCGATGCCGAGCACCACTGCCAGCCACCGCCACTTCTCGCGCACCTCTTCGACCGTACGGATGTGCCCGTTGTGCCGCATTCGGGCAGTACAAAGCCGCGGCTAGCCGACGAGCACGAACTCCGCCGAACCGTAACTCGCACCGTTGATCTGGAGCTCGATCGAATGTGGGCCCGGGTAGTACTTGCGTGTGGTCAACGTCCGAAAGGAATGCTGCCGCACGACGTCGATGCTCTCACCGGGAGCGATCGTTCTTGTCGTCAGCTTGAACGTCTTCCCTGTCATCCGGCCATTCGCCTTGGTGTGGTGGACGATGTAGTCGATCGCGACCTTGGCCGGTTCGGTGCCGACGTTGCGGATCGAGGCCTCGAAGTGGACGCTGTCGCCGATCCGCAGCTCCGCGACGTCGAGGGTGGGGCCGTCCACCTCCAGGTCGGCCGGAGCGAACCCGAGCAACGCGAGTGCGTCGATGTTTCCGTTCTTGATCACGGTCCGAAGCGCATGTCGCACAAGCTGGTCGGTGTTCGCATCCGGGCCGTCGAGCCACCGCGCCGCGGACCGGACGACCAAATCCGGTACGTCTCGGCTGAAGTCGTTCAGGTGGTTGGCCACCGAACGCCGAACGTAATCACTGTCGTCCCGGTAGAGCTCGTCCAGGATCGGCACCGTGACGCCCGGGCGCGCGAGAATGTCGGGGACACGGACCGACCACGGAAGGTACGGGCGGGTGCCTTCCGATGCCAGACGACGCACGTGCGCGTCCGATGACTGCGTCCATTCGAGCGCTGTCGCGAGAGCCCGATCCGCATCGGCTCGCAGGAACGTGCGGATGGCGAACTCCGAGCTGAGTCGATCGGTGAGTTCGGCCAGAAGCGACATCCCGTCGTCGAACGCGGCGGATGTCTGCTCGTCCACGGCCTTCATGGCCACGGCACTCGTGACCGGCCAGATCGACCATCCTTGGAAGTCCGGGTCCTCGGCAGCCCGGCGGATGGTGCGAGCGAACTCCGGGTAGTCGCCGGGCAATCCAATGAGAAGGGCATCGCGCAACAGATCGGCGCGGGCTCGAAGCGCGAGCGGACCCAACCGATCGATCGACCCTTCGAGTACGGACAGATCTGCGCTCGGTGCTGCGGTCCGGATGGTCCGCATCAGTGTGCGGGCTGCATCCGGGCCGATGAGTTCGTCGGCGAAAGGCATGAGAGCTTCTTACCCGACGCGCCGCGCACCGAGTCGGTCGATTGCCCGAATTGTGGCGCGTCGACCCTCGACAGATGCCCGCAGCGGGGTCGCGAAAGGTTCGGTTCGGCAAAAACCTTCACATGGGTCGTTTGAATCCGATATACATACTCTCGGTCGCGGGGCTCAATCCCCGCGTCGTGGTATCCCCCCCTCGGCGTACGGAGAAATTTCATGGACATCTCTTCCTTCATTTCCAGCCTGCTCTCGACCGGCAGCAGCACTGGCAGCACGATCTCCGACATCCCGATCCTGCAGCTTCTTTCGTCCGGTTCCGCTTCCTGAGCGACCCCCGTACCGAGCAGGCCCCGTCGACGCGTCGACGGGGCCTGCTTTCGTTGATCGGCTCGGTGATTTTCTGCTCGTGCTTCTTTCTCGAACGAGCCGTCGCTGTCGATCCCGGGTCGGCCCGTAAACAACGGGAAGGATCCAGAACTCGGGTGAGACCTAGGCCCGCGCCAAGACGACGATGGCCGTGGTGGTTGCGCCGCCGAGTGTGCTGAAACCTCAACCGATTCCGCCGAGCGCCGACTGACCCGACGCCGGGCAGCAGGGCGCGTGGGACGGTGAGATCACCGGGGCGACACCCTGTTGTCCCACTGCGCCAATGGCAACGGAAGGAATCGGATTGGGATAGCCTTCGCGGACCATCAGTGCGCGGACACGCTGGTCGACTCGGGTTTTCGATGGGGCGAGTATTCACTGCGATCCCGGTCGATCGTGCGACGCACTGGGCTACAACCCTGGGGGGTCGCGTCATGCCCGTCTCGTGTGTCGAGTGGAACCGCAGCGCGTGTTGTCGGTGTCGATCCGGTGAGGCCCCGCTGTGAGCGGCTGGGTGTGGGTGGTGATCCTCAACGGGATCACCGCTGCGGCGTATCTGGGGATCGTGCTGTTCATCGTCCGGGGACTGATGCGGACCGGGCAGCTGCGGAACAACCGCTTGGCGGTGGCAACGGCGGCGATCTTTCTGACCTGCTCTGCGCACCACCTGCTTCATGCGGTGCACCTGGCCGCGGCGGTCGGGGGCCACGCATCGCATCTCGACTCCGGCGCGGGAACGGTCGACGCGATGCGGGAGTCGATGGGCGGCACCGCCGACGTGGTGGTGACGGCGTCGACAGCGCTCGCCGGTGTGATCTATCTGGGGATGCGCCGCTTCTACGGAGCGTTGCTCGGCTCGCCCTCGATGTTCGACGATGCCAGCGAGGCCCGGTACCGGCAATTGGCGGCGAACCTACCGCACACCACCGTGCTCGTCGTGGACTGCGATCTGCGATTTGTGCTCGTCGAGGGTGCCGAACTGGTGGCGGAGGGATACGACCCGCGACGGATGGAGGGTCAGCTGTTGCGAGACACTGTGACACCGGAGGTCTACGCACAGCTCGAGCCGCATTACCGAGCTGCGGTGGCGGGGGACGAGACGTCGTTCGACACCGTCAGCTCCCGAACGGGAGCGATCTTCCAGGTCAAGGCCAGACCGCTGCGTGACAGTTCGGGCACGATCGTCGGAGCCATGGTCCTGTCCGAGGACGTCACGGCCGAGCGTGAGGCGAGGACCGAGCTCGAGCAGGCGCGCGCGTTCCGCGATGCGGTGTTGACCGCGTCGCCGGACATCACCACCGTCACCGATGTGGGCACCGGCCAGGTGACGTGGGCTTCTCGAAGCCTGCGGTCGCTGTTGGACGGTCCACCCGAGGAGGGGCCACCCGACGGACCTTCACCCAACCTCCGGTTCGGTCGCTCCGACGACCTCGACGACCTCGAGGCCCCCGAGGATCGTCTGGACGGTGCGGTGGCAGAGGACATCGGCGTCGTCCGAGCCGCAGACCGGCAAGCGGCGTCGCTGCCCGAGGGGGAGAGCGTCACGATCCGCTACCGGGCGCGAGCAGCCGACGGTTCACTGCGGTGGCTGTCGCGACGCACCACCCCGTTTCGTCGGGGACCGTCGGGGGATGTTGCCGAGGTGCTCTCGGTGGTGCGGGAGGTGACCGACGTCGTCGAGGCAGAGCTGGCACTCGAGCGGGCAGCTCTGCAGGATCCGTTGACCGGGCTGCCCAACCGGATGCTGCTGCTGGACCGGATCGGCTCGGCGATCGAGCGCGGTGAGAGCACCGGCGCTGCTGCAGCCGTGTTGTTCTGCGATCTGGACGGATTCAAACGCGTCAACGACACCGGCGGTCATGCTGCAGGCGATGCGGTTCTCGTCGAGGTTGCTCGACGTCTGCGGTCGGTGCTGCGTGCCAACGACTCGATCGCCCGAGTCGGCGGCGACGAGTTCGTTCTCGTCGTCGACGCGCTGCCCGCCGAACGTGGTTCCGGCAAGCTTGCGGGTGCAGGCTTGGCGGAGCGCGTCGCCGAGCGCATCCGGGCGGTTCTCGCAGCTCCGATCGTGTACCAGGGCAGCCAGTACGTGGTGTCGGCCAGCGTGGGCATGGTGCTGGTTCGCAAGGGTGCCAGCGCGCAGGAAGTGCTGCGGGACGCGGACTCCGCCATGTACCGAGCCAAGCAGCTCGGTAAGGACCGGATCGAACTGTTCGACGACGCGCTGCGCGCGAACGCCCTAGAGCGTGCCTACATCGAGCAGACCCTGCGGGGTGCCCTCGATCCCGAACACCGCGGCGCCGCGACGCTGACCGTTGCCTATCAGCCGGTCTACGACCTCGGCAGCAGAGCGCTCACGAGCTTCGAGGCACTCGCGCGCCTACGTGACGACGACGGCGCAGGGATCACACCGGACCGATTCATTCCCGTAGCGGAGGACACCGGTCTCATCTCCGAGCTCGGGGAGCGGGTGCTGGACGACGCGCTGGGCACTCTGGTGCGGTGGCGTGCGGCGCACCCGCGCGGTTCGGGGGTCGGCATCCCGGTCACGATGGCCGTCAACCTCAGTGCCCGACAGGCTCAACACATGGATATGGCCGCGGTGGTGGGCGCGGCTCTGGGACGGCACGGAATGGCTCCGGAGGACCTCGTTCTCGAGCTCACCGAGTCGGTGCTGCTCGAGTCGGGGTCCTCGATGCTGCGTCAGCTCGGTGAACTGCGTGAGCTGGGTGTCGGCATCGCCATCGACGACTTCGGCACCGGATTCGCGAGCTTGCGGTACCTGGCCACGCTGCCGGTGAGCGCAGTGAAGATCGATCGATCGTTCACCGCCACAATGACCAGCGATGAGACGAGCAGCAGCATCGTTCGGGCGATCATCAATCTCGCCCGAGATCTGCATCTGGGGTGCGTGGTCGAAGGGATCGAGACCCTCGCCCAGCTCGACGCCTTGCCGAGTTCTGTTCAAGGGCAGGGATATCTGTTGGGTAGACCCGCTGAGATCCCGTCGAACAACTGGGTCTCGTAGCACCTGACGGGAAGGATCCACGACGGACGGGCGTTGGACTCCGGTAATGGACAACGCTTTCTCTGCCCCTACTCGGCTGTGGACGCCGTCGCGCGTCCTGATCACGCGGTCTGCGTCGGAGCTGCCGCACACCGCGGAGATCGTTCGCCGGTGTGAGGGGGCCGGCGTGACCGAGATCGACGTGCTGCCGGGCGACCGTCTGGCGGGCCTGCGCGGGGAGACCGAGCGAGAGACCTACGCCCGTGCCAAGACGACCATGGCCGTAGTGGTTGCGCCGCCGAGTGTGCTCAAACCTCAACCGATTCCGCCGAGCGCCGACTGGCGCATCGACCTGGCGAAGGGCTGCCCGGCGCACTGTCAGTACTGCTATCTGGCGGGGTCGTTGTCCGGGCCGCCGATCACCCGGGTGTTCGCCAACCTCGACGACGTTCTGGCGGGGATCGGTACGCATGCCGGCAGCGGCACCATCACCTCCGGCACCGAGGAGAGAGGCCACGAAGGAACGACCTTCGAGTTGTCCTGTTACACCGATCCTTTGGGAATCGAACATGTGACGGGATCCCTCGCCGAGGCCGTGCGCAGAGTCGGTGCGGGCGAGTACGGCGATGGCGTGTCGTTACGCTTCACGACCAAGTTCGACGACGTCACCGAGTTGGTGACGTTGGATCATCGGCGACGCACCCGAGTTCGACTGTCGGTCAATGCGGATGACATCGCGCGCCGTTTCGAAGGGGGAACTGCGCGGATGCCTGCTCGAATCGAGGCGCTACGGCAGCTTGCGCTGGCCGGATATCGAGTGGGATTGACCATCGCGCCGATCATGCCCATTCCGGGGTGGCGCGAGCAGTACGGTCGGCTTCTCTCGACCGTCGCCGACGCGTTGCGCGGCGTTCCGGATCTGGACCTGACCGCCGAGATCATCACTCATCGGTTCACGCCGTCGAGCAAGGACGTGCTGTTGAGCTGGTATCCGGGGACGAAGCTCGAGATGGACGAAAGTGCCCGCACAGCAAAGAGAAACAAGTTCGGCGGCGTGAAGTACGTCTACCCGAAGGATACGATGTCGGAAATGCGGACGTGGTTCGTGGAAGAGCTCGAATCCGTCCTACCCGACGCGCAGCTTCTGTACTGGACCTGACGAAGCCCGACCCCGCCGCGGGCTGGAGGTCGTTCTACGTCGCACTTCTGGCCCGGTACATCGAGCCCGCACCGTCTCGTTCGAGAAATCCGGTATCGACGAGCTCGCGTCGTAGTGTCGCGTAGTCGTCGTCGAAGAACCTGCACAATTCGTTGACCTGGTGCTCCGACGCCCATGTCGTCGAACTCAGTTGCTGTGCAATCGCATTCAGAAATTCGGCACGATCACGGCTGTATCGGGCCATCCGCGTCGGCGGGGGCGTTGTTCGCGGGAGATCGCGAAAACTCTCGAACGTGTTCTCGTCCACGACGAGGCGATCGTCCACCCGGGTCACCACCGACAGGGCGAACAGGCGCGCGACTGCCTTGTGTAGTGCACGGTCGGCCAGTGACGTGTGGGACTGCAGCTCGGCCACTGTCGAGACTCCACTGCCGATCGCGAAGAGGACCGCCCGAAGATCCGGATCCGCCAGGACATGAAGTACGCCGGTCGCGTGGTCCAGCAGCGGCGCATCGTCGTGCACGCCGATGGACTCGAACCGCACCGGAACCCCGGTGGCGGACATCATCTCGTCGGTGAAATCGACCTCGCGAGGGGGCTCCGACCGCTTCCTCATGAGGCCGATTCCTGGAAGCGTCAGGGTCTCGACGTCGTCGGCGCCGAAGCGCACGATCGCGTTCCACAGCGGGTTGTCCCCGGCCGGAAGGTATGAGTTCTCGACGGCGAGAACTCCACCCACCGCAACGTGTGGCCACAGAGTACGGAGGAACCGCGCGTCCTCCACAAGGGATTCACCGTCGATCCAGGCCAGGTCGAACGGGCCGATGTCTCGTAGATTCCGAGGGGACAAGTCGAACAGGGAGTCGGTGACCGACTCGACGAAGTCGAATTTCGGCCGATGCTCCTGAACGAAGTCGTCGACGCTGGAGTCGCTCGGATCGGTGGCGAAGGTCCGGAGTCGCGGCACCGCTGCGGTTGTGGACCGTTCGAGAGCGGACGCCAACGCGATCGCCGTACGTGCAGACCCGACGGTGATTGCACTCTTCGGTTGCATCACCGTCGCCAGGCCGGACAGCACGGCGTCAGCGCGTGCGGTGGAATGCTGTGAATTGCTCGTCATGGATGTACCTCTTCTCCGAGATCTCAGGACATTCGGGCAGCACACTGCTGCGGTGAGTGGATCAGAGAGCGTCGAATCGATCTCGTGCGGTGTCGATTTCGTCCATGTGCCGAGTTGCCCACGCAAGAAGTACGTCGACGGGATCCCGAAGGGTCTTGCCCAGCGGTGTGATTCGATATTCCACCGCCACCGGGCGAGTGCTCAGAACGATGCGTTCGATGATGCCGTTGCGTTCGAGCTTCCTGAGAGTTGCGGTGAGGGACTTCTGCGTCACCGCCGGAATTGCACGGCGGAGATCGTTGAATCGGCAGGGGCGCTCGCACAATTCGTTGAGCACCTGGAGCGACCACTTGTCCAGCACCTGATCCAACAGTTCGCGGTGAGGGGCACTGATGGTCAGCTCTGCGTTGCCGTCGGCGGTATCGGTCATGAAACCAGGTTCCCTTGAAGTGTCCTTTGTGTACCAGGTATCAATCCTATACCTGGCTTCGGTCACGACGAAAGGAACTCCATGAGCGTCACTCGATTCACTCCGTCCGGCATGGTGCAACCCACCCCGTATCACCACGTAGCGGTGGGGCAGGGATCCCGGCATATCCACGTCAGCGGTCAGATCGCGCGGAACGAGGATGGGTCGACGGTCGCCGAAAACGACCTCGCCGGGCAGGTCGCGCAGGCACTGCGCAATACAGCGATCGGATTGACCGGTGCCGGAGCGACATTCGACGACGTACTGCGCCTGACGTTCTACGTCACGCAGTGGGCCCCGGAGCGGATCGGCGAGTTCATGGACGGCGTCACCCGCGTCGCCGAGGAGATCGGATTGCCGACTCCGATGCCACCCGCATCGCTGATCGGCGTCGACTGCCTCTTCGAGCCCGACGTCCTCGTCGAGGTGGAGGCAACTGCGATCCTGGACTGACTCGCTCACCGGTGAATTCCGGAGGGCGTCGAAGTCCATACTGTCGAATCCACCCGACCCCAGGAGTGACATGGCCATTCTGACCTACAACATGCACGTTTCTCTCGACGGATTCATCGAAGATCCCACCGGCAGTCTCGACTTCTCCATGCCGGACGACGAGACGCACAGCTTCTCCAACCGTCAGACGGAGGCGACCGCCGCTTTCCTGTTCGGGCGTCGACTCTACGACGCGATGGAGGACTACTGGACAGACCCGGCGCGCGCCGACGGTGACGACGTCGAGGCGGAGTTCGCTCGGCTGTACGTGGACACGCCGCGGATCGTCTTCTCCGACACTCTCGACTCGGTGGCCGACGGCTGCCGGTTGGTGCGCAGTGTCGATGCCGTCGCGGAGGTGCAGCGTCTCAAGCGAGAAACCGAGGGCACGTTGGCCGTCGGAGGGGCTGCCCTGGCCGAGTCGCTCGTCGACGAGATCGATCAGTACGAGGTCATCTTCGTCCCGACGATTCTGGGTGGCGGGAAGCCCTACTTTCCCGTCGGACGGCACCTCGACCTGGCCCTGGAGGAACAACGTGTGTTCCAGGCCGCGGGTTGGGTCTACTTGCGCTACAGCGTCTCTCGCTGACTCCGACCCAGTGCGTCGAGTACAGCGCACAATGAACACATGAGCTCCGGACATCGTCGCAGTTGGTGGACCCTTCCCTCTCATCAGTTGTGGCTCGACACCGAATCGTCTCGCCTTCTCGACTTCGGAACCTCACTCGACCACCCCGCAGGTGGCGCGGTGTGGCTGGACGATCAAGGCAACCCGGACCTCGATCACCCGGCGCATACGTACATCACCGCTCGGATGGCGCATGTGCACTTTCTCGCCTCGATGCTGGGTCGGCCGGCGTCCCGCAGAAAGGCCGATCGGGTGTTCGACGGACTTCTGACGTCGTTGCGAGACAGCGAGAACGGCGGTTGGTTCGAGTCCAGCTCCGACGCGACCTCGCCCGATGCTGGCAAGAACGCGTACACGCATGCGTTCGTGGTGCTGGCCGCCTCGGCTGCCGCCGCCGCGGGGCACCCTGACGGTCGGGGTCTTCTCGACGAAGCCCTCGACATCGTGGCTGCACGATTCTGGGACGAGCAGTACGGAATGTGTGCGGACACCTGGACTGCGGACTGGTCCGTACTCGACGACTACCGCGGCATCAACGCCAACATGCACATGGTCGAAGCGCTGTTGGCTGCCGTCGATGCGGGTGCGCCCACGATCTGGCGTGAACGTGCAGTCCGCATCTGCGACAACGTGATCGGCTGGGCGCAGGAGAACGACCACCGAATCCCGGAACACTTCACCGCCCAGTGGATCCCGCTGCTCGAGTTCAATTCGGACGACACCGCCAACCAGTTCAAGCCTTACGGGGCGACGGTCGGCCACGGATTCGAGTGGGCACGACTTCTGTTGCAGGCCAGCATGGTTGCCGCCAGCGCTCAGGGCCACGACTACGTCGAGTCGGCGAAGTCTCTGTATCACCGCGCGGCTCAGGATGGTTGGCAGCCCGGGCCGACACCGGGGTTCGTGTACACCACCGACTGGTCCGGCCACCCCGTGGTGACCGAGCGCCTGCACTGGGTGCTGTGCGAGGCGATCGGCGCGGCCGCGACCCTGGCCCGCCACACCCGAGAAGACCGCTACGAGCAGGACTACCGCACCTGGTGGGATGTCGCCGCCGAGTACTTCGTCGACCGCGTGGACGGGTCCTGGCATCACGAACTCGACAGCAGCAATCGTCCGGCCGCGACGGTGTGGAGTGGCAAGCCAGATCTCTACCACGCAGTCCAGGCGACGTGGATCAGCCGATATGCGCCGAGCTCGAGCATGATGGCGGCACTGCGGGACGACTCGCGCTGACCGGTTCCCTGCCGTCGGTCCGATTCGGCCGTGGGAAGTTCTAGATCGTCTCGGCCACCAGTAGGTTCTCGACGATGCCGATCGAGTCGATTTCGACGGACACCTGATCCCCCGGCTTCAACAGCAGTTGCGGCTTACGGCGATATCCGACGCCACCGGGGGTGCCGGTGAGGATGACGTCACCCGGCTCGAGGGTCGTGAACGTGGAGATGGTCGCGATCAGATTCGGCACCGTGAACAGCAATTGGGACAGATCCGATTCCTGTACCTTCTCGCCGTTGACGACGGTGCGGATGCCGCAGCTCGCGAGGTCCACCTCGCCGGGGCAGACGATGCGGGGGCCGAGGGGAGTGCTTGCGTCCCATGCCTTTCCCTGCATCCACTGGTGCGTCTTGTACTGGAAGTCGCGCATCGTGATGTCGTTGGCGACGGTGTAACCCAGAACGTGATCGAGCGCGTTCTCCTCGGTGATGCGTCGGCCGGTGCGCCCGATGATCACCGCCATCTCGCCCTCGTAGTCCACCTCGGAGCTCTCCGGCGGGACTGCGATGTCGTCGTAGGCCCCGATCAGGCTGGAGGCGTACTTGGGAAACATCACCGGGTACGTAGGGAACTCGCGTCCGGTTTCGGCGATGTGGTCGCGGTAGTTCAGACCGACACAGATCACTCGGGCCGGGTCGGTGACTGCGGGCAGGACGCGCACGTCGGCGATCGGCAGGCGCTCCTCGGTCAGTCGATCGGCGCCGGCGAGTGCCTCGAGCGAACTGGAACGCCCGATCGCAGCGATGCCCTGCAGCGGAATCAGCGCATCGCCGTCGACCTCGCCGACTCCACGAATTCCGTTGTGTTCGTAGCTGATGTAGGCCATCTGTCAGATCTCGCTCTCACTCGTCTTGCGCCAGCTGGCCAGTTGTCCGCCCCACAGATTCACCGACGCCGGTACCGGACGCCACTGCCGCGTCACGTACGTGGCTCGGTCGTCGTGGAACTTCTCCATCTCGGCCGAGAGCTCGATGTGGTTACCCGCCGGATCGTCGAAGAAGACGAACAGGTTGTTGCCGGGGCCGTGACGTCCCGGGCCCCAGACGACGTCGACGCCGATCTCGGTGAGGCGATCGCACCAGGACTTGAAGTCCTCCCACTCGGCGAGGTCGTAGGAGTAGTGGTCGAGATCGCCGGGGTTGCCGTTCTCGACGACGGCCAAAGTGTGGTGATCGCGGTCGCTGCGTAGCCACGCGAACTTGCCGTCCTCGAGCTGATCGGAGATGCGGAACCCGACGGTGTCGACGAAGAACGAGACCATCTGCGCCACGTTGTCGGTGCCGAGAGTGGTGTGCTGGAACTTGATCGGGCGTCGTCCCGGATCGGCGGCATTCTCGCCCTGCCGTGCGACCGGCCCGTGGAAATGCACCGTCGTGCCGTCGGGGTCGGTCACCGAGATGCCCGACGGTACTCCGACGGCATGGTCGAGCACGGCGGGATCCAGCTCGGCGACGTGGTGGCCTGCGTCGGCGAGTCTCTTGGCGATACAGTCGAGGCCGTCGACGTCGCGTACCTCGAAGCCGTAGTGAGACAGTCCTTTCGGACCTTCGGTCAGGTCGAGAACATGGTGTCCGAGGCCCCAGCCGAGGCGCAGGCCTCCGCCCACGAGTTCTTCCTGCACCGTCAGACCGACGGTGCGGCCGTAGAAGTCGGCGGTGGCGGCGACGTCGGGAACGGTGAAACCGATGTGCGAGACAGCGGTCTGCCGCAGCGTTCCCACGGCACCACCTTCCTGCAGTCTGTTTCGGGTGGGAGTGGTCATGTCAGTGATCCGCCTTTCGGGGCGTCGATGGGGTGGGGACGGGGGCGTCGGTGTAGACGGTGATCCGAACCTGGTCGCCGCGGTTCGGTGGCAAGAGTCGGCCGAGGAACACGCTGTGGTTCAACCAGTTCCACTCTGGGTCGGCCACTTCGAATCGAGGGTTGGTGGAGCAGTACCAGCGGTCGATGTCAGCACCGCCGCCGGCGAAGATGCGCTCCATGGTGGCATCGTCCTGGGTGCCCCAGCCCTCGTTGGTGACCATGATGGGCACGTTGTCGTCGGTGACGATCGTGTAGCGGGCCCACAGATGGGTGACGCCGTCGGTGCGCACCAGGTTCCAGTCCGCACCGCCGGGCAGGATCGTTCCGGATCCGGCCGGTCCGTGGAATCGGCCGCCGGTGATCGGGATGACCCGACGCATTCCGTGCGGGGTGGAGCCGATGACCACCGGAGGAGCCAGCTCGACGTCGAGGGTGAAGACGTGATTCAGAGTGGGCGTGGACATCTCACTCACCCGCCGGCAGCAGTCGTCCGGCAGCAGGTGATGCTGCTGCGTCGATTGGGGCCGCATCGAGGCCCTTCGGGGCTCCGCCGGGGATGGCGAGGGCGATGACCGCGGCCAGGACGGTGGCTCCGGCACAGACGTAGATGCCGATGTCCAGGCCGGTTTCGAGAGCCGTCCGGGCAAGCGGTGCAACCAGATCCGAGATCGGGCCGAGATCGGCGTTGGCCACCGCCAACGGCCCGCCCTGCTCGGCGACGCCGGAGGCCACGCCCACCGCCTCGGGAGGGAGGGAACCGTCGGACAGGCTGGAGGTGAGGGTGGCTCCGGCAACTCCGAAGGCCACGGCGCTGACGATCGCGGGGCCGAGGCTCTGGCCGGTCTCGCGAACGAGACTGGTTACTGCGCTTGCCATTCCGGCGTAGTCGATGGCGACGGCTCCGACGGCGACGGCCGTCAGTGCGGTGAACATGGTGATGAAGCCGGTGCCGAGCAGCAGGATCGGGCCGGTCATCGCGAGCAGCGAGGTGGAGTCACCGGGCAGCTGAGCCATCCATATCTGACCGATGGCCAGTGCCGCCAGCCCGGTGACCAGCAGCGTGCGCGCCGCGACGCGCATCAACAGGCGCGGAAGCAACGGAGTGAGGAGCAGCGGTACGGCTTGGATGAGGGCGAACGGCAGAGCGGCCTGCAGCGGGCTGACGTGCAGGATCGCTTCGAGTTTCACACTGAGCGCGTAGGCGGTTCCGATGAAGCCGAACATCGCGAGCAATCCGATCAGGGCGGCCGCGGCAAAGGCAGGCGTCCGGAACAGCGCAAGGTTCAACATCGGGGTGCGGGCTCGCTGCTCGCTGATCACGAACGCGACGAATGCCGCCACTGCGAGAACGAAAGTGCCCACGATGACGGGGCTCGAGTAGCCGTCCACGGAGCCCTGGATCACCGCGTACAGCAGGGCGAGCAAAGCGACGGCGATGGTGATCTGGCCGGGCCAGTCGAGTCCGCGTCCGGCGGGATGACGCGAGTCGACGATCACCGCGGCACTGACCGCGGCGGTGACGAGACCCAGCACGGCGGGAATGGCGAACGACCAGCCCCAGCTGAAGTGTTCGGCCGCGAAGCCGCTGATCAGCGGGGCGATCATGGCACCGAACGCCAGGCTGACGGCCCAGAGAGACAGGGCGCGGGCTCGCTCCTGACGTTCGGGGGTTGCCGAGACCAGCATCGCCAGTGACGTGGGAAAGATTGCTGCAGCACCGAGTCCGGCGATGGCCTGCCCGGCGATCAGTTGCGTCAGAGTTCCCGACGTTCCGGCGACGACGTCTCCGACGAAGACGAGCACGCCACCCCAGACGAGCAGCCTCTTGCGGCCGAACATGTCGCCCAGTACGCCGAAGTTGAGCTCGAGTATGGCGGTGGGAAGGATGAACGCGGCCGGGATCCAGGCCAGCGCCGCAGCGCTCGCTCCGAGGTCGCGTTGGATCACACCGAGAATGGGCGCTGCGAGCGAGACGCCCATCTGGGCGACGCCGATCGCGAGGCAGCAGGCGATGAGCGTGCCGCGATCCAGCTTGGGTTGGGTGGGTTTCATGAGTTCCTCGTCCGGAGGCCGTGTCCCGTAATACAGGACTACTGTTGTCTTATGCAGGACAGTGTTCATGGCCTGGATCACAGCTGTCAAGGGCAAAAATTCATTTGATGACACTGCAGTCCTGACAATCAGAACTAGGATGGAGACATGGCTTCCGAGACGAGTGGATACAGAGAACGAAACAGCACGGCCGACCGCGCACTGATAATCCTGGGAATGTTCACCGAGGACCGTCTGCAGATCAGCGCGAACGACGTCGCCGAAGCCCTCGGCAGTGCCCGCTCCACGGCGTACCGATATCTGCAGACGTTGGTCGGCGCATCGTTTCTCGAGGAAGCTCCCAACGGCGGCTTTCGGTTGGGTGTCGCAGTACTCGAACTTGCTCGATTGGCCCGGCGCGGTTACGGATTGACCACCATCGCCCAGCCGGTGATGCGCGAACTCGCCGACGAGGTGGGTGAAACCGTGTTGCTCACCAGGCTCGTCGACGACACGGCTGTGTGCATCGAGCGGTGCGAGGGGGCCAAGCAGCTGGTGCGCCTGAGCTACGAGCGGGGGAGTCGGCTGCCCATCAACGCCGGCGCATCGGCATTGACGCTCCTGGCCTGGCTGCCGGAGAAAGAGATCCGCTCGATCCTGGGTCGGCACGAGCTGCAACGCTTCACCGATCGAACGTTGACCGACGTCGATCGCCTCGTCGATCGTCTCGAGCGGATCCGGACCACCGGCTACGGCCAGACCGTCGCCGAGGTGGACCCGGACGCGATGGGAATCGCCGCACCGATCTTCGACGAGTCCGGTTCGGTGGCAGCCGCATTGAGCATCGTGGCGATCAGGCGTCGCGTTCCCGAGGACCGGACCGACGTGCTCGTCACCGCGGTGCGGGCGGCGGCCGATGCTCTGTCCGCACGATTGGCCGTCGTCAGCTCGTAGAGTGTCCTATTTTATGGGACAGCATTCCTATTTAACGTGATGCGCGCTACCTTGGTGGTGTGGACAAGAGATTCGACACCCTCTACGACGTAGCGATCTGCGGTGCCGGTCCGGTCGGGATGACCGCGGGCCTGCTGCTCGCTGCACGAGGGCTTCGCGTCGTCGTTCTCGAGCGGCGCTCGACGACGAGCGACGAACCCAAAGCGATCAGCATCGACGACGAGGCACTGCGCACCTACCAGCAGGCAGGCGTCATCGACAAGATCCTGCCGATCGTCGTGCCCGGCACCGGAACCCGCTACTACGGCCTCGACGACGAACCGCTGTTCCACGGCGGCGCGGAGAGTGCCTACCGACTGGGCTACCCCTTCAAGAACCCGTTCGCGCAACCGGATCTCGAGCGTGTACTGGCCGGGGCGCTGCATACGGCGCGCAATGTCACCGTACGGTTCGACACCGAGGTCACGTCGATCGTGCAGGACGCGGACGCCGTGGCCATCGAAGCGGGTGGACGCACGGTGCGGGCTCGTTATCTCCTCGGTAGCGACGGCGGACGATCGACCGTCCGAAACCTGCTCGGTATCGGCATGATCGGGCGCAGCCACCCGGAACTGTGGTTGGTGGTCGACACGCTCGGCGACCCGCACACCGAGCGCTACGGTATGCACCACGCCGATCCGAGCAGGCCGCACGTGGTGGTGCCCGGTCTCGGTGGCCGCTGTCGATACGAATTCCGCCTGTTCGAGGGCGAGGGCACGGCCACCGACGCGCCACCGTTCGAGCTCATCGACAAGCTCGTCTCGCGCTACCGGCCGATCACACCAGCCCAGGTCGAACGAGCCGTCAACTATCGCTTCCACGGCCTCGTGGCCGATCGATGGCAGCTCGGGCGCTGCTTCCTGCTCGGCGACGCCGCACACATGATGCCGCCGTTCGCCGGTCAAGGTCTGAACTCCGGCATTCGCGACGCCGCGAACCTGGCGTGGAAGTTGGCCGGCGTGCTCGAGGGTTGCCTGCACGAAAGTGTGCTGGCCACATACCAATCCGAGCGTGGCCCCCACGCCGCCGCGGTGGTACGCGCATCCGAGCGGTTGGGCCGCGTGGTGATGACGACCAATCCTCGAATCGCGGCCAGACGCGACGAGTTGGTCCGAGCCGCATTGGCCACCGTGAACGGGCGACGCTGGTTCGAGACCATGGCCTACCGTCCGCCCTACCGATTCTCCGACGGGCTCGTACTCCCCGGCGACGACACCGGGAGCGTGATCGGGCAACCACGGGCCTTCGACTCGGCGACCCGCACCATCCGCCCGCTCGACGAGATCCTCGGAACCGGTTGGGCGCTGGTGGGAGTCGACGTGCACGACACGGTGGAGTGGGCGCACGCGCGTGCTGTCGCCCGCGGCCTGCATGCGGTCGAGGCCGCCGTGCCCACCGATGGCACGGTACCGAGAGTCGACGGCATCAACGTTCTGCTCGACGTCGACGGCCGGTTGGACGACGAGATGCGCACGTATACCGGAAGATTCGTGCTCATCCGGCCCGACCGCTTCGTCGCGGCCGCGTGGCATCCGCACGATGGTGACGACGTTCGAGCCGCAGTGGCGTCGTGGACCGGATCTTCCCCGAGTCCTTCCGAACTGTCCTACATCGAGACGAAAGGCATCAGCTATGCGTGAAGTACCGACCCCGCTCCCAACGACACTGGTCCGACGCACCGCGCCTGCGACTCCGCGGCACAACGCGGACGTCGACTGGAACACGTCCAACAAATTCCTGAACGGGCCGTTCGCGCCCTGGCACGAGGAGACCGAGGCATTCGACCTCGAGGTGATCGGGAAACTCCCCGACGACCTCGCCGGCGCGCTGTTCCGAATTGCCGACAATCCCCGCTTCGAGCCACTCGACACCGACCGTTACCACTGGTGGGAGGGCGACGGCGGAGTCGCGGGCACCTACATCCGCGACGGCAAGGCGTCGTTCCGGATGAAGTGGGTGCACACCGACACGATGAAGATCGAGGTCGAGGCCGGGGAAGCGCTGTACAGCGGCTTCGTCAACGGCTCGGGCAAGGCCAGGCGGGATCTGCCCGTGGGCGCGCCGCCGTCCAAGAGTGTCGCCAACACCAACGTCGGCCTGTTCGCCGACCATCTGCTGGTGTACTACGAAGGCGGACTTCCGCATTCGATGCACCCCGAGACACTCGATACACAGGGCACGTACGACTTCGGTGGCGCACTCGACATCCTGTGCACGGCGCACTACAAGATCGAACCGTCGACGGGCAACATGCTCTTCTACTCTGCCATCGGACCGAATCTGACCTGGTACGAGGCCGATACCAGCGGCACCGTCGTCGATACCGTCACTTTCGACATGGGTTGTCCGGCAATGGTGCACGATTACATCGTGAGCGAACACCTCGCGATCTTCCTCATCTCGCCCAACCAGTTCCGCCTCGACCGCATCATGGCGGGGCGGCCGGGGGTGCTCTGGGACGAATCGGCTACACCGAACGGCAGCAGGTTCGCCGTTCTCGACCGTCGCACCCATGAGGTGACCTGGTACGACACCGGCCTGATGCTGGCCCCGACGCACTTCTTCAACGCGCATGAAACTGCCACAGGAATCGTGGTGGATCTGCACGTCATCGCGCGTCTGGGCAATCCGGTCGACGACTCGGACGAGCCGATCGACTCGCACTCCTGGTTTCCACCTGCGATGGCCTGGCGGTTCGTGCTCGATACCGCGACCAGGACGACCACCCAGCACATGCACAGCGGAGTGGCGGGTGAATTCCCGAAGATCAACGACGCGTGGCTGGGCAAGGAGAATCGCTTCGGCTACTTCGCCACCACCCGTGATCTGTCGCCGTTGACCCTGACGGATGGGCTTGCGCGCCATGACTTCTCCACCGGTCAGACGATCGTGCTCGAAGGGCCCGACGGGTTGACCAGCCCCAGCGAACCGGTCTTCGTCCAGCGTCGAGGAGCGAGCGCCGAGAACGACGGATATCTGCTGACCCTGTGGTGGAATCCGGCGACCGGACTGTCCGAGCTACTGGTGCACGAGGCCGACGCGTTCACCCGCGAACCTCTCGCACGCGTCAAGCTTCCCGTCCGAGTTCCGTTCGCGTTCCACGGATCCTGGGCCGAGGCCGAGGTGCTCGACGCAGCGATCGCAGCCCAGCGGTAACGAAGAAAGAACATCGAGAAAGAAAGAGCAGGACTGACATGGCGAACACACTGGCGTGGACGGCGAAGATATTCGACGGCGGATGGGTGGACGGCGGTGGTGGAACCCTCGACGTGACCGCGCCGTCCGACGGGTCGGTTGTGGCCACCGTCGGTGCTGCCGACGTCGCCGACCTCGATCGTGCTGTCGCGAAAGCCGCACGTGCGCAGAAAGAATGGGCCGCCAAGCCCTACCCCGAGCGGGCGTCGGTCATGACGAAGGCTGCGGCGCTCCTGGCGGAGAACCCCGAGCGTCTGACGCGGTGGCTGGTTCCCGAATCGGGGTCCGGTCACGGCAAGGCGGGGGCCGAGGTCGGCTTGGTTCTTGCCGAACTGACCGAGGCGGCCGCTCTGGCGTCGCAGCCCTACGGGCAGGTACTGCGGAGCGCGAAGTCCCGCTTCTCGATGGGGCGTTACGTTCCGATGGGCGTCATCGGCGTGATCAGCCCGTTCAACTTCCCAGCGGTACTGTCGATGCGGTCGGTCGCGCCTGCTCTGGCCGTCGGCAATGCCGTCGTTCTCAAACCCGATCCGCGAACACCGATTTCGGGTGGGCTGATCCTCGCCGAGATCTTCGCCGAAGCGGGACTGCCGGACGGTCTGTTGCATGTACTGCCTTCGGGTGCCGATGTGGGAGCCGCTCTCGTCTCGCACCCCGACGTCCCGTGCATCTCCTTTACCGGATCCACGGCCGCCGGCCGCAGAATCGCGGAAGCCGCTGCGCCGCTGCTCAAGAAGGTCCACCTCGAACTCGGCGGAAACAACGCGTTCCTCGTGCTGCCCGATGCAGACATCGAGGCCGCTGCATCGGCGGGCGCGTGGGGATCGTTCCTGCACCAGGGACAGATCTGCATGGCGTCGGGTCGGCACCTCGTTCCCGAGCATCTCGCCGAGCAGTACACAGCGGAGCTCGCGAAGATCGCCGAACGCATCACCGTCGGCGATCCGACCGACCCGTCGAATGCGTTGGGGCCCATCATCGACGAGAACCAGTTGAAGCGAGTCGACAGCATCGTGCAGGCCACGGTGACGGCCGGTGCCGAACTGGCCGCGGGCGGAACGTTCGACGGTCTCCACTACCGGCCGACCGTGCTCGCCAACGTGCCGAAGGACTCACCCGGGTTCACCGAGGAGATCTTCGGTCCGGTCGCGCCGATCACGACGTACCGCACCGTGGACGAGGCCATCGACATCATCAATTCCTCGGAATACGGTCTGTCCGTTGCGATCGTCACCGCCAATCCGTTCGCGGCGTACGAGTTGTCGGACCGAATCCGTTCCGGCGCAGTGCACATCAACGATCAGACGATCGACGACGAGGCCGTGGCCCCGTTCGGTGGAGTCAAGGCCTCGGGATCGGGCGGGCATTTCGGCACCACCGTCAACCTCGACACCTTCTGCGACCTGCAGTGGGTCACGATGCAGTCGGACATCCAGAAGTATCCGTTCTGACCGACCTGGCCGGGCGAACCCGCACGATCGCGCTAGTCGCGGTGCGGGGTTCGCTCTCCGGTACTCGGGTCCACGTCGAACAATTCGTCGGTGTTGTCCGGGGCGTAGACGACGGTGTTCGATTCGAGGGCGCGTCGTCGGGCACCGTCGCGGATGGCAAAGAATCCGCCTGCGAACAACACGATCACGGCAATTCCGGCGATGATCGCCAATCCCTCGAAACCGCCCGCCAATGCGGCGATCAGACCGCCCGCAGCGGCGATCCCGGCGAAGATCAGGATGACGGCCAGCATGTTCTCGACTGCTCTGGCCCAGCTTGTCTTGGTAGGCCTTTTCTCGACCATAGGGGCAATTCCTTTCGATCAGCTCGGACGGCGGATACCCGAAAGCCGATCGATTAAGCCCCCGTGGTGCTACTGAGCCTTTCGGGCCCGGTACGCGGCGACGGCTGCTCGGTTGCCGCAGGTGGTGCTGCAGAATCGGCGGGACCGGTTGCGCGAGAGGTCGAGGACCAGCCCGTTGCAGTCCGGATCGGCGCAGACGTCGAAGCGCGAGAGCTCGTCCGCGCGGATGACGTCGATCATGGCCATCGCGGTTTCGACGACGATGCGGGTTGCGAGCGGACTGTCGTCGGCGACCGCGTGAACGTGCCAGTCGAGGTCTCCGTGGCGCACCAGTCGCGGCAGGGCGGAGGACTCGGCCAGCAATCGGTTGACCTCGACCACCGCGGCGTCTCGGCTGCTGGTGAGCAGTGATCGCAAGGTCGGACGCAGGGCTCTCACCGCCTCGAGCTCCTCCTCGTCGCCGTCGAAGCGGCCGGAATAGCCCTGCTCGGAGATGAACTCGGCCAACTGCTCGCGCGTGGTCAACGTGTCCGGGTCCTCGGCGGAATTGACCAATGCCACGGCGGACAACAACGACAGTTCCGCGTCATGAGCAAAAAGCATGTTGACACCTTACCAAGTCACTGCCTACTGTCACATGTCATGACGGCTTACACTCATGACGCGCAGGTGAATCGTGCGGTCGAACACAACGCTGCGGCACGGTCGCGTCGACTCTCGGGGCTCGGTTTCGCGCTGCTCTCGGCGGCGTCCTTCGGGCTTTCCGGCTCGCTCGCCACGGGATTGCTCGACGCAGGCTGGACCGCCGGGGCCGCGGTGACCGCGCGCATTCTGCTTGCCGCAGCCGTCCTGCTGATTCCGTCGATCCTCGCGTTGCGCGGGCGGTGGAGCCTGCTGGCCAAGAACTGGAAGCTGCTCCTCGCGTACGGAGCCTTCGCGGTGGCAGGGTGCCAGCTCGCCTTCTTCAACGCCGTCGGCCGGATGGAGGTGGGCGTGGCGCTGCTGATCGAGTTCACCTCGCCCGTGGCCGTCATCGGCTGGATGTGGTTCCGGCACCAGCAACGTCCGGGCCGCCTGACCGTGGTGGGCGCGCTGCTCGCCGCAATGGGTCTTGTGCTCGTGCTCGACCTGATCTCCGGTGCCGACGTCGACACCGTCGGCGTGCTGTGGGCGCTGGGCTCGATGGTCGGTGCGGCCGTCTACTGGGTGCTGTCCGCGGACGAGAGCAACGGACTCCCGCCGATCGTGCTCGCCGGGGCAGGGCTGCTCACGGGTGGGCTCATCCTGCTGGTCGCCGGACTGATCGGCATCGTCCCGTTCGCTGCCCCGCTCACCGACGTCACCTTCGTCGATGCCGTTGTGCCGTGGTGGGTTCCGATCATCGGCCTCGGCGTCGTGACCGCCGCGCTGGCCTATGTCCTCGGGATCGCGGCAGGCCGACGCCTCGGGTCGCGGTTGGCGTCGTTCATGGGATTGATGGAAGTCGTTGCCGCACTGGTGTTCGCGTGGCTGCTGCTCGGGCAGGCACCGGCACCGATCCAATTGGCCGGTGGCGCACTGGTTCTGCTCGGCGTCGTCGTCGTCAAATCAGGAGAGCGTGCCACTGCGGACGAGCCGGTGGAGCCGCTGCAGAGCAGGCCTTGAGCTGACGCTCAGCCGTCGACGCGTCCGAACACCACCGCGGCCAGGATGGTGTGGGCGCTGGCGATCACCGAGTCCAGCGGTTCCCGTTCGGGGGAGAGCAGCCACTGCTGGGCGATGGTGAGGACCGCGCCCACCAGGCCCATGGCCAATGTTCGACGGTTGGGCCCGGCGAGCCCGCGGCTGGAACCGACCCCCTCGGCCACCTGGAGCACCGTCTCGGAGAACGAGGTCGTGGTCTTGCGGTAGAGCGCGTCGACGGTGGACGAGACCCCGAGAATCTCGACGAAGGCGATGCGCGCAGATTTCGGATTCTCGGCGACGAAGGTGAAGAAGCCGGTGAGAGCGGCTCGGAGAACCTGTTCGGTCGAGTCGGCCTCGGCGGCGGCACCGGCCAGGATGTTCTGGCGCATGGCGTCGGTTGCGCGGGCGTAGGTCGCCATCAGCAGGTCCTCGCTGTTGGTGAAGGACTCGTAGAAGTAGCGCTTGGTCAGGCCTGCCTCGCTGCACACCTTCTCCACGGTTGCCGTCCGGTAGCCGGTGGTGCCGAAGACCTCGACGGCCGCGTCGAGCAGGCGAACTCGACGCTCCTGCTGCCGCTGCTGCGGGTCGGCACCTCGGTAGGTGCGGCCGACTTCACTGTGATGCGTGGACACACACAGATCTTGACACCGCTCGGTATCAGATGCAAAGTGTTCGCAGACAGGCATTCCGATGGAGGGGGAGCACATGGCGGCGTCGACGCTACGCAACAAGGTCGTTCTGATCACCGGAGCAGCACGAGGAATCGGTGCCGCAACGGCGCGGGCGCTGGCCGGACGCGGTGCCCGGTTGGTACTCGTCGACGTCGACGAGGCCCCGCTGCGAGAGCTGGCGACGCAGCTGAAGGCCGAGGCGTTCGTGGCAGACGTTCGGAACCTCGACGACATGCAGCGCGCCGTCGACGGCGGAATCGAGGCGTACGGCGGCATCGATCTGGTGCTCGCCAATGCCGGAATCGCCAGCTACGGATCGATCATGCAAGTCGATCCCGCCACGTTCCAACGCGTCATGGACATCAACGTGATGGGCGTGTTCAACACCGTCCGCGCCGCTCTGCCGTCGCTCATCGAACGCAACGGCTACGTCCTCGTCGTCTCCTCGCTCGCCGCGTTCACCCCCTGCCCCGGCCTGGCCGCGTACAACGCCAGTAAGGCTGCAGCAGAACACTTTGCGAATGCGCTCCGGCTCGAGGTCAACTACCGAGGTGTCGACGTCGGCTCCGCACACATGGCGTGGATCGACACACCGATGGTGCAGGACGCCAAATCCGATCTCACCGCCTTCCAGGATCTGCTCGCGGTGCTCCCCGGCCCGCTGGGCAAGACGATGACCGTCGATCAGTGCGTCGACGCATTCGTCGACGGCCTGGCCAAGCGCAAGCGGCGCGTCTACGTGCCGCGGTGGGTGGGCGCGGCGTCGTGGTTCAAAGCCGTCATCACCTCGCGGGTCGGTGATCGCAGCATGCTCGAGCACGTGCCGACGATCCTGCCGAAGATGGACGAAGAAGTAGCCCGCCTCGGCAGGTCCGAGAGCGCTCGCAACAAGACCAGCTGACATCGGACATCGAAGGAATCTTTGACATGACTGCCGTATTGCCCTCTCCCGAGGTCGACGTCCTCATCATCGGTGCCGGCCTGTCCGGGATCGGGGCCGCGCGCCACCTCGGGCACGATCTGCCCGGCAAGACCTACGCCATTCTCGAGAGCCGCGGCGCGATCGGTGGAACGTGGGATCTGTTCCGCTATCCCGGGATTCGCTCCGACTCCGACATGTACACCCTCGGATACAGCTTCAAGCCGTGGATGGGTGAGAAATCCATCGCCGACGGCACCGACATCCGCAACTACATCGTCGAGACCGCGAGAGAAGCGGGCGTCGACAAGCACATTCGGTTCCATCACAAGGTGATTGCCCTCGAATGGTCGAGCGAGCAGCAGTTCTGGACGGTGACGGCGCACCGTAGCGATACAGACGAGACGGTCACGATCACCGCGTCGTTCGTGTTCTCCTGCAGCGGTTACTACAACTACGACAAGGGGTTCACCCCCGAGTTCGCCGGTCAGGAGAACTTCGGCGGCCAGGTGATTCATCCACAGCACTGGCCCGAGGATCTGGATTACTCCGGCAAGAAGATCGTCGTGATCGGCAGCGGCGCAACAGCGATCACGTTGGCCCCCAATCTGGCTCGCGACGCCGAGCACGTCACGCTGCTGCAGCGCTCACCCAGCTACATCCTCTCGCTTCCGTCGCAGGACCCGATTGCGCAGACCCTGCGCAAGCGACTGCCGAAGAAGTTGGCGTACAGCGTGACTCGGCTCAAGAACGTGTCCATGGCGATGTTGATCTACACCCTGAGCCAGAAGTACCCGGAGTTCATGAAGAAGCGGATCCGCACGATGCAGGAGGGGTGGCTGCCGAAGGGATACGACCTCGACACCCACTTCACCCCGTCCTACAACCCGTGGGATCAGCGTCTGTGCCTGGTGCCCGACAACGATCTGTTTCGTTCGATCCGCAAGGACGAGGTCTCGATCGTCACCGATCACATCGAACGCTTCACCGAAACCGGCCTGCAGCTGAAGTCCGGCCAGCACCTCGACGCCGATATCGTGGTCACCGCAACGGGACTCAACCTCTCCGCGCTCGGCGGTGCGCTGTTCCGCATCGACGGCAACGACGTCGACCTGCCCAGCACCATGGCCTACAAGGGCATGATGCTCACCGGGATCCCGAACTTCGCCTTCGTCGTCGGCTACACCAATGCGTCGTGGACACTCAAGGCCGACATGGTCTCGAACTACGTGATGCGTCTGCTCGCGCACATGGACGAGAAGGGGTACAGCACGGTCGAACTCGAGCGCGATCCGTCCGTCGACGAAGAACCGTTCCTGGACTTCGCAGCGGGATACGTGCTTCGAGCCGTCGACAACTTCCCGAGGCAGGGGAGCGAGACCCCATGGAAGCTGCGCATGAACTACTTCCGCGACCTGCCGGTTCTGCGGTACGGCAAGGTCGTGGACAAGGCCATGAAGTTCGGCCGTCCCCGGTCGAAGGTATCCGTCGGATCCTGACGGGAATTGTTTCGGTTCGGGTGCGTTGGTTCTCGATATGAAAATTGGAATCATCGGTAGCGGATTCATCGGCGGCACCCTCGTTCGTCGGTGGGCAGCACTCGGTCACGAGGTTCGATTCTCGAATTCGCGCGACCCGGAGACCTTGGCAGATCTGGCCGAGGAAACCGGGGCGACGGCGGTGTGGGCCGCCGACGCCGCGCAGGACGCCGACCTGGTGCTTCTGAGCATTCCGCAGAAGAACGTTCCTGACCTGGCCCCGGGAATTGTCAGCGCCCGCAAACCGGGAGCCCCGATCATCGAGACCAACAACTACTACCCGCAGCAGCGCGACGGGTCGATCGAGGACATCGAGGGTGGGACGCCCGAAAGTGTGTGGGTGTCTCAGCAACTCGGCGAGCCGGTGATCAAGGCGTTCAACGGAATTTGGTACAAGCACCTGCTCGAGAAGGGCGTGCCGGCCGGGACCAGCGGTCGAATCGCACTGCCGGTCGCCGGGGACGACGACGATTCCAAGAAGATCGTGTTCTCGGTGATCGACGAGCTCGGATTCGACCCGGTCGACGGCGGAACCCTCGCCCAGTCGTGGCGTCAGCAGCCGGGAACGCCCTCGTACGGCAAGGACTTCGGAGTCGACGCCCTCGTCGAGGCACTGGGTCAGGCGACCGAAGAACGCAGTGCGGAGTGGCAGGTCTGAGGCCCTGGCTACTTGACGCGACCCTCGCGGAGTGTGCGCTCCGCGAGGTCGCGTAGAGGTCCGGTCAGGCTCGAATCGCCCACTCGGCACGAGTGCTCACCCACCGACACACTCCACACGAAGGTGTCACGGGCGTTGGACTCGGCCGGATCGGTGGACTGCTGATCGGCGATGTACGGCTGCGCGGCCTCGACCAACGACTGCCATTCCGGCTCGTCGGTCTCGACGACGCCGCGCTTGGACATCCCGGCGACACCGCCGGTTCGCAGTACCTCGATGCGCAGGCTCATCTGCCCTCGATCACACCCGATCGTCGTTCGGCTTCGGTAGGGACGCGAGCCCTGTTGTCTTCACCCCCACGGTAGACCAACCCGTGGCCACGGCCTCGGCAACATCGGAACCGGCTCCGAATCGCTTGTTCGCCGCCGCGAGCGTCGCGGCGGAGAAGCCGGCGAAATCGACGGTCGGAGACAGCCCGCCGACGGTCATCGTGTCGAACCACACCTGCCCGACACGATCCCAGGCCGGACCGCCGAGCGTGGTGGCGGCGACGGCGAACGCGCGGTTGGGGATACCCGAATTGATGTGCACGCCGCCCTCGTCCTCGGTGGTGACGACAAAATCGTCCATGCTCGCCGGCTGCGGATCCTTGCCGAGGACGTCGTCGTCGTAGGCGGTGCCGGGTTCGAGCAGCGAGCGCAGCGCCTTTCCTTGAACGGCGGGCAGGAACAGGCCTTCGCCGATCAGCCACGACGCGTCCTCCGCGTTCTGCCCGGCGGTGTACTGCTCGACGAGTGCGCCGAACACATCGGAGATGGACTCGTTCAGCGCGCCGGCCTGGTCCTTGTACTCGAGCGGGGTGGTGTACTGCGTGAACCCGTGCGCGAGTTCGTGGGCGATGACGCCGAGCGAGACGGTGAACCGAGCGAACACCTCGCCGTCACCGTCGCCGAACACCATGCGAGAGCCGTCCCAGAACGCGTTGTCGTAGTCCTGGCCGTAGTGCACCGTCGCGTCGAGGGGCAGTCCGCTGCCGTCGAGACTGGAGTACCCGTAGACCTTCTCGAAGAACGCATACGTGGCCCCGAGACCGTCGTACGCCTCGTCGGTCGCAGCGTCTCCGGTGGGATCCTCGCCCTCGGCCCGCACCTGCTGACCGGGGAGATCGCGAGTGGACTTGGCATCGGAGATCGTGCGCTCGAGCGTGCCGCCGGTGCGCGGAGCGATGGCGGTGCGAGCCTGCACCACCTCGCGTCCGGCACGCATCTCACGATCGGCGAGCAGCGTGGCGCGAGCACCCGCACCCTGCAACCGCTCGAGCAGAAACGGTGGAACTACAGAATGAAACGTCATACGCGGTGACCCCCTAGGTCCGTGGCATGTCCGGTGGTAGTTCCCAGTGTGCACGACACCACCGACACATCTCGGTGAGCTCGGACGACACAGGTCAGCCGCGCATCGCCGACAGGTCGATTCCTTCCACCTCGCTCGGCGGGCGGATCGCCGTCAACGTCGCCCAGCTGCGGGCCAACAGCGACGCGTCGGAATCGTCGTCCTCGGCTCGGATCTCGTCGAAGCGAACGGTGACGAAATCCTCTCCGCGATCACCTATTTCGGCCTGCACCGCACCGTAGCGGGCCAGTGATGCCGGCACTATCCCCGCCAACTCCGCGAGTGGAACGTCCGGAATGTTGACGTTGACGACCGCGTCGGACGGGCCGTGGGACATCATCCATGTCACCGCGATCCGGGCCACGTGCTCGGCCGTCGCCCAATGGGCAGGCTCCGTGGCGATCGACGACAGTGCCATCGCCGGAACCCGATGCGTCAGCGCCGTCAATGCGGCACCGACGGTGCCCGAATGCAGTACGGCGGCACCGGTGTTCGGTCCGTGGTTGATCCCGGAGAGCACCAGATCCGGAGGGTCGCCGAACGCCCCGCGGGTGGCCACGAACGCGATGAGAGCGGGTGATGCCTGCACCGCGTAGGCCGGTACATCGGGAAGGCCGGCGATGGCGACGGATCCGATACCGAGATGATCGTCGACGCCCATGCCGGTCAACGACGCGCTGGCCCCGCTGCGCTCCTCGTGCGGCGCGGCCACGACGACGTCCAGACCGGCCTCCACGGCCACCCGCGCGAGCAGGGCGATGCCCTCGCTGTGCACGCCGTCGTCGTTGGTGATCAGGGCTCTCATTTCTTGCCTGCCTTCTTGTACGGACGAACCTCCACCGACTCGGTGAGGCCGAGAACCAGGTCGCGTCGCCCGCTACCCAGGCCGCGCCGCGTGACGTTGGCAGTGCCCGCTCCGCCGCCGAGTCGCAACGCCTCCGGGACCGACAGTCCCTGAGCCAGCCCTGCGGCGATGCCTGCACTCATCGAATCGCCCGCTCCGTGGTGATCGACCATGCGCAGTCCCGGCGTGACTATTTCGAGCACGTCGCCGTCCACCAGCGCCAGGGCCGGATCTCCTGCCCGCGAGATCACGACGATCTCCGCGCCGTCGTCGTGCATCTGCCGCATCGAGTCGATGAGGTGCGCCGGGTCCTCGGACTCGGCCCGGCCGTCGGCGATGAGGTCCTCGTGGCTGACCTTGAGCACCGTGAGGCCGCCGGCGAGCGCAGCGATCATGGTCGGTCCGGACAGGTCGGCCACCACCGTCTTGCCCAGGGCGGTCAGGTCCGCGCACAGCCTCTCGTACACCTCGGGCGGAACGATGTCGTCTTCGTGCGGTCCGCCGAGGATGGAGACGTCGCTGCGGGCACCGGCGGCGAGGGCCGCGCTGAACAGGTCGTCGAGGGCGTGCCTGGCCAGCGGTGGTGGGTCTACCGTGGCCAGGATTTCACGCTCACCGCTGCGGCGATCGTGAACGTACGAGCCGCTCTCCTGGCCGATGTCGACGGAGACGACGGAGATGCCCTCCCGCTCGACGATGTCGCGCAGAATGCCCCCGATCTCGCCGCCGAACACTCCCGTCAGCGTGACGTCCAGGCCGAGCACCGTGGCCATCCGAGCGATCCAGTGGCCCTGGCCGCCGGCGTGCACGTGCAGTTCTGTGTTGCCGTTGGGAGCTTTGTCGAGGGTCACCGTCAACAGCGGGGAGGGGGCGAAGACGAGAGCACTGAGGTCACGAGAGGAGGAGGGCACCGACTGTGCATGCCCGAAATGTCAGGTCCGAAACGACGAGCACGTCAGAAACGACGACGCAGGCGCATTCCGATCGGGCGGCCGTCGGGATCGACGAACAGGCGGTACGCGAAGGCAGCGAGTCGTTGCTGCCACACGGGTGGCACGGAGATCTCGTGTCGGCGAAGTCTGCCGGCAGGGCGCGGGCCCGAGGACGGGTTGCGGTGCCAGTTGTCGAGCGCGGTCGCACTGGCCGAGACCACATCGAAGAATCCTTGGGGGTCCACCAGATCGGCGTCGTCACCGTCGGCGCGGCCGAGGTGCTCGCGAATCAGTTCCAGACGTAGGTTGCGGGCGTGAATTCGAGCACCGTCGCCCAGGCCTGCCGGGTCCAGAGGTTCGCGAGTGTCCCGTTCTTCGTCGATGATGGCGGCCGTCAACTCCGAATCATGGGTCCAGGAGCGGCGATTGAAGTTGTCCGAACCCACCGCTGCCCAGATGTCGTCGATGACGCACACCTTCGAGTGCACGTACACCGGTATGCCGCGGTCATTTTCGATATCCAGAACCAGTACTCGATCACCGCCGGCAGCGCGGATGACGCCCAGTGCGGCCGAGTGTCCCAGCAGCGCAGACGGAATGGTGAGATTGCTGTCGTCGTCGAGGTGCTTGGGAACCACCACCACCAACCGCAGGTTCGGCTTGCGACGCAGTGCCGCAGCGAACACCCGCGCGACGTCGACCGACCACAGGTACTGATCCTCGATGTAGATCAACTCGGTTGCTCGGTGCAGAGCCTTGGCGTACGCACGTGCCGCGCTGCGCTCTCCCTTGGTGGCGAACGGGTAGGCGGGACGCCGACGCGGGTAGGTGCGCAGCAGCTGAACCGAGCACGTGCCCCGCGGATCCGGGGGCGCAGCCGCAGTCGGTAGCTCCGACGGTTCCCTGGTCACACCGCGCAGCATGTCGGGTACGGCGTGCCAGGGGAGGCGGGACAGGGCTGCGGGATCCTCCCAGCGCTCGCGAAAGACATCCTCGACGTCCCGCACTGCGGGGCCCTCCAGCTGGACTTGCACGTCGTGCCAGGCAGGGATATCGCCGTACTCGGGAGGGAAGGGACGCGAGACCGGATCGCCGAAATGATCGGCGTCGTCGCGTCGGGCACGGGCCAGATCGATGCCACCGACGAACGCGACGTCGGCCACCTCGGGCCGTCGATAGCGGATGACGACGAACTTCTGGTGGTGGCTTCCGAGGGTCAGTACGCGCTGATCGAGAATGACTTCGCCGCCGGCCTCCTCGAGCCGCAGAGCGAGCTTGCGATTCTTCGGACCGGTGAAGCCGAGTGTCTCCATGTGCGAGCGCCACACCATGCCCTTCACGAGGCCACCGCGGTGGGCCACGGCCGTGAGCGCATCCTCGACGGTCACGCCGTCGTCGGTGAGCAGCTGTTCCGGGTCGCCGCGCCAGTCGGTGAAGAGCACCAGATCGTCGCGTTCGGTCCGCTCGAGTGCCTGCGCCAGCGCCGCGAAGTACGTCTTGCCGTGCACCAGATTCTCGACGCGGTTGCCCTCGGTCCAGGCTGCGATTCGGGTGTCGTCGTTGCCGCGCTCGACCGCAGTGAGGAACCACGGGTGCGCCGGGTCGAAGTGCCGAGTCGGGGCTGTCAGAGCTGCGGTGGACCGGCCGAGATTCTCGGCAACCCCATCGACGACGCGCCGGATGCGCTGCACTATCACGTTGGCATCATTTCATCCGGTTTGAAGCGGCGGGAGGGCGGGCACCCGAGCGATATGACTCAGGTACCCAACGTCACGCTCAGAAACGGCAAGCAGATCCCGCAGCTCGGCTTCGGCGTGTTCCAGATCGACCCCGAGAAGACGGCCCAGGCCGTCGAAACGGCCCTCGAAATCGGCTACCGCCACATCGACACTGCCGAGATGTACGGAAACGAGAAGCAGGTCGGCGAAGGTATCCGCAACTCCGGCATCGACCGTGAATCGGTCTTCGTCACCAGCAAGCTCAACAACGGTTTCCACAAGCCCGACGATGCGCGGAAGGCGTTCGACGCGACGCTCAGCGATCTCGGAACCGACTACGTGGACCTCTTTCTCATCCACTGGCCGCTCCCGACCCGCTACGACGGCGACTTCGTCTCCACGTGGAAAACGTTGGAGGAGTTCGCAGCCGACGGTCGCGCCCGCAACATCGGTGTCTCCAACTTCCAGCCGGCCCACCTCGACCGGCTGGCAGAACAGACCGAAACGGTGCCAGCCGTGAACCAGATCGAGGTGCACCCGTACTTCGTGAACAGCGACGTGTGGGCGTACGGCCGTGAGCACGCGATTCCCACCGAGGCGTGGTCGCCGATCGCGCAGGGCAACGTTCTCGACGACCCCGAACTGCAGCGAATCGCCGACGCGACAGGCAAATCCGTCGCGCAGGTTGTGCTCCGCTGGCACATTCAGCGCGGCAACATCATCTTCCCGAAGTCGGTGACGCCGGAGCGGGTGAAGGCCAACTTCGAGATCTTCGACTTCGAGCTCAGCTCTGCCGATGTCGACGCCATCACCGCCCTGGACAAGGGCGAGCAGGGCCGCAACGGCCCGAACCCGGACACCTTCGACATGATTCCGGACTAGTACGTCGAACTGTGGGCTCGAACGTTTCGCACGTTCGAGCCCACAGTTGTTTTACGGGTTCTGTTTCACGGGTTCTGTTTCACGGGCTCGGTGTCACGGGATCGTGAGCGCGGATCCCGTTGCGGCGGCGACCTCTTCGGAGGTGACACCGGGTGCGAGCTCGGCGAGTGCGAGGGTTCCGTCGCCGACGACGTCGATGACGGCGAGGTTCGTGATGATGCGATTCACGACGCCTTGGCCGGTCAACGGCAAGGTGCAGGCGTCGAGGATCTTCGGGTTCCCGTCGCGGTCGGTGTGTTCCATGACGACGATGACGCGCCGGGCACCGTGCACGAGGTCCATCGCGCCGCCCATGCCCTTGACCATCTTGCCGGGCACCATCCAGTTTGCGAGGTCACCGGTCCTGGAGACCTGCATGCCGCCGAGTACCGCGGTGTCGATGTGTCCGCCTCGAATCATCCCGAAGCTCAACGACGAATCGAAGTACGCTGCACCGGGATTGACGGTGACGGTCTCCTTGCCGGCATTGATGAGGTTGGCGTCGACCTTGTCCTCCGTGGGGTACGGCCCCGTGCCGAGGATGCCGTTCTCCGAGTGCAGCGTGACCTTGACCGCGTCGGTGAGGTACCCCGGGATCAAGGTCGGCAGTCCGATGCCGAGATTGACGTACTCCCCGTCGACCATCTCTGCTGCGGCGCGTTCGGCCATCTGATCGCGCGTCCATCCTGTGCTCATGCTCGAACTCCTGAACTGACGGTGCGCTTTTCGATGCGCCTGTCCTGTGGCCCGGTGTGCACGACGCGTTGGACGAACACGCCGGGAAGATGTACGTGGGCCGGGTCGATCTCGCCCGGCTCCACGAGGTTCTCGACCTGCGCGATGGTGATCTTGCCTGCCATCGCGGCGAGGGGGTTGAAGTTCATCGCGGTCTTGTCGAACACGAGATTGCCTGCCGTGTCACCTGTTTCGGCGTGCACCAGCGCGAAGTCGGCATTGATCGACTCTTCGAGGACGTACCGCTTGTCTCCGAACACTCGCGTCGCCTTGGGCGGCGATGCGATGGACACGGAGCCGTCGGCGTCGTAGCGCCACGGCATTCCGCCGTCGGCGATGGGGCTGCCGACTCCTGCCGGAGTGAAGAATGCGGGGACGCCGTTGCCGCCGGCGCGGAGTCGTTCGGCGAGTGTGCCTTGGGGGGTGAGTTCGACTTCGAGTTCGCCGGCGAGATACTGCCGGGCGAATTCCTTGTTCTCGCCTACATACGAGGCGGTGACGCGGCGGATTCGTCCGGCGGCCAACAGGATTCCGAGTCCGTAGCCGTCGACGCCGCAGTTGTTGGAGAACACTTCGAGCTCGTCGGCATCGGTGTTCGCGATGGCTTCGATGAGGGCGTCGGGGATGCCGCACAATCCGAAGCCACCGACCGCGAGGGTCGCTCCTCGGCCGATGTCCGCGACCGCCTCGGCGGCGGACGCATAGGTCTTTCCAGTCACTTGCAGCTCCTGATGTGTTCGTTGAGCAAACGTTGCACTCAGTGAACCTGAGCTGTGTATCTGGATGAAGTGAATGATGGATTTTGCTCGTTCGGTGAACGGATGGAGATATGGCGTCCGCTGAGTGGACGTACGATGGCCGGGTGACGTCACCGGATGCCAACGCAAGTGTGATCGGCAAGATCTGCTCGTTGCTGCGCGCAGCGGGAACCGAGGAGCCGTCGGGCGCCTCGACCACCGCGCTCGCTCGGGCAACCGGAATCGCGCGGCCGACCGCACATCGCCTACTGGCGTCTCTGGCCGACCAAGGATTCGTCGACCGCGACGCCGCCACCGGCCACTGGTCATTGGGCCCGGAGATCTATCTGCTCGGATCGATGGCGGCATTGCGGTACGACATCACCGACCAGGCTCGAAAGATAGTGCAGGCGTTGGCCACCGAGAGCGGAGAGAGTGCGTTTCTGTCGGCGCGGCGTGGGGCGGAGACCGTGTGCCTGCTTCGGGTGGAAGGGAGCTTTCCCTTGCGCTCACACGTGTTGTACGAGGGCATTCGGCTGCCGCTCGGGGTGGCGTCCGCAGGCCTGGCCATTCTTGCGCACCTTCCCGACCGGGAAGTCTTCGAGTATCTCGGTGGAGTGGACCTGGTGCCCGAGTGGGGAGAAGACCACTCCGACAGCGAGATTCGACGCCGCATAGCGCACACCCGCACCACTGGATTCGCCGTCAATCCGGCGTTGCTGGTGGAAGGCAGCTGGGGCCTCGGCGCCGCCGTGTTCGACCGTGCCGGAGGTCCGGCATGGGCACTGAGCCTGACGGGTGTCGAGACACGATTCCGTGATGATCGGCGCCGGGAGTTGGGCAAGCTGCTGCTCGACGCGGCACACCGACTCACCGTGCAACTGGGGGAGCGGCCCGCTTAGCCGTCGAGTTCCTCCAGAATGTCCGCGGCGTCTTGGTTGCCTGCGGCGGCCAACCTCTGCAACTCGTTGCGGTCGCCACGTTCACCGGCGAGCTCGACGAGGATGTCGACGGCATTGCTGCTGCCTGCCTCGGCGAGGGAGCGGAGTTCGTCGAGGTCGTTTCGAGAGCCCGCGAGTTCGACCAACTCGTCGATGGCATCCTGATCACCGCGGGCCGCACGCTCGCGCAACTCCACCAGTTCTGACGACGTCGAATCGGGCTCGCTCATGGAGTGGAGTGTAGAACGATTCGGCGGAAAGCGGCAGGTCAGCCGCCCCAATTCCGGCTCCAGCGTTCTTGTCGGTGGCCCGGGTTAGTCTTCTTTCAGTTCGAACGCACGTTCTTGTTTCGGCTCACCGGGGGGTGAAAAATGGGTGCAATACCGACTGTGTCACTGGAGGCGTTGACCGCTGCCGCGCGTGAGGAGAATCGGCACGCGGCCCGCAAGATCGCCGCCTGCTATCGCGTGCACTGCGACTGGATCACCCGCGACACCGAACACAAGCACTACAGCCGATACGGACGCACCGAAATGGCTGTCGCGTTGGGCTGCTCGGCGACCGTCGCCGAATCGTATGTATCCGTCGGCGTAGCCCTGCACACCCGACTCCCACTGCTACGAGCAGCGTTCGAGACCGGGGAGATCGACCTCCCTCGCGTGCGGACCGCATGCCGGATCCTCGACAACCTCTCCGACGCCATCGTCACGTCGGTAGAGAAAGAGGTGGTCGAGGCGGCGCGGAGGTCGTCCCCGGGCCCGCTCGAGCAGGCGATCTGGGACATCCTGCTGCGCGTCGCACCCGAGGAAGCAGCAGCGCTGCGGGAGTTCGCGAAGAAGTTCCGCACCGTCACCTACAGTCCCGCCGGCGAACTCGCCCGCATCCGAGCCGAGTTGACCGCACCCGAAGCCGCCGCCGCATGGCAACTCCTCGAAGAAATGGCCGACACCCTCTGCCCGAAAGATCCGCGCGGGAAGAAAGAACGCCTGTGTGATGCGTTCATGGCCCGCATGCACGGCGAACCCCGACTGGCATGCCTGTGCCACCGCCCCGACTGCCCGAAGAACGACACCGTGTTGCCGGATCGGCGGGTGCCGTTGACGATGATCACCGTCGACATCGCCACCCTCATCGGACTGCTCGCCAACCCCGCCTACCTGGCCGGACATGGTTCCATCGATCCCGACCTCGCGCAGGAGCTGGCACGCAACAGCCATTGGCAGATCCTGCTCACCGAGGCGGTGACTCTTGCGGAGAAACTCGGACTGGCAGTCCAGAACCCGGAGACCGGGGAATGGGAACGAACACCGACAGACCAGCAGCAGGAGTCGGACTCAGCGTCGGATCCGGTGAACGACACGGACACGAACGCTGCTTCGGCAACAAACGCTCCCGAGACTCGCAGCTGCACCGGTAGCGACTCGGTACGGGCGACTGAATCCGAATCATGCACGACCACTGGCACATCCACTGACACTGATGCCGACACTGATGCCGACACTGATGCCGACACCGATGCCGACACCGATGCCGATACCGATGCCGAATCATCCACGGCACCCGCACCCGCACCCGCACCCGACCCCGCGCCCTCGCCGACCAGCGCGACGGCACCGGCGACAGACCTCGCGCGAGGAACAGCTCTGGCGTCGGAACCGGAGACTGCAACCTCACCGGCTCCGCTGGAGGGTCAGGCCGCGGACACCTCTGCCCATCCAGCTCCACCCGACCTCAGCCGAAACGAAGACAGACCACGGCGGACCCAATCGCTGACCTCCGCCGCCGCCCTGTTCTGCACCCACACACCCGTCGGGAGGGGCACACGGCACAGCTCTGCCTTCGACGTCACTGCCCTCGATCTGCCCTCCGCGATTCGGCGAAAAAACCGAACGATCCCCATTGCAGGCCACACTCCAGCACACCGCACGCCCTCAGGCATCTACCTCGGCAACGCCTCCCTCGCCGCTGCACTCGAAGCTGCTATCGCCGCCGATCCCACCCTCGGAAAATCAGTACCTCGCGACCCGCTGACCGTCCGAGCACTGATCTACCGACCCGACACCCTCACCACCGCAGCCGTCCGATTACGCGACAAACACTGCCGATTCCCCGGCTGCCACCGACCCGCTGCACGTTGCCAACTCGACCACATCAACCCGTTCGACCACACCAACCCACTCGGCGGAGGATGGACCACCGTCAACAACCTCCAATGCCTCTGCGAATACCACCACAGCGTCAAAACCGCCGGCTACTGGACCACCACCATGCTCCCCGGCGGAGCCATCCTCTGGAGATCGACATCCAAGACCACCCGAATCACCCTGCCCACCAACGGCACAGCCGTACTCATCCTCGGCAACGACCTCACACCACACATCCCCACCCGACCGACACGATCCGGCATCATCGCCTACCCCGACCCACCCGACAACCGACAGCCCGAGACAAACGACACGGCAGCACCGCCGTTCTAGGCGATGCTGCCGAGGGTCTCTGTGCCCGCTCCGTCAGCTCAGGTGCTGAATGTGGTCGCGGGTGAATTCGATGCGCTCATCGACGCGTCCGTCTCCAACCTTGTTCACCCAATCGGGGTCGGACAGCAGTGCACGTCCGACGGCAACCAGATCGAACTCGTTGTCCTCGAACTGGCCGACCAGTGCATCGAGTCCGGTGACACCGGATGCGGCGTCCTCCGACCATGCCGAGGTGAACACCGAGTCGAGGCCAACCGATCCGACAGTGATCGTCGGCACGCCGGTGAGCTTGCGGGTCCACCCGGCCAAGCCCAGCTTTCCGTCGTTGCCGTCCAGCTCAGGGAACGCCGGATCCCAGTGGCGGCGGGTCGAGGCGTGCAGAATGTCCACTCCGGCGTCGACGAGAGGAGTCAGGACACGTCCGAGTTCCTCCGGATTCTGGGCGATCCGGGCGTCGAAGTGATTGCTCTTCCACTGCGAGAAGCGGTACACGATGGCGAAGTCCTCACCCACCGCGGCGCGGATCGCCGCAACGACCTGCGCGGGGAAGCGAGTCCGAGCTTCGAGAGAACCACCGAACTCGTCGTCGCGCACATTGGTTGTGGCCCAGAGGAATTCGTCGAGCAGATACCCGTGTGCGCCATGCAGTTCGAGGCCGTCGAAGCCGGTGTTCTTCGCGTTGACCGCGGCCTGCACCCACTGCGAGGTGAGTTCGTCGAGGTCGGCGTCGGTGAATGCCCGACCCACCGAAGAACCGTCGAGTGCAATGCCCGACGGGCTCACGGTGGTGACGTCCGGGAAGAGGCGAGGCTCGGTGCCGCGCTCGACACCGAGGTGCCACAGCTGCGGGATGATCGCGCCGCCCTCGGCGTGGACGGCGTCGACGACACCCTTCCAGCCCTCGAGGCTGGCATCACCGTAGATCCGCGGGACGCGGGTATGAGGGCCGGCTGCCGGATCGGGAATGTAGGCGCCCTCGGTGATGATGAGGCCGGTGCCGCCGGCCGCGCGCTTGCGGTAGTACTCGGCGACATCCGGGCCGGGGATGCCGTCGGGAGAAAAGGCGCGCGTCATCGGGGCCATGGCGAAGCGATTGCGGAGCTTCAGCGACTTGACCTCGAACGGCTCGAAGAGCCCGGCGGTGGACAGATGCTGTGTTGTGGATGCAGTTTCGGTCACGCCTGCGCACAACCGGCATGCAACCCGAGCTATTCCCGGCGCAGGGCTGTTAGCGTCGGAGCCTTATGAGCCCCTCGCCGCTGATTTCTGCCGCCGAACTGCACGACCTCTTCGAGATGGGGCGGGCTCCGGTCGTCCTCGATATTCGATTCGTGCTGCAGACCGGAAGCGACAGAGCCGGTTACGAGGCCGGCCACATCCCGAACGCGCAGTTCGTGGACCTCGACGCGGAGCTTGCCGGGGTCCCGGGTTCGGGCGGCCGCCACCCGTTGCCCGACACCGAGACGTTCGTCGCAGCGATGCGCGGTGCCGGGGTGAGTGACGACTCCTCGGTCGTGGTCTACGACGGAGGGCCGGCGACCGCGGCCGCGCGCGGCTGGTGGTTGTTGCGCTACTACGGCCATGCCGACGTGCGAGTCCTCGACGGCGGTCTCGCCCAGTGGGTCGCGGCCGGATTCCCGATCGGTACCGAACCGTCGATCGTCGCGGCCGGATCGTTCACTGCGAGGCCGTCCCTTGCGTCCGTTCTCGACGTCGACGACGTACTCGACTTCGCCCGGGACAACGTACTGCTCGACGCCCGGGCACCCGAGAGGTTCCGCGGGGAAGTGGAACCGGTGGATCCAGTGGCCGGTCACATCCCCGGCGCGGTCAATCGGCCGACGACCGAGAACGTCGATACGGACGGCAAGTTTCTGGACCCCGGGGTACTCGATGGCACATTCGGTGGACTTGTGCCCGAGGGAAAGAAAGTCGCCGTCTACTGCGGTTCCGGGGTGACCGCGGCACATCAGATTCTCGCGCTCGAATTGGCGGGCATCGATGCTGCGTTGTATCCGGGCTCGTGGTCGGGATGGATCACCGATCCGACGCGTCCCCGGGCCTAGAGTGCGCCTCTGAGCAGCATGTTCATGCAACCAGGGTTGAACTTGAATCCGACTTCAACTATACCTGGGGCATGAAGGTTGAAGGCAGAGTTGCCATCGTCACCGGAGGTGGTGGCGGAATCGGCGGAGCCATCGCCGCTCGACTCTCCGAGCACGGCGCACGCGTCGTCGTCTCCGATCTCGACGAAACCACGGCCCGATCCGTGGCCGACGCCATCGAACGCGATCGGCCGGGAACGGCCGTCGCCGCTGCGGCGGACGCGTCGAACACCGAGGACATCCAACGGCTGATCGCGGTGGCCGAGGAGTCGTTCGGCCCCGTCGATCTCTACTTCGCCAACGCAGGCATCAGCGGCGCACCCGGACTCGACGCCGCCGAGCAGGACTGGGACCTGTCGTTCGACGTCAACGTACGCGCGCACATTCGGGCCGCGCAGCTGTTGGTGCCGGGTTGGCTCGAGCGCGGCGAGGGATACTTCGTCAGCACCGCCTCGGCGGCCGGCCTGCTCACCCAGATCGGCTCGGCGACATATGCGACGACCAAGCACGCGGCGGTCGGTTTCGCCGAGTGGATGAACGTCACCTACGGCAACCGCGGAATTCGCGTCAGCTGCCTGTGCCCGATGGGTGTCAACACCAAACTGCTCTACGAGGGACGCGAATCCGGAGATGCGTTGGGAGCGGCGGCAACTGCCGCGGTTCTCAGTGCCGGTGCCGTGCTCGAACCGCTCGATGTCGCCGATGTGGTGCTCGACGCGATGGACCGCGAGCAGTTCCTCATCCTGCCGCACGAGAACGTACTGGACATGTACCGCAACAAGGGTGCCGATTACGACCGGTGGTTGCGCGGCATGCGTCGCTACCAGGACAGCTTGCTCGACAACAACCGATAGGGGCCCACCGTGGCATTTTTCGAGACCTCCGACCGTGCGAAGAAATACGAGTCGGATCTGTTGGAATTCATGGACTCTCACATCTATCCGGCCGAGGCAGTGTACGAGCAGCAGATGCTCGAGTCGGGTGACCCGCACTTCCAGCCGCCGATCATCGAGGACTTGAAGAAGGAAGCGCGCTCGCGTGGACTGTGGAATCTGTTCCACCCGCATCCCGAGTGGGGCCCCGGTCTGACCAACCTCGAATACGCACCGCTGGCCGAGATCATGGGACGAAGCCTGCTCGCTCCCGAGGCATGCAACTGCAACGCACCGGACACCGGCAACATGGAGGTGTTCACGCTCTTCGGTACCGACGAGCACAAAGAGAAGTACCTGAAGCCGTTGCTGGACGGCACCATTCGCTCTGCCTTTGCGATGACCGAACCCGATGTGGCCAGCTCGGACGCCACCAACATCGCGATGAAGATGGACCGCGACGGTGACGACTTCATCCTCAACGGGCGCAAGTGGTGGACGTCCAATGCGATGCACAAGAACTGCAAGGTGCTCATCGTGATGGGCAAGACCGATCCCGAGGCGGCCACGCACCGTCAGCAGTCGATGCTGGTGGTGCCCATCGACGCACCCGGTGTCACCGTTCTGCGCAACCTGCCGGTGTTCGGCTACATCGACCGCGAAGGTCACGCCGAGGTGCTCTTCGAGGATGTGCGGGTTCCGGCCAAGGACGTGTTGAAGGGGCCGGGGGAGGGCTTCGCCATCAGCCAGGCTCGCCTGGGTCCCGGCCGTATCCACCACGCGATGCGCACCATCGGCGTGGCAGAACGTGCGCTCGAATTGCTCTGTCGCCGTGCGGTATCGCGCGTGACGTTCGGCAAGCCGGTGGCGATGCGCTCGAACATTCAGGACTGGATCGCCGAGGCGCGCATCGAGATCGAGAAGACCAGGTTGCTCACGTTCAAAGCCGCGTACCTGATGGACACCGTCGGGAACAAGGAAGCGCGCACGGAGATCGCAGCGATCAAGGTTGCGGCCCCCGAGATGGCTCTGAAGATCATCGACCGGGCCATCCAGGTCCACGGCGGAGGCGGAGTGTCCAACGACTTCCCGCTGGCCATGATGTACGCACACATACGCACGCTGCGGCTCGCAGACGGTCCCGACGAGGTGCACAAGATGTCGATCGCGAAAATGGAGCTGAAGAAGTATCTCTGAACGGAGGCTATCGGCCCGGCTGCCAGGCCGGGTCGCGGCCGATGAAGGCCATCAGCTGGTCCTGCGGGGACGCGTCGTCGGCAACGGGGACGGCGGGGCCGTACTGCCCGCTGTCCCGAAGCACCTGCTCCATCGGTCGCATGGCCTCGAGCGCTGCGGCGCAGCGTTCCTGGCCCAGATCAGGCTCTCGGCCGAGGGCTTTCGCCAGGTCCCAGGAGTGCATCCAGACGTCGGCGGTGTAGAACATGTCGATCGCCTCGTCCACCGGCATGTCTCCGGTGTGCGGGTTGCTCAGCACCCGGTCGGCGGGGTCGTCGAGAATCGCTTGGATGTCGGCGACGTGCTGCGTCCAGGCTGCGGCCGGGTCGGCTTCGACGTCGAGCGCGGGTAGCGCGATTCCTGCGCCCCCAGCGAGGAAGCCGCGAGACCACTCGATCAAATGCTGCACGACATCGCGTGCAGCCCAACCCGATACCGGGCTCGGCCCGGGCCAGTCCTCCGGTGACGCGGACAGAACGAGTGCACTGAACCTTGCCGCGTCCTGTGCGTGCTGCTGGGCCGGACCGGTGTGCTGCTGGAGGAGTTCGTCGAGCTTGTCGTAGCCCTCCTTCACGCCGACGTCCATGCCGCTCGACAGCATGCCGTCGCGACTCGCGAAGTCCGACATCACGCTCAGAACCCTCAGCCGTGTACCGCCATCGCCTCGGCTCTCGAAGGTGAGCGTTTCGAGCGCGACCGAGTCGGGTGCACCCTCCCAGGTGAAGGTCCACACGATTCGCTCGTTGGCACGCACCTCGTGGAAGCTGCCGAAGAACGCGGCGATCTCCTCACCGTCCCGGTCGTTGGCGAAAGCCCAGGCTCCTCCGGTATGCCCCTCCCACTTCAGTATTCGGGTCGTCAACGATCGCGGCCCCACCCATCGGCGATACAGCTCGGGGTCGATGTGAGCGCGAAAGACCTGCTCCGGCGTCGCATCGAACTCTCGGATGATCTCGATCGTGGGGACTTTCTCGTCCGCGACGATCTCGGTTTCGTGTGCAGTCATGACACTTCTTTCGTCTCGGTGGTCTTGTCGTCTGCGATGGTGTTCAGCAGGGCGTCGAGGCGTCGATAACGTTGTTCTGCTTCCTGGCGATAACGCTCGATCCATGTCGTCATCAGGCCGAACACTTCGGCGTCGAGATGCACCGGACGACGTTGGGCATCCTTGCTGCGCGTGACCAACCCGGCTTCCTCGAGCACCTTCACGTGTTTGGAGACAGCTTGCAGGCTCATCTCGTACGGCTCGGCCAGTTCGCTGACGTTCGCGTCACCGCCGGCGAGCCGGGCGACGATGTCACGCCGAGTGGGATCGGCCAGGGCCGCGAACGTCCTGTTGAGCTGCTCTGTTCGATCGTCCATGGGGTTCCTCGCTGTGCGTCGATGCCGAGAGTAGGCCGCTCGCCCGGCGTAGTCAACCATTTGGTTGATCAAGCTGATCGCCTACCCTCGACCCATGAGCGACGGTGACGACATGGTGCGGGACGTGCTCTCCCGGGCTCCGGGGCACCCCCTGCGGGTGGCGATCGACGGTGTGACGGCATCGGGGAAAACCACGTGCGCACAATGGCTGGTGAATGCTGTTGCAGCGCAGGGGCGTCCGTCCGTGCATGTGACCATGGACGGCTTCCATCACCGACGTGCCCACCGGTATCGACAGGGGCGGGCGTCGGCTCTCGGCTATTACCGGGACGCATACGACTTCGACGCGTTTGTCTCACACGTGCTGATCCCCTTGGGGCCGAACGGAAGCGGTGCCATTCGGCGTCGGGTCATCGATATGGCGACGGACGAGCCGGTGGATGATCCGCTCGGTGGCCCGGAGGCGGCAGGTCGGGCCTTCGACCAGCGCTATCACGCGGCATGCCGGATCTATGTGGACGAGGTGGATCCGCGCGCTCGGGCAACGCGAGTGTTGCCGGTCGACTGGATTGCTATCGGATGACCATCGTCCGTGCAGTCGGATGCGCGCAACGATGCGGTCGAGTGCCATCCAGCGCACTCGACCGCACCACTGCCGCAGCGTGTTTCAGAAATGAATCACCCCGCGCATGTTCTTGCCGTCGCGCAGGTCCTGGTAGCCCTCGTTGACCTGTTCGAGGGAGTAGGTCGAGGTGATCAGCTCGTCGAGCTTGAGTTGCCCGGCGTCGTACAGGCGTAGCAAGCGCACGATGTCGTACTGCGGGTTCGCGGACCCGAAGAGCGTGCCCTTGATCGTCTTCTGATTCAACGTCAGATCCGTGCCGGACACGTGCACCGTCAGCTTCTCGGGGTCTGCGAGGCCGGTGATGACGACGGTGCCGCCCTTGCCGATTGCCGCGGTCGCGGCCTGCACGACCTCCTCGTCGACGGTTCCGACCAGAATCAGAGCCTGGTCTGCTCCCTGGCCCCACGTGAGTTCGGTCAACTTCTCCTGGGCCGACGCGGCATCCGCGAACGCGTGAGTTGCGCCGAACTTCAGTGCCTGGTTGCGCTTGAACTCGAGCGGATCCACGACGAGCACATGCTTCGCGCCCGAATGTACAGCTCCCTGAACGGCATTGATGCCGAGGCCGCCGATGCCGTAGATGATCACCGAGTCGCCTGCGCGTACACCGCCCGCGTACACGGCGGTACCCCATCCGGACGGAACGCCGCAGCCCACGAGAACTGCTGTCTCCAAGGGCAACCAGTCGTCGATCTTGACGACGGAGTGCTGGGAGATGGTGGCGCGCTCGGAGAAGGTACCGAGCATGCACATCGCTCCGAATTCGGTGCCCTTGCTGTCACGGCGACGGAACGTGCCGTCGGGCATGCAGCCCTCGAGGATCGTTGCGCCCATGTCGCACAGGTTCTGTCGCCCGGTGGAACAGTAGCGGCAGGTGCCGCAGTTCGGGATGAAGGAACAGACGACATGATCGCCTGGCTTGACCTTGGTTACGCCGGGACCGACTTCCTCGATGATGCCGGAACCCTCGTGGCCGCCGACGATGGGAAAGCGTGGTGGCAGGTCGCCGTCGAGCAGATGTAGATCCGAATGACACAGTCCTGCTGCGACATACTTGATCAGGACTTCACCGGGGCCGGGGCCGTCCATCTCGAGTTCGATGATCTCGAACGGCTTGTGCGGCTCGAACAGTACTGCTGCTTTGGTCTTCACAGAGATTCTCCTGAGTTCGATTCAGCGGTAGATGGATTTGACGTGCTGGAAATTTCCGATGGCGTCGGGCCCCAGCTCGCGCCCGATTCCGCTGTCCTTGACCCCGCCGAACGGGGACGAGGGATCCACCATGTAGTGGTTGATGCCGATCGTTCCGGTGTGAATTCGTTTGGCCACGTTGAAACCTCGCTCGTCGTCGGCGGTCCAGACTGATCCACCGAGTCCGAAATCAGAGTCGTTGGCGATGCTGATCGCCTCGGCTTCGTCGCCGTACGGGATGATCGACAGGACGGGCCCGAAGATCTCTTCCTGCGCGATGGTGTGGTTGTTGTCGACGTCGGCGAAGATCGTCGGTTGAACGAACCAGCCGCGATCGAGGTCCGCGGGCCGACCGCCGCCGGTGACGAGCCGAGCACCGTCGCCGCTGCCTTTGGCGATGTACCCCTCGACGCGATCCCGTTGGCGCTCAGTGGCCATCGGCCCGATCTGGGTGGCCGGGTCGAGCGCGTCGCCGACGGCCAGAGAGTTCGCGAACGCCTCCATCATGCCGACGACCTCGTCGTAGCGGGAGCGCGGCGCGAGGACTCGGGTGCCGAGGAAGCACGTCTGACCGTTGTTGAGAAACGTTGCACCGAAGAGGTTCTCGCCGATCTCGGCGAGATCGAGATTCGCGTCGTCGAGGATGATCGACGCCGACTTTCCGCCCAGTTCGAGAGTCACCGGGCGCAACAGGCGGCCACATGTTTCGGCGATGGACCGCCCGGCTGCGGTGGAGCCGGTGAACGCGACCTTGTCGATGCCTCGATGCGAGACCAGATGGGCACCGATCTCACGGCCACCGGGAACGATGTTGATGACGCCGGGCGGCAACCCAGCGGCAATGATGGCCTCCGCCAACACAACCGAGTCGAGCACCGTCTCGGGAGACGGCTTGAGCACGACGGTGCAGCCGGCTGCGAGGGCCGGTGCGTACTTGAACGCGGCCAGAGTCTGCGGGAAATTCCACGGTGCGATGGCGCCGACGACGCCGATCGGCTCGCGTCGAACCGTTGTCATCCCGCCCATCAGGTGGGGGTGAGATTCCTCGAACTGCGCGGTTCGCGCGAGACCCGAGAAATACCGCATCACGGCGACCGGGAAGCCGCCTTCGAGTTGCTCCGCAATGGAGATCGGCATGCCGTTCTGTGCCGCCACGAGTCGGGCGAGCTGGTCGCCTCGCTTCTCGTACTCGTCGGCGAGTCGATCGATCGCGTCGGCGCGCTTCGAAGGCTCCCACCGACTCCAACCGCTGGGGTCCTCGAATGCGCGGCGGGCAGCAGCCACCGCCGCATCGACGTCGGCTTCCTGTGCCTCGGGTACCGATCCGATGCGTTCTTCGCTACTTGCCGAACGGACTTCGATGCGGGCGGACGAGCTGGGTTCCACCCACTCGCCGCCGATGAAGAGCGACGGTGCGTCGAGCTGCTCTCGTGTTGTCGTGTGTGCATCCATGCATACGAGTGTGACCCCGATCACGGATGTCGAGTGTTCAGAAAGTGGACAACCTCAGCCGAGGATGCCGAACTCGCGCATCCGCTTGTACAGGGTGGTCCGACTGATTCCCAGGCTCTCCGCCGTCGTGCGTTTGTTGCCGCCCTGCCGCGCCAACTCGTGCACGATGGCGTCGCGCATCGCGGTGTCGAGCGTGCTCATCCGAGTCGTCGACGCGTTCTTGCGCGGTCTGACCAGTTCTCGTTCGGTGATGTCTCCGACGGACCTACGCGATGCGGCCTCGGTGACCTCGGCTCGGAGTTCGCCGATGTTGCCCGGCCAGTCGTAGTCGATCAGCGCCGACAACGCCGCAGGCGTGAAGTGCGCGCGGGATTCGAGCTCGGCCATGATGGCGCGGACCAGGTCCGGGATTTCGTGTCGGCGAGAACGCAAGGGGGCCAGCTCGATGGTGTCGGCGCACAGTGACAGGAGTTGGCGGTGTTCGAGTTCGGCCGAGTCGGTGGTCGAGCTCGACAACGCGTACCACCCGCGGGCGGACGACAGAGTCGAATGCAACCGGCTCGCCACCGGACCCGGGAGGAAGTGCACGTTCTTGATCACCACATCGTGTGCAGCCTCGACCTGATGCTCGACGGCTGTCAACCACTCGGCCGGGGTCGTCGTCACCAGATCTGCGGCGTCGAACCAGTGCGGTGACGTCGTTGCTGTCAGTCGGGCGAGGGTGGTCGACTTTCCGGTTCCGGGTTCGCCGATGACACACAACGGCTTTCGGATTCTCGGAGTGGGAAGTGGGGTGCGCGCGGTGTCGTGAGGATCGATCTCGATGACGATTCCAGCGGCCGATACCGGACGCTCCCAGCGCACGGTTGCGTGCAGTCCGGAATTGAGGCTCACATCGTGTACGACGCCACTGCGCCGGATCGAATCGTCTGTGAGCGCGCGCAGTGCGGAATGATCGACTGAATCGATCATTGCTGCAGCGCTGGTGTTTTCGAGCAGAATTTCGTCGGCGATCGCGATGACCGGCGCACCGCGACGCTGCGAAGACGCGTACTGAAATGCCTGGAACAGTCGATGTTCACCGGAGCGGGTCTCTTCGAGGAGCCTGCCCTGAATGTCCTGTGCGGCATGGACGAGCATCGGTTCGAGTAGCGGGTTGTCACCGGAGGCCAGGAAGGTGATGTCGAGGACGCCCTCGATGCGGCGTGTGACGGGGTGGATCAGGGGGTGGCCGTAGCAACTGAAGGTCTTCATCGACTCGATGTAGTGCTCCTCGGCACGCACGGCACAGGGTGCGCGCATCTCGAAGGTCGTCGAGATCGAATTGGTTCCCGAAGCCTGTTCGGTGAACGACCGGCCGACGACCGCGCCGACCGAGGACACGGCATCTCGTAGCGAATGGGTGCCGAAACGGAGATCGACCAGCCGGGCATCGCGATCCGCGAGCAGGACGCAGTACCCGGAGCCGTCGAGCACACTCTCCATCCGATCGAGGATGGGGTTTGCCGCGGCGAGGAGGCGGCTGCGACGATCGACGTCACGAAGACTCGCCTGCTCCAGGGTGTCCGCTGGTGCGAGACCGCTCTGCGCCGACCGTTGCCAGGACTTGGCGATGGAATCTCGGAGCTTGTCTGCACCGCTGAGCATCGCGCGTACCTCCGTTGGCCGGCGCTTGGTCGTGCTGTGACGGTAGCGCCGACTGCCCGGTTCGACGCGCGTTTCGACAGAACCTGTCCGATCGGGCAGTGATGCATTGACAGTGCACTGTCATGAGCGCAAAATGACAGCACACTGTCAAATTCTGGAGGCTCGACATGACAACGATCGCTCTGTACGCCACCGACACCATGGCCGACTGGGAATACGGATACCTCACCGCAGGTCTGGCCATGGCCCGCGAGCAGGACCCGGACGCCAACCGGCTGATCATCGCATCGGAGACGGGGGAGGCCGTCACGACGATGGGCGGATTGCGCATCACTCCCGACGTTGCGCTCGCCGGGCTTCCCACTCTCGATGCGTTGATTCTGCCCGGCGCGCCCAGCTGGGACTCCGGTCACGATGCGGTGCTGAGGTTCGCAGTCGAACTCGTTGCGGCGGGCACTCCGGTCGCGGCGATCTGCGGGGCAACATTGGGGGTGGCCCGGGCCGGACTGCTCGACGACCGGCCGCATACCTCGAATGCCGCCGAGTTCCTCACGCAGGCAACCGAATATCGTGGAGCGGAGCACTACCGCGACGAGAAAGCAGTGTCCGACGGCACCGTGATCACCGCAGGCGGCGTGAGCCCGTTGGAGTTCGCGAAGCTCGTGTTCGAGCGGTTGAACGTGTTTCCCCAACCCGTGGTCGATGCCTGGTACGGCCTGTACACGACGGGGGAACGCAAGTACTACGACCAGCTGGCGGGCGCATGAGCCAGCGCACTCCGGAGGGTGATGCGCTCACAGCCCTGGTGTTGCCCGTCTTCGAGCTCAACGGTGAATTTCTCGCCGCCGCACACGACATCACCGAGCCGACGGGTCTGACTCCGGCGTGGTGGCAGGTCCTGGGAGCCACCCTGGACGAGCCGCTTTCGGTTGCCGACATCGCGCGACGCGTCGGGCTGGGGTTGGCACGGCAGAGTGTGCAGCGGACGGCAAATCTGTTGGTGGACAAAGGTTGGGCCGTGTACGTCGACAACCCGAACCACAAGCGGGCAAAGCTGCTGGAGCCGACCCCCAAGGGGCGCGACACCGTGGCCGAGCTGCGGGATGCGCAACATGCGTGGTCCGATGCAGTGGGATCCGCTGTGGGAGAAAGCGAACTGCAGGCGTTCGCGGCAACCCTGGAGAAGATCCTCGCGGCATCACGGGACTATCGCGGGGGCAGTGCATAATTCGGGCATGGTTGCGCTCGGGGTACTTCTGACCGGATTGCTGGCCGGATTGTCGATGCAGTCCGGCGGGATCGACATCTTCGGCGACACCAGGTTCGGCGGGCTGCTGTTCTCCAGTGGCGGCGTGGGAGTTGCGGTCGCGCTGATTCTTGCGTCGGGTACGGCGATGGTCGTTCGTCGGCGCAGCGTGCTGGCCGGACTGTCCATCGCCGCTGCTGTTGTCATCGGGGGCTCGGTACTGCTGTTCTCGTCCGACTCCGCCGAGGTGGTGGCAGGCGGAGTCCTGTTGGGATGCAGTGCAGTACAGGCGAATCGGAGACGAGTTCATCAGGCGCTACTGATCGGGTCCTTCCTTCTCGGCCTGCTGTCCGCCGGCGCGGTCGAGGCATTGCACTACCCCGCTGTTCCCCGGCGCTACGCCGACTACCTCACCGAATCCGATATGGGCACACCGGTGGTCGTTCCGGTGCTGTGCGTGCTCGTGGTGGTGGCAGTGGCGTGGGCAGCGCGCAACGAAAACCAGGGCGAAAGCCCGGCGACCGAGCGCGATATCCGCACAGTCGCGGCGGTACTGCTGGTGACGATCGGTGGGCTGCTGCTGAATGTGGCGTTCGTGTTCAGCATGTTCCAGAGCGAGTACGGGTTCGGCGGCCGCTGGTACTACGGCCTTTTCGTCGTACTCGTATTGTTCGCAGCCGCTGCTCTGCTACCGGGCCGTAGCGGCGTCATGGTCCTCGCCGGAACGGCCGTGTTGCTCACCTCGACCACGACCTCGGGTGTGGGTATCAGTGTCTCGGACGGAGTGTGGACACTCGGACTCGTAGCCGTCATTGCAGTCTCGGTGGCGGCCGGTACTGCGCTCGGATTGCGTTGGGGGCGTGCGCTGATCGGCGTTGCAGTTCTGGCAGTGGTCTGCGTGACGGCACTGTTCGATAGCCCGCCGCTGGACAACGTGCACTACGTCGCGAGCCTGATCGTCTTTCCGGCCGCCGCGGCCTACCTGTACGTCGCGTGCACGCCTGCCGCCCCGACGCCGTCGACCCTCGGCCTTGCCATACCGGTGGCGATCACGGTGCCGATGGTCGTCACGTACGGATGGACGGCGTACACGCCGTTGACCTCCGCACTGACGGACACGTCCTGGCCCGAAAAGTGGCTCTCCACGGGTGGTGCATCGGCAACGGTCGTGCTCGCAGGCGTCGGGATGTGGGCTCTGAACCGCTACCGGGCTCGGCGGTAGACGACGTGGAGGACCTGGTCCGATCCCGCTACCTCGGTCCGCTCCATCGTCGTGGGGTCCCAGCCGTCGTAGATCGGTTCCCCAGCTCCGAGAATCACCGGCGAGACCGCAAGATGTAGGTGATCGACGAGCCCTGCCTTCAAGTACTGCCGCACCGTCGATGCCCCGCCGCCGAGGCGCACGTCCTTGCCCGACGCCGCCTCGTGGGCACGATCGAGCACCGTTTCGATGGGATCGTCGGTGAAGTGGAACGTGGTGCCGACCATCTCCAGTGGCGGCCGTGGGTGATGGGTCAGGACGAACACCGGGTGGTGGTACGGCGGCTCCTCACCCCACCAGCCGCGCCAGCTGTAGTCCGGCCACTCGCCGCGGACCGGACCGAACATGTTGCGGCCCATGATGGTTGCGCCGATGTTCTCGGTGCCGAGATCGAGCATCCGCTGATCGGTGTCAGGGTCTTCTGTGTCGGAGCGGTCGGCGAACACCCACTGGTGCAGCGCCATGCCGTCGACGCCCATGGGGTTGTCCTGGCTCTGATCAGGACCGGCGGCGAAGCCGTCGAGCGAGACCGACAGATTGTGTACCCGAAGTGTCATACCCGAGTAGACCACCAGCGGAGGGCAAAGTCATCGGAGTACCGTTTTCTTCATGGCTTACAGATACCTCGGAAACAGCGGACTGAAGATTTCGGAGATCACCTACGGCAACTGGTTGACCCACGGATCGCAGGTGGAGAACGACATCGCCACCCAGTGCGTACGCGCGGCCCTCGATGCCGGCATCACCACCTTCGACACCGCCGACGTCTACGCCAACGGAGCCGCCGAGACGGTGCTCGGGGACGCGTTGAAAGGGGAGCGTCGAGAATCGCTGGAGATCTTCACCAAGGTCTACTTCCCCGTCGGGCCCAAGGGCCCCAACGACACCGGACTCTCGCGCAAGCACATCCTCGAAGGCATCGACGCGTCGCTGCGTCGACTCGGCACCGACTACGTGGACCTCTACCAGGCGCATCGCTACGACGTCGAGACCCCGCTCGAGGAGACCATCGCCGCGTTCGGTGATGTCGTCCGCCAGGGCAAGGCGCTCTACATCGGCGTCTCCGAATGGACCGCCGATCAACTGCGCGCCGGGCAGGAACTCGCCCGTCAGAACGGCTTCTCGATCATCTCGAATCAGCCGCAGTACTCGGCGCTGTGGCGCGTCATCGAGGATCAGGTGATCCCGACTTCGAAGGAACTGGGCATCTCGCAGATCGTCTGGTCGCCCATCGCCCAGGGTGTGCTCACCGGAAAGTATCTCCCCGGTCAACCACTGCCCGACGGCTCGCGCGCCAAGGACGACAAGGGCGGCGACAAGATGATCGCGCGGTACCTCGACGACCAGACGCTCACCCGGGTGCAGCAGTTGAAGCCCATCGCGGACGATCTGGGAATCACCATGGCGCAGTTGGCCGTTGCGTGGGTACTGGCCAACGACAACATCGCGGCAGCGCTGGTCGGAGCCTCGCGCCCCGAGCAGATCGCCGAGAACATCAAGGCCTCCGAGGTGACCCTCGACGCCGACGTGCTCGCGAAGATCGACGACGCCCTCGGTGATTCCGTCGAGCGGGACGCGAGCAAGACGGGCTCGCCGGAAGCACGTCTGGTCTGACCGCCTGCCCGAGTCGGTCCGATCCGAACAGGGTAATAAGGAGGTATGGACATGATCACCGTCGATACACCTCAGGGCCAGGTTCGCGGTCGGACCGGCGCAGGCATCACCTCGTTCCTCGGAGTTCCGTACGCCGAGGCCCCGTTCGGACCCCGCCGCTTCCAGGCTCCGTCGCCGCCGCCCACGTGGGACGGAGTGCGCGACGCCCTCGACTTCGGGGCCACCGTCCCCAAGGTGGGATACCGGCCACCGACCAGTGAGATCCTCAGCGAGCCGGTGGTGCCCGGTGACGACTGCCTGAACGTCAACGTCTTCACCCCCGACGTCAGTGGATCGGCACCGGTGTTCGTCTGGATCCACGGCGGCGCATTCGTCAACGGCAGCAACGCCATTCCCACGTACGACGGTTCCGCGTTCGCGCGCGACGGTGTCGTGGCCGTGGTGATCAACTACCGACTCGGAGTCGACGGCTTCGCGCTGATCGACGGTGCACCGGCCAACCGCGGGATGCTGGACCAGGTCGCAGCTCTCGAATGGGTCCGCGACCACATCGCCTCCTACGGCGGCGACCCGGCGCAGGTGACCATCGCGGGGGAGTCCGCGGGCGCGATGAGCGTCGGCACTCTGATGTCGATGCCCCGTGCCGAGGGACTCTTCCAGCGGGCAATTCTGCAGAGCGGAGGGGGTCACCACGTCATCACCGCCGAGACCGCGGCGAAGGTCTCCGCGGCGTTGGCCTCCGGGCTCGGCGTCGAGGCCTCGATCGACGGCCTCGGTTCGGTACCGGTGGATGCGTTGGTGGACGCCCAACGCGAACTGTCCGATCGGATCACCGCCGAGGCCCCGACCGGAGCGTGGGGTGAGCTGGCCCTGAACGTGATGGCCTTCGAGCCGTACATCGACGGCGATGTGGTTCCTGCACTGCCTTTTTCGAGGATCAGCGATGGTGCGAGCGCACAGGTGGACGTGTTGATCGGAACCACCAGCGAAGAACACGCGTTCTTCATCGTGCCGGCCGGACTCGTCCCGCACCTCACCGAGGACTACGTGAAGATGGTCCTCGCCGGGTACCGGGCCGACCCGTCCGCGCTGGACCGGTACCGCGAACAGCTGCCCGACGCCTCGGCGGGTGAGCTGATGATCGCCGTCATGACCGACTGGTTCTTCCGTATTCCGGCCACGCGTCTGGTCGAGGCTCGCTCCGGCGACGCCTTCGTCTACGAATTCACCTGGCGTTCGTCGCTGTTCGACGGAGCTCTCGGAGCCTGCCATGCGCTGGAGATCCCGTTCGTGTTCGACATGCTGCACAAGCCCGAGACCGCCCGCATCACCGGCCCGAACCCGCCGCAGCAGGTTGCCGATCAGATGCACCGTGCCTGGGTCGACTTCGTGCGCGACAGCTCTCCCGGCTGGGACCGGTACGGCACCGACCGCGCGGTGATGATGTTCGGCAACGAGCCCGGCGTCGCCCTCGATCCCAGGTCGGCAACACGCGCGGTGTGGGACGGGGTGCGCTGAGCACCTGAGCGCCTGAGCACCTGAGCACCTGAGCGGCTGCGCCGCACGTGCGCGCGGAGCCTGCGGTCGTTCCGCAGGCTCCGCTCCGAACCTCGTACTCTGCTACGAGTTTCCGCGCACATGGGTCAGCTCAGGTGATGCACTTCCTGCAGCCCGTAGACCGGGGTGTCGATGCCCTCGTAGCGTGCCTTGATCTGCAGGGCCAGGTAGAGCGAATAGTGCCGTGACTGATGCAGATTGCCGCCGTGGAACCAGAAATTCTCCTGCTGCGTCGGCTTCCACATGTTGCGCTGCTCGCCCTCCCATGGACCGGGATCCTTGGTGGTGTTCGAGCCGAGGCCCCAGCACTTGCCGACCTTGTCCGCGGTCTCCTGATCGATCAGGTCGGCGACCCAGCCGTTCATCGAGCCGTAGCCGGTGGCGTAGACGATGAGATCCGCCGGTAGCTCGGTGCCGCCGTCGAGCACGACGCCGGTCTTGCTGATCCGATCCACCTGCCCGGCAACGAGTTTGATCTTGCCGTCCGCCACCAGCTCGGATGCGCCGACGTCGATGTAGTAGCCAGAGCCGCGACGCAGGTACTTCATGAACAGTCCCGAACCGTCGTCACCGAAGTCGAGTTGGAAGCCGGCCTTCTCCAGCCGATCGTAGAAGTCCTTGTCCTGCTCCGCGATCTGCTGGTACACCGGAATCTGGAACTCGTGCATGATCCGGTAGGGCAACGATGCGAACGTGAGATCGGCTTTGCCCGTGGTCATCCCGGACTCGACGGCTCGCTCGGAGTACAGATCACCGAGCGCGATCTCGCAGAGCGAATCGGACTTGACGATGTGCGTCGACGAGCGCTGCAGCATCGTCACATCGACGCCCGTCTCGTACAGCGCCTTGCAGATGTCGTGCGCGGAGTTGTTGGAACCCACCACCACGACGCGCTTGCCGACATAGGCGTCGGGACCGGGGTGTTCGCTGGAATGGTGCTGCTCGCCCTCGAATTCGTCCATGCCGGGGAAATTCGGCACGTTCTTCTTGCCGGACATTCCGGTGGCCATCACCAGCTGCTTGGGCCGCAGGATCACTTCTTCGCCGTCACGATCGACGACGACCGTCCATTCCTTCGCCACCTCGTCGTAGGTGGCGGACTTCGCCGTGGTCTTGCTCCAGTACGGCACTTCCATGACCTTGGTGTACATCTCGAGCCAGTCACCGATCTTGTCCTTCGGCGCGAACACCGGCCAGTTCGGCGGGAACGGTAGGTACGGGAGATGGTCGTACCAGACCGGGTCGTGCAGGCACAGCGACTTGTAGCGCCCGCGCCACTGGTCGCCGGGGCGCTCTGCACGGTCGACGACGATCGCAGGCACGCCGAGCTGTCGGAACCGCGCACCGAGAGCGATGCCGCCCTGGCCGCCGCCGACGACGAGGGCGTACGGCTGCACGCTGTAGCCGAGTTCCTTCTCTTCGATCTCCTTCTTCTCCGCCCAGTTCTGGGTATCGGCATTCGAGCCGTGCACAGCGCCCTTGATGCGCGACTTGCCCTGACGCTCCTCGTGCCCCTTGAGCTCCTGCATCGTGGTCAGCAGAGTCCAGGCCACGTCGTCGCCGGTGTCGGCGTCGACGGTCAGGCGCAGGTGGCCTTTGCCGCGGCTGGTTGCGGTCTCGAACGCGATCCACGCCGAGACGACGCCGTCCGCTTCATCGGGAGTCTCGGTGGTGTGAAAGCCCGTCGGATCGGTGTCGTCGAGCCGCTCGGAGAGCATGTCGGAAACGCCGTCCCGGCCCTCCACCGTCTTGAGATTCCAGGTGAAGGTGACGAGGTCACGCCAGAAGCTGCTGACGGCGAACATGCCGGCAACACGAGGAACATCGCGTGCGACCAGTGCCTCCTCGAACTTCGCCAGCCAGGCGTCGACCCGTTCCTGCGGGGTGTGCGTGCGGGTGATGTCGACCGGCTCGATGGTCTGCGTCATGAAAACTCCTCGTGGCGAAAGTGTGCTCGTTGTGTGACCCAGCACACTCCCGCCCCGTGGCGAAGTCGAGAGTTGCAGTGGGTTGCAGCGCGCCGAGGTATCGACCGTGTCGAGAAGAAGCCCGTGTCTACGTATGGGTGGGCCTGAGAACCAGGGCTCCCAGAAACTGACACACCTGCAGTGCCAGCGCGAGATCGAGCTTGTCCCCGCTGGTCGTGTGTAGTTCGAGCGCTTTGGTCACCCGATACTTCACCGTGTTGCGGTGGACATTGAGTTCCTGGGCCGCGTGCAGATGACTCTCGTCGTGCGCGAAATATGCGTGCAGGGTGTTTCTCAGCACGGCCGCGTTGGGCGTGTCGTCCGCGAGCGTGCCCAGCGTCTCCCAGACCCAGTACCGGGCCGAATCGAGATCCTGGGCGAGCAGCGACACGATGGCCACATTCTTGTCGCCGTAGCCGAGAACCTCACGCACCGGTGTTCCGGGTATCGACGCGATGGAGTACGCGGCGCGTGCCTGCTCGTGGGTCCGGCGGAACCCGTCGACGCCCTTGCCCGGTAGCCCGACGGCCATGCGGGTGGAGTGGTCGAGGCGAACGGCCGCAGCAAGTTCGGCCGTATCGACCGTCGGCGTGCGGGTACCCAGGGGGATCCAGGCCCACGCGGTTCGGCGATCGATCGCGGTGACGATCGGCGGACCTGCGGAGCGCATCGCCGCGGCGGCGCGGCGGGAAATGACGTCGATCGATCCGAGGGTCGTCGTCGAGTCCGATCCATCGCTCCACACGACGACACCGAGATGATTCTGGTTCAGCAGGTAACCGGTGTGGGCCTCGAACGTCGTTGTGGTTCCGCTCCGGTCGGCCAGCAGTGTGTGAATGGTCGACGAATGAACGGTTCCCTTGGCACCGATCCACCGAATGCGTTCGGTCTCGTATGCGTCGAAGACGAACAGCGTTATCCAGTCGATGTAGTTGTAGACGACGTCCGAAATATGTTTCAGGACAGCAAAATCGAGCTCCGAATCGTTCGAGTTCTTCTTCACTTCCTCGAAGCAGATACTCATCATTTCGTTCTGGCCCAGGTGATAGGCCCGCACCAGTGAATTCGACGGAACATCGCGTTGAGCAAGGCGCAGTGCGTACTCGACGGCTGCGGTGGTCGGCTGCAGGCGGTCGACCGGAATGTCGTTGGCCAGTACATGAACGATCGTCGAGATGTTGCCGTGGACAGAGGCCTCGAGAAGCTGCACGAGGACGGGGTCGTCGTCCAGATGATCGATATCGTGCGCCATGAGCGAGGTCATCGCCCGGACCATGTCGAGTTCTCGCGCCGACAGCGACCGCGCGACCTGTGCGACGGCGGCGAGAACGTCCTCGTGGGCCGTCGCAGGCACATGAGCAAGCCGGCTGCGGGCAACCGCCCGACGGTCCTCGGGTTCGAGGTTCGTCACCCCACGTCCTTCTTCTGCCGCCGTAGGTGTCGCAACGCGGACTCCGCTGCGTTGTATCCACACATTCCGTGTGCGCCGGCACCCGGGGGAGTCGACGCGGAACACAGATACACCCCGGGAACTCCGATACTGTACGGATCCAACGCAATTCGAGGTCGAAGTACCACCTGAAGTTCGGTGTTCGCGCCCCCGATGATGTCGCCGCCGAGGTAGTTCGGATTCGAGGCCTCCAGTTCGGCGGGGGAGGTGACGACGGTGGCGACGACGATATCTCGGAATCCAGGTGCGAATCGTTCGATCTGGGCGATGATCGCCTCGGTCGCGTTGCCGGTGAATCCGTTGGGCACGTGGGCGTACGCGTACAGCGGATTGATCGACCCGGCAGATCGCGTCGGGTCGGCCACGTACTGCTGGCCCACCAACACGAACGGCCGATCCGGCATGACGCCCAGATTGATCGCCTTCTCGCTCGCCGCGATCTGCTCGAAGGAACCTCCCAAATGAACGGTGCCGGCGCGCCCGCACGCGGCGTTCGTCCACGGTACGTGTCCGTCGATCGCGAAATCGATCTTGAATGCGGCCGGAGCACGACGAAACTTGCGGTAGGAGCGCGCGATACGAGAGGGCACCGCATCGCCGTAGATGTCGAGAGCGCCGCGCGGTGACGTATCGAGCAGGACCACGTCGGATCGGGGAATGTCCGAGGCCGTACGTACTCGAACGCCGGTGTCGATCTTGCCGCCGTGATCGGCCAGCATCGATGCCAACGCCTGCGTTATCGCCCCGGAACCGCCCTCGGCCACCGGCCAGCCGTAGCGATGACCCGAGGCAGCGAGCATCAACCCGACGGCCGACGTCGCCGGTCGGTCCAATCGGTAGTAGGCGTGAGCCGCCAGCCCGCCGAACATCGCTCTCGCCTTGTCCGTTCGCCACCACTTCGCCGACACGGTGGCCGGTAGCAGTGCGCGTGGACCGAAGGCCGCAAGGGCCAGCGGGTGCCGCGGCACGTTCGCAATCGGGCGCATCAAGTCGGCAGCGAGAACATCGAAATTGCGGGCCAGGTCACCGAACATCCGGTTCCAGCGCACCCCGTCGACACCAAGACCGTCGGCCGTTGCCTCTATCGACCGGTGGATCGATCCTGCATCACCGTTGTCGAGCGGGTGCGCGCAGTCGATGTCCGCCAGTTGCCACCGCAGGCCGTAGCGCTCGAGGTCGAGCGTGCGCAGATACGGCGAACCCGCACCCATCGGATGGAACGCCGAACACAGATCGTGGGTCACACCCGGCACTGTCATCTCGGCGCTGCGCGTTCCCCCGCCGATGGTGTCCGCGGCCTCGAGAACATGAACATCGACCCCGGCGCGAGCGAGGCGTACCGCGGCAGCGAGCCCGTTCGGCCCGCTGCCGACGACCACGGCTGTGGTCATACCTGCTCGCCGCGTTGCGGAGCGGGCGCGACGACGGAGTCGCCTGCGGGGCGTGCGGTGTTCTCGCGCATCTTCGGTTCCTTCACGGTGCCGGGATCGGTGGCGGCGCGGTTCGCGTCGATGTCCAGTGTCCACGTCACAGTCACCGGAATCGGGCCGTTCGGCAACCACGGCTGCTGCTCGATGGCATCGGAGACCTTGTACGTACCGCGTTCGATGACTCCCAGTGCCGCATCGATGACCTGATATTGCTGGTAGCTCTTGTGAATGGGCTGCGACTCGATCCAGACCACGAGAAATTCTCCCGGCGCGAAATTGCATCGGCGTTGAATCGCCGCGATCAGCTTGGCGTCGTGCAGATGGCCGTCACCGAAGTTGAACGCCACGATCGAATTGCACGAGAACTCGGCGTCACGCAACGTGTAGGTGTCGATGTCCTCGCCGAGGTGATTCATCATCAGAGAGAACAGTGCGCGACCCTGGCTGTGCATCGAACGCCAGCCGAGCAGCTGGTGCATCACCACGTCGGCGACATCGGCCGGATAGGTCGCCAGCAGTTGAGTGCGAGTGTTCTGGCTCGGCCGCTTGATGAACTCGTCGATCTTGTCCTCGCAACCGGGAGCGAACGCCCACGTCGCCGACGCCCAGTTGCCGGCGTACTGACGCATCGACGGCAGGAACGAGACCAAATCGGGTCGGAGGTTGCCGACGATCGGGAAGAACACGAGCGCAACGACGATGACGGCCAGCAGCACCGGAGAGGAGAAGTCCCATACGGCGAAACCGTCGGCGTTCGGGAATCCGAGGAAGAGGAACACCGCCGCGAACGCGAAGAACAGATTCCATTCCAGCGGGACGGCGAGCGGGAACGTCGAGGTGATGAACAGGTGGAATGCGACCATCAATGCGGCGGCAGCGAGAGCGACGACGGCATCGGTGGTGAAGAGCAGGACCAGCGGCGTCGCGACCTCGACCAACGTTCCGAGGACGTGACCGATGCCGCCGGCCATCGTGGACGGGCGAAGGTCGTCCGGGAAGTTGCGGTAATGCGCGCGCTTGAGACGGGTCGAGGTGATCCACGGGGTGTTCGAGAGCATCGGCGGAATGACCATCGAGAAATGGTGGCCGAGCTTGGAGATTCCGGCACCGACCCACACCGAGACCATCAGCAGTTTGAGGGCGATGATCATGTCGACGAACGGCAGTAGCCCGAAGAACAGCACGGCTGGGAAATACTGCTCACCGCGGGCGGCGATGAAGATGACCTTGTCTCGCAACCCGATCACGACGAGAAGGGCGGCGAGGGTGATCATCAGTGCGGGCCGCACCAGGCCGTTGTTGTCCGCGATCGCAGCGTCGATCGAGCTGCTGTGCACGCCGGGAAGGATCAGTGCCGCAACGATGTTGCCCACGATCGCGGCGTAGACGATGACATCGAAGACCGTGCGGCTGTCACCGGAGGTGAAGGGCACCTTTCCCGGCCACGGTGGAAGACGAATCGTGTTGGGGCGCAACCAGAAGAGCGCGCCGCCCATCATCGGCTTGAAGTGACCGGCAAGCGGGCCCCACGATCCGCCCAGGCCGAGCGTTTCGAGGAGCAACGTCCACAGCAGGATCTTTTGGTACACGATCGGTTCGTTCCACCACGCCGAGAAGTCGAGAGGATTGTGCCCGGAGGTCAACGTGGCTATCGACACGCCGATGGCGAGGTAGAGGACTGCGAGTTTGAGAATGTAGATGGTGTGCACCATCTTCGGGGTTCCGAAGCCGTGGTCGGCCCAGTGGGTCGACATCGCCCGCAGTCGGTCGCGGAACGGTAGATCGAGGAAGGTGGCCGGGTCGACCGGCGGGAAGTTTCCTTCTTTGAATCCCATGTCGTTACTCCTGTGTGGGTGGTGTGGGTACGGGTGATCGCCTCACCGGGATCAGCCCTGGTGAGTGAGATGTTCGGAGCTGAAAAGTCAGCCGACGGGTGCAGCGGTGGAGCGGAGTTCGGTGCGCAGACGGGGCTTGTCGATCTTGCCGACGGGGTTCTTCGGGAGCGCGTCGACGAGGTGAATCGAAACGGGCAGTTTGACTTTCGCGACAAGATCACGGATGTGGTCCAGAAGTTCGGCGGATCCGACGGTTGCGGCCGGGTAGGTCACCACGTACGCGACGGGGACTTCGCCGTACACCTCGTCCGGTGCGCCCACGACGGCAACTTCGAGCACATCGGAATGGGTGGCGAGGGCATTCTCGATTTCCTTCGGATAGATGTTCTCCCCACCGCGAATGATCATGTCCTTGATGCGATCGACGAGGGTGAGGTAGCCATCGACGTCGAGATGCCCGACGTCGCCGGTGTGCAGCCATCCGTCGACGACGGTCCGTTCGGTCTCCTCCGGGCGACCGAAGTAGCCGCGCATGACGTTCGGGCCCGAGATCAGCACCTCACCGACGGTTCCGACGGGCAGGTGGTGGCCGTCCTCGTCGACGATGGCGATGCTCTGGCCCGGCAGTGCCGGACCGACGGTTCCCAACTTGCGGACTCCGGTGGGGGGATTGCACGCCGATGCGCAGGTCCCCTCGGTGAGGCCGTATCCCTCGACGAGGGCGAAACCGAATCTCGACTCGGCGCGGTCGAGAAGTTCCTTGGAGATCGGTGCGGCCCCGCACACGCCGAATCGGACGGACGAGAAGTCCGACTCGGGGTCCGGTGGCTGCGCGGCCAGCAACGCGTAGATCGTGGGGACGGCCGAGAAATAGGTCGGACGAAGCTCTTTCACGTCCTCGAAGAACCTTGTTGGACTGAACCGTCCGGTGATGCTGACCTGGCCTCCGGCGATCAATGGAGCGAGAACGCTGACGCAGATGGCATTGACGTGGAAGAGCGGCAGAACGAGCAGGCAGTGATCGTCGGCGGTCAGATCGAGATGTGTTGCCATCGCCGACGCCATGTACTGCAGATTGGCGTGGGTCAGCTCGACGCCTTTCGGCCGCCCCGTGGATCCGGAGGTGTAGATCAGCAGCGCAAGGTCGTCGGACTCGGGTTCGACCGAGCCGAGATCATCGAAAGATGTTGTGGTGGAGCCGAGTTCGTCGCCCGAGATGTCGTCGACGGTGAGGCAGACGATGCCGTCGACGCGCGGACGGCCGCTGTCGGTGATCGCGATGACCGCACGCGAGTCCGTGATCTGATGATGGGCCTCGGACGGCGTCAAGGTCGGGTTCACCGGAGTTGCGACCGCACCGATACGCCACGCGGCCATGATTGCGATGATCAGTTCGACTCGGTTGGGAAGTATCACGGCAATCACGTCGCCCGTACGGACCCCGTGTGCAGCCAACTGTGACGCGAAAACGTCTACGCGCCCGGCGAATTGGGCGTACGTCAATTCGGAGTGGTCGTCGCGAACGCACGGTCGATCTGCTCTTTCGGCCGAAGAACGCCACGGGAAGTACCCGATGACCGTCATGTGTGGATCCCCTCGCTAGTGCTGTGATCCACGACACTAGTGACGGAAGGTGGGTGTCGATAGAGCTCGCGAGGCCAGAGATCGGCTCATCTGTTGTTCTCCGAGCATAAACACGACCGACGTCGATCGCCGGTCGTGTCTCGGCTGTTCGTCTCAGGCCGGCGAGAGCTTCTTCAACCCCAATGACTGGAATCCGACGACGTAGATCAACGTCCACAGCACCAACCAGTCGATGAATCCCAGTGCGTTCCCGGAGATCCCGGCGGCGACGGTGGGCTCGTGCAGGATAAGCTCCGCGACGACGTAGTAGTAGGCCAGGAACGTGCCGATGGCCAAGGCGAAGGTCAGCACCGCGCGCCCCGCCGCGGGGAAGCGATTGCCGAAGCCGTTGGCCCAGAAAATCATCCAGAAGGCCCAGCAGACTCCGATCTGTGCGGGGAACTGGTTGATCACGGTGCCCAGCTCGGCGGTGGCGTCGGAGCCGACCAAAAGTTTCGCCAGCGGGACCATCAGGAAGTAGATCGCCGTACCGAGTGCGGCATTGCCGACCGTCGCCGCCAGCGCGGTCCGGCCTCCACCGCCGGCCAGTTTCCAGGGCCAGTTGTCGAGGGTCTGGCCGGTGAGGATCACCGAGACGACGATCGAGTAGAACCAGCCGAGCGCGGTGTCGACGGACATCAGCGGATCGGTGGCCGAGAGCGAGACCGAGGGCAGCCCGAACACGACATACAGCGCCAGAGTCGGCACGGCGACGAAGGCGATCTCGCACAGCCCGATCAGCGGTTGCTTCATGCGCAGTACGGTCCACGGCCAGTGCTGCCAGTTCAGGACCACCATCACCCAGGTTCCGAAACCGAACAGCACGAACAGCGCGCCGGCGAAATAGCCGAGTCCGCCCTCCCTCGAGCCGGCGAAATCGGGATACAACGCCCCGAGGCCGCTACCGAGGATCCAGGTGACGGCCACGGCGAACACTGCCGTCGAGGCCAGGATGGTGAGCCCGCGCATCGGTTGCTTCAGTGAGTCGAATCCGGCGAATTCGCAATCGAATCCGATGAACACGATGAACAGAATTGCCCAGAACAGCGCGGCGTTGAAGGGGAGGGGATAGAAGTTCCACGGACTGGTGGTCGGGTCGGCCAGCAGATACCACGTCGCAAGCGACACGGCCGCCACGACGGCGAGGTTGGCGACTCCGAACAAGATCCAGTTGCCCTGTGACCGAGCGATTTTCGGCTTGCTCAGTGGGCGGTCTGCGGTTGCGGTCATGGACTGCTCGTTTCGGTGTGAGCGACAGTGGACGCCGTCACTATGAGCTGAATCACACCGGACCGTCAGGGTTGCGGGAGGTTGCAACGCGGCGGGCGCACTGCAACTCACTGCAACCCTGGCGGTTGTGCTCCGGGTCACATAGACCTGTGTGCATATCCAATCCAGTCAGGAGTGAAAATCGATGCGCGCAGCTGTGTACTACGGACCCAACAAGGTGGAGATCACCGACGTTCCCGAGCCCAGCCCCGGTGAAGGGCAGGTCAAGGTCAAGGTCGGGTTCAACGGAATCTGCGGAACCGACCTGCACGAGTACTACGCAGGCCCCATCTTCATCCCCACCTCTCCGCATCCGCTCACCGGTCAGGAGATGCCACTGGTGCTCGGCCACGAGTTCTCGGGCACGGTCACCGAACTCGGCAAGGGTGTCACCGGTATCGCGGTGGGCGACCGCGTCGCCATCGAGCCGCTCTACCGCTGCGGGCACTGCGGGCCGTGTCGGGCGGGCAACTACAACATCTGCGCGCAGATCGGTTTCCACGGCCTGATGTCCGACGGCGGAATGGCCGAATACACCGTTGTGCCCACCGACATGATTCACGCCTTGCCCCACAACGTCTCGCTCGAACTCGGAGCCCTCGTCGAACCGATGTCGGTCGCCTATCACGCTGCGACACTGGGAGATCCGAAGCCCGAGGACACCGCGATGGTGTTCGGAGCCGGGCCCATCGGCATCGGCCTGTGGTTCGCGCTGCGGGGCAAGGGACTCGACAACGTCTACGTCGTCGAACCGTCGCCGACCCGTCGCGCATCGATCGAAGCGCTCGGCGCGAAGACTCTCGATCCGACGGCCCTCGACATCCCCGCGTACATCGCCGACCTCACCGACGGCAAGGGTGCCGACGCCATCTACGACGCGGCCGGCGTACAACCTGCCGTCGAGGCCGCGCTCGGCTGCATCGGTGCGCGTAAGCCGCTCGTCAGCGTCGCGATCTACGAAAAGCCCCTGACCACACCGCTGCAGAAGTTGGTGATGAACGAATCCCGCATCCAGGGCTCGCTCTGCTACACCTCCGCCGACTACGAGGCCGTCATCGATCTGATGAGCCAGGGCCACTACGACACGACGGGCTGGGTCGACAAGATCACGCTCGACGGCGTCATCGACGACGGTTTCGAAGCGCTGCACGCAGGCACCAAGATGAAGGTCCTGGTAGACCCATCCACCGGAGCGGCATCATGAGCGCGGTGTTGGTGACCGGAGCGGGCCAGGGCATCGGCCGGGCCATCGCGTTGCGGTTGGCGAACGACGGTCACGACATCGCCCTGGCGGACCTGAACGAGGACAAGATCGCCGGCGTGGCCGACGAAGTGCGTCGAACAGGCTCGAAGGCAACGACATTCGTGGCCGACGTTAGCGATCGTGACCAGGTCTTCGCGGCCGTCGAACACACCCACGAGGCGCTGGGCGGCTTCGGCGTCATCGTCAACAATGCCGGCATCGCCCAGGTGGCACCGCTCGACGACGTCCGACCCGAGGACGTCGCGAAGATCTGGGCCGTCAACGTCGACGGTGTGCTGTGGGGAATCCAAGCTGCCGCAGCGAAATTCAAGGCTCTCGGCCAGAAGGGCAAGATCATCAACGCGTCGTCGATCGCCGGTCACGACGGGTTCGCGATGCTCGGGGTCTACAGCGCAACGAAATTCGCCGTTCGTGCCCTGACTCAGGCCGCGGCCAAGGAGTACGCGGCCGAGGGCATCACCGTCAACGCGTACTGCCCCGGCGTCGTCGGCACCGACATGTGGGTCACCATCGACAAGCGGTTCGCCGAGTTGACCGGCGCAGCAGAAGGCGAGACGTACGACAAGTTCGTCGGCGGCATCGCCCTCGGCCGCGCGCAGACCCCGGAGGACGTCGCGGCATTCGTCTCGTATCTGGCCGGACCCGACTCGGACTACATGACGGGCCAGGCACCGTTGATCGACGGTGGTCTGGTCTACCGGTAACCCCCGTCGATGCTGCTTTGTGAGCTGGAGCACAATTGTCTGTGATGATGCAGTCGACAGGTCCCGAACCTGCGCTGGCGGCCGGTGAAGACCCGCGCCGCTACGCGCAGATTCTCACTGCCGTGTACGACGCGACCATGACCGGCGGCAAGTCGCCCGCGCGTCCCCGCGAGGTCATCGGGGACTCGTGGCGTCGGCTGCAGACCCTCGGCATCGACCCGGAACTGGGAAACCCAGCCGAGACGCAGATGGATGTCTCCGATCTCGAACTGAGCCGTCGGGAGTCCGGATTGTTCGACATCCTCGACGATCTGGCCCGCGGCCTGGAATCGGTGGTACAGGACGGCGACAACATCCTCGTCGTCGCCGACCGACACGGCCGAGTGCTGTGGCGCAGCGGGTCGACGGCGGTACTCGACCGCGCCGACGACCTCGGATTCGTCGAGGGTGCCAACTGGGCCGAGGATTCGGTGGGCACCAATGCCATCGGAACGGCTCTGGTCTCCCGCCGCGCGGTACAGATCTTCTCCGCCGAACACTATGTGCGCAGCCATCATTCGTGGACGTGTGCCGGTGCGCCGATTCGGGATCCTCGGACCGGCCAGGTACTGGGAGCCATCGACGTCAGCGGACCGGCAAAGACGGTGCATCCCACCACCATCGCACTGGTCGACGCCGTCGCACGGTTGGCCGAATCGCAACTGCGCGAGATTCATCGGAGCACACTCGATCGACTGCGTTCGGTGGCCGCACCGATGCTCGCGCGCCTGCAGTCCCCGGCCCTGGCCGTCGACGCGAACGGCTGGGTCGCGGCCGTCGAATCGGTGGCGCTGCGCAATCGCATCCTGCTGCCCGAGGATCTCGCGACGGGACGCTTCTGGCTGCCGACCCTCGGTGTGTGCGACTTCGAACCCCTGCCCGGTGGCTGGCTCGTCCGACCCGCAGGCCCAGCGGACTCGTCGGTCGCGGACTCGGGCAACACGACGAGAATTCGCATCGACCTGCGCAATTCGCAGAAGCCTCGCATCGAAGTGCGCAGTGAGGTGGGGGAGTGGACCCACGAGCCGACGCCCCGGCACGCCGAGATCCTGTACCTGCTCGCCACCCATCGCCAAGGACGGACCGCCGCGCAGATGGCGACCGATCTCTTCGGCGACGACGGCCGCGCGATCACCGTGCGGGCCGAGATGTCGCGGCTGCGCAAGCACCTTGCAGGCATCATCTCCACGCAGCCGTATCGGTTGGACGAATCGGCGACCGTGGAGGTGATCACGCCGTCGGACATGAGCCGGTTGCTCCCGCATTCGTCGGCCCCTGCGATCCGGGCGGCACGGGGCTGAGCCGTAGCGCAGAATCGGGGAATGAAGCGCCTCGCCCGAATCCTCGACGCCTCGGATCCGGGGCAGGTACGGCTGCGCAGCGCGTCGGCGACGACGCTGACGGTGCTGTTGGCGATGGTGACGCTGGTGCTCACCACGCGCGCCATCGGTCAACCGGTGACGGTGGCGATGCTCGGAACCGTCGTGGCGATGCAGGCGTCGGCAGCGGTGAAGGACAAGGACCAGCGCAGTCGGCTGATCACCACCGCGCTGATGGCGCTGCCCGCATCGGCGGCGGTGGCGTTGGCGGCGTTGCTCTCCGAGCTCGGCAAGGTGGCCGACGTCGGATTCATCGTGGTGCTGTTCGCGGCGGTGTGGGTGCGCCGGTTCGGCCCTCGCGGTACGGCGCTGGGGATGGTGTCGTTCATTTCGTACTTCTTCGCGCTGTTCCTGCGCGCGACCCCGGGGCAGCTACCGATGTTGATCGCAGCCATCCTCGGCGGCTTGGTGATCGCCCTGTTCGTGCGAGCCGTCGTCTTCCCGGACCGGCCGGTCGTGGAGGTGCGCCGGCTGCTGTTCGCGATGCGGGCGGTATCGGCCTCGGTACTCGAGGCGGCGTCGGCAGGGGAGAGCCGCGACCTGAACCTGATGCGCCGCAGGCTCGATCGGCTCGGCAACACCGCGTTGATGATCGACGACTGGCTGGACCGACACGATGCCGGGCAGCTGCTCAGCGTCACCAGTGCCGATCTGTCACTGCGAGTGTTCGACGCCCAGATCGCGACCGAGCAACTCGTCAGCTCACTGTGGGCTCTCGATCCCGCCAAGCCGTGGCCGACGTCCCTGGGACAGGCGACCACCGCGCTCGGGTCCTGTCTGCAGAACACACCGTCCTCGGAACAGCTGCGGGCGGCTCGCCGATTGGCGGCGGCAGCAGCCGAGCGAGCCGACCCGTCCACCCCCGCCGGCATCGCGACGGTTTCTGCGCAGCGAGCCGTGCAGGCGCACATCGCGATTCATCACATCACCACCAATGCGGTTGCCGTCGATGCGGGTCCCCGAGTCGTCCCCGAACCTGCCACGAAGGACGAGCCCAGCGGACTGAACCCCAGCACCAAGGCCGCCATCCAGGTGGCCGTCGCCACCAGTGCCGCAACGGTGCTGGGTGAACTCGTCTCTCCCGACCGCTGGTACTGGGCGGTGCTGACGGCCTTCCTGGTGTTCACGGGGGCGTCGACGCGGGGTGAAATCCTCACGCGGGCAGGTCAACGCGTTCTCGGAACGATCGCGGGCGTGCTCGCCGGGGTGGTGATCGCCGCACTGGTGGGCAACGATCAACCCCTGCAGCTGGTGTTGATAGTCGTCTGCGTATTCTTCGCGTTCTACCTGGTGACGGTCGCCTATGCGCTGCTGTCGTTCTTCGTGACCATCCTGCTCGCAATGCTGTACGGGCTACTGGGCACGTTCAGCATCGAGGTGCTCGAGCTTCGGATCATCGAAACCGCAGTCGGTGGTGCCGTCGGAATGGCGTCGGCGTACTTCATCTTCTCGACGAGTACTCGAAAGACGTTGATCGAGAAGGTCGATACGTACCTCGAACAGCTGGATGCGTTGATCGAATCGAGCGTCGAATCGGTTCTCTCACCGGGCGGTGCAACCGACCTGGTGGCGTCGACGCGGACGCTCGACAATGCGCTGAAAGATGTTCTGACATCCGGAAAGCCACTCGTGCTCGGGCCGACCACCCGCAGCAGACGTGGTGCCAAGCGACTGTTGCGGGTGCTGGCCGTCAGCAGTCGATCGGCGCACGCACTGGCCCGTGCCGGGGTGCTCGCCTCCCGCGCCGACACGCAGACGGCTCCGTCGGACGAGACTGCACAGGCGCTGCGCGACGCTGCGGCTCTGGTGCGCGACACCGTGCGCCAGGTGGAGGCAGTTGTCGCCGGGGAGCACGTCGACCCGCCCGAGAAGATCACCGAGACAACGGTATTGGATGTGCTGCTCACCTCCACCAACGCGCCCGGTCCGCTGCGGGGTGCGGTGCGGGCACTGAACACGATGAACCGAACACTGGCCGATGTGTTGACTCGGGCTTGACCTTCACACCGTGACAAGGTCTTGGCTGACCGTCATGAACTCGATGAATCTCGTAGGTGGGGCACTTCAGCACAGCAATCCGTCGGTGCGGCTTCGGGCCGCGCTCGACATCGGTACGACACCGGATCCGCGGCATCTCGACGCCCTGGTGCAGCGGTGCTCCGTCGAACCGGATTTTCAGGTGCGGGAGATGTTGACGTGGGCGTTGATCCGACTGCCCGCGTCACTGACGGTTCCGCGTCTGATCGATCAGGTGCGATCCGGCGGGGCACAGGCTCGCAGCCAGGCGTTGCACACGTTGTCCAAAATTCAGGACCCGTCGGCGTGGCAGGCGATCACCTCTTCCGTGCTTGCTGATCCGGACGACGAAGTGGCCCGCAGTGCATGGCGGGCGGCGGTGGTCCTGGTGCCGCCGGGAAGTGAACCAGCATTGGCGAGGATGTTGGCCACTCGACTCGGCCGAGGTGGGCACGACGTTCAGCGAAGCCTCAGTCGTGCGCTCGTTGCGCTCGGATCGGTGATCGAACCGATGCTGCGGGAGGCCGCGTCGAGCAAGGATGTTGCCGTTCGTGTTCACGCGCGAGCGACCGAGGCGCTGCTGCTGGACCCGGATGCCGGGTTCGCAGTCTTCGAGGCCAAACGTGTCGATGCCCTTGGCGTAGTCGACTCGGCGGGGTGAGATAGAACGATGCTGATCGGTGAGGTGGCGCGGCGGTCGGGCGTCAGTGCCCGCATGCTCCGGCACTACGACCGGCTCGGTTTGGTGCAGCCGACGTCTCGCAGCGGCACCGGCTACCGCGAGTACTCCCCGGAGGATGTGCGACGCCTCTTCCACGTCGAGTCTCTGCGTTCGCTCGGGTTGTCGCTGCACGACGTCGGTCGCGCGCTCGACGATCCCAGTTTCGCGGCGTCGGGACTGGTCGACGAGCTCGCTGCCCAGGCCGAGGAACGCATCGCTCGGGATACCGAGTTGCTCACGCGGTTGCGTCGAATCGGCGACCCGCGGCCGCAGGACTGGGAGGACGTACTCGGCACCGTGGCGATGCTGAATGACCTCGGGTCGGTCAGTGCTGGGAAGCGGCAGACTGCGGCACTGGCGTCCGCCGGCGATCGACCCGTTCCGGCGGACGCTCTGGCCGAGGCGGTGCTGCGTGAGCCGGCACCGAATGTGGCCGGTGCACTGCGGTGGGCTCTCGCGCACTCGGGTGGTGACGCGATCGGGCCGCTGCGGGAGGGCTTGAACTCACCGGACCCCGATGTACGACGCCGCGCCGTGGACACCGTCGTCGAGATCTCTCACCCCGATGCCACCGAGGTGTTGCGTGAGGTGCTCGTCCACGACGATGCGCAGGTCAGGCGAGTCGCTGCACTGGAACTGGCGGCTCGAGGCATCGCCGACGCCATCCCGACGCTGATCGAGATGGTCCACGACGGAACGAACGATGTGGACGCCGCCGATGCCCTTGGCGCGCTGGGATCCGCCGACTCGATCGTGGCGGCATTGATGGACGGCGTCGACGACTCCGTGGTGCGACAGAGAGTGACGCAGGCGTTGGCGAGCATCCCCGGTCCTGCTGCAGCGCACGCGCTGCAACAGTTGAGCCAGGATTCGGAACGATCGATTGCACTGACTGCCGAATACATCCTCGGCCGGAGGGAATGAGCCCTTTGGGTACCGTCGGAGTCATGAAGGCATTCGGACTCCTCGCGGCATTGATGATCACGTCGACCCTGACTGCCTGCTCCACCGCAACCACCCCGACCGCACCCACCGAACCGGTCGCCGAGAACCAAGTGACCGTCGCCGATCGGATGTACTCGCCGACAACGCTGACGATCTCCGTGGGAGACACCGTCACCTGGGTGTTCGCCGACCGCGGCATGGCCCACAACGTCGTCGCCGACGACAACTCGTTTCGCAGTCAACTGATGGAGACCGGGCAGTTCACGCACACCTTCGACACCGCGGGCACCTTCACCTACCACTGCACCCCGCATCCGGACATGACGGCATCTATCGTCGTCGAGCCCTGAAACTCCTAGGCTCAGGGGCATGACGGCACCGACCCGAGGACGCAGCATCGCCGCGCCCCTCGGCGTCGCCGCTGCCGCTGTCGGTGGGGCAGTACTGCTGCACGTCCGCGACCCACGAACTTCGACATATCTGCCCTGCCCGCTCCACGCGCTGACCGGACTGTGGTGCCCCGGATGCGGCACGACCCGGGCTCTCGGCGACCTCACCCGCGGAGACATCGCGGCGGCCGCGTCGAGCAATGTCGTTGCGGTCGTCCTTGCCGTCGGCGCTGTGGCGGTGTGGGCACTGTGGCTGCGGGCTCGCTGGGCCGGACGCCCGCTGGTGCTCCCGCGATTCGACCGTTCGACGGTGGTTGTCCTGCTCGTTGTTCTGACCTTCTTCACCGTGGTGCGCAACACCCCGTGGGGCACCGCGATCGCCCCGACCTGAAACCGTAGGAGTTGGACATGCTGCTGGAAATCTTCTCGATCATCGTGCTGCTGGGCGTGCTCATCGCGCTCATCCCCACGGCCCGCCGCGTCTTCAAGAAGGGTGACGACGAATGAGCGACACACTGAAGGATCGCGTTCGCGCGAAACTCCTCGCACAACTCGCCGACGACGGAGGCACGGCCGCCGAACAAGCGGAGGGCGACGACCCGCGCCTGAACGCACTGCGCGACGACCTCGAAGCACTGGAGTCGGCGCAGGAAGGCGATCCGGTGATCGACGACATCGCCGCGAGGCACTGGGTGCCCTGACCGCCCTGCCCCTGGGGAGTCAATGTGACGTTCGGTGGCCTTTTCGGTAGTCAATGTCACGTTGAGTGGACTTTTGTGGGTCCGAAATTGGTGCACAGTTGAGGTGCATCTAGTATCTATGTTGTGTCCGAGACGAGATCAGCCGCCGATACGGCGTATGCGACTGTCAAAGAGCTCATCGTCTCGGGAGAACTTCCCGGCGGTGAGCTCGTCAGCGAGGGTGAGATCGCGACCCGGCTCGAGATCAGTCGCACACCCGTACGCGAGGCTTTTCTGCGTCTGCAGGTAGAGGGATGGATGCGCCTCTATCCCAAGCGCGGGGCGCTGGTGGTGCCGATCGCGGTGGGTGAGGCGGAGAGTGTCGTCGATGCGCGTCGCCTCGTCGAGGCAGGAAGTGTTCGCGCATTCGTCGGCGACGTCACTGCCCGGGGATCTGTGGTGAACGCGCTGCGCGAGAACCTGCAGTTGCAGGAGAAGCTGGCGGTCGACGGCACCGCCGCGCAGTTCAGCGCCGCCGACGCAGACTTTCACCGCATCGTCGTTCGAGCAGGGGGCAACCCCTTGCTCGACGCGTTCTACGACGGACTTCGCGAGCGTCAGCGCCGGATGACCGCAGCCTCGTTGACGCGTGATCCGGGCCAGATCTCCCGCATCGTCGACGACCATCGCCGACTCACCGACCTGATCGAGGCCGGCGACGCAGACGGATTCGAGCGGACCGTCGAACAACACATGCTCGGGGTGCACGGCCTACGACCGGACAGAGGGGGAGCACGATGAGTGAAACACTCACGAACGATCGCGACATCGAGCTGACTGCACGACGCTGGCTGCTGGTGGCGTCGGGCATGTTCGCCGTTGCATGGGGCGGTAACGAGTTCACGCCGTTGTTGGTGATGTACCGGCTCGATCACGGCTTCTCGGCCGTGGTGGTCGATACGTTCCTGTTCGCCTACGTCCTGGGCATCATTCCGGCGATGCTGATCTGCGGGCCGCTCTCGGATCGGCTCGGCCGACGCCCGATCATGTTGCCCGCCCCCGCAATTGCTGCAGCCGGGTCCATTCTGATCGCACTCGGACCCGACAACGCCTACATGCTCTTCGGTGGTCGTGTGCTCAGCGGCATCGCGCTCGGAATCGGTATGGCCGTGGGCGGTAGCTGGGTCAAGGAACTCTCCAGCCGTGATGCCACTGCCAAACCCGGTGCCGGAGCGCGTCGTGCCGCGATGTCGCTGACGGCGGGCTTCGCCCTCGGTGCCGGAGTTGCCGGCGTGCTTGCGCAGTGGGCACCGTGGCCGACGCACCTCGCCTACAGCGTGCACGTGCTCATCTGCATCGTCGCAGGTGTCGGCATGCTCTCCGTGCCCGAAACACGCACGGCCACTGCCGTATCCAAGAACAAGCGTCTGCTCGACGACCTGAAGATTCCGTCCGCATCGCATCGACGGTTCCTCTTCGTCGTGCTGCCGTTGGCCCCGTGGGTCTTCGGTGCCGCCAGCGTCGCCTATGCGGTGTTGCCGTCGCTGATGGCCGACGCGTTGGCCGACGAGCCCGGCGGCGGCTATCCCGTTGCCCTGTCCGCCGCTATGGCGGTGATCGCCCTCGGCTCCGGATTCGCGATCCAGGCCGTCGGGCGTCGAATCGACACACCCGCCAACGCGCGCGGCGCCCTGGTTGCGCTGACTCTGCTGGTGGTCGGCATGGCTGTCGCGGCGTGGGCGGCGTCGGTGTTGACCATCGCCGCAGCGTTGATCGCCGCGGCAGTGCTGGGGTGTGGCTACGGCATGGCGTTGGTCTCGGGACTGCAAGAGGTGCAACGCATTGCGGGCCCCGACGACCTCGCCGGCCTCACCGCGGTGTTCTATTCGCTCACGTACCTCGGCTTCGCGGTGCCTGCCGTGCTGTCGGCGCTGACCGAGACCTGGCCCGGGGTGGTCACGTATCCGATCATCTTCGGATTCGGCGCGGTGATGGCCGGAATCTGCGGCGTGGTGGTGCGGTCGAAGACGTCTGCTCACTTGCCGTAGGGTCGTGCGCGACGGCGAGGCCAGGTGCCACTGCTGTTTGGTCCGACGAAGTCTTGGGTAGCCCTCAGTGCATGAATACGAACGGACGTGCTCCCGCCCGTCGGCGTCGCCTGGTCGGCTCCGGTTCGATGACCACTGCACTGGCGGCGCTCGTGACCGTCGGCGCTCTGGCAGGCTGCTCGAACGACCCGGTCATAGCGCAGGACACCGGCGCAGATGAGGAGGCCGGCAGCATCGAGTTGCAGAGCGTCACCGTGCAAGCCGAGCTCACCGGTGCTACGCCAGACAGTTCCGCCGCAGCATACGGCAACGCGAACCTGGAGTTCACAGCGGTGAACACTGCCGGGACAGGGACGGATCGTCTGCTTGAGATATCCTCTCCTGCAGTATTTTCGGTGACGATCGATGCCAGCGCGGACCAGCTCGTCATCGAACCCGAGACGTCCATCGCAGCCGGCCAGCCGGTGGAAAACCTGGACGGTGGAGACGACGGAACCGACCGGCCGTTCACCGTGACCTTCGAGCTCGCCGACGGAGAACTCGCGCCGGGAACCTCGATTCCCGTGACCTTCGAGTTCGAGCGCGCCGGATCTCTGTCCGTCGACGCCCCGTTCGATGTGTACGAGCCAGGAGAGCTGACCGACACGGCACGGCCGCTTCCTCCGGAGGTCACCCCCGCACCGTGACGCACGCCGGCCCGAACCGGGCGGATCGCTGCGAGCCGACCCGTTCGGCTCTAGGATCAGCGGCATCATGCTGCAGTCCTCGCGCACTGCCCCGCCGCATCGGGTGCCTCCGACGGTGGCGTTCGTGGGTGCCGCCGTATGGAACCGGCGCGAGGCATACTGGTTCCTGATCGCAGTGATCGTGCCGGCGGCCTGCTGGTCGAGGTATCCCGCGCTGGTGCCGTATGTGTTCGCGATCGTTCTGCTCGGAGCCCTGGGGTTTCGCTGCAGACGGATTGCCCAATGGGTGTCGATGCTGCGTTGGGGCGTGATCGCCGACGTCGAGACCGTGGACACGGCGCTGCGCGGCGACCGCAACCTTCGCCTCGCGCACGCCACCGGCTGGAACGTCCAACGGCGTTGGTACACAGGAGTTGTCACCGAATCTGCGGTGCGGTATCGGGCCGGGGAGGCGCGCGGTCACCTGTTCGTTCGGGGACTGCCGTTCACCACCGGGGTGGTGCTTGCGCACTCGAAGCAGCCGTCGTCTGCCATGGCCATCAGCGACTTTCCCTGCGATCTGCGACTGGACGGCAAAGGACGCTGGGCGGCATCGTTCCCGCGGGGGTTCTGGGTTCAAGCATTGGCAACGACGGCGATGTACGGCTACGCGATTGCTGGGTTGACCGTGTCCCTCGGGTATCGCTGACGCAGCCGACGCGGTGGGTACCGTGGAGCGGGCACATCCCTCCTACGACGGGAGCGAGCGTGAAATACAACTACTCCGGACCCTGGCCCATTTTCGCCGTGCTGGGTGTCGTCGTGTTCTGGGTGCTGTTTCAGGTCGTGGCACTCGATGCGAGTGTCGGCCGCGCCATCGCGTCGCCGATCAATCTTTTCGCGTTGATGTCGGCGGGTCTGACCGACAATCGGCTCCCCGGACTTGGATCTATGCCTCCGATTGCAGGCCGATATCCGAAACTGGGGAGCCGATCTGCCGCCGAGACCTACGGCAACGACGGCAACTGCTTGTCGATCAACCATGCGTCCCACAGAGTTCGGGGGCAACCGAAGCGGGAGGCGAGGTCGGTGAAGTCCGCGGTCGCCACCGTCGAGTAGCGGTATTTGGAGGTCCATTCCTGGATCAGGCCGAAGAAGCGCTCGTCGCCGATGGTGCGTCGTAGTGCGTGCAGCGCCAGTGCGCCGCGTTTGTAGACGCGGTCGTCGAAGATGCGCGCGGGCCCGGGATCGGTGAGCTGCATGTCCATGGCCAATCCGCGCTGAATGGTGTGCGCGCGCTTGGCCTTGTCGTGAGCCGTTGCGCCGCCGGAGTTCTCGGCCCAGATCCATTCGGAATAGCAGGCGAATCCCTCGTGCAGCCAGATGTCGGCCCACTTGCCGAGGGTCAGGGAATTGCCGAACCACTGGTGCGCCAACTCGTGCGCCACCAGACGCTCGTAGTACCGGGAACCGGAACAGTGATTGGCTCCGAAGATCGACAGCCCCTGTGCCTCGATCGGAATCTCCAGATCGTCGTCGGTCACCACCACGGTGTACGACGCGAAAGGGTAAGGGCCGTAGAGCCGTACGAAAGTGTCCATCATCTGCGGCTGTCGACCGAAGTCGTGATCGAACTGCGTTCGCAGGCGCGGCGGAGTGATGGCCTTCATCGGCACCGGCCCCGGGCTGACGATGCGATGCTCGTACGGACCGATCTGGATGGTCGCGAGGTAGCTGGCCATCGGCTCGGGCTGCTCGTACACCCACGTGGTGCGGCTGGCGCGAGTCTGCTTGCGCACCAACGTTCCGTTGGCCACCGCGTAGTACGGGGAATCGGTGGTGATGGTGATGCCGTAGCTGGCCTTGGACACCGGATGGTCGTCGCACGGGAACCACGACGCAGCGCCGTTGGGTTGGCTGGCGACGAGCGAGCCTTCGGTGAGCTCCTCCCAGCCGACCTCACCCCACAAACCGTTGATGGGCTTGGGAGTTCCGCCGTACGCGACCGTCACCACCAGTGCCGCGCCCGACGCGATGGGCTTGGCCGGGGTGATCTTCAGCTTGCCGCGCTGGTGGCTGAACTTCACCGAGCGTGAGCCGTTGACCGACACCTTCGACACGTTCATAGCCGGACCGAGATCGAGCGCGAACTTCGACACCGTTGCGGTCGTGACCGCGGTGATCTTCGCCTTACCCGTCAAACGGTTGCTCTCGACCTTGTACTCGAGGTCGAGTTCGTAGCGCGAGACGCGATAGCCGCGGTTACCGTTCTGCGGGAGATACGTATCGATCGGATTGTCACTGGAGTCGACGTCGAACACCGGCGCCACGAGCCTGTCCGGCACGGTAGATCACCCCTCGTTTCGGTCGTCGCGAATACGCGGGAAGGGATCACCCTTGGCCCACGGCGCGATCGGATTGCCCTGCCAACGAGTATGCGCGGGAACCGTATCGCCGCGCATCACCAGAGAGGCAGGCCCCACCGTCGCACCATCACCTATACCCGATGCAGGCAGCGCGACACAGTGTGGTCCCAGTGTTGCGCCTCTGCCGAGATCGACCGTGTCCATGGACATGATCCGATCATGGAACAGGTGCGTCTGCACAACGCACCCTCGGTTGACCGTCGCACCGTCGGCCAACGTCACCAGATCGGCCTCGGGAAGCCAGTACGTCTCACACCAGACGCCACGGCCGATGTCCGCACCGAGCCACCGCAACCACATGTTCAGCACCGCGGTGCCCTCGGCGGCGCGCGCGAACCACGGTGCGGCAACGGTCTCGACGAACGTGTCTGCCACCTCGTTGCGCCACACGAACGAACTCCACAGCGGATGATCGGTCTTGCCGATCCGGCCCACCCACAACCACTTCGCCAACGCCGACACCGCCGCGGCCACGAAACCGGCGACGAGCAGGACGACGCCACTGAGCAGTGCCGCCAACCAGTACCCGACGGCGTCGGCGAGCGCGGTGAGCGCGAACAGCACTCCGAGCCCGATGCCGAAGGTCACGACGACGGGGAGCAGTCGACAGGTCTCGACGAACGCCCGGGCGACCTTCAGCTTCCGCGGCGGATCGAACGTGCGCGACGAGTCCGCGCTACCGGCGGCCCGGCGCAGCCGCACCGGCGGACTACCGAGCCACGACGAGCCGGACTTCGCCTTGTCCGGCGTCGCGGACAGAACAGCGACCAAGCCGTTCTTCGGGACGGTTCGCCCGGGCCCGGTCATGCCGGAGTTGCCGAGGAACGCCCGCTTGCCCACCTTGGCGTCGCCCAGATGCATCCAGCCGCCGCCGAGTTCGTAGCTGGCGACCATGGTGTCGTCGGCGAGGAACGCGCCGTCGGCGACGGTGGTGAACTTGGGGATCATCAGCACCGTCGACGCCTCGACGTCCTTGCCGATCTTCGCGCCGAGGAGCCGGAGCCAATGCGGCGTCAGCAGAGATGCGTAGAGCGGGAACAGGAAGGTGCGCGCGGAGTCCATCAGGCGTTCGGTGGCCCACACCTGCCAGCCGATGCGGCTGCGCACCGGGTGGTAGCCGCCGACGAGTCCGATGCTGAGCAGCCGCACCGCAACGACGGTGATCACCGCGAACACCGCCAACGACACCAACGTCGCGACGGGCAACATCACCAGACCACGTTCGAAGGCGTCGAGCACGGAGTCCGCGGTGTGAATCCACCAGCCCATCAGCACCAGGCTGACGCCGATCGAGAACAGTGCCATGCCGGACAGGAACAACGACGCGACGCCGTACGCGAACACCCACTTCGTCGCGCGCGGCGGAGTCTCCGCGGGCCACGGATGATCGGCCTTGCCGACCTTCTGGGCAGGCGAACCGGACCACATCTGACCGGCCTTCACCCGTCCGACGACGGCGGAGCCTGCCGTCACGACGGCGTTCTTGCCGACCTTGGTGCCGGGCAAGAGTGTCGAGCGGGCACCGACGGTGGCACCGGCACCGATCTCGACGCCGCCGATGTAGACGAGATCTCCGTCGATCCAATGCCCGGACAGATCCACCTCGGGCTCGATGGAACAGCCGTCGCCCAGCTCGAGCATGCCGGTGACCGGCGGCATCGTGTGCAGGTCGACGCCCTTGCCGATCTTGGCCCCCAGAGCGCGCGCGTAGTAGACCATCCACGGGGCGCCCGAGAGGTTCGACGCACCGCTGGCATCGGTCAATCGTGTTGCCGCCCAAAGTCTTATGTGCATGCTCCCGCCGCGTCGATACGCGCCGGGTTTCAGCCCGGCCAACAGGATGCGAGATCCGATCACCGAGATCGCCATCCGGCCGACCGGAGTGATGAACAGGACGAATGCCACGAGCACCCACCACCACGACAGCGTCGGAGCCCAGGGCACGTCGCCGAACCAGGACATGACGTTGAACAGCAGCCCGAGCCAGGTGACCCACTGCAATCCGGTGAGGGTGGTCAACGGAACCGTTGCCGCGATCTGCGCCCATTGCGCGGTGCGTGACGTCGGGGCGACCTCACGAGGAACGGCCTCGACGACAGGCTTCAGATCGTCGAGATACTGCGCCAGCGAACCCAGCCGCGGATGGTCGTAGAGCTGCGCGACGGTGATCTCGGGGAACCGCTCGCGCAACGCAGTCACCAACTGAGCGGCCGAGAGCGAACCGCCGCCGTTGGCGAAGAAATCGGCGTTCTCGTCGGAAACCTGGGCGCCGAGGATGTTGGTCCACAGCTCCGCCACCCACCCCGCCGTCCCGCCGAGCGAGGAGGCCCCCGCCATGCCGGGCAGGGGCCACGGCAGGGCATTGCGGTCGACCTTTCCCGAGGTGCGCGTGGGCATCTCGTCCACCAGCGCGAGCCGGGGGACCAGCGCTGCAGGCAACTGCTCGGCCAGCAATTCGCGAGCGGCTTCGAGGTCGAAATCGGGGTTGGTGCTGGCGAGGTATCCGACGAGCACCGAGTTGCCGGCGGCCGTCTTGCGGATGGCGGCCGCCGCACCGCCGACGCCCGGAAGTGCTTGCAGCGCATTGTCTATCTCACCGAGCTCGATGCGTCGACCGCCGAGCTTGACCTGATCGTCGGCGCGACCCTGGAACAGCAGACCTTCGAGCTCGAGCTTGACCAGATCGCCGCTGCGATACGCCCGGTCCCACCCGAGGGACGGCATGGGGGCGTACTTCTCGGCGTCCTTGGCCGGGTCGAGATACCGAGCGAGCCCGACACCGCCGATGACCAACTCGCCGATTTCGCCGACCTGCACCGGGGTGCCGGAGCCGTCGACCACAGCCAGGTCCCACCCGTCGAGGGGGAGCCCGATCCGGACCGGGCCCGTGCCGTCCATGATCGCCGCGCACGCGACGACCGTCGCCTCGGTGGGGCCGTACGTGTTCCAGACCTCACGGCCTTCGACGGCGAGCCGCTCGGCCAGCTCCGGCGGGCAGGCCTCGCCACCGAAGATGAGCAGCCGCACCGCTTCCAGCGCCACCGCGGGCCACAGCGACGCCAGCGTCGGCACCGTCGAGACGACACTGATGTCGCGGGAGACGAGCCACGGACCCAGATCGAAACCGGACCGAACCAACGACCTGGGCGCGGGAACCAGACACGCACCGTGCCGCCACGCGAGCCACATCTCCTCGCACGACGCGTCGAACGCCACCGACAGTCCGGCCAGCACTCGATCGCCCGGGCCGAGCGGGTCCTTCTGCAGAAACATGCGGGCCTCGGCGTCGACGAACGCCGCCGCATTGCGATGACTGACCGCAACGCCCTTGGGAGTGCCGGTCGAACCCGAGGTGAAGATGACCCACGCGTCGTCCTCCGGGGTGGGCAGTCCGGCGTTGCGTTCGGGGAGGTCGTGCTGAGGAACGTCCTGTTTGGGGGCAGTACCTGCGGCGATGCCGCCCGCAGTGACGATGGCCGTCACCTGTGCTTCGCCGAAGACCAACTCGGCGCGCTCCTCGGGATCGTCCGCATCCACCGGCACGTACGCGGCACCGACCGCAAGGATCGACAAGATCGCGACATAGAGGGAGAAGGAACCCGACGGCATGCGGATGCCGACGCGATCGCCGCGCCTGACGCCGGCATCGGCGAGCCACTTCGCGCCCTCGGCGATATCGTCCAACAACTCCGAATAGCTGACCGACACGGCACCGTCGTCGATGGCCGGGGCGTCGGGAAAACAATCGGCGGTGTCACGGAGAACGTCGATGAGCGTCCGGGCGGGAGGGGCGAGAGACGAGCGAAGAAACTCCGCCGGTGCAGGCGCGACATCCGCGCTCGAACCCGGCAGATCGTTCTCTTGATGCACAGACAACCGGGCGCCCTTCTCGTTTCTTCTCGACATGACTCTGTGGTGCTGGCGAGCAGCAGCGCCGTTGGTTATCTCACGTTCTGTTTGCCAGCAGGTGAACGAGCGCGCCTTCCCACCGCGGGAATCCTACTGCTGCCCACGGGCGAGTTCCGGCTTGACAAAACCGCAGCGAGTTTGCGAGTGTCTTCCCCACGGTCACGAGTACCAGCATCAAGCCCCGGCTCGCTGGTCGGCAACCCTCCTCCGCGGTGGGGTGCTCCGGGTGACGACCAGGCTGACGCCGGAAAACCGGCGCGGCAAGCGCGGACTCGTTCACGAACTCCTTCGGTTGCGGGTCCCTCGAACGTGAGGGCTTGATCTGTCATGACATCCGTACTCTCCCGCCCCTGTGCTCCTTTTGCCCCTGTTTCGGGCACGGATCTACAGGTACCCCTGGTGCAGGGCGGCACCTGCACCTACGCCAATTTCGATTACGCGGCCAGCGCACCGGCTCTGGCGGCGGTGACCGATCGGATCGCGGAACTGCTGCCGTTCTACTCGAGTGTGCATCGCGGTGCCGGCTACGCCTCACGGGTCTCCACGGCGGCCTACGAGAAGGCTCGGGTGACCGTCGCCGATTTTGTTGGTGCGCACAAGGATTCGGTGGTGGTGTTCACGCGGAACACCACCGACTCGCTGAACCTGCTGGCCGCATGCGTGCCGGGCGACACCGTAGTACTCGATATCGAGCACCACGCGAACCTGCTTCCGTGGCGTGACCGAAGAGTGGTGGTTGCTGCGTCGACCCTGGCCGAGACCATCGAGCGTCTCGACGCCGAACTCGCCGCGAAACCCGCTGCGCTGCTGGCGATCACGGGCGCATCGAACGTCACCGGTGAAGTTCTGCCGATCGCGGAACTCGCGGCACTGGCGCACCGGCACGGCGCGCGGATCGCGGTGGACGGTGCTCAGCTGGTTCCGCATCGTCGGGTCGACATCGGCGCTCTCGGCGTGGACTACCTCGCGTTCTCGGGACACAAGCTCTACGCCCCGTTCGGCGCGGGAGTGCTTGTGGGCGCACGTGATTGGTTGGACCTCGGTGAGCCACACCTGGCCGGCGGTGGCGCGGTACGCAGCGTGGGCCTCGACCGCACCGAGTGGGCTCCGGCACCGCAGCGGCACGAGGCGGGCACACCCAACGTGCTCGGCGTTGCCGCCTTGGCTGCGGCCTGCGAGGCCATTGCCGGATTCGACGATGCCGAGTTGCAGGCGCACGAGCGGGATCTGTCGTCCCGCTTGCGCGACGGGCTGGCCGCACTGGACGGTGTCGAGCAACTCGAGGTGTGGGCCGATGCACCCGACAGTGTCGGCATCGTCACCTTCACCGTCGCCGGACGCGACCCCGGTAAGGTCGCTGCATACCTCTCCGCCGAACACGGCATCGGTGTGCGCGACGGAAAGTTCTGCGCGCACCCACTGCTGAGCAGGCTGGGGCACGCGGCCGGAGCGGTTCGAGCCAGCATCGGACTCGGCAGCTCGTCCGCCGATGTGGACCGACTCGTCGACGCACTCGCCGCCCTGGTCGAGTCGGGACCGAACTGGCACTACGCGGAGGACGCCGGCTGGTGGAACCCCGTACCCGACCCGCGACCCTTCCCCGAGCTGGCCGACGGAGCCGCCGGGGTTGGATCCCCGTGCACCCCTGCAGACAGTTAGCATGGCGTCATGACCGTGAGTGTCGTGTGGACGGGCAACCGCCACTGGTGCAACAGATACGTGGATCTGTGCCGCACTGCGTCCGGTTCGTGTTCGAGTTCGGCTCCGCTCCGACCGAATACCACCGACTGAAGAATCAGGACCACCACTCATGTCGCACAACTTCACCCGCGTCGCCGTCGAATTCACTGCAGGTTGGACCGAACTGACCGCCGCTCCCGAGACGGACGTAGTCCGAATCCAGGCCTCGGACCTGCGGGAATCCCAGCAACACCGGGCCCGGGTACGGGCCGAGGCAGTCGACCGCGGCGAACCCGCCGACAGCACGGCAGTGTTTCTCGACCTCGAGATCCACATCGCGGTCGATGCCCGGACGGCCCGTCGGGAATTCGCCGCACTGGACGCACCGACCAGCCCGTCCTCGATCCGCTATGTCGGAACACCGGCGGGATTGGCCAGTCTGATCTCCGACGTCACCGCGGCCGATGTGGCCGACGGTGTGACGTTGACAGTGCTCGGCGATGTGGCTCGCCAGTCGGTTCTGATCAACAACGCAGTATTGCCGCTGCTGGAATCCCGCGGCACCCGACTCGACATCGACGTCGTCGACGCGGTCCTCGGCGCACCGATCGCCCCGACGCTCGCATCCTGATCAGACGGTCAGGTGACGTCGATCGCCAGACCTGCCGTGATGCGCACCAACTCGGTGAACGTGGACCGGAAGATCGTGTTGGTGTGACCGGCGGCCGCCCACACCTCGGCGTACCCGGCCAGATCCTGGTCGACGAACGTGTCCAGGTTGGTGGGGTGGCCGACCGGGGCGATCCCCCCGATCGGCTGCCCGGTGGCATGCTTGGCCGTGTCGAGAGGTGCGCGCGTCAACGTGCCGCCGAGACGCTCACCGGTGTGTTCGAGATGAACGTTGTGGGCACCGGAAACCAGTAGCAACACCGGCTCGTCGCCCAGCAGAAACACCATCGACTTCACGATCGCGCCCACCTCGACGCCCAGTGCCGCAGCAGCATCGGCGGCCGTGTGGGTGCCCTCCGGACTGTTCACCACCACCCCGTGATGACCACGTGAAATCAGAGTGTCGGCCACATGGGCTGCATTCGGATGAAGTAGCCGGGACATGAACCAACCCTATTGCCCCAGCCTTCTTTACGCAGATGTGTCGAGATCACCGAACAGTCTCAATCGCGCCATGCCGCCGTCGGGGAAGATGTCCATGCGCACCTCAGAGACCGGAGTGTCGTGGTCGAGCACGAAACGATGCCGGGTGTCCGGCTGCAGCGTCGTGCGCGGCAACAGTTCGATCCATTCGCCGTCGCCGAGGCGGCCCCGCAGCGATGCGGCACCCGGCGCGTTTCCGAGGAAGCAGGTGGTGTCGAGTTCGGCGAGAGAGATGTGCCCGGTACCGGCGAGCTGCACCTGAACCCAGTCGTTCGCGTCGTTGCGTCGACGCGAGGTCTCCCAGCCCTCACCCATCGACCGCGGGGGACCGGGGAAGAGCAGGTTGTTGGGTGAGCTGTAGAACATGTTGGAGCACGCCGAGACGTACGCGCCGTTCTCGAGGGCAGCCAGGTCGACCGGCCCGGCAGCAAGGAACTTGGGGTCGGGCTTGCCGCGGCCCAGCACCCGCAACCGCGCCACTCCGCCGTCGGGATAGATCGACAGTTTCACGTGCGTCCACCGCGCATCGGAGGCAACGGCGAACCTGTTCTCGCTGTCGCCGTTGACCGGGCTGCGCGGGACGATGGTGGTCCATTCGGTCTGGGCGTGCAGCTCCTCCGGTGACGGAAATCCGTCGACCTCGGCGGCCTCGATCGAAATCTCCGGCGGATAGTTTCCGGTGAACCATGCGGTGTCGACGACGACCGCCGAGACGACCCCGGGCGCTCCGAGACGCACGATCGCCTCGTCGTAGCCGGCCTCGCGTCGGCGTCGCGTCTCCCACCCGTCGTAGATCTGACCCTTGTGCCCGAACGTCGCCGTCGAATAGTCGGCTTTACCCGGCCTGACCAGATTCTCCTTCTCCGCGAACGTCTCGTCGTTCGCCCACACGACTGCGCCTCCGAGTGTGCGGACGGCGAGATCGGGCAGTGGCAACGGGAAGGTGGAGGTCATGGGATCACACTTTACTGGTCTCGCGTGAGCTCACCGGGTTGTGTGCAGACCGACGCCGCAGGGACGCCGCAACCATCAGCAGCGCGCCGATCACGACGTAGAGCGTCAGGCCCAGTGCAGGCTGCCCCAGTCCCGTGCCCGAGAAGTACACGATGCTGCGCACGCCCTCGGTGCCGATGCCCGGGGTGATCCACCGACCGATCGACGCGTAGAGCGACGGTAGGACATCGGCCCCGAAAGCGCCTCCTGCGCTCGGGTTTCCGAGGATCACGAAGAGGACGATCGCGGCGGGAACCGCGGCGACGCCGATCAGTGCGCGCAGGCCCATGGTGAACAATCCGGTGGCGAAGACCACCGCGGTACCCAGCAGGGTGAGCGGAAACCAGTGGCCGGCAAAGGTTTCCAGGACATGAGTGGTGAGGAAGGCTCCGAGCGCACCCGATGCGGCCGAGTACACCGCGAGAATGCCGACGTGGACGCCGGTTTCGCGGCGCGAGGTCGGTGCGCCGATGAGCAATCCGAAGGCGGCGGCCAGCAGGTATCCGCCGACGACCCAGCCGACCGAGAGGTAGAAGCCGGACAGCCCTCGGTTGTCGTGCACGCCGACCGGAATCTCGTCTCGGACCACGAACTGGCGACCCTGCGCGGCGTCGACCTCGGTGAAGATCGATTCCAGCGCGGTGGCCACGGAACTGCCCGCCGCGCTCGCGGTGATGAGGGTGTCCGTTCCGTCGGCACCGACGACGTAGGCCCCGAGAATGTCTCGATCGCGGAGCAGCGAACGGACCTCCGCGGTATCGGCCGCGGTGCGCGCCTCGAGCGGAGTGCCGTCGATGGCGTCGAGGCGGTCGGCGGTCTGTCGGTCCAGTCCTTCGGGGAGGCCGGCCTCGGTGACCACCGCGATGGGGATCGCGTGCGGAGTCGGCTGATGGAACGCCGAGACGTAGCTGAGGATGAAGCCGAGCTGAAGGACCAGCACCGCGGCGGCGAGCAGTGACATCTTGCGCATGGGTGACTCCTGAATCTTGTCGATACCCGAGGTATTCAATACTCTAGGTATCGTGAATGCCGACGAGCAAGAAAAGTGGGGGTCGACACAGGACCGGCGACGACCCCAACGCACCGACGTACGGGACCGGCTGCTCGCCGCAGCCGCCGACGAATTCACCGAACGTGGCTATGCCGCAGCCAAACTCACCGACATCGCAGACCGGGCCGGCTTCACCAAGGGGGCCGTCTACTCCAACTTCGAGTCCAAACAAGCGCTCTTCGCCGAACTGCTCGCCCGGCGCTCCCTCGACCTCGCCGCCCGCGTGCTGGCCCATATTTCCGATCTGGACCCCGGCGCGGCAGCTGGAGCCGGCGGTGGAGAGATCGCGTCCTGGGTGGTCGCCGAACCTCGATGGCCGCTGTTGACCGTCGAGTTCGGCATCCTCGCCGGACGCGACCCGGCCGTCGCCGAGCGCTACCGCACCGACCGTCGAGCATTGCGGCTCGAGCTCGAACGCCTCATCGCCGAGCGAGCAGACGACTGGGGCGTCGGCGAGAACTTCGATGCCCGACGCCTCGCGACGTCACTGGCGGCATTGATCTCCGGATTGGCCGTCGAACATTCGGTGGACCCGGAGGAAATCGACGAGGGAGTCATCGCCGACGCGGTGTCGGAATTGTTCGCGGGAGCGATAGCTAGGGCACATCTCGATTGAGGGACACCGCACCGGGTAACCGGGGCAGATGAATGCTCAGAATCCGGATCCCGACGTCACCGCAGGACTCGAAGCGGGAGGCAGCGTCACGCCTGGAGACACCCCGCCCGCCGAAACGGGAATCGGCGGCCCCAACCACGAACCGCCGCAGCGCAGCCGCGTGATGCCGATCGTCATCATCTGCGTGGTGGTGTTGCTGGCGATCCTGATCGCGGGTGGCCTGATCGGTCGCGTCGTCGGTCTGTTCGGCTGACCCCGGTTCGGTTGCCGACGGTCAGTACTGCGGCCAGCCGCCCTCTGGCCCCAGCATGCGATCCAGTCGGATGTGGTTGATCTTCGACATCTCGTCGCGCATGATCTTGCGCTCGGTCTGGTCGTCGTTGTCGAGACGATGGCCCAGATCAACCAGGATGTCGCGCGGCTCGAAGCCCTCGGGCTCGAACAACCGACTCGACACGTACGGGTAGCCGAACCGATCGTCGTACGCCCTGGCGGCAGTTCCCAATGCCCCGCGAGTGTCGGAATCCATGGCCGCGCACACCTTGCTCGGCTCCGGCAGTGTCGCGGCGAGCGAATCCACATCGCCGTCCGAGAGTTCGGTGAGTTCGGCGTCGCCTGCCGTGAACAGGTCTGTTCGAGAGCGATACCTGCGGCCGTCCGCCACCCTGGACGCCCACGCCACCGAGCAACAGCACGCGTACAGCGCATGCACCGCCTTGCGGCGCGGCAGATCGTTGAACGTCTCCAGGCCGAGTCCCTGATGCATCAGCATGAGTCGATGATGGGCTCGATCAGGCGTATGTACCAGAGCTGAGCAGGGACTTAGCGCAGACGTTACGCGCCGTAACATGCGGTGCGGGAATGTGCGACGCTGCCGCTAGGCTCGCAGGCATGACGGAACGAACCTGGAAAGCCTTCTCCGTGGAGATCGCGGACCACATCGCGCAAGTGACACTTCTCGGGCCCGGCAAGGGCAACGCAATGGGCCCCGACTTCTGGAGCGAGAGCACCGAGCTGTTCGCGCAGCTCGACGCCGATCCCGAGGTTCGGGCAGTGGTGCTCGCCGGCTCCGGCAAGAACTTCACCTACGGTCTGGATCTGGCCGCGATGGCCGGAACGTTCGGTCCTCTGATGGCAGACCAGGCGCTGGCCGGTCCTCGGACGTCCTTCCACGACACCATCAAGACGATGCAAAAAGCGATCAACGCCGTCGCGGACTGCCGCAAGCCCGTCGTCGCTGCGATCCAAGGCTGGTGCATCGGCGGTGGCGTCGACCTCATCACCGCCGCCGACGTGCGATACGCCAGCGCCGATGCGAAGTTCAGCGTGCGCGAGGTGCGGGACGCGATCGTCGCCGACATGGGTTCTCTGGCCCGTCTCCCCGCGATCATCGGTGACGGCCACCTGCGTGAGCTCGCATTGACCGGCAAGGACATCGACGCCGCGCGCGCCGAGAAGATCGGCCTGGTCAACGACGTGTTCGAGGACCACGACGCCGCCCTCGCCGCCGCTCGCGAATGCGCCGCCGCCATCGCTGCCAATCCGCCTCTGGTGGTGCAGGGCATCAAGACGGTGCTGGATCATTCTCGCTCCTCCAGCGTCGACGATTCGCTTCGCTACGTCGCGGCCTGGAACGCCGCCTTCCTCGCCTCGCACGACCTCACCGAGGCGATCACCTCGGTGTTCGAGAAGCGACCGGCGCAGTTCACCGGTAACTGACGTGGTCGAGTTCGCCGAGGAACTGGGCACACAGCTGGTTCGGCTGCAACGCCTGCGTGAGCGCAACATCGCTGCGATCTCGTCCTCGGGAGGTGTGGACGGCGCTGCGTACGTATGCTTGTTCAGGCTCCTGCGCGACGGACCGATGCGGTCCAGTGAACTCGCCGCGATGGTGAATTCCGATCCGTCGACGGTGAGCAGGCAGGTGGCTCAGCTGGTCGAACGGGGGCATGTCGAGCGGCTGCCCGACGAACGTGACGGTCGAGCATTCGTGCTCGCGGTGACGAAGTCGGGTCGGGAAGCGGCGGCGGCGATCCAGCATCGACGAACCGACAATCTCGGACGAGTCATCGAGGGGTGGACACGGGAGGACAGAGAATCGCTGGTCGCGTTGCTCGATCGCTTCTTGACCGATTACGAAACGATCAGGCCGGACCTGCCCGAGCGGCGCGCCGGTAACGTCTGATGCGCAAATGAACGATCGCGCTACCTGACACGCTCGTCGACCGGCCGCCGCACAGGTCCGCATGCTCGCCCGAACAGTCAGAACGGACGGAGGGGAACGCGGTGCCATTCGATCGCGATCGACCGCCGCACAGACGGGTGAACGGGCCTCGACCAGGCTCGGTGCGGCTCGAACGATTCGTCGCCTTGGGAATCGCCGCCCTGGTTCCGTCGTTCGGTCTGATCGGGGTCATTGCGATGTTCTCCGCCGACGGACCCGAAGGCAATGCGGCCAAAATCGCCTGCACACTGGTGCTGATCTCGACCGTTCCGGTGGGGGCGTGGTGGTTTCTTCGCTCGGCGGACGTGTCGCACATGCCCGGATGGTTCGTGGTGTACGCCGACGTGGGCGTCGCGGCGATGCTGCTCACCTTCGCAGGCCGAGACCTCGCACTGAATGTGGCGGCACTGTTCGCGGTGATCGGCATCTACATCGTCTACTTCTCCCGGCGCCGAGTACTCGAATTCCACATGCTGTTCGTCAACGCAGTGGTCGTGGCGCTGGCAGCACTGGCATTCGCCGAGGACACACACGACCTGGCTTCGACCGTCGCCAGAACTCTTGCCACGCTGTTGGTGGTCAACTCGGTGCTCGCGTTCCGGGCAGTGATCCAGCGTCAGCTCGATCTCGCCAACACGGACTCGCTGACCGGACTGCTCAACAGACGCGGCCTGGAATTGCGGCTGCAACGCATGATGAACTCGCTGGACGAGGAACGCTCGGTCGCGCTCATGGTGGTCGATCTCGATCAGTTCAAACGAGTCAACGACACCTACGGCCATGCAGCGGGTGATCGGGTTCTGCGCCGTACGGCCCGCAGGCTCAACGCGGTCACGGGCGGACGGCCGTGTGTGGCACGTACCGGCGGTGAGGAGTTCACGATCGCGCTACCGGTCGACGATGCCGCCGCGCACAGGATCGCCCACGAGATTCTCGAGTCCATTCACGACCCAGCCGACGACGTACCGGTGACGGTCAGTGTCGGGGTGGCCCTGCTGGACGGCGGCCGATGGTTCGCCGCCGCCGAGTCCGGTGACGGTGCCGACCTGGTCCACAACGTGCTGCTCGACGCCGACACGGCCATGTACGAGTCCAAGCACGCGGGCGGAAACAGAGCAACGGTGTACGCCGGCGAATGATTCGCAGGCGTACACCGTTCGACGTTCGGGGAAGAACGTGTGCCGTGCGTCAGCGCAAAGCGCTCTTGGGGTCGTTCCACAACTGATCGGTGAAGTCCTCCAACGCCACGAGAACGATGGTGTCCTCGGTGCGGCGCAGGATCGACTTGCTGGCGCGCACCTGCACGATATCGCCGGTCTTGTCGGTCATCCGCCACAGAGAATCCGCGCGGGTGGCCACCGTCGTGAGGAACATGTCCGCGACGTTGACGCCCTCCGGTGCCCGGTCGGGGAAGATGTCGTGCAGGTGGAAGTCCTCCCGCTCGCTGCGGTCGAGACCGAACAGATCGTCGAAGGCCTCGTTCGCGAACACGATGGCACCGGTGGGATCGACCGCGAGGATCGGCACCGGGATCCGGTCGAGGACGACCGTTACCGGCAGATCGGGAAACTGCGTCGGATCCGAGATCGGTCGCGAATCGAGATTGCGCCGATCACCGTTGGAAGTGCTGTCGGTCATACGTCTCCCCAAACTATGTTTCGTCGGCGCACGGCCGAGACGAGGTGTGGTGCCGAAACGATCAGTGACCCGGATTGTCCGTCAAGCGCTTGAACGACGCAGCGATTTCGGCCTCGGCCTCGGCGCGGCCAACCCAGTCTGCCCCGGTGACGTGCTTGTTGGGTTCGAGATCCTTGTAATGGACGAAGAAATGCTTGATCGCGTCGAGCTCGAACGTCGAGACGTCGCTCAGATCCTGGATGTGATCCCAACGGGTATCGCCTGCCGGGACGCACAGAACCTTGTCGTCGCCGCCTGCTTCGTCGACCATCTTGAACATCGCCACGGGGCGGGCCTCGACGATGACACCGGGGAAGACCGACTCCGGCAGCAGCACCAGTGCGTCGAGGGGATCGCCGTCCTCGCCGAGCGTGTTCTCGATGAAGCCGTAATCGGCTGGATACGCCATCGCGGTGTAGAGGTAGCGGTCGAGGCGAACACGTCCGGTGACGTGGTCTACCTCGTACTTGTTGCGCTGCCCCTTGGGGATCTCGATGGTGACGTCGAACGGCACGTGCAGTCCTCACTGTCTTCGTCGAGCCGAAACGGCTCGAGTCGTTGCGAATGTGTCGATGGTGGCGGCGCAAGGCTACCGGACCCGAGGATACTGTTGACTGAACGATCGTGGGTACGACCACGGCAGATACGGAGGAACAATGGCGGGGCTGACACGGCGGTTTCTCGGCCCCACAGCGGGTCGACGGCGCAGGAAGAAGCGCATGATCCTGACGCTGTGTGCCGTGTTCGTGGTGATCCTCGCCGTGACGACCGCAGCGCTGGTGCTGCCGTCGGTGTCCGACGGTGCCGAGACCGCGATCGAGCCGCCACCCGACACCGTGCTGCCCGACCCGGCGATCACTCCGTTCCCGGAATCGGCACCGATGCCGAACGCGGCAGGTCTGGCAGCTGCGCTCGCCCAGGTGGTCGACGATCCCGCCCTCGGCACGTTCACCGGAACCGTCGCCGACGCGCAGACCGGCCAGGTGCTCTGGTCCCAGAACCCCGACACTCCGATGACGCCTGCCTCGACCACCAAGGTGCTCACCGCGGCGGCTGCGATGCTCGCGCTCCCGGCGGATCACCGCGTCACCACCCGCGTGGTCCAGGGAAGCGGCGAGGGCAACATCGTGCTGATCGCGGGCGGCGACCCGACACTCACCGCGCTGCCGGTCGGAACCGACGGGTTCTATCCCGGCGCGGCGCGCATCGACGACCTGGTCGAGCAGATTCGGCGCAGCGGAACCGTGGTGCGCAGCATCGCCGTCGACACCTCGATCTATTCCGGTGACACGATGGCGCAGGGCTGGTTTCCCGCCGACATCGCCGCTGGTTCGATCACGCCGATCGAACCGATCATGCTCGACGGCGGAAGATCGGACCCACTCGTCGACGAATCGCCGCGCAGCACCACCCCGGCACTGGACGCGGGCCGCGCGCTGGCCGCGGGGCTGGGCGTCGACCCTGCCGTGGTGACCACCGGCAAGGCAGCCGACGGGGCCGATCAGATCGCATCCGTCGAATCCGCTCCGCTGCGAAACCGCTTGCAGCAGATGATCTATCGGTCCGACAACGTCCTCGCCGAGGCCGTCGGACGCGAACTCTCGCTGGAGATGAACACGGCCGCAAGCTTTTCCGGTGCAGTGGCCGCGATCGGGCAGACCCTCTATTCCGCAGGCTTCGACATGGCCGGACTCCTGCTCGAGGACGCCAGCGGGCTGTCGGTCGACGGCAAGATTCCGGCCAGGCTGCTCGATCAGGTGTTGACCTCGGCCGCCGGAACCGAGCAGCCGGCGCTGCGTCCGATGCTCGACTACCTTCCCGTCGCGGGTGCCACCGGAACCCTGACGGATCGGTACGCCTCGGGGAATCGGACCGGAGCGGGCTGGGTTCGCGCCAAGACCGGGACCCTTTCTGCCGCAAGCGCTTTGGCGGGATATGTCGTCGACGTCGACGGCCGGATCCTGACCTTCGCTCTGATGTCCAACGACCGGCCACCCGACGTCAGTCGCCCCGCCCTCGATGCCGTCGCATCGACCCTGAGATTGTGTGGTTGCCAGTGAACACGGACGCAGCAGCGAAGACCGACGACAGCGAAGCCACCTCCGGTTTCGCCGGTGCCGTCGACTGGTCCGTGGCAGCCAAGGCCGGAGCCAAGCTGGCCCGCCCGGGTCCGGCCACCTCGCGCTACACCGCCGCTGCAGCCGTGGAAGAGCTTGCGGCCGCATCCATTCGGGCCGAGGGGCCGGTGCGCGAGACCACCGGCCTGGCCGACGGACTCCCCGTGCCCGACGCCCAGGTGGTCGACCGTGCCGGCTGGATCGCTGCGGCCGCGGCGTCGATGAAGCACCTGACCGGAGACGACGACGGTACGCCGCCGTCCGGGCTGCTCGGCGGGAAGCCGGCCGGACTGCAGGCCGGAGCGATGCTGGCCTTCCTGTCCAGCGCCATTCTCGGACAGTACGACCCGTTCACGGGCGAGAACGGAACCCTGCTCCTCGTCGCGCCCAACGTGATTGCCGTCGAGCGTGCACTTCGTGTGTCGCCCAGCGACTTCCGCCTGTGGGTGTGCCTGCACGAGGTGACCCATCGAGTGCAGTTCTCCTCCGCTCCGTGGCTCGGCGGCTACATGCGCGAGAACGTGGGGGTCCTCTCCGACGGCACCGACGAGCCGCTCTCCGATGTCGCCAACCGGCTCACCGGCGCGCTGAAGGCCCGAAAGAATCCGGGCGGGTCGTCCAAGTCCGAGGACGCAGGCATCGTCGGACTGCTGCGCGCCACCCAGCCGCAGCCTCAGCGCGACGCCATCGACCGACTCCTGGTGCTCGGCACACTGCTCGAGGGCCACGCCGACCACGTGATGGACGCCGTCGGACCGGCCGTCGTGCCGACCGTGACGCAGATTCGCGGTGCGTTCGATCAGCGCAGGCAACGCAAGGTGAATCCACTTCAACGCGTCATCCGGGCACTGCTCGGCATGGACGCGAAGATGGCGCAGTACGTGCGCGGCAAGGCATTCGTCGATCACGTCGTCGCCACGGTGGGGATGGAACGCTTCAACACCGTGTGGACCGGGCCCGACACCCTGCCGTTGCTGTCGGAGATCGAGGACCCCGACGCCTGGATCGCCCGAGTTCTGGGCTAGTGCTCCTGCCTGAGGGAGTGGAGCCTGCGGAACGACCACGAATGCCTGAAGGGCCTGCTCTGCTGGAGATCAGGCACGCGGTTCGGGGTTGGTTGTCGGTGCATCCTGGGCCGGTGGTCGTCGCATTGTCCGGTGGAGCGGATTCGTTGGCCCTGACCGCAGCGACCGTGGCCGAGGCTCCGAACGTGCGGGCGTTGATCGTCGATCACGGTCTGCAGGCCGGCTCTGCCGAGGTGGCCTCGATCGCGGCGGCGCGTGCCCTCGAGTTCGGCGTCGATGACGCACGTGTTCTGACGGTGCAGGTGACCGGTTCGGGAGGGATGGAAGCGGCCGCCCGCAGAGCCAGGTACGACGCGTTGAACCGGGCCCGCGGCGACGCGTCGGTGCTGGTGGCGCACACCCTCGACGACCAGGCCGAAACGGTGCTGCTCGGATTGGGGCGCGGATCGGGACCGCGGTCGATCGCAGGCATGGCGGCATTCGATGCGCCCTGGGGTCGGCCGCTGCTCGGGGTTCGACGCAGCGTGACCCGAGCTGCCTGCGTCGAGCTGGGGGTCGAGCCGTTCGAGGATCCGCATAACACCGACACCGATTTCACTCGGGTGCGGTTGCGTCACGAGGTGCTGCCCTTGCTCGAGGACGTGCTCGGCGGTGGTGTCGCCGCGGCGCTCGCGCGGACGGCCGAGCAGTTGCGCGAGGACGGCCGGGTGCTCGACGCGATGGCCGAATCGGTCGTGGACGCCGATTCACCGGACCTCGCGGTCGCGGCGCTCGACCCGCTCGATCCCGCAGTTCGCCGGCGAGTACTGCGCCGATGGTTGCTCGGCAGGGGTGTGACGTCCCTGACCGACCGGCAGATCCGGGCCGTCGATGCCCTCGTCGGACGGTGGACCGGCCAGGGCGGGGTTGCGCTGCCAGGCGGAACGCCCGACGCCAGGTTGGTGTGCTCGCGTCGACATGGCAGGCTGAGCGTCGGCCTGGAGAACGAATGAAGGGAAACCCCGTGTACGAGGGCGACATCGAATCGGTTCTCATTTCCGAGGAACAGATCAAAGCACGCACTGCGGAACTCGCAGAAGAGATCGCCCAGCGGTATCCCGAAGGCTCGCCGGAAGGTGACCTGCTCCTGGTCGGCGTCCTCAAGGGCGCGATCATGTTCATGACCGACTTCGCGCGCGCACTGCCCATCCCGGCGCAGCTCGAGTTCATGGCGGTCAGCTCCTACGGTTCGTCCACCTCGTCGTCGGGCGTCGTCCGGATTCTCAAGGACCTCGACCGCGACATCACCGGACGCCACGTGCTGATCGTCGAGGACATCATCGACTCCGGACTGACCCTGAGCTGGCTCAAGCGCAACCTCGCGACGCGCTCGCCCGCCTCGTTGTCGGTGGTGACGTTGTTGCGCAAGCCCGACGCCATCAAGGTCGACGTGGAGGTCGCGAACGTGGGCTTCGACATCCCCAACGAATTCGTCGTCGGCTACGGCCTCGACTACAACGAGCGCTACCGGGATCTGCCGTACATCGGCCTGCTCGATCCCAAGGTCTACAGCTGAGTCCGTTCCTTCGGTCCGCCCCGTTCGCGTGAATGGACCATTGCCGCGCCGAGACGTATGCAATGGTCCATCGATGCGGATAGGGTGCCCAAGAGGTGGGGAACTGCCGGGGGAGTGCAGTCGTTGGAGGGGTAGAAGCGTCGACGCAAACAGGTGCGTGGACGCACAGCGCCAGGTATGAGCGAGTCAGATGTCCGAGTCTCGCGCTAGCCTGGAGTATCCGGCGGGCAGGGAGCAGCCAGCGCGCGGGAGCGGACTGAAAGGACACGGCCGACTCGGCTGAAGCTGTATGAATCGGAAGACAGTAATACGAAATCTTGCCATCGTTTTCGGCATTCTGTTGGTGATCTATGCCTTCAGTTACTTCGGTAACGACACGCGGGACTGGAAGACGGTCGACACCTCGGTGGCGATCGCCCAGCTCGACGACCGCAACGTCGAGTCCGCGCAGATCGACGACCGCGAACAACAGATTCGGCTGACGCTCAAAGAGGCCAACGAGGCCTCGGGCAACGAAACTCAGATCATTGCGAAGTACCCGGACTCGGCGTCCGAGCAGATCTTCGACAAGGTCGACTCACAGGGTCTGACGAGCTACAACACCACCGTCACCCAGGAGAGCTGGTTCAGCTCGTTCCTGCTGCTGATCCTGCCGATGGTGCTGATCCTCGGCGTGATCATCTTCGTGATGAGCCGCATGCAGGGTGGCGGACGCGGTGGCGTCATGGGCTTCGGTAAGTCCAAGGCCAAGCAGCTGACGAAGGACATGCCCAAGACCACCTTCGCCGATGTCGCAGGTGCAGACGAGGCAGTCGAAGAGCTCTACGAGATCAAGGACTTCCTGCAGAACCCGGCGCGCTACCAGGCGCTCGGTGCCAAGATTCCGCGCGGCGTGCTGCTGTACGGCCCTCCCGGAACCGGCAAGACGCTGCTCGCGCGCGCCGTCGCAGGCGAGGCAGGCGTGCCGTTCTTCACCATCTCCGGCTCGGACTTCGTCGAGATGTTCGTCGGTGTCGGCGCGTCCCGAGTGCGCGACCTGTTCGAGCAGGCCAAGCAGAACAGCCCCTGCATCATCTTCGTCGACGAGATCGACGCCGTCGGTCGCCAGCGCGGCGCAGGCATGGGCGGCGGTCACGACGAGCGCGAACAGACGCTCAACCAGCTCCTCGTCGAGATGGACGGCTTCGGTGAGCGCACCGGCGTGATCCTCATCGCCGCGACCAACCGCCCCGACATCCTCGACCCCGCGCTGTTGCGTCCCGGCCGCTTCGATCGGCAGATCCCGGTCGGTGCCCCCGACCTGGCCGGCCGTCGGGCGATCCTCAAGGTGCACTCGGCGGGCAAGCCGGTCGCCCAGGACGCCGACCTCGAAGGTCTCGCCAAGCGAACCGTCGGAATGTCCGGTGCCGACCTGGCCAACGTCATCAACGAGGCCGCACTGCTCACCGCTCGCGAGAACGGCACCGTCATCACCGAGGCGTCCCTCGAGGAGTCGGTGGACCGTGTCGTCGGTGGCCCGCGCCGCAAGAGCCGCATCATCAGTGAGCACGAGCGCAAGATCACCGCGTACCACGAGGGTGGCCACACTCTCGCGGCATGGGCGATGCCCGACATCGAGCCCGTCTACAAGGTCACCATCCTCGCTCGCGGTCGCACCGGCGGCCACGCGATGACCGTGCCCGAGGACGACAAGGGCCTGATGACGCGGTCGGAGATGATCGCTCGCCTCGTGATGGCCATGGGTGGCCGCGCGGCCGAGGAGCTCGTCTTCCACGAGCCGACCACCGGTGCGTCCTCGGACATCGACCAGGCCACCAAGATCGCTCGCGCGATGGTCACCGAGTACGGCATGAGCAGCAAGCTCGGCGCGGTTCGGTACGGGCAGGAACAGGGCGACCCGTTCCTCGGCCGTTCGATGGGCCAGCAGTCCGACTTCTCGCACGAGGTCGCCCGTGAGATCGACGAGGAGGTGCGCAAGCTCATCGAGGCCGCGCACACCGAGGCGTGGGCCATCCTCAACGAGTACCGCGACCTGCTCGACACCCTTGCCTCCGAGCTGCTCGAACGCGAGACGCTCACCCGCAAGGACCTCGAGAAGATCTTCCACAGCGTCACCAAGCGGCCGCGCATCACCCTGTTCAACGACTTCGGTGATCGCAAGCCCTCGGACAAGCCGCCGGTCAAGACGCCCCGCGAACTCGCCGCCGAGCGCGGCGAGCCGTGGCCTCCGGTGCCGCCGGCCCCGAAGCAGCTTCCGCCGCAACAGTTTCCGCAGCCCAGCTACGCCGGTTCGCCGCAGCTGAGCAAGGGTGGCTACCCGAACGGGAGCAACGGATACAACGGTGCCCCCACCAACGGCGCGCCCACCAACGGTGCCCCCACCAATGGCGCTCCGTCGAACGGTGGCCCGGTCAACGGATCGCCGGGCACCGGGGACGTCAATGCGCCGAACAACGGTGACGGTCGACGCAGCGCCCCCACCACCGGCGGTTTCAACGGCGGTGGCTACAACGGCGGACCGAACGGAGGTTACGGTGGCCCGGCCAACGGAGGTGCTCCCAACGGGGGTGGGTACTCCGAGGGCTACCGCAGGCAGGAACCTCGCCCGAGCGGCCCCAGTCAGGGCTCGCGTCCCGATTACGGTGCCCCGGCAGGATGGTCGGCTCCGGGATGGCCTCCGCGTGACCAGTCCTCGGTTCCCCGTTACCAGGGACCGACCATGCCGCCGGCTGCGAATCAACCGAATCGCGAGCAGCCGGAATCGGATCGACCGGATCAGAGCCGGTACGAGCCGCCGCAGGGACAGCCGCCGACGTACCGACAGCACCCCACCTATCAGCAGCCGCAGGCATATCAGCCGCCGACCGCTGCGCCGTCGAACCAACCGCCGTCGAACCAACCGCCGGAATATCAGTCGCCGCAGTATCAGCCGGATCCGTTCCGGCCGGACGCTCGGGACCAGGGTCGTACCTCTCGGCACGAGCCGCCGTACGGCCAGAACCGGGACGATGCTGCACCGGCCGAGGCGTCGCCTCCCACCTGGGAGGTTCCGACTCCATCGCAGAGCTACCCGCTGCCCGGAGACGATCGTCCCTCGAACAGCGCGCCCGAGGACTCGCGTCGAGACGAGCGAGCCGAGGACGACGGCGACGAAGGTCCGCGCACGCAACGCTGGGAAGGACCGGGCGGCTCGTACCGCTAGGTCGGTCATTAGGCTGACTGGGTCGACCGTTTCGGTCGGCCCAGTCCGTCGTTCGAACCGTGCTGTAGGTCGGCGCAGCTGCTCTGCGAAGAACAGGTGCAGTTCGGCCCAGCTGTCACATTCGCGGAGCCCAACCGGAGGTACGTTCTCGTGTCAGTCAACCGGACCGACGAGTCGTCGAACGACTCGGCAGAAGTCCCAGCAGCGCAGCAACGGGCAGTGGAACAGACAGTGGCCTACGCCACCGGTGCGGTCTTCGACCAGCCTCGCGCCGAGGCCGCCGTACGTGAGCTGTTGATCGCCGTCGGCGAGGATCCCGACCGTCCAGGTCTGCTCGACACCCCGGCCCGCGTCGCGCGCTCCTACCGCGAAATCTTCGCCGGGCTCTACACCGACCCGGACACGGCGCTGAACACGACGTTCGACGAGGGACACCAGGAACTGGTCCTCGTCCGCGACATCCCCATGTTCTCCACGTGCGAGCATCACCTGGTCTCGTTCCACGGCGTCGCACACGTCGGCTACATCCCGGGCAAGAGCGGCAAGGTCACCGGCCTGTCGAAGCTCGCGCGCGTGGTGGACATGTACGCCAAGCGTCCGCAGGTGCAGGAGCGTCTGACCAGCCAGATCGCCGACGCGTTGATGCGCAAGCTCGACCCGCGCGGTGCAATCGTCGTGATCGAGGCCGAGCACCTGTGCATGGCCATGCGCGGGATTCGCAAGCCCGGTGCCAGCACCACCACCTCGGCGGTGCGGGGTCTGCTGCAGTCCAGCGCGGCATCGCGTTCGGAAGCTCTGGACCTGATTCTGCGGAAATGACGCGGCCGGTCGATTCCCGATGAGCCCGGCGCGGAGTATCCCCCCGGCACCCGTCGTCATGGGTGTCCTGAACGTCACTGCCGATTCGTTCTCCGACGGCGGTCGATACCTCGATGTCGAGGCCGCCGTCGAACACGGCCTGGCGATGCATCGTCGCGGAGTCGACATCGTCGATGTCGGTGGTGAGTCGACGCGTCCCGGAGCCGACCGGATCGATCCGACCCTCGAAGCGCAGCGCGTCGTGCCGGTCATCGCCGCGCTGGCCGCAGCAGGGGTGGCCACCAGCGTCGACACGATGCGCGCCTCGGTCGCCGAGGCCGCGATCGACGCCGGGGTCTCGATCGTCAACGACGTCTCGGGCGGTCGGGCGGATCCGAACATGGCCGGGGTGGTCGCGGACGGTGGATTGCCGTGGATCCTGATGCATTGGCGAGCCGCCGGATCCGAATACCGGCACTCAGGTCCGGCCGATCGATACGACGACGTGGTCGCCGACGTTCGCAGCGAGCTGCTCGAACAGGTCGATCACGCAGTGGCGGCGGGAGTGGACCCGGCGATGCTCGTGCTCGACCCCGGCCTCGGATTCGCCAAGAACGCCGATCACAACTGGCAACTGCTGCGTGGCCTTCCCGACCTGGTGTCGGCCGGGTTCCCCGTTCTCGTCGGTGCTTCCCGTAAGCGCTTTCTCGGGTCGCTGTTGGCGGACGCCGACGGTTCTCCGCGGCCACCGGACGGACGTGAGGTCGCCACGGCGGTGGTGTCGGCGCTCGCCGTCGCCGGGGGAGCGTGGGGTGTGCGAGTGCACGACGCCCGCGCATCACTCGACGCGGTCGCCGTCGTACGGGCATGGCAGGGTGATCGAGCATGAGCGAGATCAACAGCCACGTCGGCGCAGGGACGCGGCGCGGCGACCGCATCGAGCTGCGTGGCCTGACGGTGCGCGGCAATCACGGGGTTTTCGACTTCGAGAAGCGAGACGGGCAGGACTTCGTCGTCGACATCACCGTGTGGATGGACCTGCGTCCCGCGGCCGAGACCGACGATCTGACCCGAACGCTGCACTACGGAGAACTGGCCGAGCACGCTGCCGCCGTCGTCGCGGGCCCGTCCAGGGATCTGATCGAGACTGTCTCGGCCGAGATCGCCGAGGTCGTGTTGGCGTACGACTCGCGTGTCGAGGCGGTGGAAGTGGTGCTGCACAAGCCGTCGGCCCCCATTCCGCTGACGTTCGGGGACGTTGCCGTGGTGGCGTACCGGGAGCGGCCGTGACCCGTGCGGTGCTGTCCATCGGCAGCAACATCGGTGATTCGCTCGCCCACTTACGCTCTGTCACAGCCGAATTGGGTTCGCGGCTGGTTGTCTGCTCGCCGGTGTACCGCTCCGCACCCTGGGGTGGCGTCGAGCAGCAGGACTTCCTCAATGCCGTGGTGGTGGCCGAGGACGACGGTTTCGACGCCTGGGATTGGTTGAACTTCGGTCAGCGCCTCGAAGAGGCGGCCGATCGCGTCCGAGTGCAGCGGTGGGGGCCGCGGAGCCTCGACGTCGACGTGATCGTGTGCGAAGACGTGATCAGCGACGACCCTCGTTTGATCCTTCCGCACCCGCGCGCACACGAACGAGCGTTCGTCCTGCTGCCCTGGCTGGACGTCGAACCGGACGCAACCCTGCGCGTCGGCGACGACGACGTGCCGGTGTCCGAGTTGCTCGCGCGATCGAGTGCGGAGGAGCGGGCCGGAGTCGTACGTCTCGACGGCAGCGGTGATTGCCTGTGGTGACCAATCCCACCAAGGTCTGGGATGTCCTGGGTCTTTTCCTGGTCGCCTCGATCGGCACGTGGCTGCTGGTTCGAGTCTTCTACGGCTCGTTGCCGCCGATTCCGGTGTACGCCGGCGCGTCGTTGTATCTGGTCGCGGTGGTGCAGGTGGTCACTGCGGTGATCGTTCGCAATCGCATCGCCGAGCATCGGGTGGGCGGCGGTCTGCACGATCTGCATCCGTTGACGGTGTTCAGGGCGCTGGTGCTGGCGAAGGCATCGATGCTGGTGGGAACAGCTGTCGTCGGGGTGTGCGTCGGATTTCTGGTGTACGTGATGCCGCGTGCGGCGACGGTGCGGGCAGCGTCGTCGGATCGGGTCGGAGCCGTCGTTGCGCTCGTGGCGGGACTGGCCGTCGTCGCCGCCGCGGTGTGGCTCGAGCAGTGCTGCCGGACCCCGAAAGACAATGACGACGAGCGTTCTCGGTAACGCCCGAAACATTTGATTGTTACCTCGGTTGTGTAAGTGATCGGTCGAGGATGACTATTTGCGAACGATTTGCCGGTTACCCTTGTGAACATGACAGATCAGACTCGCGCAAAGAAGGGGCGCCGTAAGAGGCGTAGTGCGAGCCAGCTGTTCCTCGCGGCGCTCGTCGTGTTCGGCATCATCGCCAGTGTGTTGTTGCTCTTCACCGAGAGCGTGCAGTGGATGAGGGTCGGTGTTCTCTCGGCACTGTGGGCTGCGGTGATCGGTGCATTCGCGATGACCAAGTACCGGCGTGAGGCGGCCGCCGATCAGACCAAGGCCAAGGACCTGCAGACGGTCTACGAGCTGCAGTTGGCTCGGGAGATCTCCGCGCGACGTGAGTACGAGATGAGCGTCGAAGCTCGGGTTCGCGGCGAATCGCAGCTCGAGATCGACGAGGTCGCAGCGCTACGCAACGAACTCGCCGCCCTCCGCCAGAACCTGCAGGTGCTCTTCGACGGCAATCTGCCCACCGAACGCGTCGCACTGCGGGCCGAGGCGATGAGGATGCAAGAACTCGGCGGACGCGGATACGACAGCTACCAACCTGCGCCGTCCGGCCTGTACGTCCCCGGTCGCGGGAACGGCAACGGTTCGATGGCACCGGGAACCGGCCTCAACGGCGTCGGAACTCCGTACGACGAGCCGGTCACGGCGGAGACGTCGGTGGTGTACCCCGAGGATCCGGACGAGATGCCGCAAGCCACGGCTTCGGTAGCGCCGCCGGTGGCTGCCGAGTCGGCTCAGGATCCGTACGACGAGGATTCGTTCGAGCAGACGAGTTACGACACGGACGCCTCCGACGCAGCCGAGGAACCGTTCGAGCGGCCTGCAGCGCAGGCACGTCCCTACGGCGCTCCGAGACCGGCGGGACGCGTCACGCCGCCCAGCTCGCCTTTCACCGCATACGACTTCGAGCAGACACGTCGACCTGCTGCAGAACCGGAACCTGCGGCGGAGTTCGAGCCGCAGGCCACCACCGAGACCTACGAGACCGGGCATGCGGAGGCCGATTCGGTCGGTTCGTATCCCACGGAGTCGTTTTCGGCCGAGTCGTTCTCGGCGGAGTCTGCATCGGAGCCGGCCGAGCAGTACGCAACCGAGCCCGAACACGGATCGGACGCGGTCCCGAACGGCGACGCCCTCTCGGAGTCTCGCGCCTCGTTGCGTGACTCGGCCGACGCGTTCTTCGCGGCCGATCACGACTACGAGACATCGGCCGAGGACACGTCCGTCTCGCCCCGGCGAGGTCGCAGGCGCGCGGAGTCGAGTGACGAGGATGCCACGGGAGCGCACTCCAACGGCCGATCCGTCGCAGAGATCATGGCCGGTCTGCAGGGTGGTGACTCGTCCGACGTGACCACAACGGATCCGGGGACGCGTCGCCGCCGCCGTCGCGCAGACTGAGAACCAGATCACACTGCTCTTCCATGGCCCGCAAGGGCTCACTGTCGCTATTGTTCCCTGCAGGACGTCTGGTACCCGCCACGCGGGACTGGAACGAACGAGAGGAAATTTTCGGTGACCTTTTCTGGCACCGGTGGTCTGTCTCCGGCTCGCTTGACGGTTGGTGTCGTCTCGGCGGGACGGGTCGGTACCGCATTCGGTGAGGCGCTCGAACGCGTCGGGCATGTTGTCGTCGGTGCCGCCGCGGTGTCCGATGCGTCTCTCGCGCGGGTGCGTGAGCGGCTTCCCGAGTCCCAAGTTCTGCCCGTGGACGAGGTTGCTCGTCGCGCGGAACTGCTCGTTCTGGCCGTACCGGACAGCGAGTTGGCGTCGATCGTCGCGGGCCTGGCGTCCACCGGGGCGGTTGCACCGGGAAAGTTGGTGGTGCACACCTCCGGAGCGAACGGGATCTCGGTGCTCGAGCCTCTGGCTGCTCTCGGTGCCGTGCCCTTGGCCATCCACCCGGCCATGACGTTCAGCGGCGGAGCCGAGGACACCGACCGGATGACGGCCGCGTGCTTCGGCATCACTGCAGGCGACGAGATCGGCTACGCAGTGGCGCAGGCTCTCGTTCTCGAGATCGGCGGCGAGCCGGTGCACGTCCCCGAGAACAACCGGGCGCTCTACCACGCCGCGCTCGCGCACGGCAGCAATCACCTCGTCACACTGGTGGTCGACGCCGTCGAAGCGCTCCGAGTTGCGTTGGCCGGACCGGGTTTTCCCGGTTCGGATTCCGAACGCGGTGTGCCCGAGCGTGTTCTGGCCCCGCTGCTCGAAGCTGCGCTGGACAATGCGCTGCGCAACGGCCAGTCTGCCCTCACCGGGCCGGTGGCCCGCGGCGACACCGCTGCAGTCGGCAAGCATCTCGACGTGCTCGAGTCCGTGGATTCGCGGATCGCAGCCGGATACCGCGCGCTGTCGTTGCGATCGGCACAGCGCATCGGTGCCAAGGCAGACCTGATCGAACTTCTGGAAGGGAATCGATGACCCTCGCGGGCAGCTACACCAAGGGGCAGTTGACGGTTCACCACGATCCTGCGGTGATCACGTCGGTGTCGAAAGCACTGCGGGGGGTCGGGAAGCAGGTCGCTCTCGTACCGACCATGGGTGCCCTGCACGCCGGGCACCTGCAGCTGGTGCGGCAGGCCAAGCTCACCGGGGCAGTGGTGATCGTGTCGATCTTCGTCAACCCTCTGCAGTTCGGTGTGGGCGAGGACCTCGATGCCTACCCGCGGACTCTCGACGCCGATGTGGCACTGCTGCGTGAGGAGGGCGTCGAACTGGTCTTCGCGCCGTCGGCGTCGGACATGTATCCGTCGGGTCCGCGCACCACCGTCAATCCCGGTCCGCTCGGCGCAGAACTCGAAGGCGCAAGCAGGCCTACGCATTTCGCAGGAATGCTCACCGTCGTGGCCAAACTGCTGCAGATCGCTGCACCGCATCGCGCCTACTTCGGCGAGAAGGACTACCAGCAACTGACGTTGATCCGGCAGATGGTGCGCGATCTGAACTTCGACGTCGCCGTCATCGGGGTTCCGACGGTTCGCGAGCAGGACGGACTCGCCTTGTCCTCGCGTAACCGGTATCTCGATGCCGAGCAGCGCGATGCTGCGATGGCGCTGTCGGCCGCACTGGTCGCCGGGGCACACGCCGCGGCCGGCGGCAGCGAGGCCATCATCGCCACTGCGCGTGCCGTGCTGGACGAGGCACCGCTGGTGCAGGTCGACTACCTGGAGGTACGCGACCCGCATCTCGGACCCGCTCCCGAACGTGGCGACGGCAGACTGCTCGTGGCAGCCAAGGTGGGCACCACGAGATTGATCGACAACGTCGGTGTCGCCGTCGGCACCGGTTTCCTCGAGGCAGGAGTGGAGCCTGCGGAACGACCAGAAGAAATTAGCCCGGACGATCCCACAAGTGGAGAGTGACACGATGTTTCGTACCATGATGAAGTCCAAGATCCATCGCGCCACCGTGACGCATGCAGACCTGCACTACGTGGGCTCGGTGACTGTCGATCAGGATCTGATGGAGGCGGCCGATCTGCTCGAAGGCGAGCAGGTCACCATCGTCGACATCGACAACGGCGCTCGACTCGAAACGTACGTGATCACCGGTGAGCGCGGCAGCGGTGTCATCGGAATCAACGGAGCTGCAGCACATCTGGTGAACCCGGGCGACCTGGTCATCCTGATCGCCTACGGGGTGATGAACGAGCAGGAGGTTGCCGACTACGCGCCGCGGGTGGTGTTCGTCGACGAGAAGAACCGTCCGGTCGAGTTGGGCAGCGACCCGGCTCATGCGCCTGCGGGCTCGGGTCTGATCACGCCGCGCGATCTGCGGGCCGATTCCGTGCTGGTCTGATTCGATGCTCCTCGCGATCGATGTGCGCAACACCAGCACCGTGGTCGGTCTGTTCACCGGCACCGGTGATCACTCGAAACTGCTGCGCGATTGGCGAATTCGGACGGACCCGCATGTGACGGCCGACGAGCTGGCTCTGATGTTGCGCGGTCTGCTGGGTGAGGACGCCGAACGGATCACCGGAGTCACTGCGCTGTCGACCGTGCCGTCCGTGCTGCGGGAGATGCGGACGATGCTCGCGCGCTACTGGGATCACGTGGTGCACGTGATGGTGGAACCCGGTGTGCGCACCGGAGTGCCGTTGCTGGTCGACAATCCCAAAGAGGTCGGTGCGGACCGTATCGTCAATGCCCTTGCGGCACACGACCTGTACGGCTCGGCGTGCATCGTGGTCGACTTCGGAACCACCACCTGCGTCGACGTCGTCTCGGCCAAGGGCGAATTCCTCGGCGGCGCCATCGCCCCAGGACTCGAGATGTCGGCGTCGGCCATGTCGACCCGCACTGCCACGCTGCGCGAGGTGGAGATGATCCGGCCTCGTTCGGTGTTGGGCAAGAACACTGTCGAATGCATCCAGTCGGGCACCATCTTCGGTTTCGCCGGTCTGGTGGACGGCCTGGTCGGGCGAATTCGACGGGAGGTTCCCGAGGTGACCGGAACGGATGTCGCCATCATCGGGACCGGCGACATCGCCGCGCTGATCCTGCCGGAATCGACGACCATCGAGCACCACGAACCGGATCTGACGCTCGAGGGTCTCCGTCTGGTCTACGAACGCAACATGGCAAAGCGGCGGCCACGCTGAATGTTTCGGCGGCGGCCACGCTGAGTGTTTCGGATCAGCGCTGGCGGATCCGGCGTTCGTGTGTCAGAATCGTCGGCGTGATGACGTGCATGGCCACCCAGGAGTGTTGTCGAGGCTGAACCCTGCCTCGTTCGTAACACACCCCTGGAGTAGAGCTTCATGCTTTCCACACCTGTATTTTCTGCACCCTCCCGTACCCGGTTGTCGTCGCGTTCGGTCTCGACGCTGCCGACTCGGTTGCGTCCACCGGACCTGCTGCGCATCACCGACCAGGGCGCATCCGACGTCCTCGAGGGCCGCTTCGATCACCTGCTTCCCGACGGTGGCCGCTGGCCGACGGACGAGCGTTGGGCCGTCCGTCTGCATTCCGACGACGACCTCGACGTCTGGTTGATCAGCTGGGTTCCCGATCGGTCCACCGAACTTCACGATCACGCGGGGTCGCTCGGTGCGCTGACCGTGCTCAGTGGCTCGCTCCTCGAATATCGTTGGGCTGGAACAGGACTGAGGCAGCGTCACCTCGACGCCGGTGATCAGGCGTCGTTCCCGCTCGGGTGGGTGCACGACGTGATGCACGATCCGGCGTCGGACACGACGGGTCCCACTCTCAGCGTGCACGCCTACTCGCCGCCGCTGACGGCGATGTCCTACTACGAAGTGACCGAACGGTCCACGCTGCGTCGTACCCGTAGCGAGCTCACCGACGAACCCGAGAAGGCCACACTGTGACCATCCAGACCATGACCATTGTCGACATGCTCGAATCCGCGCGCGAGACCATCGATCGCATGACCGTCTTCGAACTGCGAGACGCCGTGGAGCGAGGTGCCGTCGTCATCGACATCCGCCCCCAGGCGCAGCGAGCAGTCGAGGGAACGCTGCCCGGCGCACTCGCCATCGAACGCAACGTCCTCGAATGGCGTCTGGACCCCGCGAGCGATGCGCGCCTGGCGATCGCCGTCGACCACGACGTGGAGTGGATCGTCATCTGCTCCGAGGGCTACACCTCCTCGCTCGCCGCCGCGTCGCTGCAACAGCTCGGTTTGCACAAGTCCACCGACCTGGTCGGCGGCTACCAGGCGCTGAAGTCGGCCGGACTGCTCGGGGTACTCACGCAGGCCAAGCACTGCGTCCGTGAGGCCGAGGCCGTCGCTGCGCACTGATCGTCCTCACTCGCTCGGACTGTAAAGTGTGTGCGCGTGACTGACACAGCTTCTCCCCAGCAGGCCGACGACACCCCGGAGCAACTACGGATTCGTCGTGCCAAGCGCGCCGCGCTGCTCGAGCGCGGGGTCGAGGCATATCCGGTGTCCGTCCCGCGGACCCATTCGCTGCTCGAGATCCGCACCGAGTTCCCCGAACTCGAACCCGATACGACCACCGGCCTGATCGTCGGAGTCGTCGGCCGCATCATCTTCGTGCGCAACACCGGCAAGCTGTGCTTCGCCACCTTGCAAGAGGGTGACGGCACCCAGCTGCAGGCGATGATCAGCCTGGCGGGTGTCGGCGAGGACGCTCTCGCGGAATGGAAGTCCGACGTCGATCTCGGCGACTTCGTGTTCGTGCACGGCGAGGTCATCAGCTCCCGACGCGGCGAGCTGTCCGTCATGGCCGACGCCTGGCAGATCGCGTCGAAGTCGCTGCGGCCGCTGCCCGTCGCGCACAAGGAACTGAACGAAGAGACGCGAATCCGGCAGCGCTACCTGGATCTGATCACCAACCCGACCTCGCGTGAGACCGCCCGCAAGCGCATCGCCGTCGTCCGGGAACTGCGTAACGCACTCGAGCGTCGAGGATTTCTCGAGGTCGAGACGCCGATGCTGCAGACGCTGCACGGCGGCGCGGCTGCTCGCCCGTTCGTCACCCACTCGAATGCGATGGACACCGATCTGTACCTCCGCATCGCGCCGGAGCTGTTCCTCAAGCGTTGCGTCGTCGGTGGCATCGAGAAGGTCTTCGAGATCAACCGCAACTTCCGCAACGAGGGTGCCGACTCCTCGCACTCGCCGGAATTCGCGATGCTCGAGACGTACGAGGCGTACGGCACGTACGACGATTCGGCGAAGATGACGCGTGAGCTGGTCCAGGAAGTGGCCATGGCCGCTCTCGGATCCACGGTCGTGACGCTGCCCGACGGCAGCACCTACGACCTCGGCGGCGAATGGACGACGCTCGAGATGTACCCGTCGCTGTCGGAATCGCTCGGATTCGACGTCACGCCCGACACCACCGTCGACGAGCTCCTGGCGATCGCCGACAAGGTGGGCGTCGAGGTTCCGCGCAAGGACGGTGTCCCGATCTACGGTCACGGCAAGCTCGTCGAGGAGCTGTGGGAACACCAGGTGGGCGACGCGTTGACCGAACCCACGTTCGTCCGTGACTTCCCGGTCGAGACGTCTCCGTTGACGCGTCAGCACCGCAGCAAGCCGGGCGTCACCGAGAAGTGGGATCTGTACGTCCGTGGGTTCGAGCTGGCCACCGGCTACTCCGAGCTGGTCGACCCGATCATTCAGCGCGAGCGTTTCGAGGACCAGGCGCGCCAAGCCGCTGCCGGCGACGACGAGGCGATGGTGCTCGACGAGGACTTCCTCGCCGCGATGGAACAGGGCATGCCGCCGACCACCGGAACCGGCATGGGCATCGACCGTTTGTTGATGGCGCTGACCGGGTTGGGCATCCGCGAAACGATCCTGTTTCCCATCGTCAAGCCGTCCCAGGCCTGATCGGACGGTGAACGGCTGTTCGCCAGCAGCGGACAGTGAACGGGAAACGTTTTGCATAGTGCCTGCGTTATGAACAGTAAGCAGGCAAGGCAGTCCGTATGTGCGGGCGGTTGCGCAGCATTTCAGGGGTGGAGGGTCGGCGTTCGTAACGTCGGCCAACTACAGTGAGAACCAGTCTTACCTTCAAATGCACAAGCGACCTCAGCGTATGGACACTGCGGCGCTAGAAGAACTGGTGGGCGAGCTACCACCCACCAAGAAGTGAGGGAGAGCGATGTTCGAGAGGTTCACCGATCGCGCGCGGCGTGTTGTCGTCCTGGCTCAAGAAGAAGCCCGGATGCTCAACCACAACTACATCGGCACGGAGCACATTCTGCTCGGCCTCATCCACGAGGGCGAAGGCGTCGCAGCCAAGTCTCTCGAGTCGCTGGGCATCTCCCTCGAAGGAGTACGCAGCCAGGTCGAGGAGATCATCGGCCAGGGCCAGCAGGCTCCGTCCGGACACATCCCGTTCACCCCGCGCGCCAAGAAAGTACTCGAGCTCAGCCTGCGTGAAGCACTGCAGCTCGGCCACAACTACATCGGCACCGAGCACATTCTGCTGGGACTGATCCGCGAAGGCGAAGGCGTCGCAGCTCAGGTTCTGGTCAAGCTCGGAGCCGACCTCAATCGCGTGCGCCAGCAGGTCATCCAGCTGCTGTCGGGCTACCAGGGCAAGGAACCGTCCGAGAGCGGCAGCAGCCGCGGCGAAGCGGGCACTCCGTCGACGTCACTGGTTCTCGACCAGTTCGGACGCAACCTCACCCAGGCCGCACTCGAAGGCAAGCTCGACCCGGTCATCGGTCGCGCGAAGGAAATCGAGCGCGTCATGCAGGTGCTCTCGCGTCGCACCAAGAACAACCCTGTTCTGATCGGCGAGCCCGGTGTCGGTAAGACCGCAGTCGTCGAAGGCCTGGCTCAGGCCATCGTCAACGGCGAGGTCCCCGAGACCCTCAAGGACAAGCAGCTCTACACCCTCGACCTCGGCTCGCTCGTGGCCGGCAGCCGTTACCGCGGTGACTTCGAAGAGCGCCTGAAGAAGGTGCTCAAGGAGATCAACACCCGCGGCGACATCATCCTGTTCATCGACGAGCTGCACACGCTCGTCGGCGCAGGTGCCGCAGAAGGTGCCATCGACGCAGCGTCGATCCTCAAGCCGAAGCTGGCTCGCGGCGAACTGCAGACCATCGGTGCCACCACCCTCGACGAGTACCGCAAGTACATCGAGAAGGACGCGGCCCTCGAGCGTCGTTTCCAGCCCGTCCAGGTCGGCGAGCCGACCGTCGAGCACACCATCGAGATCCTCAAGGGTCTGCGCGATCGCTACGAGGCACACCACCGCGTCTCGATCACCGACGGTGCCCTCGTCGCGGCTGCCACCCTGGCCGACCGGTACATCAACGATCGGTTCCTGCCCGACAAGGCAATCGACCTCATCGACGAGGCGGGCGCGCGGATGCGCATCCGCCGGATGACCGCGCCGCCGGACCTGCGCGAGTTCGACGACAAGATCGCCGACGCGCGCCGGGAGAAGGAATCGGCCATCGACGCACAGGACTTCGAGAAGGCTGCGAACCTGCGCGACAAGGAGAAGACCCTCGTCGGTCAGCGTGCCGAGCGTGAGAAGCAGTGGCGCTCCGGCGATCTCGACGTCATCGCCGAGGTGGACGACGAGCAGATCGCCGAGGTTCTGGGCAACTGGACCGGCATCCCCGTCTTCAAGCTCACCGAGGAAGAGACCACTCGTCTGCTCCGTATGGAGGACGAGCTGCACAAGCGGATCATCGGTCAGGTCGAGGCAGTCAAGGCCGTCTCGAAGGCGATCCGTCGTACCCGTGCAGGGCTGAAGGACCCGAAGCGTCCGTCGGGCTCGTTCATCTTCGCCGGCCCGTCCGGTGTCGGTAAGACCGAGCTGTCGAAGGCTCTCGCGAACTTCCTCTTCGGCGAGGACGACGCACTGATCCAGATCGACATGGGCGAGTTCCACGACCGCTTCACCGCGTCGCGCCTGTTCGGTGCTCCTCCCGGATACGTCGGCTACGAAGAGGGCGGCCAGCTCACCGAGAAGGTCCGCCGCAAGCCGTTCTCCGTCGTGCTGTTCGACGAGATCGAGAAGGCCCACCAGGAGATCTACAACACGCTCCTGCAGGTACTCGAAGACGGCCGTCTCACCGACGGCCAGGGACGCACGGTCGACTTCAAGAACACCGTGCTGATCTTCACCTCGAACCTCGGTACCTCGGACATCTCGAAGGCAGTCGGCCTCGGCTTCTCCTCGGGTGAAGGCACCGGATCGAACTACGAGCGGATGAAGCTCAAGGTCAACGACGAGCTGAAGAAGCACTTCCGCCCCGAGTTCCTGAACCGTATCGACGACATCGTCGTGTTCCACCAGCTCACCAAGGACGAGATCATCCAGATGGTCGATCTCATGCTCAACCGAGTCGAAGGTGCGCTCAAGAACAAGGACATGGCGATCGAGGTCACCGAGAAGGCGAAGTCGTTGCTCGCCAAGCGCGGATTCGACCCCGTCCTGGGTGCGCGGCCACTGCGTCGCACCATCCAGCGCGAGATCGAGGACCAGTTGTCGGAGAAGATCCTCTTCGGCGAGATCGAAGCCGGCCAGATCATCCTGGTCGACGTCGAGAACTGGGACGGCGAAGGCGCAGGCGAGGACGCGAAGTTCACCTTCCGCGGCGAGAAGAAGGCCATCATCGTCCCCGACGAGGTCCCGGTCGATCTGGCCAAGGCCGCCGGAGACAGCGACAGCGAGTAAGTTTCACAGCTCCACACAACGGGCGATCCTCTTCGGAGGGTCGCCCGTTGTCGTATGGCCACCCGCCCCTCCCGTTCGCGTCAATGGACCCTTGCACCGCCCAGACGTATGCAAGGGTCCATTCACGCGGGTAGCCGTCGGGCGTGAATGGACCGTTGCAACGGTCAGACGTGTGCAGTGGTCCATTGACGCAGGGCCCGAGCACCGAGGGCAACGGCGATGAGGGCAAGTTCAGCGAGCAGAATCCAGAACAGCAGCGCGATGTCAGGAGCCCAGCGGGCCAGGGTCGAGATCGGCGCACCGGCGAGTGCGGGTAGCGCGAAGTACAGCAGTCCGCCCGCGCCGAGGGCAGCGAGGGCGCGCGCGGGTGCCCATCGACCCGGGGCAGTTTCGAATCCCAGCAGGGTTGTCGACGCACAGATCGCCAGCAACACCGCGAGTGCGCTCGACGCGATCAGCGCGATCTCGTACATGCCGAGGCCGGTGGTGCGAGGTTCGTCGATGCCGAGTCGGGCGAGCACGAGGGAGCGGGCCGCGGAGGCGAGCTTGTCGGCCTCGAGTTCGCCGAATCTGTTGGTCGCGAAGACCACAGCCAGGTGTCGTTCCGGAACGAGTGCAACGTGACTGAAGTAGCCCGGGACCGCCCCGGAATGCCAGCGCATCTCGGTACCGTCGGGCAGCGTTTCTACGTACCAGCCGTAGCCGTACGCCGCGCCCGAACCCGTCGGCACCGTATCGGGACTGTTCGACGCCGGAGCGGTCAGTTGCCTGGATGCATAGCGTGAGAGTTCGTCGATGGAGCCGCTCAGGTAGCCGTAACCCATTCCTGCGGAGTCGATTCCGGTATCGATGCTGCGGGGAAAGGTGAAGAACGGCACGTGGCCGGGTGCGACGTCGCCTGCGGTGTGCACTCCGGTCTCGCGGGCCACGATGTCGGCGAAGGGCTCGGCGGTGACCTTCTCGACGATCGCCTGCAACAGTAGATAATTCAGGCTCGAGTAGCGGAAGGTGCCGCGGTCGGTGACGGCGACGTCCAGGGTGGGGACGACGTCGAGCGCTCGCGCCGTACGCCCCCACACATCCAGTTCGGTGACGTCGTGGGGGAGACCGCTGGTGTGGTGGATCAGGTTCTCGATCGTGACATCGTCGGGAACGATCGAATCACTCTCCGGCAGAATCGAATTGACGGTCCGGTTCAAGTCGAGATCTTCATGTTCGACGAGTGAGTACACCGTCGCCGCCGTCACCGACTTCGATACCGAACCCCACACGAACGGAGTTCCCTCGTCGATCGGCGCACCGTCTCCGTCCAGGCCGTACTCGACGTTCTCCAACACCTCGTGCTCGGACACGACACGGAACGCGACCCCCGGCAGTCCAAGTCCTTCGGCGACAACTCCGATGTCCGACGCCGTGCCGGGGTCCGGTGAGGTGGGGGAACCTGCGGTCAGCACTGCTACGACGGTGAGCAGAGCGTGGGCGATGCGCATGGATGGAGTGAACCAACCTCATCGGGGGCGACGCCTCGGTGAACACCCTGATTTCACACCTGAGATCGGCTGCGCCTAACGGGTCGTTCCTGCAGGCTCCACTCCTGCCTATCGGGTCGTTCCTGCAGGCTCCACTCCTGCGTCAACCAGCCCCGCGATCCAGGGCAGGACATCTTGATATGCCGCCAGAGCCCCGGGTAGGTGGTTCGCGCCCTCGACCGGGATGGCCGGGAGGTCGTATTCGCGGTAGGTGATGTCTGCGCCCAGATCGCGCCAGCGCTCGAGCAAGGTGCGGCTCTGCTCGATGGGTACGGTGTCGTCCTCGACTGCGTGCGACAGGTACACCGGCATGGCGGGGGCGATGCGCCCCACGGTGTTCGTCTCGGTGATGCCGGACAGAACCGGGTTGCTCAATTGCTCGGTGAGTGGTCGGCCGTCGCGGGTCAGTTCGACCGTTCGCACTGTCGCGGTGGCCGCGGAGTCGGTGGTGCACCAGTTCTGAGCGGCGTCGAGCGCGGCGACGCCGTCGGAGTCGAAGAGGTCGCGGATACTCGCTGCTCGTTCCGGGTAGGCGTTGATCATCCCGTCGACGGCGAAGAGCACGGCGCTGCCGAGACCGGTGTTGTCGAGTGTGTCGATGTTGAGCGTCGGATCTGCCGGTGGCGCACCGACATACGCTCCTCGAATGTTCAGCTCCGGGGCGTAGGTGGCGGCGAGTTCGGCGGCGGATGCGGACGCGAACCCGCCTTCGGAGTAGCCGAACAGCACCACCGGCGTGGTGGGTTCGACGTCTGCGGTTCTGGCGGCGTCGAGCAGGGCTCGGCCCGAGGCTATCCGGTTCAGGTACGTGTGCCCGCCGGGGGTGCCCAGACCCTGGTAATCGGTTGCGACGACGCGATATCCGGCCAGCAGCAGCGGCAGGATGGCCGGGGACGAGCCGACCGTCCCGAGAACGGCCGATCCGGCGCATCGGTCCGCCATGCCGGAAGTGCCGGGCGCGTAGGCGATCACCGGCCGGGGGCCGGGTCCGGTCCACGGAGCCGTGGGGGTCATGGTGTAGCCGGATACGACCATGGGTCGATCGTGCGTGTCGGTGGACCGGTAGAGAATGCGTTCGATGTCGAATCCGAGTCCGAACCCCTTGGGCGAGTTGACGGGCAGACTTCGGACCACCTCGCCGAGCGTCGCCACCGGCTCGTCGTAGAAGTCCGTCAGGGGACCGGCTCCGGCGATCGGCGTCGAACATCCCACGATCGACAGGATCGCGATTGCCGCGATCGTTGCTGCGCGCGCGACGCGTCTCGTTTGTTGCACCCTTCGTGTCGACATCGTCGCACTCGGTAGCCCGCTCACGCTGCTGACGTTAGCCTGAGAATTGGGCCTGCACAGGGTCGACTACGAAAGGATTCGGTTCGATGCCAACTCGTACTTCACGCACAGCTTGGAATGGAACTCTGGAACAAGGTTCCGGCCAGGTAGAGCTGTCCAGTTCAGGCGCAGCGACTTTCGATGTGTCGTTTCCCAAGCGCGCCGCCGAGAAAGCCGACGGCACCACCAGTCCCGAGGAATTGATCGCCGCGGCTCATTCCAGTTGCTACGCGATGCAGCTGTCGGCGTTGATCGCCGAGGCGGGCGGTACCCCGCAGAGCCTCGAAGTCACCGCCGATGTTTCGCTCGGTCCCGACGAGCCCGGCTTCAAGCTCACCGGCATCAAACTCACCGTGCGAGGCGAGGTCGAGGGTCTCGACGCAGACGGCTTCGCGAAAGCTGCTCAGGCAGCAAAAGAGACATGTCCCGTCAGCAAGGCACTCACCGGAGTCGACATCACGTTGGACGCGGCCCTCGAAGGTTAACGGACAAATCGCCCGATGTGAGACTGGCGAACAATCGCCAGGTTTGAAATAGTTCGTTACTTGACCCATCTGCAGGGTGATTCGGTAACGAATCGAGGTCAAACGTCGGGTTCGATCGGCTGATGCGTACGTTCGGGGTATGCACCGACCGGCCTAGGAAGGATCAGCCCCACTATGTTGTGGACGCGCTTCCTGGGTCTCGGTGCACTCGCTGTCGCGGCGTACGCGATCGCCCCGCCGGGGATACCCCAAGGTGCGATATACGCAATCGTGCTTCTGGCCACAGTTGCTGCGTTCGGGTATCGCTACTTTCGGGAACCCGGGCCGGACAAGCGGACATGGAAGTACATGGCCGTCGGCGTCGGCTCCTGGGGCATCGGTGACGCGCTGATCGCGACGGTGCAGGCCGGCGGTGGACAAGTGTCGACGTTCTCCTCGTCCGACATCTTCTATCTGCTCGGCTATCTGGTGATCGCCGTGGGTTTCGCCCGAGCCGCGGACGAGAACGGGCTCGTGTTCGGGGTCGAAGAGCTACTCGAGTGCCTGGTGGTTGCCGTCGGTTTCGGCCTCGCCACATGGGTGTTCGTGATCTCCGACGATGCGGCGTGGTCGTTCTCGTCGGCGATCGAACTGTGGCCGGCGACGGTCTATCTCACCATCGATGCATTTCTGCTGACGCTCGTCGGCAGTCTGTACCTGCTGACCCGGTCGACCACGGTGCCGTTTCTGGCGGCCGCGGCCGGCGTCGTGTTCCTCGTCTCGGCCGACTTCGCGTCCTATGCCGCGGTCAACGCCTCCGAGCTGTACCGTTCGACTCTCCTGAACACGCTGTGGCTGGCAGCCTATGTGTGTTTCGGAGTGATCGCGCTTCATGTTCCCGAGCAGGCCGTGTCGCGGATCGACCGGTCCAGCCCTTTCAGATTCGGGCGCGCGAGATTCCTCGGACTCACGCTCGCGGTCGCCGTGACACCCCTCGCGATGGCCGTTCAGCTGGCCCGCGGAATACCCGTGCAACAGTGGGGTTGGGTGATCGTGGTGTCCTCGGCACTGGTCATCGCCCTCGTCGGGTGCCGCATGGCGTGCTTCCTGAACACGCTGCGGCTGCAGACCGCGGTACTAGAGGACGTGGCTCGGACGGACGCTGTCACCGGACTGGCCAGCCGCCGACTGCTCCGAGAGCGGCTGGACACGATGCTCGCCACCCGCGGTGATTCGGACGTCTTCACGCTCGTGGTGGATATCGATCGCTTCGCCCAGATCAACGAGACCTTCGGGTACAGCGTCGGAGACAGTGTGCTGCGCGAGATCGGTCATCGCCTGGTCGCATCGGTAAGATCCGACGACCTCGTCGGTCGGCTCGGTGGGGACCAGTTCGTCGTGGCCATGCGCAGGCGGCCGGCTCGGATCGACGTATCGGACACCGCCGAGCGGCTCCAGTTCGCGGTCAGCAGAACGATGTTCGTGCACGACATCAACGTGGCGCTCGACGCGGCCGTCGGAATCGCGTCGACCGAGGTTCCGACGGCGAGTCAGGTGGACGGTGAGGCGATGCTTCAGCGTGCCCACGTGGCGTTGACGGCCGCGAAGGCCGGCCACACCCGCGTCGGTCGTTACGAACCCGACATGGATCGCGACCGCCACGATCAGATGCGGTTGCTGGGGGAACTCGACACGGCGATTCGTGACCACCAGCTTCGAGTGTTCTTCCAGCCGTGCCTGGACCTGGAATCCGGCAGTGTCGATCGCGTCGAGGCGTTGCTGCGGTGGCAGCATCCACGTGAGGGTCTGATCGGACCGTCGATGTTCCTGCCCGACGCAGAGCGCACCGGCATGTTGCCCGCCATCACCGCGCTCGTGCTGGACGAGGCATTGGCGCAGTGCAGTGCTCTGCGCCGCCGCGGTGTCAATCTGTCTGTCTCGGTGAATCTTTCGGTCCGAAATCTGCTCGACGAGACGCTCACCGAACAGGTCGTGGCCGCGCTGGCGAAATATTCGGTTCCCGCGCATGCCTTGGAATTCGAGGTCACCGAGACGACGGCGATGACCGATCCGGTGCGTTCGGTGAACGCGTTGACGTCGCTGCGTGGCCTCGGCGTCACCATCGCGATCGACGACTACGGCACCGGCTACAGCTCGTTGGCCTACCTGCAGACACTGCCGGTGCAGACGCTCAAGATCGACCGCTCGTTCGTGTCGAAGATGAACACCGACGAAACCGACGCGTCGATCGTGCGCTCGACCATCGACCTGGCTCGAAGCCTCGGGGTGCGGGTGATGGCAGAGGGGGTCGAGGACGCGGGCACGTTGGATGCGCTCCGCGAGTTGGGCTGCGACGGTGCCCAGGGTTACTTCCTCGGGAAGCCGATGTCCGCTGAGTTCCTGGTCGACGCTGTGGCGAAACTGGATTCGGAGATGCCGACGAAACTCGAATGGGAGCTCGCCCGCGAACGCATCTGAGCGGACGCGTGCGCTCTCACGACGTGGCAGGCACGTCCAGTACGACCTCGAATTCGAGCAGTGATGCTCCGGACGAGACCGGCTTGGCGGCGCTGGGTCCGGCGTGAGCCTCCCGCGACGGTCCTGCCGACCACGCCTGGAACGACTCCTCGTCCTCCCACTGGGTGACGACGAAGTAGCGCGATTCGCCCTTGACCGGCCGCAGCAGTTGGAATCCGAGGAAGCCCGGGGAGCCGTCGACCGACCCGGCGCGCGCGGCGAAGCGCTTCTCGAGTTCGGGGCCTGCGCCCTCGGGTACGTCGATCGCATTGATCTTCACAATGGCCATGCCCGCGAGATTACTCCGCCGTTATGCTCGGCGGTGATGCTCTACGACGAGGGTGGATCCGGCCGTTCGATTCTGCTGCTGCACGGGCTGATGGGCAGCGCCGCCACCTGGCGGCGGCAGGTTCCGTGGCTGCGAGAATTCGGTCACGTGCACACCTACGATGCGCCGGGGCACCGTCGCCCCCCTCCTACCGAGCTCACGACCGAGTTCTTCGTGGCCGACCTGCTCGAACATCTCGACCGGTTGGGTCCCAGTGTGCTGATCGGTCATTCGATGGGCGCACTGCACGGTTGGTGTGCGGCCGCCGAGCGACCCGACCTGGTCACCGCCATGGTGGTCGAGGACATAGCCCCGGACTTCAGGGGCCGCACCGCAGATGACTGGGCCGCGATGATCCGGGCATGGCCGCAACCATTTCCCGACGCCGATGCGGTGCGGGCGTTCTTCGGAGATGTTGCGGGACAATACTTTCTGGATTCCTTCGTGCGAAGCGACGACGGCTGGCGGCTGCACGGTGAGGTGGACTTCTTCGAAGCGATCTCGCAGGAGTGGGGCACCCGGCACTTCTGGGACGAGTGGGATGCCGTCGACGCTCCGGTGTTGCTGATCGAGGGTGAACACACGATCACCCCGGCCGGTCAGATGCAGCGGATGCACTCGCGCAAGCCCGGATCGGTGTACGTGCGGGTCGCGAAGGCGGCGCATCTGATTCACGACGAGGCACCCGAGCGGTATCGCACGGCGATCGAGGAGTTCTTGCGCGCACTAGGATGATCCGAATGCCGCTCGCGAAGCTCAACGGAATCGACCTCAACTACGACGTCACCGGCGACGGTCCGCTCGTGGTGTTGGTGATGGGCACCGGTAGCCCTGGACGAGTCTGGCGAACCCATCAGGTTCCGGTGCTGGTGAAGCAGGGGTACCGGGTCGTCACCTTCGACAATCGAGGTATCGCACCGTCTTCCGAGTGCGCGAGCGGGATGACGCTGGACGACCTGGTTGCCGACACCGCTGCCCTCATCGAACACCTCGGCGGCGGTGCAGCACGCGTCGTCGGCACCTCGATGGGTGCCCGCGTCACCCAGGAATTGGCTTTGGCCAGGCCGGATCTGGTCTCGCATGCAGTGATGATGGCCACCTTCGGCAAGACCACCACCTTTCGTGCGCAGATGTCGAAGGGGGAGAAGGACCTTCACGACTCCGGGATCGAACTACCCGCGTCGTACCGGGCTGCGATGACTGCGATGCAGAACTTCTCGCCGAAGACGCTGGCCGACGATACTGCGATCGGTGACTGGCTGGCGATCCTCGAATACTCCGGCGGCAAGAAGACGGCGGGTATGCGGGCGCAGATCGGGCTCGAAATGCGCATCGGGACAGACCGATTGGCTGCGTACCGCGCAATCAGGGCGAAATCTCTGGTGATCGGATTTGCCGATGACCGCATGATCCCGGTGCAGCAGTGCCGCGACGTCGCCGACGCGATACCGGGTGCGCAGTACGTCGAGATCGCCGACACCGGCCATTTCGGCTACCTCGAACGCCCCGACGCGGTCAACGCCGCACTCGTGGAATTTCTCTCTCGGTAGTGTCATTCTGCGCGGCGGCGGGCTATGAGGTGAGTGCGCCGAGTCGCTCCCGTGTCTGCTCGAGTTCGGCTCGTCGTCGCTCGAGGCGGGCCGAGATCGCGTCCACCTCGGCGCGAAGTCGAGGACACATGTCCAGGGTGACGCCGTGGTCGCCCGTTCGTGCGCAGTCGAGGTACCGACCGATGATGTCCGTCGTGAGCCCCGCGGCGATCATCGACCTGATCTGCAGCACGCGCGGTACGTCCGCCTCGGCGTACACCCGGTAGCCGTTGGCGTCGCGGTGCGGAACGAGTACCCCGTGACTGTCGTAGTGGCGTAGGGCGCGCGCCGACACCCCGGTTCGCGCAGCGAGCTCGCTGATCAACATCGGTTGCCTCCCGGACTTGACCTTCTCGCCGGCGTCAACCCTTATCGTCCGGCACTATGGCACTCACAACCAGCAGACGGGCCGTGATCTTCCACGGCTACCGGGCGACGCCCGATGATCATTGGTTCGGTTGGCTCGCCGAACAATTGGACAGCACTGGAATCACGACGCACATCCCTCCGCTACCGGATCCTGCGGCGCCGGATCGCGATCGCTGGCAGGCAGAGGTAGCAGCGGTACTCGGAACGCCCGGGCCCGACACGATCGTGGTTGCGCACAGCTTGGGTTGTCTTGCCGTCCTACGGCACCTCGCCACCCTCGTGGAGCCGTGGCGGATGGGGGCGCTCGTACTGGTGTCGGGGTTCGTCGACCCGCTACCTGCGCTACCCGTTCTCGACGGCTTCGTTGCCGACGGCGTGATTCTGTCCGGGATGCCGGACCACATCGGGTCGATCTCGATCCTGCGCTCGGACGACGACCCGATCGTTCCCCCCGCACACACCGATCGTCTGGCTCGTCTGCTCGACGCGCCGGTGCAGATCGTCCCCGGCGCGGGCCACTTCCTCGCCGCCGACGGAGTCACCTCCCTGCCTGCCGTCCTGGACGCCGTCACCTGACGTGGCTGCGCTGTCAGCCGTCCGAACCCTCACCTGCGAGTGCGAACAGTCCCGACTCCGTCTGTTCGATCAATCCGTCGGTCAGCAGTGAATCGAGAGCTCGGTCGCGTTGTGTCGGGTCGGTGGGCCAGACGATGTCGAGTTCGGCGCGCTCGACCGGGCCGGTGCTCTCGCGCAGTACCGACATGAGCTTGCCTCGAACCTGACGATCCGTGCCCGCGAACTTCTGGACCTTCTTGGCAGGGCCGGTGTGCGCGGGTCTGCCCGCCTCGATCCAGGCGCACTCCGGGAGTGGGCACAGCAGGCATGCCGGATTCTTGGCCGTACAGATCAGTGCGCCCAGTTCCATCAACGCCGCGGAGTAGCGGGCGGCACGCGGGACGCTCTCCGGGAGCAACTGTTCGACGTCGGCGAGATCCCTTGTCGTGGATGGATTTCCAGGCTCGGCGCTACCGTGCAACGCACGCGCGACAACGCGTCGAACATTGGTGTCGACCACCGGAACTCGCTGACCGTAGGCGAAACACGCCACCGCGCGCGCGGTGTATGCACCGATACCCGGCAGGCCCAACAGCGTCTCGACGTCGCCGGGCACCTCGTCGCCGTACTCGTCGGCGAGCACGCGGGAGCACTCGTGCAACCGCAGTGCTCGACGCGGATAGCCCAACTTGCCCCACGCGCGAAGCACCTCGGCCTGCGAGGACGAGGCCATCGCAGACGGGACCGGCCAACGCTGCACCCACTGCTCCCAGATGGGCGCGACCCGCACCACCGGCGTCTGCTGCAGCATGATCTCGCTCATCAGGATCTGCCACGCGCTGACGCCGGGCTTCCGCCACGGCAGATCGCGTCCGTCGGTGTCGAACCACCCGACCAGAGCGTCGGCATCGATCGGCAAGTGGTCGCCCTTCTCGTCAGGTCTGTGATCGGTCTCAACAGTAGCCAACCCGACTCGCCGGTAGCTCGATCCACGTGGACCCAACTCGCCGTGCGCCCGCTGCGCGTGCACAATGAAACCCATGCCTGCTTCGAATCCGATCGCTGCCTGGAAGTCCCTCAAGGAAGGCAACCAACGGTTTGTCTCCGGGGAGGTCCTGCACCCGTCGCAGGGCATCGAGGATCGCGCCCGCCTCGAAAGTGCTCAGCACCCCAGCGCCATCCTGTTCGGTTGCGCCGACTCTCGTGTTGCTGCCGAGATCATCTTCGACCAGGGCCTGGGTGACATGTTCGTCGTGCGCACCGCCGGTCACGTGGTCGATTCCGCTGTCCTGGGCTCCATCGAGTACGGCGTCGCCGTGCTCGCGGCCCCGCTGATCGTGGTGCTCGGCCACGATCACTGCGGTGCAGTCAAGGCGACGGTCGACGCCCTCGAGAGTGGTGACGTACCCGGTGGCTACATCCGCGACGTCGTCGAACGCGTCACCCCGTCGGTGCTCTCGGCCCGCCGCGACGGCTACCAGGCCGTCGACGAGTTCGAGGCCCGCCACGTCGAGGAAACCGGCAATCTGCTGATGCAGCGTTCGCGGATCGTCGCCGAGAAGGTCGAAGCCGGGGAACTCGCGATCGTCGGCCTCACCTACCAGCTGTCGAAGGGGCATGCGCAGCTGCGTGAGGTCATCGGCGACATCGGCGAAATGCCTGCCTGAGTCGACTCGGATCCCATCTCGGTGAGTTCGCCGGCGCGACACGCCGTGTGGGCTCAGGGATAGCGTGGCTTCGGCCGCATACGGTTGATTCGTGTTGGAACCGACCGGGCCTTTGCCTCCCGAAATCTATTGGCGACGCCGTGCGCTCGCCATCGGTGCGGCCGTTGTCGTCCTCGGATTGATCGTGTGGTTCATCGCCTCGCTCAGTGGCGGTTCCGACGACACCGAGGCCGCTCCCGCAGGTGTCGTTGCGGCTCCGGCAACGTCCTCGTCCCTGCCCTCACCCAGCTCTTCTGCCACCGACGGTGATTCGGGCAGTTCCGGTGGTTCGGGCGGTGGCTCGGGTGGTTCCGGCGGCTCGGGTGGCGGAACGGACTCCGCTGCCGGTGGTGGCGCAGCGGCCACGACCAGCGGTGCGCCGGCTCCCGTGATCTCCAATCAGTGCCCGGATCAATCGCTCGCGATCAAGGTGACGCCGGAGCAGGCCACCTACCGCCTGGGCGAAGAGCCTGTGTTCACCGTGGTCATCACCAACATCGGCTCCACCGAATGCCAGCGTGACGTCGGTGCCGGGTTGCAGCAGGCGCTCGTCTACACCCTCGACAATCAGCGCATCTGGTCCAACATCGACTGCTTCCCCAACGCCGCATCGGATCTGCGTACCTTCAAGCCCGGCGAACAGGCCGGCTTCACCGTCAAGTGGTCCGGCACCAATTCGGTTCCCGGATGCGGCGAAGAGCGCATCCCGGTCGGTGTCGGTGCTTACCAGGCGATCGCCCAGCTCGGTGAACTCAAGAGCGCGCCGGAGCCGTTCAACATCACCGGCTGAGTACGGTCGAATGTCATGACCACTTCGACAGCTCTCGCTCGCTCCGCCTACAAGACGCTCGAACCCTTTCACGTCACCGCGTACTTCAACCCCGAACTGGGTGCGGCATACGAGGACACCGGCCTCGACGGTCACGCCTGGTACGTCGGAGCTCGGGCGGCCCCGATGGGACCGTGCGCGCCGAGTGTCGTCGCCGCTGCGTTCTACAACTTCAATCCGGTACTGATCGAGCGTGCGTGGCCTGCTGCCGTGGCCGTCGGCCTGGAGACGGTGTCCGATCGTCGATGGGCCCTGCTCGACTCCGTTCTCGGAACGGCTCTCGGCTCCTTGGCGGCCGACCCTGCTTTGGCCACGTTGGCAGGCCGTCTGGGCGACATCGGCGACACCGCCTCGTTCGCGGGCCGACCGCTCGCGGCCGCATGGCACTCCGCCGCTCGACCCGAGACGCCGCATCTCGCCCTGTGGCACTCGATCACCGTCCTTCGCGAATGGCGCGGCGACGGACACCTCGCCGCTTTGATCGACGCAGAACTCGACCCGACGGAAGCCGCCGTCTTCCACGAGGCCGACCGCACGACCCCGCAGCCCGGCCGTCGGGCGCTCGGCAAGCGCATCACGCAGCTGACCAGGCAGTGGTCCGAGAGCGAATGGGGTTCTGCTGCAGAGCGACTCGCTGCCCGAGGGCTGATCACCATCTCTGCCGAGGGCGAGAGATTGACCGATGACGGCGCCGCGCTCGATCAGCACATCGAGGATCGCACCGACATCATGGCCTCGGCCGTATGGAAGAACGTCGAGGACGCCGAGCAGTTGATCACCAGCGCCCGGCCGTACGTCAAGGCCGTGATCGACGCAGGCTTCCTGCCGGGGACGAAGAAGGCGTCCTAGTCGTACGGACCCGAGATCGAGGCCTCGGCCAGTCTGGAGAGGCCCTCGCGGATGTGGCGAGCCCACAGGCCACCGATACCGTCGACGGACTGCAGGTCGGCTGCGGTGGCCGCGAGCAGCCCCTGCAGGGTGCCGAACGCGCCGACGAGTCGGTGAATCTGGCTGAACTGCAACCTCGGAACTCGGGTGAGTACTCGGTACCCGCGAGGGCTCATCGGGGTGTCGAGGGCCTCGATGGTCGCGGGATAGCCGAACGCGCGGGCCAGCGTCGTCAAGTCCAGTAGATCGACATCGGTCAGCTTGTCCAGTGCGGCGAGCGCCTTCTCGACCCCGGTGGTGCTCGACGGTTCGTTGCCGGCGAGGTAGTCGCGCACGATCAGTTGGCGATCGACGTCGTTGTCGCCCAACAACTCTTCGAGCTGAAGAGCGAGCTGGCGGCCGTCGGTGCCGAGTTCGAGGACGTTCTGCTCGATCTCCACCGACACCCGCCGCACCATCTCGAGCCGCTGCGCGACGGTCAGGGCGTCGCGCAGGGTCACGAAGTCCTCGATCTCGACCACCGAGAGCTGCCTCGTGTTGTCGTCGAGACGGGCCTTGTAGCGCTCGAGGGTCGCGACGGCCTGATTGGCGCGCGAGAGGATGGTGGCCGAGCCCTCGACGACGTGTCTGATGCCGCCGATGTACACGCTGACGATGCTCATCGATTGGCTCACGGAGACAACGGGATAACCGGTCTGCATTGCTGTTCGTTCGGCGGCGCGGTGCCGGGTACCGGACTCGACGGTGGGAATCTTGTGGTCGGGGACCAGCTGGACGTTGGATCGGACGATGCGCTTGCCGTCGGTCGAAAGCACCACTGCGCCATCCATTTTCGACAGTTCGCGAAGCCTGGTGGGCGCGAATTCGACATCGAGCTCGAAACCGCCGTCGCAGATCGCTTCGACTTCCTCGTCGTAGCCGAGGACGATCAACCCGCCGGTGCGGCCGCGCAGAATTCGTTCGAGGCCGTCCCGCAGGGCGGTTCCCGGTGCGAGCCGGGCAATGGTCTCGCGCAACGCTGGGGACGGTGTGGTGCCCTCCATGGCCAACCCCCTCGTGTCGTTCAAGCGCGGCCGAGTGTCTGCTCGTGCGGTGGGTATGTCCCGTGCGGATAAAGAGTACTGCGCTGCCGCATGCGGGCGGCCCGACAAAGAATACTTCCCGGTGTCATACGGGTCGCATACGCGTGTAGGTCAATGCCTCGCCGACGTTGGTGACGGTCTTGACCTTGATGCCGTCCGGAATGGGTCCGGCGTCCTCCGGGACGATGGCGTAGTTGAACCCCAATCGGGCGGCCTCGGCGAGACGGCGACCCAGCCCGGCCACTCGGCGTACCTCGCCGGCCAGACCCACTTCGCCCAGAATGACCATGCCCGGGGGGAGTGGTTGATCGCGGACCGCCGATGCCACCGCCGCAGCGAGCGCGAGATCGGCGGACGGTTCGCTGGTGCGCATCCCGCCGACCGTCGCGGCGTAGACCTCCGCCTTGGACACCTTGACTCCGCAGCGGCGTTCCAGCACGGCCAGGATCATCGCCACGCGGGCGTGATCGAGACCGCTGACCGCGCGCCGGGGCGACGGCATCGCGGTGTCGACGATCAGTGCCTGCAGCTCGGCCAACAGGGGTCGTTTGCCGTCCATCGTGACGGTGACGGCTGTTCCCGGCACGGCGTCGCCCCGATGGTGCAGGAACAACCCGGACGGATCGCTGATGCCGACGATCCCGGTTTCGCGTAGCTCGAAGCAGCCGACCTCGTCGGATGCGCCGAACCGGTTCTTGACGCCGCGGATCATCCGCAGAGTCGAGTGCTTGTCGCCCTCGAAGTTGAGCACCACGTCGACGAGATGCTCGAGCGACCGCGGACCGGCCACCGCGCCTTCCTTGGTGACGTGCCCGACGAGCAGTACCGCAACCCCGGTGGTCTTGGCCAGCGTGGTCAACGCGCTCGTGATGGCGCGAACCTGGGTGACGCCGCCGATGACGCCGTCGACGTCCGCGGCGAGCATCGTCTGCACGGAATCGACGATCAGCAGGCTCGGCTCGACCTGCTCCACGTGGCCGAAGACGGTGGCGAGGTCTGACTCCGCGGCGAGGAAGACACGCTCGTGTACCGCGCCGGTGCGATCGGCGCGCAACCGCACCTGACCCGCCGATTCCTCACCCGTGACGTAGAGCGCACGGCGATCGGGTGCCGAGCGGGCCCACCGATGCACCACCTCGAGCAGCAGCGTCGACTTGCCGACTCCGGGCTCGCCGGCCAGGAGCACGACCGAACCGGGGACGAGGCCACCACCGAGAACGCGATCGAACTCGTCGATCCCGGTGGTGTTGGCCTGCGAAGTGGCACTGCTGATGGTCGTCAGAGCTGCGGCCGGCGTGGTGGGAATCATGGCCCCGCCGCCCGAACGCAGAGCCGATGCGCCTGCGCGGGTCGCAAGGGGAGCGGCAGTGGCCTGGACCTCGTCCATCGAGCCCCAGTCACCGCATTCGGGACAGCGACCGACCCATTTCGAGACCGAGTGACGGCACGCGGAGCAGCGGTAGCTCGACTTCAGTTTGACCACGCCGGCAGCCTAACGATGGGCACCGACAGGATCGGGGCGGCGGTTATTCGCCTTCGCTGTGCTCGGTCACCGCGGACGGGTCGCGCTCGAGCTCGATACCGGCATCGACCGGAACGTTGACGACGACCTCGCCCGCGTTCGCGAACTCGAAGGTGACCGGCAGCGTCAGGCCCGGTCGAACGTTCTCGGAGATGTCGGCCATCTCGACCTTGATCAGCTGGATCGGCAGCAGCGGATCGTCGAGCTGAACGTCCGCGGGCGAACCTGCGCCGAGCGCGGTCAGCGGAGCGATCTCGTTGCTGCCCGCTTCCGCTTCGTCGACGATGGTGACCCGAGCCTCGGGGGAGGAGATGCCGGTCAGCTCGTCGGCCACGCTCGTGTTGGAGTTGATGGCCGTGAAGCCCAGCTCGACGGTGCCGCCGGAGGTGATGCTGTATTCCTCGGAAGTGGGGTACACCACGTGCACGTTGCGCAGCTGGATGTCCCCGACGTCGGCGGAGTTGCCGTTGACGGCAGCGACCTGAGTGGCCGTCTGGGAGATCTGACCTGCGCCGCACGCGGTGAGGGCGAACGCGCCACCAGCGAGAAGAGCGAGGGCGGCGGCCGTCCTGCGATGGCGGCCAAGCGGTGTCGCAGCGTCGATTGCAGTCACTTCGGTCGTCCTCCATGTGGTGCCGGGCCGGCTCGGTCCATCTCGTCCACTAGGCAGAGTAGTAGTTCTCGTCCACCGGCCGCTCGTGGGGTCTGCCGGCGGCCCGATGACGCCAGGTGAGGGTGCCTGTCAGGAGCGGCGGCCGCGGAACGGCGCACGTGAAAATGTGGCCCCGGATACACGTCGATCCGTCTGTGTCAACCCCTGATTCGGCACCACTATGCCCCTGACCTGCACCGTTGATATGAGCCGTGGTATTCTGGGTAAATCGAAAGGGGCACTTGTCACATGATTTTCAAGGTCGGAGACACCGTCGTTTACCCCCATCACGGAGCGGCGCTGATCGAAGCGATAGAGACACGCACCATCAAGGGTGAACCGAGAGAGTACTTGGTTCTCAAGGTCGCGCAAGGCGACCTCACCGTTCGAGTTCCCGCGGACAATGCAGAGTACGTAGGCGTTCGCGACGTCGTCGGGCAAGAAGGTCTCGACAAAGTCTTTCAGGTGCTTCGCGCGCCGCACACCGAAGAGCCCACCAACTGGTCGCGTCGGTACAAGGCCAACCTGGAGAAGCTTGCTTCCGGTGACGTGAACAAGGTTGCCGAGGTCGTCCGCGATCTCTGGCGACGTGAGCAGGACCGCGGACTGTCGGCAGGCGAGAAGCGCATGCTCGCCAAGGCACGGCAGATTCTGGTCGGCGAGTTGGCACTGGCCGAAGGAACCGACCAGGCCAAGGCCGACACCATGCTCGACGAAGTTCTCGCTACCGCTTCCTAGAGTGGACGGTACCGCCGGCGACGTGGTCGCCCTGGTACCCGCTGCAGGCAAAGGCCTTCGGCTCGGACACGACGAGCCGAAGGCATTCGTCTGTCTGGGTACCGACTCTCTTCTGAAACGGTCCGTCGACGGTCTCCGGGCCTCGGGTGCCGTCGATCGCATCGTCGTCATAGTGCCGGCCGAGTTGCTCGACGCGGCCCGCCGTCATGTCGACAACGACGTCACGGTGGTGGCCGGAGGGCTCGAGCGCACCGATTCGGTGCGTGCCGGTCTCGCTGAGGTCGGCGACGCAACCGTCGTACTCGTCCACGACGCCGCCCGCGCACTCACCCCACCGACGCTGATCGCCCGCGTCGTGGCCGAGGTACGAGCCGGACGCTCGGCCGTCATCCCGGTTCTCCCTGTCGTCGACACCATCAAGGAAGTCGACATCATGGGTGCGGTTGTCGGTACCCCCGACCGCGCGAGTCTGCGCTCGGTACAGACCCCGCAGGGCTTCGACGCCGACGTCCTGCGACGCGCCTACGACGCGACCTCCGATATCTCCACCGACGACGCGGGCCTCGTCGAGCGCATCGGCGAGACGGTGCACTCCATCGTCGGCGATGCACTCGCGTTCAAGATCACCACGCCACACGACCTGCTACTGGCCGAGGCCCTGACGAGAGGCGAGTCATGAGAGTCGGCATCGGTACCGACGTGCATCCCATCGCCCCCGGTCGGCCCTGTTGGCTGGCCGGATTGCTCTTCGAGGACGCGGACGGGCTCGAGGGACACTCCGACGGTGACGTCGCCTCCCACGCTCTGTGCGACGCGTTGCTGTCCGCGGCAGGTCTCGGCGATCTCGGATCGGTGTTCGGGACGGGGCGACCGGAATGGGACGGGGTCAGCGGAGCCGCCATGTTGACCGAGGTCAAGCGGCTGCTCGACGCGGATGGATTCTCGATCGGTAACGCCGCGGTGCAGATCATCGGCAACAGGCCCAAGATCGGACCGCGCCGCGTCGAGGCCCAGGAAGTTCTCTCGCGGGTGCTCGGTGCGCCGGTGTCGGTGTCTGCGACCACCACGGACGGCCTCGGGCTGACCGGTCGCGGTGAAGGAATCGCGGCCATCGCGACCGCACTTGTCATGGCGAGGTAAAACCACCGGTAGCATTGCTGGTCGTGACCCTTCACCTACACGACACCGAGACGAGGGCCCTGCGGGAATTCACCCCCTTGGTCCCTGGCCATGTATCGGTGTACCTGTGTGGGGCGACGGTGCAGGGCGAACCACACATCGGTCACGTGCGCAGCGGCGTCGCGTTCGACGTACTACGCCGCTGGTTGCTGGCGCACGATTACGACGTCGCCTTCGTCCGCAACGTCACCGACATCGACGACAAGATCCTCAACAAGGCGCGCGAGGCGGGCCGTCCGTGGTGGGAGTGGGCTGCTACCTACGAGCGATCCTTCACCTGGGCGTACGACCGACTCGGGGTACTTCCGCCATCGGCCGAGCCACGCGCCACCGGCCACATCACGCAGATGGTCCGGATGATCGAGCGCCTGATCGAACGCGGCCACGCCTACGCCGACGAGTGCGGCGACGTCTACTTCGACGTGCAGAGCTTCCCGAGCTACGGCGCGCTGTCCGGTCACAAGCTCGACGACGTGCACCAGGGCGAGAGCGTCGCCGAGGGCAAGCGCGATCCCCGCGATTTCACGCTGTGGAAGGGTGCCAAGCCCGGCGAGCCGTCGTGGCCGACGCCGTGGGGCCCCGGTCGGCCCGGTTGGCACCTCGAATGCTCGGCGATGGCAGAGAACTACCTCGGTTCGGATTTCGACATCCATTGCGGTGGGCTCGATCTGGTGTTTCCGCATCACGAGAACGAGCGAGCCCAGTCGATGGGGGCCGGTGACGGCTTCTCGCGGTACTGGCTGCACAACGGCTGGGTGACGATGGGCGGCGAGAAGATGTCGAAGTCGCTCGGCAACGTCCTGTCGGTACCAAATGTGCTCAAAAAGGTTCGGCCGCAAGAACTTCGGTTCTACCTCGGTGGCGCGCACTATCGCTCGATGCTGGAATACTCCGACGCCGCGCTCGAGACCGCAGCCGTGACGTACCGGGGCATCGAAGGGTTCGTCCGACGAGCCGTCGAACGTGCCGGCGACGTACCGATGGGCAAGTGGACCACAGGATTCGCCGAGGCTCTCGACGACGACCTCGGAGTTCCCAAGGCGTTGGCCGAGATTCACGCCACCGTCACCCTCGGCAACACCGCGCTCGAGTCCGGTGACCTACCGGCTGCGGTGGAGTACGCAGGCAGTGTGCGGGCGATGCTGGACATCCTCGGTGTCGACCCGCTCGATCCGCACTGGATCAGTGACAGTGGTTCCGACGCAGCAGCTCTCGGCGCTCTCGGCGTTCTGGTCGAGGCCGAGCTGGAGCGTCGAGCAACGGCGAAGGCGACCAAGGACTGGGCCGCCGCAGACGACATACGGACACGACTGGCCAAGGCCGGAGTCGACGTGACAGATACACCCAACGGGCCGGAATGGTCGCTGGGTACGAGCAAGACCGACGAAGCAGGTTTGTGATGGCAGGCAATTCGAGTAGGCGCGGCGCGATCCGCAAGGACGGCACCAAGAAGGGGCAGGTCGCCGGTTCCGGAGGCAAACGTCGTAAGGGCCTCGAGGGCCGCGGCGCGACGCCTCCCGCCTCCGAGCGCACCAAGCACCCCGCCGCGCGTCGGGCCAAGCTCGCCGAGAAGTCCGCGCAGAATCGCGGTGCCACCACCGGCGGCCGCGCGGGCGGACGACCGGCAGGACGCAAGGCCGAAGACGGTCCCGAGGTGGTGCTCGGTCGCAACCCGGTCGTCGAGTGCCTGCGTGCAGGCGTGCCCGCCACCGCACTGTGGGTCGCCGTCGGTACCGACAGTGACGATCGGCTCAAGGAAGCCGTGCAGCGCGCAGGCGATGCACGGATCTCCATCCTCGAAGTTCCCCGGTCGGATCTGGACAAGCTCAGCGCCAACGGACTGCACCAGGGCCTGGCCCTGCAGGTGCCGCCGTACCGCTACGCGCACCCCGACGATCTGATCTCGAACGCGCGCACGCATCAGGAACCCGCGTTGCTCGTCGCGCTCGACAACATCACCGACCCACGCAACCTCGGTGCCGTCGTGCGATCGGTCGCTGCCTTCGGCGGCCATGGCGTCGTGATCCCGCAGCGGCGCAGTGCGAGCGTGTCCGCAGTGGCGTGGCGAACCAGTGCCGGTGCCGCAGCTCGCCTGCCCATCGCGCGAGCAGTGAATCTCACTCGTACGCTCAAGGATTGGCAGTCCAAGGGAGTCACCGTCGTCGGCCTCGATGCCGGTGGCGACACCGAACTCGACACCTTCGACGGTAAGGGTCCGGTCGTCATCGTCGTCGGATCCGAGGGCAAGGGCCTCTCGCGTCTGGTCAGCGAGACCTGCGATCACATCCTGTCGATCCCGATGGCCGGGCCGGTCGAGTCGCTCAATGCCTCCGTGGCTGCGGGCGTCGTGTTGGCCGACATCGCGCGGCAACGCCGCGGGTAGACCCTAGGTTCTGATACGGGCGGCGGTGTCGTGCATCGCCGGGACGACGGTATCGATCATGTCGGTCGGGGTGTAGTTCCTCGCGTGCAGTGACGTGTTCAGTGCTGCCACGACGGTGCCGTTGCTGTTACGCAAAGGCACTGCCGCAGCACGCATTCCGACGTCGAGTTCATCGACGACCTCGGACCATCCTGCGCTGCGCACCCGAGTGATCTCGGCGCGCAGTGCGTCTCGATCGACCAGTGTGCGCGGGGTCAGGGCTTCGATGGGGGCGTCGGCGAAATAGCGTTCGAGTTCGCTCTCGGGGAGGGCTGCGAGCAGCACTCGACCCGATGATGTTGCGTGCGCGGGGAACCGAGTGCCCAGCGTGATGACGACCCGCAACATCCGCGACGACGGAACGCGCGCGACATAGACGATGTCGAACCCGTCGAGGATGGCCACCGAGGTCGTTTCGCCCAATTGTCGTGCCAGCGCTTCGATGTGGGGTTCGGCCAGGCGCGGCAGGTCCATTCCGGACAGGAACGAGAAGCCCAGATTCATCACTCGTGGGGTGAGGGTGAACTGACGGCCGTCCTGACGGACGAATCCCAGCTCTGCCAGGGTCAGCAACAGTCGGCGGGCCGTGGCTCTGGTGACTCCGACGGCCTCGGCGACCTCGGTGAGCGTGCGGGCCGGATGCGCGTCGTCGAAGCACTGGAGCACGCTCAGGCCGCGTTCGAGTGACTGCACGAACCAGGTGGGGCGTTGGTCGTCGGGTGCGATCTCGGCCGTCATGGTTCGAGTCTGCCTCATCGTAGTGTTCGCGCTGCATCACACCGTCCACCGCTTGTGGTCTTGACCACAACGGCCGCATCTGGCTACAGTTGTGCGAATAACAAACAACTGTGCGCTATACGCACAAAATCGAAGGGCCGACAAGTGAACGTTGACGTCGCAGTCGCGGACGGATCCAGAGCACGGAAGGCTGCCATCGGCAGCTTCGTCGGTGCCGTGGTCGAGTGGTACGACTTCCTGCTGTACGGCATCATCGCCGCGCTGGTGTTCAACTCCCAGTTCTTTCCCAGCGTCTCGCCCGCAGTCGGCGTGATGGCGGCGTTCGCCACGTTCGGCGTCGGCTTCCTCTTCCGTCCTCTGGGCGGCATCTTCTTCGGGCACTACGGCGACCGTCTCGGACGCAAGCGCATGCTGATCTGGACGATGCTGTTGATGGGCGTCGCAACCGCGTTGATCGGCCTGGTTCCCAACTTCGAGTCGATCGGCTGGTTCGCGCCGCTGCTGCTGGTGCTGCTGCGTGCGATCCAGGGCTTCGCCGTCGGCGGCGAATGGGGCGGAGCATCTCTGATGGCCGTCGAGAGCGCGCCGGCGAAGAAGAAGGCGTTCTACAGCAGTGGCGTCCAGGTCGGCTACTCCGTCGGTCTCATCCTCGCCACCGGCGCGGTCACCATCATGAGCAACCTGCTCAGCGACGACGCATTCACCAGCTGGGGCTGGCGCGTCCCGTTCCTGGCCAGCGCGGTGCTCGTGCTGTTCGGCCTGTGGATCCGATCCGGTGTCGAGGAATCACCCGTGTTCGAGCAGGCAGTCGAGGAGAGCGGCGAGAAGAAGAAGCTGCCGGTCATCCAGGCGATCACCGAGCACCCCGGCTCGTTCCTCAAGATCATCGCGCTGCGCATGGCAGAGCTGTTCACCATGTACATCGTCACCACGTTCGCCCTGAGCTACACCGTCAACGAACTGGGCTACGAGCGTCAGTTCATGCTCAACGTCGCGCTGCTGGTCGGTGCCATCGGCATCCTGAGCATCCCGACCTACGCCGCGATCGCCGACCGCTTCGGCCGCAAGCCGATCTTCGTCACCGGTGCCGTCGTCGGCGCACTGGCAGCCGTACCGTTCTTCCTCTCCCTGCAGGCAGCCTCGGTGGTCGCCATCGTGATCCTCGCCGTCATCCTGGTCAACGTCTCGCACGACATGGTGGTCTCGGTGCAGCAGCCCCTGTTCACCGAGATGTTCGGCCCCGAACTGCGCTACAGCGGAGCAGGTGTGGGCTATCAGGTCGCCAGCGCGATCGCCGGTGGCTTCACCCCGTTCATCGCAGCAGCGCTGGTCAGCTGGAACGACGGCTCCTGGCATTACGTCGCGGCGTACCTGGCCCTGGGGTGCATCATCTCGGCCGTGGTCGCGGCACTGATGAAGAACATGGGCTCCTCCGATGTCACCTCCATCTCCGATCAGGCCGCCCACGCAGCAGAAGCCGTTGTTGCAGAGCGTGTCTCGAAGTCGGTATGACCTCGCTGACCCTGGTCGGTTCGCACGCGTCCACCGCGATGTCACCCGCGCTGTGGACGCGTGCGTTCGAGATAGCCGACGTGCCTTCCCGCTACGACGCCTGGGAGGTCGCCGACGTCGCCGACCTCCCCGATGTCGAGAATGCCCTGCGGGGCGGCCGTACCGATGCTGCGAACGTGACGATGCCCTGGAAGCACTGGGCTGCAACGGTTGCCGACGAGGTCGACCCGGATGTATCGATCTCGGGGGTGGCCAACCTGCTGTTCCTGCGTGCGGGAGCCCTGTTCGCCATGAACACCGACATCGCGGCGGTTCGAGCGGCCACCTCGGGACGCACCTTCGGCTCGGCACTTCTGCTCGGAGCCGGTGGAGCCGCGCATGCCGCCGCCTTCGCGTTGCAGGGCCGCATCGACAGACTGGTGGTCTCGGACGTCGACAGGCGCTCGGCGGCAGGACTCGTCGCCGAGCTCGACGGGTACGACGGATCGGCCTCGGTTGTCGACTGGTCGGATCGGGCAGCGGATCTGGACTCCTACGACCTGGTGATCAACGCGACGCCGATCGGCCGCGACGGCTCGGAGGATCAGCTCGCCTGGGGAGCAGGCGAACTGGCGGCGGGGGCCACGGTGTACGACTTCGTTTATGCCGACACGCGCAATGCCGCCGAGTCCTATGCAGCGGACTGCGGAATCGAACTCATCGACGGATGGACGCACCTGTTCCATCAGGCCGACGCCATGGTTCGCCCGCTCGGACTACCCGATCGCATGTCCGATGCACTGGGGCGCAGCATTCGGGAGATCTGCCCGGCTGCGGCCGGAATCAACCGATAGCGCGAAACCGTATCGGTGTTCCGGGGGTGAGCTGCGCAGCGGCGGACACGTCCACTGCAGTGACGACGGCGATCACCGGATAGCCGCCCGTGACGGGGTGGTCGGCGAGAAACAGCACCGGCTGCCCCGACGGCGGAACCTGCAGAGCGCCGAGAACCATTCCTTCGCTGGCCAATTCGCTGTCGACGGCTCGGTCCAGGGGCTCGGCACCGTCCAGCCTGATGCCGACGCGATCCGAATCCTGCGTGACGGTCCACGACTGTTCGAGCAGAAGCGATCGGGCGCGCTCGGTGAACCAGTTCTCGCGCGGCCCGAATGTGACATGCAATGCGGCTCGGATCGATGGCGGCGGTACGAACTCCGCTGCGGGCCAACGGCCACTGTCGTCGCCGACGGCCAATACGGTGCCGGGGGAGAGTGCTGCGGGCCCGAGGCCGGACATCGTGTCCGTCGACCGACTGCCGAGGACGGTGGGAACGTCGATCCCGCCCCGCACGGCGACGTAGCTACGCAGACCCCATGTCGGCGTGGACAATTCCAGTTCCTGTCCGGCTCGGACCACGAGCGTCGAATGCAATCCCTGCACGGCACCGTCCACGCGGCAGATCACGTGTGCCCCGGTGACGGCCACGACGGCGTCGAACTCGGCGCGTAGTTTCAGGCCACCGAAGGTCACCTCCAGGGTCGCGGCGTCGGAGTTGTTGCCCACCAATCGGTTCGCGGCATCGTGTGAATGCCGGTCCGCGGCACCCGAGCAGCCGACTCCGATCGACGCATAGCCCGGGCGACCGCGATCCTGCACGGTGCACAGTGGTCCCGTCTGCAGAACGGTCACGGCTCTCATGCCTGCTCGAATCGGACGACAGTGCCGGGTCGCAGCAGCGCGGGGGGATCGCGGTCGAGGTTCCACAGTGGCGCGTCGGTGCGTCCTATCAGCTGCCAGCCGCCAGGGGAGGAGCGCGGATAGATGCCCGAGAACTCACCTGCCAGCCCCACCGAACCGGCCGGAACGCTGGTGCGCGGTGACGTGCGCCGCGGAACGTGCAGCCGCATGTCGGTGCCGACGAGATAGCCGAAGCCGGGCGCGAAGCCGCCGAACGCAACGGTCCACGCTTGGCCGGTATGTGCGGCAACGACTTCGGTGGTGGACAGGCCGGTCAGGCGCGCAACCTCGTCGAGGTCTTCGCCGTCGTAGACCACCGAGATGGTCACGGTGTCGGACCGGTCGTCGACCGCGGTGACTGCGGGTTCGGTGGCCGAGATCCAATCCAGTACCGGCTGCTTCGGCCCGTCGAACATCACCAGTACGGTGCGAGCGGCGGGAACCAGATCGACGACGCCTGCCGGTGTGTTCAGCGAAAGCGCACGGTAATACGCCATCGTCTCGTCCAGCCCGTCGAACTCGACGAGTACTGCGTTCTCGCCCGCAGGCACAATGCGCATCAGACGAAGGCTGTCACGGCGATGCCGTTGCTGCGCAGCAGTTCCGATACGGCCGTTGCCATCGCGACCGCCCCCGGGGAGTCGCCGTGCAGGCAGATCGACTCGGCCGCGACATCGATGCGCGAGCCGTCGACAGCCAGGGTCGTGCCGTCGGTGATCATGGTCAACACACGCCGGGCGACGGCGTCGGGATCGGACAGCACGGCACCGGGTTCCGAGCGGGACACCAGCGTTCCCTGCGGGGTGTACGCGCGGTCGGCGAAAGCCTCTGCGACGGTGCGTAGTCCGGCTCGTTCGGCTTCCTCGAGGAACACCGAACCGGGCAGGCCGAGCACCGGCAGCGTGGGGTCGTAGGCGAGAACGGCGTCGACCACGGCCTTGGCCTGGCCGCGGTGGTGCACGATCGCGTTGTAGAGCGCGCCGTGCGGTTTGACGTAGGCGACGGCCGAACCGGAGGCTCGAGCGAGGCCGTCGAGTGCGCCGATCTGATAGATCACGTCGGCGGTGAGGTCGGCGGGGGAGACGTCCAGAAAGCGTCGGCCGAACCCGGCGAGGTCGTGATAGCCCACCTGCGCTCCGATTCGCACGGCTCTTTCCGCAGCCGCGCGGCACGTCCGCAACAGGGTGGTGGGATCTCCGGCGTGAAAGCCGCACGCGACGTTGGCGCTCGAGACCACGGTCAGCATGGCGTGATCGTCGCCGAGAGTCCATGCGCCGTAGCTTTCGCCGAGATCGGCATTGAGATCGATGGACACCCTCGACATCCTAGGCGGCGACGAGCCGTCCGGAGTTCGCCTTGCGGGTTGCCCCGATGCCGCGGCAGACGAGATAGATGACGAAGGAGATGGTGGTGACGAACGTCGAGACCGGCAGACCGGGGGCGAGGGAGAGCAGGATGCCTCCGACGGCGGCGATCTCGGCGAAGAGGATGGACAGCAGTGTCGCCTTGAGCGGGCTGGCCGTCACCCGCGCGGCGGCTGCGGCCGGGGTGATGAGCAGCGAGAGCACCAGCAGGGCTCCGACGATCTGCACGCCGAGCGCACACGCGACACCGACGAGCACGGCGAACACGACCGAGAGTGCGCGCACGGGGACGCCGCGGGCCAGCGCCACCTCGGGGTCGGTGCTGGCGAACAGCAGCGGCCGATAGACCACGGTGAGGACGATCAACACCAGGACCGCGCACACCAGCAGCAACTGGATGCCGCTCTGCCCGACGCCGACGATCTGGCCGATGAGCAGCGAGAAGCTGGTTCCGGTTCGGCCGGGGTAGAGCCAGATGAACAACACTGACAGGCCGAGGCCGAAGGACATGATGACGCCGATGACCGAGTCGCGGTCGCGGGCCTTGCTTCCGAGCAGGGCGAACATCACCGCCGCGACCACGGACCCCACGATGGCTCCGAGGCCGACGGTGATGCCGACGAGCAGTGCGGCGGACGCACCGGTGAGCGAGAGTTCACTCGATCCGTGCACCGCGAACGCCCACTGGCGGCTGACGATCAGCGGACCGAGTGCACCGGCGAGCAATCCGAGGATCGCGGCGGCGAGCAGCGCCTGCTGGACGAAGTCGTAGGTCAGCAGATTGGCTGTGGTGTCGAAGTCGAGCATCTTCGAGAATGCGTCGAGAACTTTCTCGTTCATGCCTTGTCTTCTCTGTCGTGCGGCACGGGTGGGTGGTGTGCGCCTGCCGAGCCGAGCGCATCGATCGAGTCGCCGGTTCCGACCACGACGAGCCGGCCGCGAACCTTCAGGACCTCGACCTCGGTGCCGTACAGCTCGGAGAGCACCTCGGTGGTCATGACCTCCTCGGGAGTTCCGATGCGGAACCGGCCGTCGACGATGTAGACGATGCGGTCGACGAGCGGCAGGATCGGGTTGATCTCGTGCGTCACGAACAGCACTGCCGTGTCGTGCTCACGCCGTCGGCGATCGATGAGGCTCGAGACGAGTGATTGGTTGGCGAGGTCGAGGCTGAGCAGAGGCTCGTCGCACAGCAACACCGACGGATCGCCGACGAGTGCCTGGGCGATGCGCAGTCGCTGCTGCTCACCGCCGGACATCGAGCCGACGGGTGCGCCCGCGAAGGAGTTGGCGTCGACCTGATCGATCGCGCGCTGCACCGTCTCCTTGCGCTGCCGGATGCCGCGCAGGCCCATGCCCCATTTGTGGCCGTCCCAGCCGAGGCCGACGAGATCGCGTCCACGCAGGGGGAGATCGTCGTCTATGTTGCGTTGCTGGGGCACGTAGCCGACGCCCGACTGGCCGCGACGGACGGGACGGCCGTCGATCGCGGCTGTGCCGGACGTGAGGTGATTCTGGCCGAGCAGCACCTTGAGCAGAGACGTCTTGCCCGACCCGTTGGGGCCGAGAACGGCGACGAACTCGCCCTTCTCGACCGCCAGATCCAGGTTCTGCCACAGCGTGCGCTCGCCGAACGCCAGTCCGGCATCGCGCAGTTCTACAGCAGGCATGTACTACAGCTTTCCATCAGCAGGTCCGAGATCAGGAGTCGGATCGGCTCAAGGGGCGGTTGCGAGGGCGGCCTGCAGATCCGTTGCCGCCTTGGTCTGCCACTCGATGTACGTCATCCCGGCGGGCAGAGTTTCGGTGACCTCGACGACGGGGATGCCCGCGGCTTCGCTGGTGGAGCGAATATCCTGCGTCACAGCATCTTCGGTCTGAATGTTGTAGACCAGCGCGCGGACTGACTTCGAGGTGAACAGATCACGCGTCGCAGCGATCGATGCCGGAGACGGGTCGTTGCCCTCCTCGATGGAGTTCTTGAAATCCTCGGGGGTGCGATCGTCGAGCTCGGACTCCTCGATGAGGTAGTGCGCGATCGGCTCGGTCTGCGCAACCGGTGCGTTCGGGTGGTCGGCGGCGATCTTCGCCGTCACGTCGGTGATGCCGTGCACCTGCTCGTGGAAGGTCTCGGCGTTGGCGGTGTACTGCGCAGCGTTGTCGGGATCGAGCTGACCGAGCTTGTCGGCGATCTCCTCGGCGGTGTGCGCTGCCACCTCGGCGTGGTACCAGACGTGTTCGTTGACCTCGCCGTGTGAATGGCCGTCACCGTCCGTTGCCTCTGCTTCCGGCGTCGCTTCGCCGGAGGCGGGCTCGGAGTCGTGATCGTGGCTCTCGTCCAGCAGCGTGAAGGCATCGACCGACGGCACGTCCTTGCCCTCGGAACCGAGGATGTCCTCGATGAACTGGTCGTAGCCGCCGCCGTTGTAGACCACGAGCGACGCCTCGGCGACGGCGGCTGCGTCGGCGGGGCTCGCCTCGTAGGAGTGCGGGTCCGCGGAGGGATCGGAGATGAGCGAGGTCACTGTCGCCAGATCGCCTGCCACCGCTTCGGCGACGCTTCCCCAGACGTTGGTGGACGCGACGATCGTGATCGGTCCGTCGACAGGGGAGGCCGGGGCGGACTCGATGCTCGCGGAGTCGGTGGAGCTGCATGCGCTGAGCGTGAGGGCTGCGGCGCAGGTCAGGCCGAGTGCGGCCGTGAGTTTGGTCCGGGACGCGCGACGGATGGACGACATCGATGTACTCCTGAAGGGCAAGGCTTGACGCTAATGGAAACCGTTACCGTTGTACTCTAGCGTTCGACGGGCCTTTGTTCGAATCGGACGAAGGCGACCTCGAGTTTCTTCGCGGTGAGTAGTGGGACTAACGTCCCGGTTATGGTCAGGTCAAGCGAACCGCGACGTCAGGCGACGTTGGCGTCGATCGCTGCCGAACTGAAGGTATCTCGCACCACCGTCTCGAACGCCTACAACCGACCCGATCAGCTCTCTCCTGAACTCCGCGAACGCGTCCTCCAAGCCGCCAAGCGTCGCGGATACGCAGGCCCCGACCCCGTCGCGCGATCGCTGCGCACCCGCAAAGCCGGGGCCATCGGACTGCTCCTCACCGAAGCTCTGAGCTACTCCTTCCGCGACCCGGCCGCGATGAGCTTCCTCGCCGGACTCGCCGAATCCTGCGAAGCCGCCGGGCAGGGCCTACTGCTCATCCCCGCCGGAGCCGAACGCGACGACGTGCAAGCCGCAGCCGTCGTCCAACAAGCAGGAGTCGACGGCTTCGTCGTCTACTCCGTCGCCGACGACGACCCCTACCTCGCGGCCGTTCGCGAACGCCACCTACCGATCGTCGTCTGCGACCAACCCCGCAATATCCCCGAAGCGGCCCTCGTCGCCATCGACGACCGTGGCGCGATGAAAATGCTTGCCGCACATCTGATCTCGCAGGGGCACGAGCACCTCGCGGTGCTGTGTATGAGGCTCGGACGCGACCGCCGCGATGGCGTCGTACCCCCGGGACGGTTGGCGGACAGCCACTTCCACGTCCAACGCGAACGCATCGCCGGCGTCCAAGCAGCCATGATCGATGCCGGACTCGACCCCGACATCCTCACCGTCGTCGAACGCTTCGACCACACCGTCCGCTCCGGACACTCCGCGGCCGCCCAAGCACTCCAGGCGAACCGCGAAACCACCGCCCTGCTCTGCACCACCGACGTCATCGCTCTCGGCGCACTCAACTTCGCGAGGGTCTCCGGAATCGATGTGCCGGGCCAACTCTCGGTCACCGGATTCGACGGCATCTCCGACGCCATCCGCGAGAACCTCACCACCGTGCGCCAGGACGCCGAAGAAAAAGGCCGTCGAGCAGGCAAACTGGTGCTCTCGTCCTCGCACTCGGGCATCGTCGCCGCCGAAACCCTGCCGACCGAACTCTTCCGCGGCCGAACCGCAGGACCGCCGCCGAAACAGCCGCCCGCTATCGCCTGAGCTGAGCCGCCCGCCCGCTTGCCCCTTCCGCGCCCGCGCCCCGTTCGCGCGCCCGCCCCTTCGCCCCGCCCGCCCCGTTCGCGTCAATGGACCACTGCACGGCTCAGACGTATGCAATGTGCCATTCACGCAGCAGACCCCAGTGGGTGAATGAACCATTGCAGGGCTCAGACGTATGCAGTGGTCCATTGACGCGGAGCCGGAGCCGGACCGCGGGCGGGGTCAGGCAGGCTGAGCGCTGAGCAATCTCGCGCAACGCAGCAGACCCAGGTGACTGTAGGCCTGCGGATGGTTGCCGAGCGATCGTTCGGCGATGGGGTCGTATTCCTCACTGAGCAGTCCGGTGGGGCCTGCGGCACTGACGAGTTGAGCGAACAGTGCTTCGGCTTCGGCGCGTTGTCCCACCAGGAGGTATGCCTCCACGAGCCAGGCCGCGCAGAGATGGAAGCCGCCCTCGCCGCCGGGGAGTCCGTCGTCGTGGCGGTAGCGGTAGACGGTGGAGCCGCTGCGTAGTTCGGCTTCGGTGGCAGTGACGGTGGCAGCGAAGCGTGGATCCGCCGGGTCGATCAGTCCGGACAGTCCGATGAACAACGTCGCGGCGTCGAGGTCGGTGCCGTCGTAGGCGGCGGTGAAGGACTGCACTTCCTCGTTCCAGCCGTTGGCGAGCACTTCCTCGCGGATGGTCTCGCGCAGAGCCGCCCAGGCGGGTTCTGTTGTGCGACCGAAGGTTTCGGCCAGACGGATGGCGCGATCGACGGTGATCCAGCCCATCACCTTGGAGTAGACGTGATGACGGGGGTTGTCGCGGATCTCCCAGATGCCGTGGTCGGGCTCGAACCAGCGACGTTCGACGGCTTCGACCATGGCGCGGACGAGTTCCCAGTCGTCGTCGGAGAGACCGTTCTCGGACCCCTTCGCCTTGCGTGCGTGGGCGAGAGCGGACACCAGTTCGACGATGGGGCCGAAGACGTCGAGCTGAACCTGTTGATTGGCAGCATTTCCCACGCGCACCGGACGCGAGCCGGCGTAGCCGGGCAGCTCGTCGATGACGGCCTCGGGCGGAAGTCCGAGACCCCAGATGGTGTAGAGCGGGTGCAGACGCTCGGGGCCGGAGACCGACTCGAGTACCCCGTGAATCCAGGAGAGGTAGTTCTCGGCCTCGGCCGTCGATCCGACGTCGACCAGCGCGGCTGCGGTGAGTGCGGCGTCGCGCAGCCAGCAGTAGCGGTAGTCCCAGTTACGGACTCCGCCGATGTCCTCGGGCAGTGACGTGGTGGCCGCGGCCATGATCGAGCCGGACTCGGCGTGTACGAGTCCGCGAAGGGTCAGTGCGGATCGCTTCATCAGATCGCGCTTGAGTGGAGGCAGGTTCAGGCCGTCGGCCCAGTCCTTCCAGTACGCCTCCGATGCGCGGCGACGCTCCACCTCGTCCCATGGGTGCTGACTCAGATCGTTTGTGCCGAGCCGCAATTCGAGAACGATCGGTCCGTCGGACGGATCGACCTCCGCGTGTGCCGTCTGCTGAGATCCGTCGGAGACGATGTTCCAGGTGACGCCGGGGCTGCGCAGCACCATCGGATCTGCCGTACCGACGATGCGCAGGCCGTCGACATCGGGTTCGATCGAGGCCCATGCCTTTCCGAATTCCGGACGCGGTGCGAAGGTCACCACAGCGGTTGCCTTGCCGGTGATGACTCGCGTCAGCGCGGTCTGGCCCTGGCCGATGTCGTGCGGCAGGTAATCGGTGACCTGCAGGCTGGCCCACTTGGTCTGCACCGTCATCGTGCCGTCCACGTACTGCTGACTCAGTGGAAGTGATGCGCGGGTGGGGCCGACGCTGAAGTGGCCGGCCTGATCGCCGCCGAGCAGGTGCGCGAACACGGCTGCGGAATCGGGCTCGGGGTGACACAGCCAGGTGACGTCGGCGTCGGGGGTCAGCAGCGCAACGGCATTGGGGCTGGCGAGCATCGTCAGTCGTTCGATGCGCGGGGCGTCGGCTCCCGAAAGCCACTGCCGGCGCTCTTCGAGTAGGAATGCCAGGGCGAGCGCAACGTGCTCGGTGCTGTCGATGCGGAACTCCGCGAGGGTGTCTCCCGGTCCGATCTTGACGCCGATGTCCGGCCCGTGCAGGTGTCCGAAGGCCTTCTCGTCGGTGACGTCGTCACCGAAAAAGACTGCGGCAGTGGCGGCTTCCTGGTGCCGAAGAATGTCGAGGGCGACGCCCTTGTCGGTGACGATGACTGCCAGCTCGATGACGGACTTGCCCTCGGTGACCTGAACGCCGTCCCGTGCGGCCGCGCCGGATCGCACTGCTGCGAGCGCTTCGTCACCGGCGGCGGTCTCGGCGTTGCGGACGTGCAGCGCGACGCTGGCCGGCTTGGTCTCGATGCTGACGCCGGGATGGGCGTCGGCGATGTCCTGGAGTTCGCCGGTGATGACGGTGAGGAGCTTCTTGGCGTTCTCGTCGATGGCGTTGATGAATCCGGCGTCGAACTCACTGCCGTGGCTGCCCACCAGCTGTACCTCGGACGGCAGCCGGGAGAGGATCGCGAGATCGCGGAGGGCACGTCCGGAGATGACGGCAGCGTTGGTGCCGGCCAGGGAAGCGAGCCCGCGCATGGCGCTGACCGACTCGGGGTGAGGGAAGGCCTTCTGTGGGTCGGAGACGATCGGTGCCATGGTGCCGTCGTAATCGGACGCGACGAGCAGACGCGGAGTCCGAGCTACTCCGACGAGTGCGCGGCGAAGTTCGAGCGGCAATTCGAGAGCAGTCACCCGTCGAATCTAGGCGATGAACCCCGCCTCGGCGTACCTGGCTTTGTGCGCTCGACGCATCACTGCTGGTCGGGGACCAGACCGGGCGACGGAGTCACACCGGAGGCCGCCGACATCGAGGCCGCGGACTTGGTGACGATGGCCAACATGGCTCGCTGCGCGCCGTCTGCGTCGCCGGATTGGATCGACGACGCAACGACGCCGTGCAGTCGGATCGCCTCCGGGTCGGCCTGCCGCGACATCAGGGCGTGGCGGGTGCGGCCGGCGAGCACCTCCACCACGATGTCGGACATCGACCGCAACATCGGGTTGCCCGACGCCGCGAGCAACGTGCGATGGAAATTGCTGTCGTGTTCGAGGTAGGCGTCGGAGTCCGCGGCCCGGGACGTCGACGACATTCCGATGACGGCGGCCGTCAGCGCGCCGCATTGCTCGGGCGTTGCTCGATGCGCGGCGAGCTTGGCTGCCAAAGGCTCGATGCCCGAACGTAACTCGCTGAGCAACAGCAACTGCTCGGCGCGGGCGGGCCCGGCCAGTTGCCAGCGGATGACCACCGGGTCCAGGGAGTTCCAGTTCTGCGAGCCCTGCACGGTGATCCCCACGCGTCGACGCACAGTGAGCAACCCAAGCGATTCCAGGACGCGGACCACTTCCCGGACCACTGTCCGTGACACGGTGAACCGCACGGCGACGTCGTCGGCCGAGATCCGGGTCCCGCTCGGGATCGCGCCGCTGACGATGTCGCGACCGAGCTCGTCGAGCACCGAATCGTGAAGCTGGCGGAAGTCGCTGGTCTCGCTCATGTCCGGTCGATCGTCCCACGGGTCGCCCGGTTTCTCGCGTCTGTCCGATCCGCGCGGGCGTGATGGAGCAGTATCGAGGGATGGCAGCACAGACGACAGGCAGAGCACATCATCCGGTTCTCGTGGTGATGGGAGTGTCCGGATCGGGTAAATCCACGGTGGCGGGCATCCTCGCCGGAGCATTGAAATGGGACCTGCAAGAGGGCGACGACCTGCATCCGGACGCCAACGTGGCGAAGATGGCGTCGGGTCAGCCGTTGACCGACGAGGACCGGTGGCCGTGGCTCGACATCATCGCCGAGTGGATCACCGATCACACCACCACGGGCCGATCGGGAATCGTGACGTGTTCGGCACTCAAGCGGACGTATCGGGACGTGCTCGCTGCTGGGTCGAGGGAGGGCTCGGAGGTGATCTTCGTGCATCTGGCCGGAACCAAGGATCGGATCAGCGGTCGGCTCAACGCTCGGATGGACCACTTCATGCCGTCCTCGCTGCTCGATACGCAGATCTCGACCCTGGAGCCACTGGGTGAGGACGAGAACTCCATCGTCGTCGACATCGGTCCACCCCCGACCAAGATCGCCGAGCAGATTCTGCTCGAACTCGAGAAGCGGGCGGGAATGTCGGAAAGTCATTGAGAAGACCGACTGGGGCACAGGTCGCCCCGCAGCGACTGCCATCGGCCGCCTTGTCAGGTTCACCCCGCCCGGACGCGTGAATGGACCATTGCACACGTCTCGACGGTGCAATGGTCCATTGACCCCGGCTGATCCGGGCCGATCCGGGCAGACCGCACCGCGTCAATGGCACTGTGCACACGTCTCGGCGGTGCAATGGTCCATTGACGCGGCGCTGGGTTACGCCGCGACTGCCTCACGGCGAACAGGGCGCATTGCGCGATCGGTGAGGAACGCGAATCCCAAACCCAGCGCGAGCCACAGCGTCGCCTGGGTCGCCAGCGATGACAGGCGGAATTCCCACAGCAGGGTTGCCGGGAAGTCCGCGCCGACCTCGTTGACAGTGGGCAACAGTGCATAACCGATGCCGACGATCATCAAGAACGCCAGCAACGGCGCGCCGACACGCATCGCCACCGAAGTCTGCGACGCCACCGCCTTCGCCACGTAGATCCCGACCGCGACGGCCAGCAGCCCGAGAATCACCGTCGCCAACCACAGCCAGGTGCGCTGGGTGATGGTCTCGGGATCTCCGACGGCCGGCGGGTTCGCCGGGTACTTGAAGAACGGGACTGCTTCGATGGCCACCCATCCGGCACCGGCCCCGACGAGCGCGAGGACCGACCCGGGCAGTGCGGTGAAGCGTCGCCCGTAGTGCAGTGCCGAGGCGAAGATCGCGCCGAGTGCCAGGCCGGCGAGTCCGGTGGCGAGGAACAGTCCGACGCGTTGTCCGTCCCGACTGACCAGTGCCTCCTCGTCGCCGTGGGAATGCGCCGCCGGGGCGGCATCGGCGTCGGTGTGATGGGTGTCGGTGCCGGCTGCTTCCTCGATGGCGATGGCCGAGTCGATGTGCGGTTCACCGACGACGTAGGCGACTGCTCCGGCGAGCAGGCCTGCGAGGAGTCCGGCGAGCAGGCCTCGGAGCAGGAGTTGGACGAATGTGCCCTGCAGCGTCGGGCCGTGGGTGTCGGTCAGTGGCATGGCAGGCCCAGCAGGTGGCGGCCGTCGTGCATCAACTCGTGCATGTACATGCCACTGCGGGAGATCGCGCCCTGATCGAAACCGACGAGGTAGAGCACGACGAAGGCGAGTAGGATCGTTGCGATCATCACGGTCGAGGCCGCGATCTTCTGCAGGGCGGTGTCGGGTGCTGCGGACAAGGTGGTCATGGGATGTACCGCTTTCGGGTGGTGGTCGAGTGTGTTTTCGAGATTTCAGGTGCGGGCCGGATCGATGCTCACGGGTTCGAGATGCGCCTTGTGGTGGTCGCGATCGGGTGGCGTTGCGAGCACTGTCTCGGTTCGTTCGTCGAGAACCGCGTCGCTGAGCAAGCCGCTACCCGAAAGTCGTGTTTCCAGTGCCGTGAGCCAGTGTTCGTAGTAGGACCAGGGTGATTCCTCGGACGGATCGTTCCGTTCCTCCCACGACTTGATCGACTCGATCAGCGAGAGCTGAAATTCCGACCACTCGAACTGGCGGGCATCGTAGGCCGCGACGGCCATGGCGAAGGCGCGTATCTCCCAGGGTTTGGTGAAGGCGGTGTCGCCACCCGGTACATCGGGGAGGCTGCAGACGAGCTTCTCCACCCGGCGGCGTGCATCGCCGAGTTCGGTTGCGTCCGTGCGGATTGTCGTCGTCATGCCGTCGCCTCGATAGCGGGACCGACGCCGATCATGCTGTCGCGACTGACCAACTCGGCCAGCTGATCCTCGGTCCATCCGTCGGTACCCGCAGGGCGCGCAGGAAGTACCCAGTACCGCATCTCGCTGCTCGAGTCCCAGACCCGAATCTCCACGTCGTCGGAGACCGTGTAACCGAAGCTCTCGGCCAGTACCTTGCGCGGCTCGCGCACGATCGCGGCCCGGTACTGGGGCTCTTTGTACCAGTTCGGCGGCAGTCCGAGAACGGGCCACGGGTAGCACGAGCAGAGAGTGCAGACGATCACGTTGTGGACCTCGGCGGTGTCTTCCACGACCACCATGTCTTCGCCCTGCAATCCGCCGATGCCGAGTTCGGCGCACGCGCCGGTCGCGTCGGCGAGGAGTCGGGCCTTGAACTCCGGGTCGGACCATGCTTTGGCCACGACCTTGGCACCCAGCTGCGGGCCCACTTCGTTCTCGTAGATCTCGACGAGACGGTCGATGGCCTGGGTGGTCATGATGCCCTTCTCGATCAGCATCGATTCCAACGCCTTGACGCGTGCAGCGATCTCTTCCTGGCTGCGAACAAGTCCACTCATACTGCCTGTGCTCCTTCGGTTTTCACGAGTTCGATGTAGGGTTCCCAGACGTCGAAATACACGGCTTGATTGGCGTCAGCGGTCTCCGTGCCCCACAGTTCGTCGGCTTCGAAGCGGACGTTGTAGACGTGCTCGGGACAGTCGCCGAGGTTGTTGCCCGCGGTATCGGGATAGATGAATGTGCCGTGTGCCATCACGATTTTCCCGGTTGCGCCGCGGATGTAGCGCGCCTTCCTGGTGTGGCCGCGGGGTGAGCCGCGCAGCACGCGAACCGTGTCGCCGACCGCGAAGCGTGCGACTTTGTCACTTTCCCTCTTGGCCGGTGCGCCTGCGGGTACGACGGCGTCGATGAAGGCCAACAGTTCGGGATCATCGGCATGATCGGGCAGCGGAGCATCGGGGTTCTTCAGGAAGTGCTCGGTTCGGCGATCGAGTTCGTCGAGGTCCAACTTTCCGGTGCGCTCACCGTGGTACTCGACGGTGTGGATCCAATGTTCGTAGTACGGCGACTTCAGATAGACCGCGGGGTCGATCAGCTCCATGCCGTAACGAAATTGGTCGACTCCGAAGAATCCGCCACGGAAGCACATGGAGAACATGCCGAAAGCGACCTTTTCCCATTCCGCTCGAAATATCGGTTCGTTCTCGGGGACGACAACGGTTCCGATTCCATCGGTTCCGCCGAGGTCGAATACTCCGTTCATCTGTTTCTCCTTCGATGTGATGGGTCGTCAGGGCGACGTGAGGGCAACGCGGCTTCGCGCAGAATCGGGCGTGGGAAACCCGCCGACGAGTTGTTCGTATGCATGACCCACACGCAGTACAGTGGCGTCGTCGAAGTGCTTGCCTACGATCATCATTGCGGCCGGGAGGCCGTCGACCAGATCCGCCGGAACAGACAGCGCCGGGTGTCCGGTCACATCCAACGGGGCTGCGTTGACGACCATCCCGAGGGCCTTGGTGAGGTAGGTGGCACGGTCGATGCCGGCGTCGGGCAACTCGGTGGCGGTGTAGGGAAGAGTGGGCATCACCAGTACGTCGTAGGCTTCGAGCGCGGTGTCGTACGCGGCACGAGCCGTCGGAACGAGGTTGCGGGCCTTACCGTAGATCGCCGATCCCAGTGTGGTTGTTCCGTGATGTCCGCACAGCGCAACGAGTTTGACGGTCTCGGACAGTTCGTCGGCGTGCTCCATTCGTCGGCCGGCGAAGTACGCCATCTGTTCCGGGTCGTACAGACCACTCGCGTTGAGCCCGTAGCCGTTACCGTCGAGCATCTGGTACGCCGCTCCGTCGGTCGCGATGACGTTCCAGACGTGGAAGGCGTGTCGATGCCACGGAATGCTCACCTCCTCGACCACCGCACCGGCCTCGGCGAAGCGCTGCACTGCAGCTCGGACTGCGGCGTCGACCGCGGGCTGGGAGGACTCGTGTCCGAAACCTTCTGTGACGACGCCGATTCGGAGCCCCTCCACCCCGTGGTCGAGACCCAGGGTGTAGTCGACGGTGGGTATGTCCGCGGGCTGGCGGGGATCGTTGCCGTCGGATCCGGCGATGACCGACAGCATCAGGGCCGCGTCGGCGACCGTCCGGGCGATCGGGCCGACGTGGTCGATGGTGCGCTCTATCGGGAAGGCTCCCGTGTACGGAACCAGGCCGAACGTCGGCTTGTGGCCGACGACTCCACAGAACGCGGCCGGAATGCGGATGGACCCACCCTGGTCGCCGCCGATTGCCATGTCGACATCGCCGTTGGCGACCAAAGCACCGCTGCCACTGGAGGACCCACCCGCTTCGCGACCGAGATCCCACGGGTTTCGCACCGGTCCCGACGCGGAGGTGAAGCTCGAACCGGAGAAACACAGGTCCTCGCACACCGACTTGCCGACGATCTCGGCTCCTGATTCCAGAAGGCGCGTGACGACGGTGGCGTCGCGTGAGGGGACGAAGCCTTCGAGGGTGCGTGAGCCGTTCATCATCGGCACCCCGGCCACGGCGACGTTGTCCTTGATGGCGACGCGTTTTCCGGCGAGGCGGTCGTCCACCGGCTCGGCCGATCGGATCGCGGTGGTGACGTACCAGGCTCCGAGCTGATTCTCGGCTTCGGAGAGGACTCGATGTTCTCGATCGGGGATGCTGGGCGCGATCTGTGCGTACAACTCGTCCACGACGTCGTAGGACCCGAGAGCCCCGTCGACCAACCCGGCGAACTCCTCACGGTCCGAGGCGCTCAGATCGATCCCGAAATGCTCTGCGGCCGAACCGATCGCATCCGGATCCGGGCGTGAAACTGTCATGTCGTCTCCTGTCGAAACAGCAAGTCGTGTCGGTGTGTCGGAGGGACGAACGCGCCCCTACCCACCGAGGTTCTCTGTACTCGGATCAGGCGACGCTAAAGCAGTTCGAGTCAATGCGTCAATATGTATCGACATATTGGCCGGTAAATTCTGTGTTGCGTCGAGTTCACGCGAATTCAGGGGTGACGAGAAGTGCGTATCGGCTTCTCGCCGGTGTGTGGGCTACCGCGGCCGAAAGATGCCGCCCTGTGACACGGCCAGCATGATGGCGGGCCCCGTCGGACCTTCGTCGACGCGACTCGATGTCGACCGGTCCGACAGGCGTCGACGAAGCGTCTCTCGATCGAGCTCGCTGCGGGTCGCCCCGAGTATCCGAGCGTAGGCAGCGATCGCCTCGTACGTCGTTTCGGACAGCGAGCTCATGGGCGGTTTCGGGCCGGCTTGCAGTGCGTTGTAGCGGTTTTCGAGATCTTTGTGCAGGTCGGTGGCACCCTGGAAGTACGCGAACGCCGCCCATACTCCGTCGGAGGCCGAGGTACCGATCAGCTGTTGGGTTGCTTCGTCGAGCACCAGGGCCAACGTGCGCGTTGTCGACCGCAGGCCCGCGTCGAAGCATTGTTGCTCGAAGACGACCTCGTCGTGGCCCACCAGCGACGACAGAATCAGCTCCGCCCCGGAGCGCTCGATGTCAGCGATGGTGGAGGAGAAATCCTCGGTCCCGAGGGGCAGGTACGCATCGCCGAGGACCGAACCGTTGTTCTCTGCGACAACTCGTCGCGCAGCCCAGTGCGCGCCGTACGACCAGGAGTACCGGTGTCCGACGAAAAACCATGTACGGCTGTCGGTCTCGGTCATCAACGCAGGAATTCCGGCGCGCGCCTGCGCGAGTGGGCGTTCGCCGAGCCGCACTATGCCGGGATCCGGGCGCCCGCCTTCGTTGAGGACGGTATGCACCACCAGCACATCGCTGTCGTGCAACGCCGACGCCGCAGCGTTGAACGTTGCCGAGGTGACGCAGGCAAAGATGATGCGGCAGCCACTGCGAAGCAGGCGGCGCGTGGCGGTAGCCCCCGCCCGTGAGTCGGATGCGTCGTCGCCTATCAGTAATTCGACGGGTAGACCGCGAATTCCGCCATCGGCATTGATCTCGTCGACGGCCAATCGAGCCAGAGTCTCGGTGGCTTGCGCGAACACCGCTGCCGAGCCTGACTTGCTGACCAGGAGTCCGATGCGGTGGCGATCCGGCCGAAGTGGTTCGGGGGGACCGTAACCACGTTTGTGCGCCAGCCAGGCCACGCCGTCTCGATCGAGACCGGACTCGAGTACCAATCGGGTGCCGGTGCCGTCGGGGTGGAATCGCAAGGTCAACCGGCCTCGCCAAGGCTGATGATGGACCACCACCACCGATTTCGCCGGTCGCACTGCCGCGACGTGGCCGAGCAGCGTGATGGGCATGCCGGATGCTCCCGTCCCGCCCACCGGCAGGGACACCGACACCGCGGCCCCGACGACCAGCCGGGTGCACTCGAGGTCGAGCAGATTCCCGTCGAGAAACTGCTGATACGCAACCGCGGGCGGGTGAGGTACGTGGATTTGCGCCGTCACGGACAGGTCGGACATCACGCCACCACGGTCATGTCGATCGAACGCGGACTCCCGGTGTCACGCGCGCCGGCGAGGCCGAGCTTCCGATGCGGCGTCATCGGTGCGGTCGGTACTGGGCGCATCGCTGGGTGCCTGTGCCGCCACCAGGGACCGCTCGAGCACATCACGCAGAAACTGTAGAGCGTCGTTGGCCGGACCGGCTGGGTCCACGGAGAAAAAGCGGTTCCGACCGGCACGCCGTTCGACGATGACCCCGGACATCTTGAGGGCTTTCAGATGAGCCGACACGGTGGTGCGCCCTACCGACGAGATGTGTTCGCTGATGAACCCTGCGCTGCACTCACCGTGCGAGGCCAGGGTGTCCAGGATTTCGCGACGGACCTGATCGGCAAGAGCTGCGAATACCAGCTCTCGACTCTGTTGATCACCGACGTCCATCACTGTCCTCGTCCTGGAATTGGTTGCACCCCGAATAGGTCGACTGGCATCAACATATCGCACGTGGTCGAGGGTCGAAAGCTCTGTCGGTGCATCCGATGTCGCTGATATCCGGTAACGCCCGCCCGAGAGTCGGGTGCCCTTCGGTTCCGAACGGGAATTCAAGCAAGCATGCTTGCTTTTAAGTACTACGAATGACTGAAAGGACTTGTAAAAGTATGACGAATGCGAGATAGTGAGCTTGTTCACTTTTCAGTGAGGAGACAGCTCATGGTGCGAGGCGCACCCGCCAGGCCGGTCCAACTTCCCGTCCCCAACGCAGACGTATGGGACTGGCAACTCGACGGCCTGTGTCGCGGATTGGACTCGTCTGTGTTCTTCCACCCCGAAGGTGAACGAGGCCGCGCCCGCACCTCGCGTGAGAAATCCGCCAAGCAGGTCTGCGGCCGCTGCCCGGTACTCGAACAATGCCGCCAGCACGCCCTCGAGGCGAACGAGCCCTACGGCGTGTGGGGCGGAATGTCTGCACACGATCGCGCCGACTTCTACCGCGGGGCCGTCCGAACCGCCTGATCCCTGAGCGGCTTCGGTGCGGTGGGGGATTGTGGCAAATGCGCGCGCATTCGCCAGGCGCGTTCACAATTGTCAATGCTCGCGTAGCGATTCCGCGCGCCCCTGGCAAACGCGCGCGCGTTCGCGAAGACTGCTGGGCGGACAACACCGGGCCGCAACGAGGCGATCAGAATCCGCAGGTCTCCTCGGCCTTACCTCCGGCGAACTCGCTGTCGACACTGCTGTGAAGCCCGGCATGATCGACATTCGCGGCGACGACGCATCGTTCGCGCCGCCTTCGAGCCCTGACCGTCGCAGCCTTCACCGAACTTGTCGGTGGCTTCGTGTTTCATGACGACCCATGAACAAGGTCCTGCGTGCGACGCTCGTCAGTGCGGTCGTCATCACCACCGTCATCGGAATTGCGTCGTTCGTGCTGAGTTTCGCTGCACTGTGGGATCTCGCCACGATGGCAGGCGTTCCGCGTTCTCTGTCGTGGCTGTGGCCGGTGATCGTCGACGGCACCATCCTGCAGGCCACGATCTCCGTCATCGCGCTCGCCCAGTTCGAGGATCAGCGCAGTGGCCGACGCTTCTTCTGGGGCGTGTTGATCACGGCGGCTCTGGTGAGTATCGGCGCAAATGCCATGCACGCCTTCATTTCCGACGCCGGAACCCTGCATCCCGCTCTGTCGGCGGCCATTGCGACCGTCGCCCCGGTGAGTCTGTTGGCCGCGACCCACGGACTCGGCATCCTCGTTCGGGTACCCGCAGAACTGCCGAAGACCATCGACATCGTCGACGACGAAAAACCTGCCGTCGACGAGTGGGCTTTCGTCCCGAGAGCCGAACCCGTGACACCTGCGCCCGAATTCCCCACACCCGAGATACCGGCACCCGCGCCGACAGAGCGCGCCGAGAAGCCGGTCCGCACCGAGCCGGTCCGCACCGAACACCGACCACCCGAATCTTCGGTCACCTCGGTGCGCACGGTCGAGCCTCTCGACGACGTCGATCGCTGGATTCTCGACGAGGAACGGGTGGACGATCTCTATCCCGTCGACGCTCCGTGACACCCGGTGGCACCATCGAAGTATGAGTTCACATCTGCCGAGATCCGTTGTTCCCGAGAAGCCGAAGCCGGGCCAGGAGTCCGTCTGGGACTACCCCCGTCCGCCCAAGCTCGAGTCCTCGAACCGTTCGCTCGTCGTTCGGCTCGGCGGCGAGGTGGTCGCCCGCACCACCGCCGCGTACCGAGTACTGGAAACGAGCCACCCACCGACCTGGTACATCTCGCCCGCAGACGTGGTTCCGGGTGCGTTGACCCCCTCGGAGGCCCGGTCGACGCACTGCGAATGGAAGGGTGCCGCCACCTACTGGGACGTACACGGCGGAGATGCCGTCGCACCCGCCGCGGGGTGGAGTTACGAGAACCCCACTCCTCGGTTCGCCGAGATCGCCGGATACCTGGCGTTCTCGCCCAGTAGCCTCGACTGCGAGATCGACGGCGAAGCGGTCCGGCCCCAGGAAGGCGGATTCTACGAGGGCTGGATCACCGACGACGTCGTCGGGCCGTTCAAAGGAATCCCGGGCTCCTACGGCTGGTGACGGCCTAACTACCAGGCAACTCCGCGCGAGTGATGATCTGAATCGAACTGCTCGCGCCGGGGTCGCTGCCGGTCACCAGCACGTCCCCGGTGCGTGGATCGACAGCGACCGAATTGGCCTGCGTCACCGTCGGAACATCGCCCAGGGTTCGCGGAGCAGCGGGATCCGATACGTCGACCACTCGCAGTACGTTCGACGCGGTCAGCGTCACGAACAGCAACCGGCGTTCGGGATCGACGGCCAACCCGTACGGGTTGCCCGGCGCATCGATCGACGCGATCTGACGAATGTCCCCGGCAGCATCGACCGCTGCGAGAAGGACCGCACCGCCGTCGGTGTCGGCGAACGCGGCCACCGTCTGATTCACCGTCACCGCATGCGTGAGCTTGACGCCGATAGGAGCCTGCGCCACCTCCCGCTGCGTTGCGCCTTCGTAGACCCACACACCGTTGCCCTGCACGTCCGCGACGGCCGCGAACGGACCGAGAGCGGCGACACCACCGGGTTGGACGGGACCCGGCGGTAGTTCCGACACGACCGAACCGTCACGCAGGAATATCACCCCGCCGCCCATCTCGTTGGTGGCCACGATCGTGCCGTCGGAGGTCCGCACGGCATCGTGTGGTTGACGGCCGACTCCGGTGGCCGTCGACAGAATTGCGCCGTCGGCGAGCGAGATCTCGAGCAATTCGTCGCTGCCCTCGAGTGGAACCAACACCGGGCCGTCCGGACCGGCCAGTGAGAGATGACGCGGCGCACCCGTCGTCGCGACCATCTGCCGCACGGCACCGGTCGCCGCGTCGAACAGCACCACGCCGTCGGGCTCACGCACCCCGGCAGCAGCGATCCCGGACGTTCCGACCACAACACCTTCGGGAGCACCCGCGAGTGGAACGACGGTGCCGATCGGGTCGGCCGAATCCGGGGCCTGTGCAGGCTCGGCAGCGGGAGTGGTTGCCGGAGTGGACGGTTCGGTCGGGGACTCGGCTGCAGAGCAGCCGGCCACGAGCAGGCAGGCAGTGGCCACCGCAACCAGGCGCGCGCGCATCATCGGCGGTACTGCTCGAAGTGCAGGGCGTCGTCCAGCGGGCGGCGGGTGCGCCAGCCGAAGCGTTCCAGATCGGGTACCTCCTGGAACGACTCGACCGGGCCCACACACAGCCAGGCGATCGGGCGGACCGGCGCGGGGATGTCGAGCAGTTCGGTGAGATACGGCTCGTCGTAGAACGATACCCAGCCGACGCCGACGTTCTCGGCTATTGCTGCGAGCCAGAGGTTTTCGATGGCGAGTACGGCGGAGAACAGGCCGGTGTCGTCGACGGTGTCGCGGCCGAGGACGTGCCGTCCTCCACGGTCGGGATCGTAGGTGACGACCACACCGGTTCCGCTCGTCTCGATTCCCTCGATACGGATGGGGTCGAACGTCTTTCGGCGCTCGGCATCGAGCTTGTCCGCGAAATCTTGTCGGCATCCGGCCACGTGCGCGGCGAATGCGCTCAGTGTGTCGGGCTTGCGGACGACGACGAAGTCCCAGGGCTGGGTGTTGCCGACACTCGGGGCCTGATGCGCCGCTCCGAGGATTCGGCGCAGAGTCTCGTCGTCGACGACGGTTCCGTCGAACTCGGCGCGAACGTCGCGGCGAGATCGAATCGCGGCGTACACCGACAGAGCTGCCTCGGTCATGATATCCGTTCTCCTGTAGCAGTGTTCAGACGCGCGTCGATTTCGGCGACGAGGGCGGGTAGTCGGTCTGCCGAGGTGGGGCGGCCGAGATGGTAACCCTGCGCTCGTCCGCACCGTAGCTCGCGCAACGTCGTCATCGTCACCTCGTCCTCCACTCCCTCTGCCGTCACCGACAGTCCTAGCGTACGGGCGAGTTCGACGGTCGATCGCACGATGGCTTCGTGCGCCGGGTTGTGTGCCATGCCGCCGATGAAGGTGCGGTCGATCTTCAACTCCTGTACCGGCAACCTCTCGATGTACGCGAGCGAGCTGTAGCCGGTGCCGTAGTCGTCGATGGCGACCTGCACACCCATCGCATGCAGAATCGACAGCGCCTCGGTCGCGCCGACCGGGTCGGTCATCGCCGAGGTCTCGGTCACCTCCAAGGTCAATCGACCAGGTGGACAATCGAATTCCTTCAGCGCCGTGCACACCTGTCCGACGAGGGTGTCGTCGAACAGATTGCGGGTCGAGATGTTGACGGCGATGCTCAACTCCAGTCCGTCGGACATCCACTGCCTGCGTTGGGCGAGGGCGTGGGTGAGGACGTAGCTCGTCAGTGGCCGGATCAGTCCGGTGCGTTCGGCGGTGGGCAGGAATGCACTGGGGGACAGGACTGTGCCGTTCGGATGATGCCACCGCAGCAGTGCTTCCACGCCGACGACGGTCATCGTCGTGAGGTCGACCTGCGGTTGATAGTGCAGTCGCAGTTGATCCGTTTCCAATGCTGTGGTGAGTTCGCCGAGCATGATGAGTTGCTCGCTCTTGTCCCGGTCCATCGATCGGTCGTAGTACGCGACGCGCGACTGAGCGGCTTTCGCGGCCTGGACGGCGAGGTCGGCGCGCTGGACGAGGCGATCGGGTGTCGTCTCGTCCTCACCATCTCCGGTCGGAGAAGTCGACGCGACTCCGACGCTCGCTTCGATCAGTAGGGTCATGTTCCCCACCTCGAAGGGTGTGGCGAACCGGAGCTGGATCTCGTGTGCCAACGCGGCCGGATCCATCGACTCCGACGACCCGCACAGGGCGAATTCATCACCGGCCAAGCGCGCCAACAGAATCGAGTCGTCGGCGACCCCTCGCAAGCGCTCGGCGACCAGCACGAGGACCTGATCGCCGAGGCCGCGTCCGAAGGTGTCGTTGATCTCCTTGAATCGGTCGATATCGACGGTCAGCACAGTCGATTCACCCGCATTGCCCCAGAGTCGATGTTCGAGGGCGCGCAGGTTGGCCAGGCCGGTGAGGTGATCGGTATCGGCGACGGCACGGAGCTGGACGGTCTGAGTGTGCAACAACCGCAACAGATCGGTGATGCGAATGATCACCAGGACCACCAACGCGAGAGCGCAGAGCAGCACCGCCCATCCCCACTGGGCGATCGGCTCGTCGCGAACGACCTCGATGAACATCACGATCGGCGCAGTCAGGGTGGCCGCGGTCAGCACGACGACCGTGGGAGTGGTGAACGACGCCATCAGGTGGGCGTTGGATTCGATGTTCGGGTTGGTGATGCGCCGCATGGACGGGTGAAGGGCGGCGACGCCGATCAGGACGTACGAGATGATCCAGCCGACGTCGAACAGGGACCTGTCGGACGAGGAATCCGAGACGATCGCGAAATTGTTCACGGTGTCGGTGACGACCAGTAGCGCAACGGCCACGGTGAGCAGCCGATAGGACAGGGCCCGCCACTGCCTCGAGCCCACGAAGTGCGCCAGCAGTCCCAGCAGGAAGATGTCCATTGCGGGGTACGCGACGTCGACCAGACCGGCGATTCCGGAGATACCCTCGCCGCCGAGCGACGGCTGCACGGCGAACACCCAGGTGAGCAGTCCGAACGCGACCATGACGATGGCGCTGTTGGCGACGTGGCCGCGTTCGCTCGCTCGCCACTTGTGGCGAGCCAGCAGGAACAGGCCGAAGCCGTAGATCGGATAGCCGAGGAGGTACAGCGCATCGGCCAGTGATGGATACGGCACGCTGCCGCGGGTGACGTGGATCCATTCGTAGACGATGTCGCCGAGCACCCACAGTGCGGTTCCGGCGGCGATGGCCAGCCAGGCTCTGCGGTTGGCCGGCCGATGCATCCTTGTACCGATCACGGTGGCAGCGACGGCGGAGGCCCCGACGAGGGCGAAGACGGACTGGGCCCAGACGATCGTCGGGACGAGGAAGTAGACGACGCAGCCGACTGCGCCGAGCGCTGCGTACCACCGCCACCAGGCCGTCACGATTTTCTCCAGCCGTTCACGCCGATCCGACGGCTTCAACAATGTCACACGGACGTGATGTAGGTCACCTGCGCTGCGCGTCCAGTGACAGAAGTATGCCTCAGCGCTACGCTCGGTAAGCGGTACGAAACTGTTTCGATTCGATAAGGGGGCCACGGATGAGCGTCGACGCCCCACGTCGGTCGAGGGTGAGTGTGGAACGCGAGGGCGAATTTCTCGACGCCGCACTACTGTGCCTCGGCGAGGTCGGTTACGACTCACTGTCGATGGACCTGGTTGCCGAGCGAGCGCAGTGCAGCAAGGCCACCCTCTACCGGAGATGGTCGAGCAAGGCCGAGATGGTGGTCGCGGCCATCGAATCGGTCGGCCCGCCCCCGTTCGTCGGCATCGATACCGGAGACCTTCGCGGAGATCTGCTCGAGTTGATGAATCGGGTGTCCGAGGGGGCAGAGCACGATCAACGTTTCGCCGCGGCGATCCACCACGCGGTGATGGTCGACGAACAGTTGGCGGCAGCGGTGCGGAGAACGTTCCTCGAACCCGAGGCCAGATTCCTCGAGTCGGTCGTCGTGCGCGCGGTGCAGCGGGGGGAATTGTCGAGCAGGCCGAGATCGGCAGACTTTCTGCAGTACATGGTGTTCAGCGCAATCATGACGGGCCCATTGACCGACGCCAAGCCTTTGGATTCGGAATACCGAACGCGAATAATCGACGAAGTAATTCTGCCGTCACTTCGCTCGACGACCGACTGACGGCGTTTGTACAACATGTACACGTAATCGATTGACCCGCAACACAACTGAAAAATTGAACCGACCGGCGTCCGACTGGGGCGCCGGATCGAGGTCGTTCGAAATTCCACTGCTGCCAGGAAATGAACGGCTGAATTGGCAGGAAACTGCCAGCTTCTGAGGTGGAAATTCCGTCCAGATTGTCTCTAGGGTTAACGGCATCCGAACAAACGGTAAACAGCACTGATTGCGGATGTAGGCGCGTGGGTCACGCGCTCCCCGGTAACCAGTGCGGAATTCGACTCAACTCGATCGGAATGCGATGAATTTCAACATTCAAGACCTGAGCGGAACGTTCTCGACGTTCGACATCGTGGTGTCTCTGACACTGTCGTTCGTTCTGTCGGCCATCATCGGCTGGGTCTACCGACTCACCCACAAGAACGTCTCGTACAGCCAGTCCTACGTACAAACTCTCGTCACGGTGGGCATGGTCATCAGCTTGATCATGCTGGTCGTCGGATCGAACGTGGCACGGGCGTTCGCCCTCGTCGGTGCGTTGTCCGTCGTCCGATTCCGCAACGCCATCAAGGAAACTCGCGATGTCGGATTCATCTTCCTCGTCATGGCGATCGGCATGGCCACGGGAACTCGCTTCTACGTGTTGGCCATTGCGGCCACGTTTGCCATCTGCTTGGTCATGGTGGTGATGAGCAAGTTCAACTGGTTCAAACTCGATGTGCAGCGTCAGGTCGTCAAGGTGCAGGTTCCACCCGACGCCGATTACACCGATCTCGTCGAGGACGTACTGATCAAGTACTGCAAGGAGTTCGAGCTCGTCAGTACCGAATCGGTGCGATCGGGTGCGCTGACCGAGTTGTACTTCACGGCCCAACTCAGATCGGGCAAGAAACCCGGTGAGTTGATCGCAGCGCTCAGTGAGGTCAATACCGGACAACGGGTTTCGGTACTCACCGGATACGACCAGACGGACATCTGATCGTGGCCGACCCGAACGCGAACTTTCCCACCGCTCCGACAACCCTGCGAAGGAGGCTCGTCCACCGAGTGCCTCGGACGGTGCGGCAGCATTGGAAAATTGCTGCCACACTGCTGGTGTTCGTCGTGGTGATGGCGACCGTGTTCGGGTCGACCCGGATCCGCCCGTACATCACCGGCGATGCAACCGTCATCGCCTCCGAGATCACCGAGAACGTCCAGGGTACGGTCGATCTGTTCGATACCACTGTGTCGCACTCGATTTCGGTGGATATCGACGCCGGCGACTACCAGACCCTGAAGGACTCGTTCCAGAACGAGGGTGTCAAGGAATCGGTACCCGCAGACATCACCATCGACGGCACTCTGATCTCGGACGTCGGTATTCGGTTGAAGGGCAACTCGACGCTGAGCACGCTGAGCAACGACGACGGCACGATGCCGGGACGCGGGGGTGGCAACGCCGGCGCGGACGCCGCAGCAGCTCCTGCGGACGGCGCAGCCATGCCCGAGGGCGGGGGAATGCCGGAGGGTGCAACCATGCCGGAGGGTGCCACCATGCCGGAGGGTGCCACCATGCCGGAGGGTGCAGCACCTGCGGATGGCGCAGCACCTACCGATGGTGCTGCCATGCCCGAGGGCGGGGGAATGCCCGGTGGTGCCGGGATGGCCATGTTCGGTGAACCGCTCAGTTTCGATGAGCCCGAGGATCTTCCGTTTCTGATCGACTTCGCCGAGTACTCCGAGGGCCGGGCGTATCAGGGTCACACCACGCTCTCGCTGCGGCCGTACACTCCGGCGTTGAACGAGTCGGTTTCCCTTGCGATCACCGAGGCTTCGGGCCAGGCGACCCAGGACTTCACCTACACCACGTATTCGGTGAACGACTCGACCGAGACGACGCGACTGGTGGTCGTCGCTCCTGACGACGACTACGCCAATTCTCTGCACGACGGCGACGGGGTGTTGTACAAGACCGGCGCGAATGCGAGTTTCACGTATCAGGGCGATGACCAGACCACCTACGCCGAGCAGTTCACCCAGATCAATGCCCGCGGCACAGCGGACCTGCAACCGATCATCACGCTGCTGAAGTGGCTCGACGGTGCCGACCAGGCCGAGTTCGATGCGCATCTGGCCGACTACGTCGACGTCGACTCGCTGGCGAATTACCTTGCACTGCAGAACTTGCTGGGCAACGGCGACGACATGGGCGGACCGGGAAAGAACTTCTACCTCTACTACGACCTGGACACGAAGAAGTTCTCCGTCGTGTCGTGGGATCTCAATCTGGCTCTGAATTCCGATTCCACCGCCGGGGCGCACGACGAAGTCTCGATGATTCCCGGTGGCGGAGGAGCCGGAGGCGGTGGCATGCCGCAGATGCCCGAGGGCTTCACACCACCGGAGGGAATGGAGATTCCGGAGGGTGGGGGCATGCCCGAAGGTGGACCGATGCTGGGTAATTCGCTCAAGGACATGTTCTTGGACTCGACGGAATTCACGGACGAATACGACGCTGCGTACCGCACGATCTACGACGAGTTGTGGGCCAGTGGTCGAGTACTCGACATCGTCGACGAGGTTGCCGCATCCGTTCCCACGTCGGCCGGGCTCACCCAGGAGGAGATCGACGCCGACGCTGCCGAATTGAAGTCACGGCTGCAGATCCGAATCGATGCACTCGCCGACGATCCTGTCGTGACGGGATCGTCGTGATGTCCCGGCGGTCAGCGCAGGGTCAGGGTGTCTGCCGGGGAAACCTCGCGGCGGGGGTCGCGCAGCGGCATGCCGTTGATCAGGACCATTCCCTCCATCACGAAGGAGGCGGCCTGCGACAGCGTGCGCGCAGTGCCTGTGGCAACCAGCAACTCGGGAACAGAAGTTCGACCGTTCATGACCTGATGCTGCTCCCGAGCGGTGACCGTCGACGCTCGATCGCGTGGCGGGTAGGCGACAGTCAGGTGAACACTCGGAGACGGCGGGTCGGCGTGGTGGTCGCTGCGTGCGGGGTCGGTGCCTCGGTGCTCGCGTCGTGCACCTCGGCCCAATCCCCAGCGACCCAACCCCCGGCAGCCCAACCCTCAGCCGTCGCGGGATTCGAAACCTGGTGCACCCCCACCGACTCGGGCCTGTCCGAGTTGTCGGGTCTGGCGTGGACGGGCGATACCGGCTACGCGATCGGGGACCGCGGCAGCGACGATCGGCTGGCGGTGCTCGACCGTGCCTGCGAGGTGACCGGGTGGATCGACGTCGGAGTCGAGACGGTCGACGTCGAGGACATGGCCGTCGACAGCGCGGGGATCGTGTGGCTCGCCGACACCGGTGACAACGACGGTGAACGCGAGAGCGTCACCCTGATCGGCGTCGATGTCCGGTCCGATCGCCGCACCTCCGTCTCTCTGCGCTACCCGGACGGCGCACACGACGTCGAGGCGTTCGCTCTGACGCCCACCGGGCAACCGGTGTTGATCACCAAGGTCTCGGGCGGTGCGTCCGCAACGATCTACTCGTCCGACGAATCCGTTACCGGCGCAGCAGACACCGTGGATCTGGTTCGCGTCGGAGCGGTGGCCGCAACTGCTGCGGACGGGTCGAGTCGGCCGATCACCGGTGCAGCCGTCGATGCCGACGCGACCGTGGGGGCACTGCGAACGAAGAAGGATCTGTTCGTCTTCGATATCGCCGACGGCGATGTGGCCGCGGCATTCTCGGGCGCTCCCACCGGTGTCGTCGAGGGCCCCGATCAACCACAGGGCGAGGCCGTCGCCTTCACCGACGCGGGTGAACTACTGCTCGCGTCCGAGGCCGACGGAGCCACCGAACTACCCCCGATCGTGTTCGCCGAGCCGAACTGAACGCGGCGTCGCCCGACCGTCACACCCACCGAAGGAAGGATCGCTCCATGAGTCTGTTCGACAAATTTCGGCCCAAGGCCGCACTGGAGAAACAGGGTGCCTCGCCGGAAGACCTCAATACCGAGCCCACCGGTTATCAGCAGACTGCCAGCAAGCTGCACTCGTTCAACAGGTACGAGATCAAGTACTTCGTCGCCGAAGCCGACGTCGAACAGGTTCGTGAAGAGTTGACGGCGCGGATGGACACCGATCCGTTCTCGCCCAAGGGTGGCTACCCGGTCACCTCCCTGTACTACGACACCACCGACCTGCGGTTCTACTGGGAGAAGATCGAGGGCCTGAAGTTCCGCCGCAAGGTGCGGGTGCGGCTGTACGGGGCACCGTCCGAATGCACGGACGACACACCGGTGCAGATCGAGATCAAGCAGCGCGTCAACAGAGTCACCCAGAAGCGTCGAATCTCGTTGCCCTACGACGTTTCTCAGCGGTGGTTGAACGGCCGTGAGGAGATCGAGTGCGATCCGAGTCAGCGTCCGTTCGTCAACGAGGTCAGCACGTTGATCGCCAACCTCGACCTGCGTCCGATGGTCACCACCGGCTATCTGCGCGAGGCCTACGTCGGCCGCGAGGCCGATCTCGGTCTGCGGGTGACGATCGACCACAAGGTGCACGGTCGGGATCGCGATTTTCGATTCGATTCCGGTGCCCAGAACCGTTTCATCATTCCGCCCAAGCTCGCGATCCTGGAGATCAAGGCCAACGAGCGAGTGCCGTACTGGGTGACCGACATGACGGCCCGGATGAACATGTCCGTCATCCGAGTCTCGAAGTACTGCCAGTCCATCGAGGCGTTCGAGATGGCACCGCGATCACGCGCCGGTGCGCCCGAACTCGTCCTTCCCGCCGATGCCGACCATCGCGTGCCGTCGGATCTGCTCGAGCCCTACGCCGGCGCTCGCCGGTAGCCGCCGTACCCCTAGGAGACGGAAGATGTTCGCACGCTTCAAACCCAAGTCCGTTCTGTTCTACGACCTGTTCAACTCCTCTGCTCAGCTGCTGGCCACCGGAGCCAAGACGTTGACCGAACTGCTCGAATCCGCACCGGAGATCGATGCTGTGGCGCGTCGCATGGTCGATCTCGAGCACGAAGCCGACAGCGTCACCCACGACCTGTTCCGCACCCTGAACTCGAGCTTCATCACCCCGTTCGATCGCACCGACATCTACGTCCTCGGTTCGAGCCTCGACGACGTCATGGACCACATGGAAGCGGCGACACATCTGCTCTCGCTCTACCGAATAGGCGAACTCACCCCACACATGCACGACATGATCGACATCCTCGACCGGTCGGCGAAGGTCACGGCGGAAGCCATGCCGAGGTTGGCGTCGATGAAGGATCTCGAGCGCTACTGGATCGAGATCAACGAGCTCGAGAACCGGGCCGATCATGCCTATCGGACATTTCTGGCGGATCTGTTCGACGGCCGTTTCGACGCATTGACAGTGATGAAACTCAAGGGAGTGGGCGACGAACTCGAAGACGCCGCAGACGCTTTCGAGAAGGTAGCGCACGTCATCGAATCCATCGTGCTGAAAGAGACGTGAGTGCGCGGTGGTAGCACTCGTTCTGGTCATCACCCTGGCGATGGCGTTCACCTTCACCAACGGCTTTCACGATTCGGCCAATGCCATCGCGACATCGGTGTCCACGCGCGCACTCACACTGCGGACGGCACTGGTCATGGCCGCGGTGGGAAACTTGCTCGGTTCCTTCTTCGGCGCGAAGGTCGCCTCGACTGTGGGGGAGGGAATCATCGCCCTCGACGTCGGATCCGACGCGTTGCTCGTGGTCGGGTGCGCCCTGGTCGGTGCCATCGCCTGGAATCTGATCACGTGGTGGTTCGGGTTGCCGTCCTCGTCCTCGCACGCATTGGTCGGCGGCATGGTGGGAGCTGCACTGGCCGGCGGCATGACCGTGCTGTGGGGTGGCGTCGCGACCAAGGTGATCCTCCCGATGATCGTTTCTCCTGCAGTCGGTTTCGTGCTCGGAAGCGCCGTGATGGTGGCCATTCTGTGGATGTTCCGGCGGTCGTCTCCCAGTGCCACCAGCCGGGGGTTCCGGCGCGCTCAGACCTGCTCGGCCGCGGCCATGGCCTTCGGGCACGGTATGCAGGATGCAGCCAAGACGATGGGCATCGTGGTTCTGGCTCTGGTCGTGTCCGGCAATCAGGTCGACTACACGATTCCCCTGTGGTGCTACTTCCTCACCGCGACGGTGCTGGCGCTCGGAACAGCGACCGGTGGGATGCGGATCATGCGCACCCTCGGCCGCAAGATCATCGAACTCGACCCACCCCAGGGCTTCGCGGCCGAGGCGACCGCGTCCGCGGTTCTGTACGTGGCCTCGATCGGACTGGGAGCGCCGGTATCGACGACGCATGTCATCTCGTCGGCGATCATGGGCGTCGGGGCGACCAAACGCACGACGGCCGTGCGCTGGGGAACGGCGGGAAACATGCTCGCGGCGTGGGTCACCACGCTGCCCGCGGCGGCTGCTGTCGCCGCGCTGACCTACGTGATTGCAGGGGTGTTCTCGTGAAGCGGCGAGCGGGTTGGACATCGGTGAGTGCTGCACTGTGCATGGTGGCACTGAGCTCGGTGACCGGCTGTGGTTACGAGATGACGTCGACGGACACCGGCAGCGGCATCTCTCGTGACGTGCAGGAGGCCAGGGACGGCTTTCTCGAGACCCCGGGAATGGCCGAACTGTTCGACGACCTCTACGGGCAGGACATCGGCACGACCGTCAACGAGGTGTTCGCACTGGGCATCTACATTCCGGGCTTCTGCGAGACCCGCGCTCAGCAGGGATTGTCCGAGGAGGAAGCCGTCGCGGAAGTGACCGATTCTCTCGGTGCGACCTACGAGAAGGGGACCGGCGAGCCCTGGGCCGAGCCGATAGTCCAGGCCGCGGAGCAGCACGTCTGCGACTGACCCGGGCATCGGTGTCGGTGGCCTGTGCAAGCATGGAACGGTGGAGTCCACCGGCAGATCCGTGGCGAGCATCATGCACGCCGACCTGGACTCCTTCTATGCCTCGGTGGAGCAGCGTGACGATCCGCGGCTGCGCGGTAAGCCGGTGATCGTCGGCGGGGGAGTGGTGCTCGCCGCCAGCTACGAGGCCAAGGCCTTCGGGGTGCGTACGGCGATGAGCGGCGGGCAGGCACGCGCGGTGTGTCCGCAGGCCATCGTGGTCCCGCCGCGCATGGAGGCGTACTCGCAGGCGAGCAAGGACGTGTTCGACGTCTTCCACGACACCACCCCGCTGGTGGAGGGCATCTCCATCGACGAGGCGTTTCTCGACGTCGGCGGGTTGCAGAAGATTGCGGGCAGTGCCACGGAGATCGGACAACGTCTGCGGCAGGAGGTCGCCGAACAGGTAGGGCTGCCCATCACCGTCGGGATCGCCACCACCAAGTTTCTGGCGAAGGTGGCCAGTGCTTTCGCCAAGCCCGACGGCCTACTGCTCGTGCCGCCCGGCGGCGAACTCGAGTTCCTGCATCCGCTGAACATCGAAAGGCTGTGGGGCGTCGGCAAAGTGACCGCCGAGAAACTGCACGTCCTCGACATCAGGACCGTCGGCGACATCGCGGCCTACGGCGAGCGTTCGTTGGCCTCGGTGCTGGGCAAGGGTGCGGGTGCTCATCTGTACGCGCTGGCCATGGGCCGAGATCCCCGACGCGTCCAGCCCGGGAAGTCCCGCAGTTCCATCGGCGCACAGCGGGCACTCGGCCGCGGCAGGCACGACGCAGCCGAGGTGGAGGCCTCGTTGATCGGGCTCGTCGATCGCGTCACACACCGTATGCGCGCAGCGGAGCGAACCGGTCGAACCGTGATGTTGCGCTTACGTTTTGCCGATTTCACTCGCGCCACCAGATCGCACACGCTCGATCGCGCCACCGCCGATACCAGGGATATCCTCGACGCCGCACTCGAATTGCTGCGCGACGCGGCACCGCTGATCTCGGAGAAGGGCATCACCCTCGTCGGTGTCACCGTTTCGAGTATCGACAAGGGCGGCGCGGAACAACTCGAATTGCAGTTCGACGCACCGTCGGTACGGACGCCGCCGGAGGCATCGGCTCTCGACCGCGCGCTCGACGGGGTGCACAAGAAGTTCGGATCTACCTCGCTCACTCGCGGGGTGCTGCTCGGTCGCGATCCGGGAATCTCTGTTCCGCTGTTGCCGGACTGACTACCGCCGTGTCGTCGGTTGCACCCGAAAGCCGGTGGGCATCATGGTCAGTCGCTCCTCGACCCGCAGGCGGTACGACGGGTCGGCTCGCAGATCGAAACGCTGGAGAATCGTTCCGAGGACCAGGACCGCCTCGTGAATGGCGAATTGCCGTCCGATGCAGGCGCGTTCGCCGGTGCCGAATGGCTTGTAGGCATGGGCCGGTCTGGCTTTGATGCGGTCGGGTAGAAAGTTGTCCGGGTCGAACTCGTCGGGGCGATCGCCCCACACCGGATCGCGATGCAGGGCCGTCACCAGCACGATCGCCCAGTCCCCGGCCGCCATTCGGTAGCCGTCGCCGACGGTGGTCTCCGTCCGTGCTCCCCGGCCGAACGCGGGAACCGTCGGCCACAGGCGCAGCGATTCGTCGAGGACTCGGCGGACGTACCGCAGCTTGGGGACCTGCCCGAACTCGGGCTCACCCGCACCCCAGACCTCGTCGACCTCGGCGCGGGCCCGCTCGAAGACCTCCGGATGTGTCGCCAGGTAGTACAGCGCGAACGACAGTGCACCGGAGGTGGTCTCGTGTCCGGCGATCAGGAACGTCAGGATCTGATAGCCGATGTTGGCTTCGCTCAATGCATTCGGATTGTCCACCTCACGTGCCGCGTCCATCATGATCTGCAGCAGGTCGGCGAAGTCTTCGGTGGACCGGCGCCTGGTCCGGACGACATCTGCGAGGACGTCGGCCAGGTACTGCTTGTTGTGTGCGTATTCGCGGTCGGATCGGGCGAACAGGGGCTTGGCGAACGCGGGGATCTTCAGCAGTGCCCGCCTCTGGTTGTAGGTCAGGGCGCCGACCATGGCGGAGACGAACGGATGCGGCTCGGTTCGCTCGAACGAGCCGAAGCTGTAACTGAATCCGGTGCGACCGATGGTCTCGAGCGTCAGCTTCGTCATGTCCGAGGACACGTCGGTGGTTGCGCCGGCGCGTGCGCGGTCTTCCCAGTGCCGAACCAGATCGTCGGCGACGTCGACCATGATCTCGTGATAGCCGCGCATGGCACCGGCGGTGAAGGCCGGACGCAACAGATCGTGGGCCCGTTGCCAGTTCGGTTCGTGGTTGTAGGCGGTGAACAGTCCGTCGGCCCCGATGTCGCGCAGATTCTCGACGCCGGGAGGCAGAAACTTCTCGAACCGTTTCTCATCGCACAGTTCGCCCACCACGTCGGCACCGGAGGCGAAGACGAAGCGTCGACCGAGGATGTTCCGCTCGAACATCGGGCCGAGGCGGCCGGCCATGGCGGTCGAATCCTGAACCGGGGTGCGCGGGTCGACGCCGACGATGTCGCCGAGTACGGGAACTCGGTACGGGGGATGCGGTAGAGCGCCGTTTCGTACCGCGAACTCTGTCGACATCGCCACTCCATCGTTCGGCTTGTTGAATCGGTGTCCAATAGTGACCGTACTCACTGTTGAACTCGTGTCAAGTAAAGTTCGAGGCCCATGACCACACCTCGCAAGCGGATGACGCCGGCGCAGCGGCGTGCGCAACTCCTCGAGATCGGCTCGGCACTGTTCGCCGAGCGGCCCTACGAGGACGTGTGGATCGAAGAGGTCGCCGATCTGGCGGGCGTCTCACGCGGGCTGATGTACCACTACTTCCCGTCCAAGCGGGAGTTCTTCGTCGAGATCGTGCGCACCGAGTCCGAGCGGAACCTCGACCTCACCGCACCGGACACCTCGCTTCCGGTCCTCGAACAGATCGCCGCCGGGCTCGATGCCTACATCTCCTACGCCGACGAGCACGCGCACGGCATTCGAGCCGTCAACCGCGGGTCCCTGCTGGGAGACCGACGGATCGACGACATCCTCACGCGCGAGTTCGAGATTCAGCAGGAGCGGATCCTGGCTGCTCTGCCCGAGAGATTTCGCGACGACGACATGGTCCGCACCGCATTGCGCGGGTGGGTGGCCTTCGTGCGAGCGGTGTGCCTGGACTGGGTCGAGCGCAGAACTCTCGACCGGGAACAGGTCCGTGCGCTGTGTCTTCGTGCCGTTGCAGGCCTTCTCGAGGTGTGAGCTGCGGGGTTATCGTCGACGCATGTGCCGAAACATCACCACCCTGCGAGGCTTGGAACCCCACGCCACCGACGAGGAGATCGAAGCGGCCGCGCGTCAGTACGTCCGCAAGATCAGCGGCGTGCAGAAGACGTCCGACGCCACCCGTGACGCGTTCGAGCGTGCCGTCGCCGAGGTGACGGCAACGACGCACCGGCTCCTCGATGCGCTTCCGGAGCGGCGTCAGCCACCGCCCACGGTGCCGCCACTGCGGCGTCCGGAGGTGCAGGCGAGGATTGCGGCGGCGGGAGTGGCGCCTGCGGAACGACCCAAATCAGCGGCGAACACCGGGTCCTAGTGGGTGCTGTCCGGCGGCACCGCGGGGAGTCCTTCGCTCACGCGGAGCTTCTCGGCCATCGAGCTGAGCAGGTTCTGGGACTCCTCGGACAGGTCGAATGCCCGGGCGGACAGGCGGCGTAGGCCGTATCCCTGCAGCTGGGTGAGCAGTTCGAGGTCGTGATCGACCTTGGCCGCGTAGATGTCGTCGAAGAAGTAGTCGGGCTTGACCTTGAAGAACGTGGCCAGTGCCGCCACGGTGTCCGCAGACGGATTGGCGCGCTGCCCCGACCGCAATTGCGAGATGTACGGCTTGGAGATCTGGTGCCCGCGCAGGGCGAGAGCGTCGGCGACCTCGGCATTGGTGTGCGGCTTGCGTCCGGTCGGGTGGATCGTGGAGAACAGATGGTTCAGGCGTGCGGCGAAATCAGCGGACATCGGGGATGTGTGTGCCTTCCTGATACAGCCGCTGCCCACCCGGGCAGATCGGTCCGCCGCGGACCGAACCGGCTCATAGTAGCCGCTGCCGCGGATCCGGCGAACCATGGCTGACCTGCAGAAATTCGTCGAAAATCGTACTGATCGGTTTCATGCGTCGGGCGACGTGCCGGCGCGAGTCCGGGCAGCCCGGTGCCTCGGACACCGGATCGATCGAATGGTTTTCCGTAGAATCGGACACGTGATCAGAGCCTCGGTGGCAGACTGTCTTGCCAGGCGGAGGGGGTGGAGATGACCGATCGTCGACGGCGAACGTTCGATTCACGAGACGGTGACGCGGAGGTGGTCGAGCCACTGCTTCGCGCAGTGCTGTCCTACGCGCCGCGGGACGAGTCGCCCACGCCGCACCCGTCCGAGGGAATCACGCTCCGGGCCGAGGACGGCTCCGGGTTCGTTCGACTCGGACTCGCCATCGCAGACCATCTCGGCGCAGGCATCCCGGGGCCGTTCGGGTCCAGGTTCTACGAATGTGGATCGTTCGAAGTCATTGTGCCGCAACGAGACCCTCGGGACGGCGCGCTGTTGATGATCCACCTGCTCGACGCGCGAGCACCGCACAGATTCGAGTTCTCGACGTCCATGCCGCCCCGGTGGAGCCTGCGGCTCGAGCGCGACGGCTCGGTGTCGGTACTCGACGATGTGGGCGCTGCAGTGATATTCATCGGCCGCCCTTGGGCTTTCGACTCCGACCTGCAACCGGTTCGCGTGCACTACACCATCGAGAACGGCCTCCTGGTGCAGAACGTCGAGGCCACCGCCGATACCGGATATCCGATCCTGATCGACCCCGACCCCGATGCGATCATCACCGGAGACGGTCGACTGGTGACCGAGACCTGGACGCCGCGACTGGTGGCCGGCGGAGTGGTCGAGGACATGCCGCCGAAGTCGCTGTCCGGCTGAGGGCTTGCGGCGCAGGGCTTTTCAGAACGGGTCGTGCTGAATGTGCTCCATCGGCGTGCCGACCCTGCGGAGGGCGTAGATCGTCGTGCGCACCATCGACGGTGACCCGCAGATCTGAATCTGCCGATCGGCCCACGAACCGAATCGAGTGACGACCTTGCCCACCGCGCCGTGCAGACGGTGGTGCATTCCCCACGGTAGTTCGCGAGGTGTGCCCGAATACCACCACGGATTCTCGAGTTCCTCGGTCACCGGAACCACCGTCAGCCACGGATTCGACAGCGACAACTGCCACAGAGTGTCCAGATCGTAGAGATCGCACGGATACGTTCCGCTGACGAACAGGTGCACCCGAGGATTGTTGCTGCGCTGCGCCATCTCCATCACCTGCGCGCGCAGCGGGGCCAAGCCGGTGCCGCCCGCGATCATCAGCACGTCCTCGCGGATCGCGCGATCGACGTGCATCCCGCCCAGCGGCGGACTGATGGCCCAGCGATCACCCACGGCGGTCTCGGTGACCATCGCCGGCGACACCCAGCCACCGGAGACGCGTCGAACATGGAACTCGATCTCACCGTACGGATTGCTGGGGATGGCAGGGGACAGGTACCGCCACAGCTTGGGCCGCTGCGGAATCTGCACACTGACGTACTGCCCGGGGAAGTACGGGATCTCGCCGTCGGTCTTCAGCCGCACCACCGCGAGGTCGTCGAGCACGCGCTGATGTTCTACGACGGTGGCACTCCAGAACGGCGGCAGTTCGTCGTTGTCGGCGGCGTCGGCCATCGCATTGCTCACCACGGTGAGGGCGTCGTTCCAGGCCGTCTCGACCTCGTCGGTCCATACCTCGTTGCCGGCGAAGGTGCGGAACGCGTTGATCAGCGCCGAGCTGCCTGCGCGAAAATGTGCGCCGGAGATTCCGTGTTTGCGATGGTCCCGGCCGAGTTGCTCGAGGAACGGCTCGACGCGGTCGGGTTCGTCGAGGTGCTCGAAGACGTAGCCGAGGGCCATGACGAAGTGCTCACGCAACGCGTCCATCGATGCCGGGAACAGGGTGCGGAAGTCGGGATGCTCGGCGAAGAGATGACCGTAGAAGGACCGGGACAGCCGCGCCGGCCCGTCCTGGGCGGCCACGACGGATTTGAATCCGGTGCGAACGAGGGAGATCGTGCGTGCGTCGAGCATAGATCCACCTCCACCCCACCGAATCACTGCCGATGACCCAGCCACCGTCGACCGTCACCAAAGTAGACCGATCGAGGACTTCGCGCACGTCAATCAGAACTTGGCAATCCGACGCAGAGCTTCAGGCTGCCACGCTTGCGCTGTCAGCCCATCGTCGCGACATAGAACTGGTCGCGAATCGGATTCGCAGATCACGGGCAGGAGACGTTTGTGCTTGGCCTGGTGCCTTCGTCCAGCTGACAGGTCTTCCTTTGGGTGATCTCAAGCAGCCGCTGCTACACCGAACTCGGCTGCAGCTGGAGCGGCGGCGCGGCTAAGAAAGGTAAGGAAACATCGACACCCGTCAGGTGACAGGTTCATTTGAGGAGCAGGCAGCCGTCATGGCGTCCTCGGTGGGTCGGCCATTTATGACGCCGAACGAGGTGCGCGCCAAGATGAAGCTGCAGTCAAATCGGCGGGGCGAAATTCTTGTTCAGTGAAATGCTCTCGGGCCTGCGTGAGGCGGTCGGGGAGCAGGTCGTCGACGGTGACGGTCAGGGCCTGAACCTGACTGGCATTCTGAACACGTCCAGTCTCGTGGTCCAGCAGTTCGCAACAGACCTGGTGGTGACCATGCGTAAGGCTGCCACTGCGTTTGAGTCGGCTGGCCGCAACCCCGGCGTGTTCGTGTTGTCGCCTACCGATTGGGAGGCGCTTGAGCTTGGCCGCAACGCGTCGTGTGCGTTCGATTTGGCTCACACAGCGGTGGCCGAGCTACCCGCACGCGGCATGGCGTGCAGGGGGTTGTGTCGAACGCTTTGCCGGCGATTCGGGCGTGTTGTTGGACCTCAGTGCAATCAAGGTTGACCATGACACTCACGGCATCGTGATCGAGTGGGGTACCGCCGGTGATGATTTCGAGCAGAACCTGAGTCGTTTGCTGGTCGAGGTTCGGTTTTGGTTTTCGGGGTTGCGTCCTCAGTACGCGGTAAATATGGAGACCGCTAAGGTCTGGTTCGTCTAAGTGGGGGCTGCCTAATCGCGGTGCCTGCTTTGTCGTCTTCCAGAACGAAGGGGAACTTCACCACAGTGACCTGCTCTAACTCTTCCATGCCAAAAATAATGGCTTCATACACTTCTTTGAGCTGAGTACGGCTCACCAGCAGAGAGTCTGGACTGTCGTAATCAGTGGTCTGCCGAATCTCCCGAACCCCGTACAGGGCAGCAAGCATCTTGTTGACAACTGGGGCGATTGCTTCGTCGGTCGTGAGCAAGCGGGTCGCGAAAAGCGCCGAATGCAGACGGCGATGTGCTGGGATGAATTCTTCACGGTTGGCAGTGGTCAGTGATGTGCGGATTCGCTCGGTGCTGTTCTGAGCTTTCGGTCTTGCGATGTCCTCCGAAAGTAGGTCCATGCCTACGAACTGAAAAGAGCAGTGCCCAGTCCACTCAAGCACTTCTGTCGCGATGGCAACGACAGACTTGCGGACGCTTTCGTTGTACTTATCGCGCCGATCCATCGTATGACGCTCGGCTGAGACTATCAGCGTCGTTCGGTTGTAAATAGTGGCGATCACCAGGGCGAGGACGCCGACCGTAATGGTCCCAATACTTGCCCATCCTTGAGTGAATCTGAATCCCTCAGCCGGTTCCTCGGCGCTCAATAGTGTCAACACGGCATGGACGCTAACAGCAACGCCCCTGCAACCCATCAGGGACGCGGGGGCGTTTTCTGTGTTCCTCGGCTCCCGCAATACAGGGGCGCGTGTACCGCCAGACGGCGAGCAGCCGTTACAGGTTCACGACGGGTCTACTCCATTTCGTATCCGAGGCCGTGGCTGATGTTGGCGCATCGAGCGGGGCCGATTCATCCTCGGATATGTCCTTTAGGCGCAAAGCAGGGAAAACCACACGCCTCGCCGCGCTGTTGGGTGAGGTGGATCGGCCGAACGCATCGTCTGTGTAGAGGACGCGGCCGAGTTGGCACCGGCATATCCGCATGTGGCGTGTCTGGTTGCTCGCGCACCCAGTGTCGAAGGTATGGGGGAGGTTTCGGTGTGGCAATTGGTTTGCCAGGTGCTCCGGACTCGATCGGACCGACTCGTAGTTGGTGAGGTACGCGGCGGGCACGGTCGAGGCTCATCCGAAAGGCGTCACAACCAACCTGACGAGACGTAAGACCGAGTCGGCAGACGAGTTCTAGGGCCGCAAGCTCGCGCATCAGCTCGCGGTCCTGGAAGCGCGGGTCAAGTTGAAGTGGCGTGCTTAGATTTCGTACAGAATGGTCATTCGACAAGCGCTGCTAGCACGGTTATCGAGGGTGACTACCCGTACGTTCCCGAGGGTCTGGTGGTTGGCCCAGACACTATGGGAGTGGATTATCCAACACAGATCGACGGAATACCGCAAAGCATTCTTTTCCCGGTGCTCTCTGCCGACCCGGCGAGGAAGCCGATATACCAGTTGGTCAGCGCCCCGGTCTATCGCTTCCTAGTGACCAGCGCATCAGCAGGATGGGGTTTCGTTACGACGAGCCACCTTAGCTCCCAGATCGAGCGCGTTGGAGTGTGATTCGAGGCTGCTGGAAACCCTGCGGCACTCGCGGAATTCGGTCGGAGGATCGACGCAGCAATGGACCAGCGGTGGGCGCGTGTCGCCAGCTGGATCGATTGTTACTCCGAACTGGACCTCCCGGGCCACGGACGTAGCCCGGGAGTCTTAGGTATGAAATTGAGACTCAGGACGCCTAGCGGGTTGGTCCTAAGTTGGGGAACGACAACAACCATGAGGCTGCCGCATCTCGTAAGAATTCCCGCGGCGGCACCGTCGGTGTAGTCGAATGCCGCCCGCGGGGTGCGTCGACGCGCGATGGTGCGGAGATCGTCGATGGTGAGTACGGCGTTGAGGCGTCGTCGACGCAGATTCAGATCCGGTCTGTCGAACGAGAGGACCTCGCGCAGGTCGGTAGCTTTGGGTATCTGCCGGGTGATGGGCATGTCACGTTCTCGATTCTGTGGGCTGATCCTCTTCCCGCCACGCCACCCGAGGGTGTCGGCAACGAAGAGCAGGGTGGCACCCCGTCAGTTCCGCAACAGGTTGTGCAGGGTATCGGCGGTTTCGGGGTCGGTGTGTCCACTCGGTCCGAGTCACCAAAGTCGCTCGGTTGAGGGCTATTTCGTCGCCTCGTTGATCGCTGAGGGTGGTACTGGTGACCATGCCGTCACTTCCCGGGGATTGCCGAAACGATTCCAGGCACAGACGTCGTCCATTGATTGGACCTCCGCATTGGTAGGGTTTCGTGCCACGTCCTACTGAACATGTTGCAACCAGAATGGGCCAGTAACTCCAGCGAGTGCAACCAGCGACAGCTCCCGTCCAATTTTTCGACCATGCCTCCACTTGCATTGCAAGCAGTGTATGCAGTGGCGCTGAAATGGGTTTCTCTCTATCCTTGCTGGGCGCAAACGTGCGGTGTGAGGAAGAAAATCGTGAGCGTCGGACCAGGCGGGGGTTGTTTCATTGGAATAAGGATGTGAATATGGCGACCGCTCGTCGGCAAAATTTCTCTTTTGGCTGAATTGTGTCATGGCTTTTTGGGGGAGTTTTATGGGTGCTTGGGTCACTGGACCGATGGGTTTCGGCAGTCCGATTCGGAATTCAGATGGAGCGTTAGCTGGAAATACGCCAGTTGCTCTTCCCAGGTATTCGGCTCGGGTGGAAGGCCCGTGTCTACCACAGTCAGAGCATGAACTTCATCTATGTATTCGCTCCAGGTCTTGGCCATAGACGACAAAACTCTGCAGCGGTCTATCTGAAAGGGGGGTTCAAGGAATCGGTTGCCGATATTAATGGGGGCTCGGCGAGTGGAGCTACGATATACTGCTGCGGATTCTGATCGAGTCATGAACGGTGTTAGACCTTCGCACCCAAGCAGCGTGTGCCCATAGATGAAACAAAATTTCTGGGCCATTTCGGGTGCAGCGAAGCGGGCTAGGTCAATGGTCGAGTCAAATCCTGGGTCAACCAGAACCTCTGCACCGTGTGAATTGCAAATTTCCTGTGTGCGGTATAGATAATCAGTACGATTCGTCGAGACCAGAATTCGAGCAGAAGGATGCTGCCTTCTGATGCTTTTCAAAAGTTCGGATAATATGGGATGCGTCCCGATAGGTATTAAAGACTTCGGGCCGCTGTATCGAGGAGAGTAGCGGGAAGCGTAACCCCCGGCAGCGACCAGCACATCGTGGTTTCCATTTGTTCGGTGACTCATTGTCAGGCTCCGTGGCTAATGGGGAAGTCGTGAGCGTTGTCGGCAGCATGAAATGCGACTGAAAACTCGTTGGCAAGTAGGGAAAAGAAGTCTCCAGGTCTATTCGTGTCATGGATGACAAAGCTTTGCCCACTAGTGCCGGTCGTGTGGGCAGTATAAAAACTGGCTACACAGCTGTTGTCTACTATGAAGAATGAGCACGGTGGTGTCGAGTTGGTGAGTCGAACATCAGCCCAAGCTCCTTGCGTAGAAATTTCCATGTACTTTGCAATGCACTCAATGATGTCTTCTGACAGGTCGTTCCTGCTTGCGTACGCAGGCTCGGATGATCGTGCTTTTACTGCACCGCTTGTCGGGTGGACAAGGAGAATTTGGACCTCGACCCCCCGTGAGACTGCATTTTGTATCGCGAAGACGTTGGACTCGTCGAAGAAAGAATGTTTATTTGAGTAGCCATAAAACCAAACTCGCTCGCCTGCGTTGTCGATAGTTTCAGGCATCTGAATCACGTCCTTGGATCTCAGGATTGCCAGAACATCGAAGGCGTGTGGTTCCGCTTCGGCCATCTTAATGAGGCCGTCGAGATTGCTCGTGACAAGAAGTGAAGTGTTTGCGATCTTGACTGAGGTGTCCAAGCTTCTATTAGATTCAGAGTAACTTGACCGCTTGTTTCCCCAGTCGATAATCTGCAGATCGATAGTCGATCTTTCCCTAGAGAGTATTAAGCTGCGTTCAGCGTTCACTGCATCGCCGTTGGTTAATTTTTCGATTTCGGATAGTAGTGCAGCGCTCATCCTCTGTCGGGCGTTGCGAATTATATCGCCGATTTCTTGTTCATTATGCTGTGACTGGTTTGTGGCACAGTAGATGGTAAACCATGGGGTTCCGCTTCTGCTGAAGTAGACATCCGGTCCGGTGGGGTTCATTCCGAGTTCGAGCAGTAGATTGACTAGCTCACTATGGTGCCAAGGTGAATTGCGTGACTCGGCTGTAGGTAGTTCCTCCATATCTTGAATGAAAATTTGAGTGCCGTTTGGAGCTGATGAATTGAGTGTTGAAATTAGTTGTGCCATCTCGCGAATGTCAAGCTCATGAAGTATGTTACGCAATAGGATGAAATGCGTTGCCTCGGCGTCGACGAAGACGCTGCGTTTAGAGACAAGATCAGCAAATGTAACTTTCCTGGAGTGGTTATGGATCAGTGGAGGCAAAGCGAGCTTAAGCAGTGGTTCTTCGAGGTCTATTGGTATGTAAATTGGAGTCTCTTGACGCCAGGACACACCCATCATTGCCTTTGCGACCACGCCCATTCCGCACCCGATGTCGACGATGGCGTCGTTCGCGGTTAGGGCGGGGAGATTAGATAAATACTCGCATAATGACGAGAATTGTGGGTCGCCATTAACCGCGTCGGGTGTCTGCATCGGCGCAGGGGCTGCGTATCCAGCGACGTACCTCTCAAGCTTCGAGTTGTTGGAGCTCATAGAGGTCCTTCCTGTTGGCTGCTAGAAGTGTACCGGGAATCATCCAGGGCGGGACCTCTCGTCGAACACCATGCAGGCGGACGTCTGAGGTGCTGTCCCAAAGCATCTCGCTACCCAAAGGGGGGACTGCTTACGGAGGCTAGATGCAAGTACGGACTGATGTCAGTTGCGGCTCCCAATTGTTAATCTTCCCGCTTGCCAAGTCCGGCTTCTGAAGCTGTCGCCGCCACGCCCAGTACCGCGTTTCTGGGTTAAGGAGTCGATACCTCAGTCGATCGGGTTTTGGGGAAGGTGACGCAGCCCTTGGCGCAGTGCTTTGCGCCGTCAGTGTCGGATTCGGTACGGCCTTTCCTCCTAGCTCGCGCGGGCGTGAAAGCCGGTTCTTGCTTGGTCACTTCCTCAAACTTGCTGATCCGAGACCTTGAAGATTGGACGACGGTCCGGCAGCGCAGGGTTTCGAGTCATGCACGTCTTGCGTGCAACTGGCTGGGGAATCTCGCACAAAAAGTCAAGGTTGAGCGGAACAGACTCAACTTGTCTATGGTTGTACCCAGCGACAGTCTCGAATCCCACTCTCGGAAGAAGGTGACCGGTGGACAGTTTCACTCCCACCACGAAGTCGCAGGCGGCGCTCTCTGCTGCCCTGCAGGCCGCATCTGCGGCCGGTAACCCGGACATTCGTCCGGCACATTTGTTGGTGGCGTTGCTCGATCAGACCGACGGCATCGCCACACCACTGCTGAAGGCCGTCGGCGTCGACCCTGCAACGGTGCGTCGAGAAGCGCAGAACCTCGTCGACCGCCTGCCCTCGGCATCCGGTTCGACCACCACTCCGCAACTCGGCCGTGAAACCCTCGCCGCGATCACCGCCGCACAGCATCTGGCCACCGAACTCGACGACGAGTACGTCTCCACCGAACACATCATGGTGGGCCTGGCGACCGGCAGCGACGACGTCGGCAAGCTGTTGTCCGGTCACGGAGCCGGACCCAACGAGCTGCGCGACGCCTTCCAAGCCGTTCGCGGGAGTGCTCGGGTCACCAGCGCAGATCCCGAGAACACCTACCAGGCGCTGGAGAAGTACAGCACCGATCTGACCGCGCTGGCCCGAGAAGGCAAGCTCGATCCCGTCATCGGCCGCGACACCGAGATCAGGCGCGTCGTGCAGGTTCTCTCACGGCGCACCAAGAACAACCCGGTGCTCATCGGCGAACCCGGTGTCGGCAAGACGGCCATCGTCGAAGGACTCGCGCAACGCGTCATCGCCGGTGACGTACCGGAGAGCCTGCGCGGCAAGACCGTCGTCTCCCTCGACCTCGGTTCGATGGTCGCGGGCGCGAAGTTCCGCGGTGAGTTCGAGGAGCGGCTCAAAGCCGTGCTCGACGACATCAAGAACTCCGCAGGCCAGGTCATCACGTTCATCGACGAGCTGCACACCATCGTCGGAGCAGGTGCGACCGGTGAATCGGCGATGGACGCGGGCAACATGATCAAACCGATGCTCGCCCGCGGCGAACTGCGCCTCGTCGGTGCGACGACCCTCGAGGAGTACCGCAAGTACATCGAGAAGGATGCCGCCCTCGAACGACGCTTCCAGCAGGTCTACGTCGGTGAGCCGTCGGTAGAGGACACCGTCGGCATCCTGCGCGGACTCAAGGAGCGCTACGAAGTGCACCACGGCGTCCGGATCACGGACTCCGCCCTGGTCGCCGCGGCCACGCTCAGTGATCGGTACATCACCGCCCGGTTCCTGCCGGACAAGGCCATCGACCTGGTCGACGAGGCCGCGTCCCGGCTGCGCATGGAGATCGACTCACGCCCGGTCGAGATCGACGAGGTCGAACGTGCCGTCCGTCGCCTCGAAATCGAGGAGATGGCCCTGGCGAAGGAGACCGACGACGCGTCGAAGGCTCGGCTCGACAAGCTCCGCCAGGAACTTGCCGATCTGCAGGAGAAGCTCGCCGGGCTCAGCACCCGGTGGCAGAACGAGAAGAACGCCATCGACTCGGTGCGGGTTCTGAAGGAGGAGCTCGAGAACCTGCGGGGCGAATCCGACCGCGCCGAACGCGACGGCGATCTGGGTCGGGCCGCCGAGCTGCGCTACGGACGCATCCCGACTCTCGAGAAGGAGCTCGCAGCCAAGACCGAGGACTCGCCGGCTCAGGGTGACGTCATGCTCAAGGAGGAGGTGGGACCGGACGACGTCGCCGACGTCGTCGCGGCCTGGACCGGAATTCCGGCGGGCCGGATGCTCGAGGGTGAGACCGCGAAGCTGCTCCGCATGGAGGACGAGCTCGGCAAGCGAGTCGTCGGGCAGAAGGATGCAGTACAAGCGGTGTCCGACGCCGTCCGACGCTCCCGCGCCGGGGTGGCCGATCCCAACCGTCCGACGGGATCGTTCCTGTTCCTCGGACCGACCGGTGTCGGTAAGACCGAGCTGGCGAAAGCGTTGGCGGAGTTCCTCTTCGACGACGAACGCGCGATGGTGCGCATCGACATGAGCGAGTACAGCGAGAAGCATGCCGTCGCTCGGCTCGTCGGTGCACCTCCGGGCTACGTCGGCTACGAGGCCGGAGGTCAGCTGACCGAGGCCGTGCGTAGGCGTCCGTACACGGTTGTGCTCTTCGACGAGGTCGAGAAAGCGCACCCCGATGTGTTCGACATCCTGCTCGCAGTGTTGGACGAAGGCCGGCTCACCGACGGCCAGGGCCGGACCGTCGACTTCCGCAACACGATCCTGATCCTCACCTCCAACCTCGGTGCCGGCGGCACCAAGGAGCAGGTGATGGACGCGGTGCGGCGGTCGTTCAAGCCCGAGTTCGTCAATCGACTCGACGACGTGGTGGTGTTCGACGCGTTGTCCGAGGATCAGCTCGAGTCGATCGTCGACATCCAGCTCGGCTTCCTCGCCAAGCGTCTGGCGGCTCGTCGACTGACGCTGGTCGTGTCGTCACCGGCAAAGATGTGGCTCGCGGTTCGCGGCTACGACCCGCTGTACGGAGCGCGGCCGCTGCGTCGACTGATCCAGCAGGCCATCGGGGATCAACTGGCGAAGCTGCTGCTCGCCGGCGACGTCCACGACGGCGATGTGGTGTCGGTCGGTGTCAGCCCTGACGGAGAGCGCCTGATCCTGGGCTAGCCGCGGTTTTTCCCGAACAGGCCCGCACGAGTACTGCTCGTGCGGGCCTGTTTTTGCCTTCAACCGGGGTGTACCGGGTAGGTACGCTCGTGGGATGACGAATCCGGACGACCCGCGGTCACCCAGAGAACGCGATCAGGACGCGGCGGACGGGCCGGAGTCAGCAGAATCGACGCAGGCCTACGGACAGCAGTACCCCGGTGCCCAGCAGTATCCCGGGGCCCAGCAGTATCCCGACGGCTCGCAACCGACGGAGCAGTATCCGACACAGGCGGGTCAGAACCCGGACCCGCAGGCCTATCCGCCCGGTTATCAGCCCACGCAGGCATTCCCGCCCTACGACCCGGAGCAACAGGCGGCGGCGAATCAGGCATACGGCCAGACCCAGCAGTACGGTCAACCCCCGGGTTACGAGACTGCGCAGTACGGTCAACCCCAATACGGCCAGGCCCCGCAGTACGGCAACACTCAGCAATTCGGCCACACTCAGCAATTCGGGCAGCCGCCGGAGTACGGCGCTCCGCCGCCCACCGGGGATCCGAACGCGACCGATTCCGGCAGCAAGGGGCCCAGACCGTGGGTTCTGGCGCTGATCGGACTCGTCGTCCTCGCCATCGTCGTGTTCTTCGGAATTTCCTTCCTGAGCGGGGGATCGGACGAGCCCAGCACCACTGCAACCGGTCCGTCGACGTCGACGTCGATCAGGCCGCCCACGTCGAGCGCGCCCACGACAGCGCCGCAGCCCACCGAATCGGGCACCGCCACCACGCCCGAGCTGATCCCCGGGGGAATTCCCGAGATTCTCGGTCAGCTGGGTTCGTCGGTGGGAACGATCAGCGCCAACGACGGTTCGACTCTGACGCTGGACGGACTCGACGGCGCTCCGGTGACGGTGCAGACCACACCCCAGACCCAGATAATCTCGTTGTCCGGTAGCGACCTGGCGTCGCTGACCGTCGGTGCTTTCGTCGTGGTGCAGGGCGAGGCCGTCGAGGACGGAACGATCCGCGCGAACGTCATCATCGAAAGGCCGAATCTCGGCGGATAGGGCGGGAGTGGAGCCTGCGGAACGACCCGATTGGCGATGCGAGTCGCCGTAGGGACCGTTCACAGGACCCGGCGGTGGTGGGCGGCGAAGGTGTGGATGTCGATTAAGGTGGTTCGCGATGACGGCAATGTGGTTCGGCCTTGCGGCAATTGCACTGATGGGTGCAGTGGCGCTGCTCTACATCGACAGGTCCAAGCGAGATCAGTCCGGACGTGTACGGCAGATGTGGGCCAAGGCTCAGGGGTACGAGTATCGACCGCACGATAAAGAACTGGTCACTCGGTTCTCTCGCGCTGCCCTGTCGAAGCCCGAGTTCGACGTGGCTCTCGGAGTGGTGACCGGCGTTCGGCGCGGTGAGGAGTTCGTTCTCTTCGACGTCGAGGAGACGGGCACCATCGTGGCCGTGCAGCGCTCGGTCGGGTCCGATGTCGACATCGACCTTCGGCCCCGCTCGACGCCACCGCCGCGCGACGAGGACATGGAACTGCTCGGTTCCATCGGCCCGCGCGTGGTGTTCGCCACCGACGTCGATATCGCTCGTCGTGTCTGCGACCAGCGGATGGCTGCGTTCACCGAGTCCATCCCGGCGAATCTGCAGCTGCTGTGGAGCGAGAAGGACTGGACGCTCGGATCTCTGCCGCTCAGCAGTGCCGGTCGCGATTGGGATGCCGCGATCGACGCGGTCGCACGACTGTCGGGCATGTTGCACGTGCTGCCTCCGGTTCGCGGAAGCGCGGTCTACGGCGCTCGACCCGGTGACCCCGGCCGTGACCGAAGCGATCCGGGTAGGCCGCTGGTGCAGGAGGCGCACACCCAGCAAGCCCGCGTGCCGCAGAATCCCCAGCCTCGAGCGGCCGAGCCCCGCATCCAGGCGGTGCCGAGCCCGGAGACCCGTGTTGCCCAGCCGAGAACTCCTGCACCGAAGGGGCCCGAGCCGCGGGTTCGACCTCCTCGGATAGCAGAGCCCCGTGCTGGAGAACCCCGTACTGAAGAGCCCCGTACTCAGGAGCCCCGCACCCCCGATTCTCGTCCGCAGGAGTCGGGACGTAGGCCGCGTCCGCCGAGGCCCGATGCGGCCGGCCCGCAGGCTGCACGTTCGGCGAGTCCGTCGCGTCCGGTGCCGCGCCAGCCCGCGTCGCGTCCGATCCCGTTCGACTCGGAGCGCCGACGCAATCAGCCCTGATGAAAGTTCGGGCGTGTTTACGGGCGCAGATGCGCATACGCGGCTAAATTCGTACCCCGTGACGGTTTCTTCGGGTGTTGTAGTGGCAGTCGTGGTCCTGTGTGTCGTTGTCTTGGTCGGCTACGTGGTGGTCACGGTGCGTCGACTCGGCCGGTACCGCGTGCAGACGGAACAGAGTCTGCGGCTGGTCGATGTCGAGCTCGATCGGCGGCACGAGCAGTTGGGCCCGTTCCTTGCCGCGGCGGAGGCCACCGGGCTGTCCGGTGATGTGCTGCGTCAGCTCGGCGGTGCGCGTTCGTGGTCCAGGGCCGTGCGCGATCGCAGCCTGGGTCTGCAGGCGCAGGCCGCTGCCGAGAATGCGTTGTCCGCCGCGTTCCACGCCGTGCTGGCCGACGCCGATGCGCGTCAGAATGTGTTGGGCAATTGGGAGTTCCAGGGCCCGGCCGGAGAGCTGAACGTCACCGAGCGGCGTATCGCGGGCGCTGTGCGCGTGTACAACGACAATGCGTACCGGTTGTCGCAGGCGATCGGCACGTTCCCGTCCTCGCTCGTCGCCAGGTCTCGCTCGTTGACCGCACCGGAACCGTTCGTGGAGACCAAGGAACAGCTCGACGAGCAGCCATCGGCCGAGGTCGCTGCCTAGCGCAGGAACGCCCCGAGCTCCGGCATCGGAGCCGGCGAGAGCGGTTGCGCGGGTCGGTGGGTAAGTTCGTACCGACCTATCGAAGATCCGTGGTGCGACGAGAGGAATCCGAACATGGCCGAGAGTGCCGCGAATTCGGACCGGCAGGAACTGGCCGATTTGGTGAAAGAGCTTGCCGTCGTGCACGGGAAGGTCACCTTGTCGTCGGGCAAGGAAGCCGACTACTACGTGGATCTGCGTCGCGCGACCCTGCATCATCGGGCGGGTGCGCTGATCGGTTCGTTGATGCGTGATCTGGTTGCCGACTGGGATTTCGTGTCGGTCGGCGGTCTGACGATGGGTGCAGATCCGGTGGCGATGTCGATCATGCATGCCGAGGGGCGTCCGATCGATGCGTTCGTGGTGCGCAAGGCAGCGAAGGCGCACGGCATGCAACGTCAGATCGAGGGACCGGACATCGTCGGCAAACGTGTTCTGGTGGTGGAGGATACGACGACCACCGGTAATTCTCCGCTCACTGCCGTGCAGGCTCTGCGCGACGCGGGCGCGACGGTCGCCGGAGTGGCCACGGTGGTGGACCGGGCGACCGGGGCCGATCGGGTCATCGCCGCAGAGGGCCTGGAATATCGATCCCTCCTCGGCTTGGCAGACCTCGGCTTGTAGCCCCGGTCGCGAAAGCGCTTGTCAGCGAACCAGTTGCGCGACGACGACGAAGTTGTCGTCGGTGGGTTCGCCGCCTTGGACGTCGCAGTTGGCGAGGATCAGTCGCCCCGGTACCGAGCGTCGGAGTTCGTTGTCCGCCAGTAGGGATCCCTTCGGCAGAGGGCCGACCGATTCGACCGCGTACTGCAGGGTGCCGCTCGCTGTGCGCAACACGACGGTGTCGCCCGGGGTCACCACGCGCAACGCCTTGAACGGGGCATCACGCTTCGAATAGTTATGTCCCGCAACCACTACCGTTTGTTCGGTCGAGGTTCCCGGCATGCCGCTCTCGGCCCACCACGCGGGCAGTTCGTCGACGGGGTTCAGCACCTGGCCACTGTCGCCGCCGCGGTAGAGCGGGTCGGGATGGATGGGACTGCTCAGATAGGCAGTGCCGTCCGAGGACCGGAGTTCGATGTGTTCCGGCTGAGCGGGAGCGACGTCGCTCGCCGGTGCAGCCACCGAGATCTGTGACTGCACCGGCGAGCGATCGGGCGCGGCGATCCCGACTTCGTCACTCGCACAACCTGATACGAGTAGAACGAGGGTCAGGATCGCCGTCCACAGCCAGCGGGTGTTACGAGGTGGCATCGGTGGAGCTACGGCGACGCAGGTAGAAGGCTCCGCCTGCTGCCGCGACCACGACCACGCCGACTCCGGCCAGAATCGCCGGGGTGTTGGACGAGCTGTCCGATCCGCCCGACGCCTCGTCGGAGGAATCGCCGAGAGCGAGATCGACCGGCGGCAGATCGCCGGCAACGCTGACGACACCGTTCTCGTCGGTGGTGAAGTAATCCGCGACGGTGAACGATCCGTCCTCGTTCCTGACACCGACCAGCGAGACTCCGGTCTTGTCGACGACGACTGTGTTCTCGTCGACCTCGGTGACCGGAACGTCCTCGCGGACGGTGTTTCCGAGGTTGATCGTCCACTCGAACTTCGGTCCGCTGGCGGCCAATTCGGCGGCCTCGGCCTTGAGATCGGCCTCGACCTTGGCCTTGGCGTCGGAGTTGGCCTTCGCTGCCGTCGCTTCGTCCTGTGCGGTCTTCAGCGTGGCGGCTGCTGCGGCGGCGTTGATCTTGGCTGTGGCGGCTGCCTCGGTCTTGGTCGCCAGATCTGCGTCGGCGGCCGTGACGGCTGCGTTGGCATCCACGACGGCCTGTGCGGCGTCGGCTGCAGCCTTTTCGAGGGCTGCGATGTCGGCATCGGACGGTGCAGCGTCGAGTGCGGCCTGGGCTGCGGTGGCTGCGTCGGCCTTGGCATCGGCGTCGGCCTTGGCGGCGTCCGCTGCGGCCCGGGCGTCGGCTGCGGCCTTCTCGGATTCGGTTTCCTCACCCGCGGCGGCCTCGGCGGCAGCTTCGAGGTTCAGAGCGTTCTGCTCGGCCATCGCGGCCACGGCAGCGGCCGTCTGCGCTTCGACGTGCAGTGCGAGCGACTTCGCTGCGGTGGCGGCTGCGGCCCTGGTGGCGGCAGCGATCTTGGCGAGGTTGAGGCTCTTGAACGACTCCTGCAGTGCCGCGACGGAATCCTCGACGGCCTTGGTCGACGCATCGGCCTCGACCTTGGCGCTGGCGGCGAGCTCGGCCTTGGCGTTCGCATCGGCGCGAGCTGCCTCGGCTTCTGCGGTGGCCTCTGGATCGCCCGATACCGCTGCGGCCTCGAGCTCGACGGCCAGCTTCTCTGCTGCCTCGGCGTCGGCTGCGGCCTGGTCCGCTGCGGCTTTGGCCTCGTCGGCCGTGGTCTTCAGCTCGGCAGCGTCGTTCTTGGCTGCGGTGACCGCAGCACTGGCGGCAGTGCTGGCGACTACGGCGGCCTTGGCCTCCGCGGCGGCCGTCTTGGCCTTGACGTCGGCCTCGGCGGCGGCGACCTCGGCCTTGGTGGCATCCGTGCTCGCGGTGGCCTCGGCTGCTTTGGCGGTCTCGAGCCGAACCTGGGCGGCTGCGGTGGCTTCCACCGCTGCCTTGCTTGCGGCCTCGGCGTCGGCGATCGCCTGCTTCTCCGCGTCGGACAGCTGCGGGATGACGTCGAGGTTGACCGTCGCGGTGCCGTCGTCGTTGAAGACGACGCCGCCGGTGACCTGGGGCAGTGGGCGGATGGCCGACGGTACTTCGGGGGCTGGGACGGCCGCGGCAGCCGCGGCTGCGGCGTCTTCCGGGGTGACGGCCGGAGCAGGCGCGTCGATCTGCCCGTCGACGGTGGCCGATCCTTCGACGGTTGCGCCCTGCTCGGCGGTGGGAGCTCCGGATTCGGTGCCGCCCTCGGTGGCCGGCTGCTCGACTGAGGAGCTTTCGGGTGTCGGATCCTGCGCACTGGCGATTCCCGGTGCGGCGATGGAGAGGGACAGTGCCATGGCGGCCCCGGCAGCGGCGAGGCGCGCCTTCTTGGACCTGGCGATCGACTTCTGCGACATGAAGATTGTGGCCCTTCGGTCAGTGGCAGCATCGTGCTGCGCGCACCCGCCCTCCCACGCGGAACGGGTGTAGTTGGTGAGTCACACGAACAACCGTGTTGACGTGACCGTAAACCAACCGGCCGGTCTCGGGAACCGTTCAAGCCTTTACCTGAGAATTGGTTATGAAAGTGTTACTGATGGGACTCATGTGACGAGAGAGATTCTCGACAGCAAACGGCGGTCGAGATCCGAAGATCTCGACCGCCGCGAAAAACCCGTCGGGTGAACGTATTTCAGTCGCCGACCGTCACCGCACGAGCCTCGTCGATGCTGTGAGGTGCAGGTTCGTGGTCGTCGACATGAGCGAGCACCTTCCGGCCGGTTGCCAGAACGACGATGGCAAGGGCGGTGCAGGCTGCACCCACCCAGAACGGGACGTGCATGTTCGACTCGCCCAGTTTTCCGGCCAGGTACGGTGCTGCGGCCCCGCCGGTGAATCGAACGAAGCTGTACGCAGCCGATGCCGTGGACCGCTCGACCGGTGCCGAGATCATCACTGTCTCGGTGATCAGCGTGTTGTTGACTCCGAGGAACAACCCGGCGACGACGGTTCCCACGATCAGGACGGTCTTGTTCTCGGTGAACATCGCCATGACGCCCAGATCGAGGGCGAACAGCAGCAGCGCGAGCATCATCATGTTCAGCGTTCCGAAGGCCCGCTGCAGCTTCGGTGCGATGAACACCGATGCGATCGCCAGGCACAGTCCCCAGCCGAAGAAGATGAAGCCGATGGAGTAGGTGCCCATGTCCAACGGGAACGGGGTGTACGCCAGGAGGGTGAAGAATCCGTAGTTGTAGAGCAGTGCGGTGATGCCGACGGTGAGCAGACCGCGGTGGCGAAGCGCGCGGAACGGATCGAGGATCGACGTGGTGTGCGCGGGCTTCGGGGTGTCCGGGAGCATGACGATGAGCAGGATGAATGCGACGGCCATCAGCGCCGCGACGCCGAAGAACGGTCCGCGCCAGCTGAACCCGCCGAGAACTCCACCGACGAGGGGGCCGGTGGCGATACCGATACCCAGTGCGGCCTCGTAGAGGATGATCGCGCGAGCGACACCTCCCGATGCGGCACCGACGATGGTCGACAGCGCCGTCGCGATGAACAGGGCGTTACCCAGTCCCCAGCCGGCGCGGAAACCGATGATCTCACCGACCGAGCCGGACGTGCCTGCCAGCGCAGCGAAGACGACGATGATCGCCAGCCCCACCAGCAGGGTGCGCTTGGGTCCGAAGCGGCTCGACACCACTCCGGTGATCAGCATCGCGACGCCGGTGACGAGCATGTAGCTGGTGAACAGCAACGACACCTGTGACGGCGAGGCATCGAGTTGTTCGCCGATGGGCTTGAGGATGGGATCGACGAGGCCGATGCCCATGAACGCGATCACGCTGGCGAACGCGACTGCCCACACCGCACGCGGTTGCTTCAGCAGGCTGTCGGGGGAGGTGCTGGTGGTCATGAAGAAGTTCCTCTCATTCCGCGATCGACAGGCTCGAGGATGCTGCGAAGCTCACTCAGTCCGTCGGTCAGTTTCTGTATCTGCTCCGGGTCGCGGTCGGACAGGTACGGCACCAGTCCGTCGACGATGTGGCGTCGACTCGCGGCGAGCCATCGGTGGCCGGCGTCGGTCATCTCGATGAGGACGGCACGGGAATCGTCGGGATCGGCGGTTCGGGTCACGAGGCCGCTCTTGCTCAGCTTGGCAAGCAACGCCGTCGCCGACGGTTGGGAGCAGCGGTCGAGCTCGGCGAACGTACTGATGCGCAGTGGCTGATATTCCTCGAGCAACGACAGTGCTCGCATCCACGCTCTCGGCCATTCGTCGCTGCCGAATCGTGCGGCCAACCGGACAAAACGTGACGAGCTGGTGACCAGTTGTGACAGGAGGTCCCGGATGTCTGCGTCGGAGTGACTCACCGGATTATTGTTACATACACTAACTATCTATCGCAACGCGCGATCGACCATGCGGCTGACCAGGGGCTCGGGTCAGTGTCGGCGCAGAAGATCGGCGATGTCGCGGTCCCACTCGGCGTCCCGCTGACCGTCGTAGCGGAAGCGCATCAGGTGATGGAAGCCGATGAGAAGGGACGCCACGAGCACCCAGCTACCGATGGTGTTGAAAATGGCCGCGGCCACAACGTCGGACGAGGTCAGTGGCCGCATGGTCACATTGCCGCTGTTGTCGACCCAGATCTGCGTGGTGGTGCCCGCAGGCGATCCGGTGTCGACGCTGACGCGTCCGGTGTGCTCGACGCCTCGATGAACCCACCGTGCGTCGACGGCGGTCGCAGCTGCGCCGGACGAGCCGAACTCGGTCGAAGCAACGGGTGCGGATTCCGCGACGGCCGTCGTGGTCGCGGTGACGAGGTGGATCGAACTCTTCTGGTCCTCGAGCCGTTGTTGTTGATCGGTGTGGGCCGCGGCCCCGATCCACAGCGACACCGGAATCATGAGGATCAGCAGCGCGGTCACCCAGTGCTTGATGCGTGCCTGGCGTACGTCGCAGTCGCGGAGCAACGGGTTGGGGTGGCCGGCGAAGGCGGAGCGGCCCGAACTGTCCTGCCCGGTGAGTTTGCGGCGCATGATGGTCCCCACTGCCTCGAAATGATCCGACCGACCTTTCCACGATGGCGACGCGACCTGCGAGTATCAAGCGATAGGGGTCAGCGTCACATGTGACGTCGACTGTGACGAGATTTCGGTGGAGGTCCTTGCAATGGTTGTCGGTCGGGTTCGGCGGGCTCGTGCGGCTGCGCTGGTGGCGGGTGCGGTGACCGTGGTCGGCGCGTGGACAGGGTCGATGCGCGTGCAGCGCATGGCCAAGCCGCTGATGGTCCCGGCGCTGGCCGCCGGGCTGGATCCAGCTCGAGATCGGGTGCTCTTGGCGGGTCTAGCGGCGGCCACGGTCGGCGATGTGCTGTTGATCGACCCCGACGACGATTCCGCTCTGGAGTGGGGCGCGCGTGCGTTCGCCGTGATGCAGGGCAGTTATACGTATCTGCTGTTTCGCAGGGGTGCGCGTCCGGCACCGATCGACGCGATTCCGCGGTACGCCGGCTGGCTTGCCGCGTCGGTGCTGCTCGCCAGGCGTCAGCCCGCGGTGGCGTCGACCCTGATCGCGTACGGTGCAGTGCTCGCGACCACGTCGACCCTGTCTGCTCGTTCCGTCTCGCGCGGCGGCGATCCGAGGCTGGTGATCGGTGGCGTTCTGTTCACCGTCTCCGATGCGCTGATCGTGTTCAGGCGGCTCTTTCTGACCGACGACCGACAGCGCCGCGCCGCGGAAGCGGTCGTCCTGTCGACCTACCTTGCGGCGCAGGTCCTACTCGTCGAGGCCTTGGCTTCGGGGTAGCAGCAGTACTCGCTCGCGGTGGGCAGGGTCGACGCGAACGGCGATGACGGTGCCCGGCTCGAAGCGTGAGGTGTCCGAGCGGGGGATGTCGTAGACGATCTTGCCGAAGTAGCTGCTCGAGCCCGGCACGGTGAATTCCAGGTCCAGCTCGGCGGTGTCGTCGTCGATGCGGCGGATGGCATCCACCGTCGCCCACCCTTCCACGCCGTGCTCGATCAGTTCCTTCTGCTCACGCGTCGGTCGTCCGGCGATCATCATGGCCAGACCGAGAGCCGCGCCGAATCCGGCGACCAGGGCCGCCAGCTGGTACGGAAGCGTCCCCGGTGGGGTGCGGTCCATCAACCAACCGATCCAGATCGCCAGTACGAGTGCGTAGCCGATCGTCACCACGACGACGGATCGCACGATTCTCGCGTTGTTCACTTCGGTGCTCCTGCGCCGCCGAAAGCGGCTGTTGGATATTCGACGATAGGGGGTTACCGGTAAGTAGGGTTACATGTACGGTGATCGATGTGACTCGACCAACTGTCTTCATCTCAGGCGCAGCTGCAGGTATCGGCCGCGCAACTGCTCTCAAGTTCGCAGCCAACGGCTACCTCGTCGGTGCCTACGACATCGACGAGACCGGCTTGGCATCGCTCGGCAAGGAAGCTGCCTCGCTCAGCGGTCGCGTAGTTACCGGCGTCTTGGATGTAACCAACTCCGACCAGTGGGAAACCCGGTTGAAGGAGTTCGTCGGAGAGGGTGACGGTCGACTCGACATTCTGATCAACAACGCCGGAATTCTTGCCGCGGGTGCCTTCGAGGACATGCCGCTCTCGGTGCATCGCCGTCAGATCGACATCAACGTCAATGGGGTCATCTACGGCACCCTCGCGGCTTTCCCGTACCTCAAGGACACCGCAGGCGCGCAGGTCGTCAACTTGTGCTCGGCGTCCGCCATCTACGGTCAGCCCGAGTTGGTGACCTACGGTGCGTCCAAGTTCGCGGTGCGCGGCATCACCGAGGCGCTGGATCTCGAGTGGAGCAAGTACGACATCTCGGTCAAGGCCATGTGGCCGCTGTTCGTCCAGACGGCGATGACCCAGGGCGTGTCGACGGGCACCACGAGCTCGCTGGGCATCAAGCTCACCGTGAAAGATGTGTCCGACGCGATTTTCGACGCGACCCGTCCGGTGAAGCGTCGGTTGCACAAGGTGCATTTCCCGGTCGGCTTGCCGTCCAAGGCGCTCTCGCTCGGGTCACGCTTCTCGCCCGCATGGCTCACTCGCGAGGTCAACCGGCGTCTGAGCCACACCTAGAACTCCTCGCCGGACGATGCCGGCCCCGACGCCGGTATCGTCGGTCTTTCGAGCAATCGGTGTCGAAAGGTGGGTCGGGGTTTCTTCATGCTGAGTACGCGGGGTTCGAGCAGGCCAGGGTCGAGCAGAACAAGGCAAATGGGTTGGGTGCGAGCCTGGTTGGTCGGAATCGGGGCCGGGACGGCGCTCCTTCTCGCCGGTTGCAGCAGTGAGTCCGCTGCCCAGCCGCCGCAGCAGGCGTCGACCACAACCCTCGCGCCGACGACGACGACGGAAACCACCACCCCTGCGCCGGTGACGACCACGGAAGAGGCGGTTCCGCCGCCTCCGCCTCCGGTCGAGCCGCCGCCCACCGCCGAACCGCAGACGACGTACGCGGCCATCGGCGGTGCGTACTACTTCAGTTCCCCCGACGGCCTGTTCCAGTGCGGAATCGTGCCGCTGTCGAGTCGTACCGAGGCCGGGTGTCAGGGCACCACCACTCCGGTGCCGCCGCGGCCCGAGGACTGCATGATCAACTGGGGCAACGGTATTCGAGTCACCAACGAAGGCCCGGCGGCATTCATGTGTTCCGGCGGCGTGGTGTACACCTCGGGCGGCGAGACGATCGATCCACCGCTCGCGGTCGGCGCGACCATCGCCGAGAACGGATTCACCTGCACGTCCGCCGAGAACGGCATCTCGTGCGTCGACGATGCCACCGGACACGGTTTCCGCATCGCACCGGACAGCAACGAAGTCTATTGAGCGAGAACACGATCGACAGCGAACCGTCGTCGGACGATGCCGGCCCCACCGAATGGGGTGAGAACCCCAACGGCGTCGGATCGTGGTTCGACACGCACACCGAACCGCCACCCGACGATCCACGGTTGGATCCGGAACTGCTGGCAGGCGGAGACCGCCGCAACGTCGTCGACGCCTACCGCTACTGGCGACGCGAGGCGATCGTCGCCGACATCGACACCCGACGGCATCCGCTGCACGTCGCCATCGAGAACTTCACCAACGACGCGAACATCGGGACGGTCGTGCGCACCGCGAACGCCTTCGCGGCTCAGGCGGTCCACATCGTCGGGCGTCGTCGGTGGAACCGTCGCGGTGCGATGGTCACCGACCGCTACCAGCACATCCATCACCACGACTCGGTGGAGGCGCTGATGGCGTTCGCCGAGGAGAAGGGCCTCGTCGTCGTGGCCGTCGACAACACCCCGGGGTCGGTACCGATCGAGACCGCGGAGTTGCCGCTTCACTGCCTGCTGCTCTTCGGACAGGAGGGACCGGGGGTCACCGACAGTGCCCGCGAATCGGCGTCGATGACGGTATCGATCGCCCAATTCGGTTCCACCCGCAGCATCAATGCCGGTGTTGCCGCCGGAATCGCCATGCACTCGTGGATTCGGCGGCATGGCGACCTCGACGCTGCGTGGTGAAACCGCCGCGGTTTTCCGGGGCGGGATGTAACGAATCAGCAACGGTAGTGGCAGGATTGCGGGTATGCAGGAGTTGTGGTCGCAGCGTGCGGACGCTGCGGAGGGGGCCGTCGTCGCGCGGCACATGCGTCGGCTGTGGGGGCTGCCGGGCACGACGTTGGGAGTGGTGGCCTGGCCACCGGTGCGCACGGAACGGATGTTCCTGCGCTGGCACTACTGGTGGCAGGCCCATCTGCTCGACTGCGCGGTCGACGCAGCAGATCGCGATCTCACCGCCAAGCGCCGTCGGCGATTGAACAAGATCACCCGAGCACACCGCACCCGCAATGTCAGCGGGTGGACCAACAACTACTACGACGACATGGCGTGGCTCGGGTTGGCGCTCGAACGCGCTCAGCGGCAGCACTTCGTCGGCAATCGCGGTGGCATCCAGCAGATCGAGATGGAATTGTTCGATGCCTGGGCTCCGGCCGAGGGTGGCGGCATTCCGTGGCGCAAGAAGTCCGACTTCTACAACGCACCCGCCAACGGTCCGGCGGCGATCATGCTGGCGCGGACCGGTCGGCTGTGGCGTGCCCAGGAGATGGCCGACTGGATGGATCGCACCCTCAAGGACGCGCGCACGGGCCTGATTCTGGACGGAATGCACTCCACTCGCGCACTCGTCGACGCCGGTGAGCCCGGCGAGATGGAACGCGCCGTCTACAGCTACTGCCAGGGCGTCACGTTGGGCCTCGAGACCGAACTCGCCGTTCGGCTCGGCGAACCCAGGCACGCGCAGCGAGTCCATGCTCTGGTCGACGCCGTCGACAACCACCTGACCCGCAACCTCGTCATCACCGGCGGCGGTGGGGGAGACGGCGGCCTGTTCAACCCGATCCTCGCGCGCTACCTGGCGGTGGCCGCGGTGGAGCTACCCGGAGACTCCGACGCCGACGACCGCGCACGCGAACTCGCAGCAGCGATCGTCTTGAACTCGGCCGAGTCGGCGTGGGAGAACCGCCTCGAAGTGGAAGACAATCCACTGTTCGGGGCCGACTGGACCCGCGAAGCCCGGTTCCCGGGACAAGGCCTGCACATCGCCACGTTCGCCGAAGGAACGGTCCGACCGTCCGACGTGCCCGAACGGGACCTCTCGGTGCAACTCGGCGGCTGGATGCTCATGGAAGCCGCCTACCGCGTCGCAGCTGCAGGATTCTAGGGCCGCTACTCCACGACTTCTTCGACCTCGATGGTCTCTTCGGGGCGTGCCATTTCCTTGCGGTACTGCCAGATACCGAGTCCGGTTCCGACGACCAGCAGCACGACCATGGAGATCAGGACGGCGGGCATCAGCCACGGGATGCCCTCGATGAACGAGCCGAAGTAGAACCCGATCAGCAGCAGCACCGGAGCCCAGATGATGGCACCGAGGGTGCTGGCGATCGTGTACTTGCGGTGATCCATCTTCGCGGCGCCAGCGACCAGCGGGCACAGGGTGCGCACCCAGGGGATCCACCGTGCGACCAGCACCGCCCAGAAGCCGTGCTTCTCGAGCAGGAGATTGACCTTGTGCAGGTTCTTGGTGTTGAGGTACTTGCCGTTCTTGCGGGCCACCAGGGTCGAGCCGGTCCGGTGACCGATCGAGTACCCCACCTGGTTGCCTGCGATGGCGGCGACCATCGCACCGAGCGACAGCGCCCAGATGTGACCGGTGCCCGACGCATGGGTCGCCATCACGATTCCTGCCGTGATCAGCATCGAATCGCCCGGCAGGAACAACCCGATGATCACCGCGCATTCGATGAACACGAAAGTCATCACGATGATCCACACGACGAGCGGGCCTGCGGTTTCCAGCGGACCGAAGCTACCGACGGCTTGAACGGACACCGTCGGCAGCGCTGTGGCAATCGAAGACATGGACTAGATCACTTTCGGAGGATCACGATCAGGACTTGGTGTCCGGGGCGTCTGCCTCGATCACATCGGTGGCCTCGCCCAGCGGGGTCTTGCGGGCCTTGATCATGCGCTTGCCGACCTCGATGACGATGGGCAGGACGGAGACGGCGACGATGATCAGGAAGATGATGTCGACGTGTTCGCGGATGAACGCGATCTGTCCGAGCAGGTACCCCAGCACTGTCACGCCCGCGCCCCAGAGGATGCCGCCGACGACGTTGTAGGTGAGGAACAGCGAGTACTTCATGTGCGACGCACCGGCGACGACCGGCGCGAACGTCCGCACGATCGGCACGAAGCGCGCCAGGATGATGGTGATCGGACCGTGCTTCTCGAAGAAGAGGTGCGATTCGTCGATGTACTTCTTCTTGAAGAACCGCGAATCGTTGCTCTTGAAGAGAGCCGCGCCACCCTTGGTGCCGATGAGATAGCCGACCTGATCACCGAGGATCGCCGCGATCGGGATCAGAATGACAAGGGTCCAGATGGACGCGAACGGCTCGATCTCGGTGGACTTCGACGCCGCGATCAGCCCGGCAGTGAAGAGCAGTGAATCGCCCGGTAGCAGTGGAAAGAGCAGCCCCGACTCGATGAAGACCACCAGCAGCAGCCCGATCAACACCCAGTGACCGAAGGAGTTGAGCAGGTTCACCGGGTCGAGGAATCCCGGCAACAGGGCCAGGTTCGTCGTCATCGTTTCCGAGGCAGCTAGGAGACTCACCGCGCCCACACTACCGGCCGAAACTGGTAAGTCCTGAACAGTCGGTGTCCTTCCGCTGTGGATGCAATGGCCTGTTCGTCAGCTGCGGCGAGCCTGCGGAATGACCCAGGGGATGCGGGTACGCACGACACCGGGCCCGGGGGTTGCCATACTGCAGTGGACACAACCGAACTTTTCAATGGAGGAATGACGCCGTGCCTATCGCAACTCCCGAGGTCTACGCCGAGATGCTGGGCCGGGCGAAGGAACACAAGTTCGCCTTTCCGGCAATCAACTGTGTGGGTTCCGAGTCCATCAACGCCGCCATCAAGGGCTTCGCCGACGCGGGTAGCGACGGCATCATCCAGTTCTCGACCGGCGGAGCCGAGTTCGGATCAGGACTGGGCATCAAGGACATGGTCGTCGGTGCCGTGGCGCTCGCCGAGTTCGCGCACGTGATCGCCGCCAAGTACGACGTCACCATCGCTCTGCACACCGACCACTGCCCTAAAGACAAGCTGGACACGTACGTGCGTCCGCTGATCGCGATCTCGCAGGAGCGCGTCGACGCAGGCAAGAACCCGCTGTTCCAGTCGCACATGTGGGACGGCTCGGCCATCCCGATCGACGAGAACCTCGAGATCGCCAAGGATCTGCTCGCCCGCGCTGCAGCAGCCAACATCATTCTCGAGGTCGAGATCGGTGTTGTCGGCGGCGAGGAAGACGGCGTCGAGGCGGAGATCAACGACAAGCTCTACACCTCCAACGAGGACTTCCTCAAGACCGTCGAGGCCCTCGGCGCGGGCGACGCGGGCTCGCGTTACCTGCTGGCGGCGACGTTCGGCAACGTGCACGGCGTCTACAAGCCGGGCAACGTCAAGCTCAAGCCGTCGGTGCTGGCAGATGGCCAGAAGGTCGCGACGGAGAAGCTGGGCCTGGCATCGGGTTCCAAGCCGTTCGACTTCGTCTTCCACGGCGGATCGGGATCGGCGAAGAGCGAGATCGAAGAGGCGCTCGAGTACGGCGTGGTGAAGATGAACGTCGACACCGACACCCAGTACGCGTTCAGCCGTCCCATCGCCGGACACTTCTTCTCCAACTACGACGGTGTGCTCAAGGTCGACGGCGAGGTCGGCAACAAGAAGGCCTACGACCCGCGCAGCTACCTCAAGAAGGCCGAGGCCGGCATGACGGCCCGCGTCGTCGAGGCGTGCAACGACCTCAAGTCCGCAGGCCGCAGCGTATCCGCAGGCTGATTCACGTGAGCGGAACTTCGTAGCAGGCTACGAGGTAGGAGTGGAGCCTGCGGAACGACCCGCAGGCTCCGCCGCGCACACGCAGCGTCAGCTGCACACCTTCCACTGATCGCCTTCGAGGCGCAGGTCGAAGGTGCGCGGCGATCGATCGTTCGGGTTGGCGTCGGTGTGCGCGATGACCTGAGCGATCGCGGTGGTGTCGTCGCTGACCTGGATGGCGTCGATGCTGTCCAGGTTCGGTATGTTGCCCTGCTCGAGCGAGACACGATGAACATCGGCGAATTCCGCGTCCGGGATGTCTCGGTAGAACGTCGCCAGGTCACCGCACGAGGTGCTGCGCAGCGTGGCGAGGTCGCCGCCGGCCAATGCTCGGGTGAACGATTCGACGGTCGTGCGAATCTGCGCTTCCGGTGAGTCCTCGACGCTCGTGCGGTCGATCAGCACGTACGCACCGGCGGCCACTGCCGCGATCACGACAACCGCGGCCACCAGCGCCGCCCACCACTTCTTGTGACTCGGTTTGCCGGGTTCCGTCGGCGGGGGTCCGATGCGCTGAGGACCGACCTGCTTGGGGGCTGAGCGCTGCGGCTCGATCTTTCTCGGACCGACCGGTTGCGGCACAGCTGCCGGCGATTTCTTCTCTGCCGCGCCATCGTTCGCTGGAGATTCGGACTGGTTTCGCGGCGGGATACGACGCGGGGCCGCGGTCGGCTTCGCGACCGGCGTCGCCACCGGCGTCGCTTCCGGTGCTGCCGGCTCCTCGGCTGGATCAGTGGCGATCTTCTCGGTCGGAGTGTCGGCGGGCTCGTCGACCTGCTTCTTCTTGCCCAGATCGATCTTCTCGGTGGCTGCGTCGGCCTCGGAGGGCGCCTTCTTCTTCTCGTCCGGCATGCGTTCTCCCTCGTTCACCGAATTCTTGCAAGAGCGGTCTGTCTCGAATTTCGTCAGCTGGCAGCCTATCGACCGTCTCCGCAGCTCGACGCGAGCGATGCGGGGGTGTTCGGACACGATTCGGTGACGTAGGGGCACAATGAGCGCCATGACTTCTTTCGGTGACCTGCTCGGACCCCAACCCACACTGTTGCCCGGAGACGACGAGGCCGAATCCGCACTGCTGAACCACGAAGCGCCCGAGACCGTCGCGGCGGCGCATCCGACGGCGTCCATCGCCTGGGCCTACCTGGCCGAGGCCGCGCTCGAGTCGGGTGCCACCATCACGGCCTACGCCTACGCTCGTACCGGTTATCACCGAGGTCTGGATCAGTTGCGTCGTAACGGATGGAAGGGATTCGGGCCGGTCCCGTACAGCCATGAGCCCAACCGAGGATTCCTCCGATGCGTCGCAGTCCTTGCCAAAGCGGCCCGCGACATCAACGAGCACGACGAGTACGCCCGCTGCCTCGACCTCCTCGAAGACTGTGACCCCAAGGCCGCAGAAGCGCTCGGCCTGGGCTGATCGGGCCCGCGCGAGCCGGGCGCGAGGTCGGACCCGGCTGAAGTCGGGCAGCGCTCGGCTGAAGTTGTCGCTGCTGCCGATCATTCAGTGCGCGTTGGCGGCAGGCGTGGCGTGGTTCGTCGCGACCGACATCGTCGGTCACGAGAGCCCGTTCTTCGCACCGATCGCCGCCGTCGTGTCGCTGGGCGTCTCGCTCGGTGCTCGCCTGCGTCGATCGGCCGAGCTCGTCGTCGGCGTGACGGTGGGCATCGGCATCGGCGATCTGTTGATCTCGCTGATCGGTAGTGGTCCGTGGCAGATCGCGTTGGTGGTCGTGTTGGCGATGTCGGCTGCGGTGTTCCTCGACGGTGGTCCGATCATCGCGATGCAGGCCGGATCGTCCGCGGTGCTGGTGGCGACACTGATCCCGCCGGGCAACATGGGTGGCCCCAACCGCATGGTCGACGCGTTGGTCGGTGGTCTGGTGGGCATCGCGATCGTTGCGTTGATCCCGACGCATCCGGTGTGGCGCGCCCGCAAGGATGCGGCGAACGTCCTGGCCACGGCAGCGAGTGTGTTGCAGAAGGTGGCCGACGGTTTGGTGGCGAACGATCCCAAACCGATTGAGGAGGCGTTGCGTAAGGCGCGTGCGACGCAGTCGGGTATCGACGCTCTGCGTACCGATCTCAAGGGCGGCCGGGAAATTGCCCGGATCTCGCCGATGTACTGGAATCACCGCAATCGTCTGGCGGCGCTCGCGGCCACGGCCGACCCCATCGACAATGCCGTCCGCAATATCCGGGTGCTCGCGCGACGGTCGCTGACGCTGGTGCGCGACGACGAGATTCTCGATCCGCGGGTCGTCGACGAGGTGGAGAAGTTGGCGCATGCGGTGGAGGTGTTGCGGCAGATGATCCTCGCAGATCCCGGGCAGAAGCCGGACGCGGCGGAAGCGGCGCGAGTGTTGCGGTCGGTCGCGGCCGGTGCCAAGCCGGAGTTGATCTCGAACGCCGGCCTGTCGGCGACGGTGGTGTTGGCGCAGTTGCGGTCGATCATCGTCGATTTGCTGCAGGTCGCCGGGCTCAAGCGCATCTCCGCCTTGGCGACGCTTCCGCCGACGGTGAAGCATCCGCACGTCCCGCCGGAGTTGTGACCCGAGCGCACCATTGCATATATGCGTATGTACGCATATGGTGGCTTCCGGAAGTCGACATCGGTCACCAGGGGGAGTCATGGGCGCGGGTCACGGGCACAGTCACGGAGTGGGCGGTCACTCGTCCGCAGGTGCGGGGCCGCCCAGGTCTCGCGTCCGCAAGATGGTCGTCGCGCTGGTCATCCTGGTGGTGTTCCTCGTCGTCGAGGCGACCGTGGCCTTGGCGATCGGCTCGCTCGGCCTGCTCGCCGACGCCGGTCACATGCTCACCGACGTGCTCGGCATGTCGATGGGTCTGATCGCGTTGATGCTCGCTCGCAAGGGAAGTGCCGCAGCAGCACGGACATTCGGCTGGCATCGGGCAGAGGTGTTGACGGCCATCGCGAATGCCGTCCTGCTGCTCGGTGTTGCGGCATTCATCATGTACGAGGCAGTCTCTCGCATCGGTGATGCACCTGAAATCCCCGGCGTACCACTGATTCTCACCGCATCGGCCGGACTCGCGGCCAATATCGTCGTCATGCTGCTCATTCGCGGCGACGCCAAGGATTCCCTCGCCGTCCGCGGCGCGTACATGGAGGTCCTGGCCGATGCGGTCGGCAGTGTCGGCGTGCTCGTGGCAGGCGTGCTGATGCTCGTGTTCGGGTGGACCTGGGCGGACATCGTCGTCGGCGTCCTGATCTCCCTGTGGGTGATCCCGCGCGCGATCAAGCTCGCCGCCTCGGCCCTGCGCATTCTCACCCAGGCCAGTCCCGGACACGTCGACGTCGACGCATTGACCGGAGACCTGAACGCACTACCGGGCGTGACGGGAGTTCACGACCTGCACGTGTGGACACTGACCACCGGAATGGACGTCGCGACGGTGCATCTCGAATGCGAGGGCTCGTCGTCGATGGTGCTCGACCGAGCCCGATCGTTACTGTCCACCTACGGCCTCGACCATGCCACGGTGCAGGTCGAACCCGCCGCGCACGGCCGAACCTGCAAGGAAGAGCTCACCTGGTGACGGTGCGCACGTCGGAGCCGGGACGCCACACGTCGATCTGCATGTGATCGTCCACCAGTGAGGTCAGTACGACCTCGGTGATATCGAGATCGAACACGTGGTACGGCACCAGCTCGCCCGGTGATGCGTCGAATATCGGTTGCAGCACAGCAGGATCGGTGATTTCGACGGCACGCCCGCCGATCTTCGCGTCCCCACCCTCCATCGAGTGGTGACCCGGATTGCTGTGCAGCGCGAACCGTCCGTCGCGCTGCAGGTCTCGTGCTTTGACGGCACCGAGCATGGAACCGAGACGCAGCACGCCACTGTCGTCGAACTCGACCTCGGTTCCGCTGACGCGCGGTGAGCCGTCCGCCCGGAGCGTCGCGAGTACATGGTGCTTGTGGGCGGTGAATCGAGCCCGCACCGCCGACGCGAGTGTCGGGGCCGCTGCCGAGAATTCGTTCCACGTCGTCATGCGCACATTATGCGATCCGGCACCGACAGTGTTGGGAAAGAATGCACGGAACCTGCTCGAACAGACGGAATCCCGCCGACTGAGCTCGGTATCGTGCAGTCTTTCCCGCTGGACCTGTCAGATCCAGAATCGCATCAGGTAGTTGCCGTTGCCGGCGAAGAACTCGGGAACACCGGACAGCCCGAACAGGGTGTAGATCGCCCCGAAGAACGCGGAGTTGACGGCGGGCACGAACAGCAACGCGACGAGAACGAGGAGTCCGTAGCCCTTGAACTGGTCCAGCGATGCACGGGTGGAGGGCGAGAGCGAGGGCTCGAGTGCGGCATATCCGTCGAGGCCGGGCACCGGAATCAAGTTCAGGATCGTGGCCATGATCTGCAGGAAGGCCAGGAAGCTGAGTCCGTACCAGAAGGCCTGATGGGTGCCGTCTGTGCCGAACACGCGAACGACGATCAGGAGTGCCACGGCGACAACGGCATTGGCGAACGGTCCCGCGAGGGCGATGCGCCGCTGCGTAGACGCCGAGAACTGGCCGGTCCGCAGGTACACGGCACCGCCCGGAAGTCCGATTCCGCCGATCGCGATGAACACCACCGGCAAGACGATCGAGAGCAACGGGTGGGTGTACTTCAAGGGGTTGAGTGTCAGGTAGCCGCGGAGTTCGACTTCCCGGTCGCCGGCCCGAAAAGCGGTGTACGCGTGACCGAACTCGTGCAGGCACACCGAGGCGATCCACCCGGCGAGAACCAGCACGAACACCCCGAGGCGCGCGGCGGTGGAGGTGACGTCCTCGGCCGTCCACGCGAGCGCGCCGCCCACTCCGGCGACGGCGAGAACGGCCACGAACACCGGGCTCGGCAGAACGGGCCTGCGCCGTAGCGGAACGGTCATCGGACCAGCAACCACTCCTGATGGTGACGATAGAACGTCGACCTCTTCACTGTTCTGTCGCCGGGGATGCCGTCGCGCATCAGGTCTGCGGCGGGGGAGCCGAGCTGCATCGCGCGTCCGCTCACCCAGCGGCGAGGCAGGAATCGTCGACGGCTGATCACTCGCGCACGCAGTCCCGGCAACTCCGGAGTGGGTGCCACCTCGACGCCGGGTACGACTCCGGAGAACAACCGAGTGTCGTCGACGTATGCCTCGCCCTCGAGTTCCGCACCGCCGGCACCGCCGAGCAGCGCCCGACCGACAACGGCCTTGCCCGCGTCGTCGCGAATGAGGGGAGTGCTCGACGCCTTTCCTGTCAGTGCGACCTTGGCCGCGCGGGATCCGGTCCCGAGTTTGTAGATGTGGGCGGCAGCGGTCGCGGTATCCGGTACGAACGCGACTTCGACGTGCAGACGGTCGGTGCGCATCAGCCTGGTGAGAACGGCGGCCAGCGAGGCGTCGTCGCCCAGCACGATGATGCGTGGTGCGGGGGCGGATTCGATGTCGGCGAACAACGCGCTGCAGTCGTCGTCGGTCGGAACGGCATCGGCGTTGCGCAGTGGGACGTCGGTCAGCGTGATCGGCAACGGCGGGTTTCCGCAGTGCAGAACGAACGGTGTCACGGCGCTCCTAGATCTTGGGTGAACCCTCGAACGACCATAGTGCCTTCGTTTCGGCTCCACCGTAGCGGCATGCGGGCCAGCTCACCGCCTCGGCTAGACTGTTCCCCCGGCCACTGTCGCGCCTGCGACAAATGGTGACGGCTGCGTTCGATCGAGCAATATCTGCAGCACGTCCTCGCACGAAAGCAACGTAGGAGAGCACATGCCGGCGATAGTCCTGATCGGCGCCCAGTGGGGCGACGAGGGCAAAGGCAAAGCCACCGACCTATTCGGCGAACGCCTCCAGTGGGTCGTTCGCTACCAGGGCGGCAACAACGCCGGCCACACCGTGGTTCTTCCGAACGGCGACAAGTTCGCGCTGCATCTCATCCCGTCGGGAATTCTCACGCCCGGCGTGAAGAATGTCATCGGCAACGGCGTCGTCGTCGACCCGGGTGTGCTGCTCACCGAGCTGGACGGCCTCGAGAAGCGTGACGTCGACACCACGAACCTGCTGCTCAGCGCCGATGCGCACCTGATCATGCCGTACCACGTGGCCATCGACAAGGTGACCGAACGCTTCCTCGGTGCCAAGAAGATCGGGACCACCGGCCGTGGCATCGGGCCGTGCTATCAGGACAAGCTCGCTCGCGTCGGCGTCCGCGCTGCCGATGTGCTCGACGAGAAGATCCTGACCCAAAAGGTCGAGGCTGCACTGGAATTCAAGAACCAGGTGCTCTCGAAGATCTACAACCGGCGGGCTCTGGATTCTCAGCAGGTCGTCGACGAGGTGCTCGCGCAGGCCGAGGGTTTCAAGCACCGCATCACCGACACCAGGCTGCAGCTCAACCTGGCACTCGAGCGCGGCGACACGATTCTGCTCGAGGGGTCGCAGGGCACCTTGCTCGACGTCGACCACGGCACCTACCCGTACGTCACGTCCTCGAACCCGACGGCGGGCGGCGCGTCGGTCGGTTCCGGTATCGGCCCCAACAAGATCGGGACCGTCCTCGGCATCCTGAAGGCCTACACGACGCGTGTCGGCTCGGGCCCGTTCCCGACGGAGCTGTTCGACAATCACGGTGAATACCTGGCCAAGCAAGGCGGCGAGGTGGGCGTCACCACCGGGCGTGCACGGCGAACCGGCTGGTTCGACGCTGTCATCGCGCGGTACGCCACCCGCGTCAACGGCATCACCGACTACTTCCTGACCAAGCTCGACGTGCTCTCCAGCCTGGACACGGTGCCCATCTGCGTTGCGTACGACGTCGACGGCGTCCGCCACGACGAGATGCCCATGACGCAGACCGGCTTCCATCACGCGAAGCCGATCTACGAGGAGATGCCCGGTTGGTGGGAAGACATCTCCGGTGCCCGCACGTTCGAGGAACTGCCCATCAACGCGCAGAACTACGTCCTGCGTCTCGAAGAGCTCTCGGGCGCGTACATGTCGTGCATCGGAGTCGGACCGGGCCGCGACGAAACCATCGTTCGGCGAGACATCCTGCGGTAGACGGTTCCGCGAAAATCGAAGCCCCGAGGCCCACGGCCTCGGGGCTTTTTCGTGTCCGGATCTGCCGTCGACAATCGATTGTCCTCAAAAACAAAAACAGCGGAATGTTCAGGATAAGTGAGCGAATAACCACTGCGTTCGCTGTAACCGGAGGGGCCACCTGGGGAAATTCGCCACAAAGCTGCGGTTTCCGTAATCAAAGTAGCTTTACACACCATGTTCATGTGTAAACCAAAAGTACGAATCAGGCGGCTGAACATTCCCTCGGACTTTTACCATCACTTGGGTAACAGGTGAGGAAGTCGTGCCGAAACAATGGACATCGCACCCAGTTGCGGAGGCCCATCTTCCGGCCGACCGACCCAACCCGGGTCACCTCCCCCTCGGCCTCACGAACAAGGCCACCGAAGAAAGCGACAACGTATGAACAAGGCAACCAAGGGCGCCATAGCCGCGGGGGCGGCAGCTGTACTGCTGCTCGGCGGTTTGGGATCCTACGCTCTGTGGAGTGACACCGAAACGGTCACCGGTGGCGAGATCAACTCCGGCGAACTGAATTTCGCTCCGATTGCCGGCACGGCGAACTGGACCGAAACGTCGGTCACTCCGAATGCGCCTCTCGGAGCCGACCCGTCTGGCTTCCTCATCGTGCCGGGTGATGTCCTCGAGTACTCGACCCAGTACACCGTCAATTGGGCAGGAGACAATCTTCGCGCTTCGATCACCGCGGACTTCACCAATGTCGCCGGCGACGCCGACCTTGCTGCCGCTCTCGACACCGAGGTGTCGGTCAACGGTGGAACGTCCCTTCCGAACGGTTCGGCCGTGGACCTACCGTTGACCACATCGCCTCAAACCATCTCCGTCGAGGTGACCATCACTTTCGATGAAGCGACTGCGGATCTCATCGCACAGAACGAGAGCGTCGACCTCAACGACTTCACCCTCACGCTCGACCAGGTTCGTCCCTGACCGGTAGCAGTGACGAACAAGCACGGTCGTTATTGGGCGCTCGCAGCCGCGTCCGTCGTCGTGGTGGTCTTCGGATCAGCACAGTCGACGGGCGCGCTGTGGCGTGACGACGAGGTCGTCGGAGGCGGAACCATCAACTCCGGCACCTTGGACATCAAGGTCGGCCCGAACGGAGCAGAAGTGAACGATTACGTTCTCGCTGCGCTCGGTTCGGCCGATCTCGGACCGAACGGTTTCTCGCAGGCACCGCTGTCGATTCGAAACTCCGGCAACGTGCCGTTCAACTTTCGGCTGCAGGGCACCACCGCGACCGGAACGGTCCCTCTGTTCCTGACTGCGACAACTGTTGTGGCCGAGGACAATTGCCCGGCGACAGGGATGCCGACAGGGACGACGTCACTGTTGTACAGCGGAAACGCCGGAGGTGCGCAAGCTCCGGTGCCACCGGCGGCAAGGCTGTTGGCCCCAGGTGCCCGCGAAGTGTGGTGCTTTCGGCTCGCCGTCGGCGCCACTCCACCGCAGAGCGCGTCGTCGACGGTGACGTTCTCGTTCCGGGCGGACCAGACATGAACGCCGACGACGACACGGAAGCGATCGAAACCGTGACTGACATGTCCGAGGAGAACCGGTCCGGTGTCTGGTGGTGGGTGAGCCGGATCGCGTCGTACACACTGCTGGCAGCGATGTTGTTCGTTCTCGGGGTGACCGTCGTGATTCCGAAAGTCACCGGTTCGACGCCGTACACGATTCTCACCAGCTCGATGAAGCCGACGTACCCACCGGGAAGTCTGGTTGTCGTCAAGCCGGCAGCCGCGGACGAGCTCGAAGTCGGAACTGCGATCACCTATCAAATCCGATCGGGTGAGCCCGAAGTGGTGACTCACCGCATCGTGGCGACCAGGCAGAGCGGACGAGGTATCACCACCTATGTCACTCGCGGGGACAACAACGGGTCCGACGACGAGAACCCGGTGCAGATCGGGCAGATTCGCGGAAAAGTCTGGTACTCGGTGCCGTGCATGGGCTACGTCAACAACTGGCTCAACGGTGAACAACGCAAGATCACGGTCGCGGTGATCGTGATCGGCCTGTTCGGTTACGCACTGGTGATGTTCGTCGGTGCCGGCATCGATCGCTACCGGAGCCGAAGGGAGGAGTCGCCTTGAGGCACAGCACTTTTGTCGCCTGTACGGCCATCTTCGCCGGTGTCGCAGTGGTGTTGTTCCTCGGTGCTGGATCTCCCCGAGTGCACACAGTCAAGTACAGCGACGACGGGAAGAATTGGGCGACGAGCTTTCGAAGCACATTCTTCGACAACGATATTCGTTGGGTTCCAGGCGACTCGCGTGAATCGCGGTTCCACGTGTTCAACGACACCGACCGGGACGGGCGTCTTCGGCTGACCTTCGACAGTGACAACCCGGCGTTCCTGCGAGCCCTGAGCGTCTCCATCGGCGGCGGCGAGCCGGTCGAATCGTGTGCGTGGATCGACCTAGGGGCCGGACAGAAGAAGCGCATCGACGCCACGATCGCGATGGCCGAAGCGGCCGGAAACGACACCCGCTCGTCCTCTGCTGCAGTCGATCTCGTTGTGCAGTGGGACAACAGTAACAGCGCCGAGTGCCCGGAATCATCGGGTGCGCGGACGGATATGGAAGGGGCGCAGCCCTGATGTCGCGTCACAGTGACACCGCCGGTCCGAGGGCGGTTCTCCGCCGAACAGGCTCCGCGCTGATCAGCGCACGAGCTCGGGCGATCATGTCGATCGGGATCGTCCTCGGCCTCGGTGCCGTGGGAACCCTTGCCGCATGGTCGGATACGGCGACTGCGACGTCGGGTGTGTTCACCACCGGACGGCTCGACATCAAAGTGGGCAACCCTGCGGTCGACAACAACCCGCCGGCCTTCACCACGACGCTGACCAACACTGCGATCTTTCCCGGTGACACCGTCGCTGCCGGACTGCTGGTCTCCAACGCGGCCGGTTCCGTAGCCAACACGTACACCATCTCCGTGGTGGCCAGTAACGCTGCGCTGGGGAACCTGCTGAATTCGTCGGTGCACACCGGTGCTCCATCATCCGGCGTGGCGTGCGCAGGCTCTCCCGTCAGCACGGTCACCGGCCTCGGAACCTCGAAGCCGTTCCCCGCTCTGAATCGTCCGCTCGCCGTCAACGGCAGCGACCAACTGTGCATCAGCGTGACGATGCCGACCGGGACGGCTCAGCCGAACCCCGCCGCGACCGGCACCATCACCTACACCATCACCGCGACGTCGGCGTAGATCATGTCCGCTACCCACTCCGCCTCCGCTACCCGCGTCCGATCTCGCTCGCGTCTGCTTCGCGAAATTGCTCTGACCGTCGGCGCTGTCGCCGGTGTCATCTGCGTGATGTTTGCGCTCGCAGCCGTGTTCTTCGGTATCACTCCCTTGATCTTTCGTTCCGGGTCCATGGCCCCGGCCATCGACACCGGCGCTCTGGCGTTGAGCAAGACGACTCCGGTCGGGGACATCGAGATCGGTGACATCGTCAAGGTCACCAATGCGTCGGGAACGGGAATCACCCACCGCGTGGTCGAGATCGGGGCAGTCGGAACCGATAGCGCGCAGCTGTTCCTTCAGGGTGACGCGAACGCCGAGCCCGATGCCGAGAGCTACGTGGTGTCCGAGGCCGATCGTGTGTTCTTCAGCGTCGGGAAACTCGGTTACGCGGTCACCTGGCTCAGTGGTCCTGTCGCTGTATTCATCGGCGGCATCGCCGTCGGCGCACTTCTCATGACCGCGTTCGGATTTCGCAGGTCCGCTGTGGAGTCCCCTGCGCAGCCCGACGACGACGATCGACTGCAGGAACCGCCCAGTGGGCGGCACAGCGCCCAAGGGCGCGGGACGCCCACCCTCGGTGTGGTGCTCGCGTTGGCTGCCATCTCGGCCGTGGGCATCAGTGCCTCGAACACTCCGACAACCCTTGCTGCGGGACAAGATACGGCAACGGCCCTCAGCGGCACCATCACCACGGCCTTGCCGATTCCAGCACCGCTTTCACTGACTTGTACGAATGCCGAGCGGGGGCTTCTCGGTGCTATTCGCTTCGTGAATCTCACCTTCCCATCGCGGGGGGCGCAGTACACCTACCAGTTGACATTGAAGAAGGCCGGTGAGAACGACCGTGAGTTCGCGGTAGCCGGGATCGCTGCTACCGGGGTAGTCATAACTCAAGCAGTGGAAAACGGAGCCCTCCTGGAATTGCTGCCGCTACCCCTGGCTCCGGTGCTCGACGGCGTCTACACCGCATCGATCCGAACCAAATCGGGCACCAGATTTTCACAGCCGAGTCCCACCGTGAACATAACCATGAGCAACGGTCTACTTCTCGGCCTGGCTGCCAGTGCTCGTTGCGGAGGCACCGCCGCTGCCGCTCGCAGCGCCCCGAGAGCGATCGTTCCTGGAACCACAACTCAGGCCCCCACGATGACGTCGCCGATTGTTCCGGAGTCGACACTCGCACCGGTGCCCACCACAACGGATCCCGCGCGCACCGATGAGTCCCCGGTTCCGCCGCCGGTCGAGGTTCCGGCGACGACTGTTCCTCCTGCAACGACAACAACGACTGTCCCACCGACCACCACGACCATCCCGCCGGCTCCGGCGGTTCTGCTCGCCCCGGTGACTTCCCCGTCGGGTGCGTCGTCTGCCCGGGTCGTCGACAGCGACGGCGCTCCTACTCTGCAGATCGTCGACGCCACCGGAGCAGTCCAGTACAGCGGTCCCGCCACGTCCAGTGACGCATATGGCTACGGCGTGAACTGGTCGGCGGGAGATCAGCTGTGGTTGCTCGGGCCCGATCAGCTCGTTCGTCTCGACAGCGCCGGCGGTTCGTGGTCGCGGTCGGTGATCGATCCGGCGGCCACCGATCGAATTCCGGCCGACATTCTCGCGCTCCTGAATTAGCTCTTTCACATATATGTCGAAATTGGAGGGCGCCGCTGGTCGTCGGCGTGGATAATTGCGACCAGGTTGGGCGACGAAAGGTCGGGCGATGACTGAAAATTACAACGGATTGGAAGTTTTCAGCTACCAATTCGATCGCTTCGCATACGAACATCCTTGGATCGGCGCTCAGGCCGGTGAATTCATGCTCGGTCCCGAGGGCGGGGGAATGCTCGAATTCACGCACGCCACCGTGTTCGCTCTTCCCGAAGGCGGCGCGCACGAAGTGCACGGTCCGATCCTCGACTGGTACCTCGGTCACGGGGGACCCTATGGCGCACTTGGGTATCCGATCAGCAACGAGCGCCCGACGCCCACCGGATCGGGTCGATACAACCTCTTTCAACGCGGCGCTATCGGGTGGCTGCCCGATGTGGGTGCATTCACGATCGGCGGTCGTTCGGAGGAATCCGATGTGAGCCCAGGACCGGAAGCTGTATTGGTGTCAGCGGTCGATGCTCCTATCGCGCCTCTCGGCATATCTGCCTAAAATCCGGACTCACTCCCTGTTTCGGGAGGTTTATTCGGACGAGCAGTTTCGATCAATTGTGCGTCAATTCAGAACAAAGTCGGCTCGTCGAATCCCGGGACTCCCTCGATACCGAGTATTTTTTGTTTGGTATTCGTACCACCCGGTGCCGAGAAGCCGCCGACTTCCGTGCCTGCGCCGAGCACTCGATGGCACGGAACGATGATCGGCACGGGGTTACGTCCCAACGCACCGCCTACGGCCTGGGCCGCACCGGGGTGGCCGAGTCTGCGGGCGATGTCGCCGTACGTGAGAGTCGAGCCCCGGGGAATCCCGCTACACACGGTGTAGACCGAGGCATCGAACTCCGAGACGTCCAGGACCAGGGGAATTGGCCTCATGTCGACAGTCCGTCCATCGAGCATGGCGACGATTCGCTCGGTCGCGTCGGCCGCGAGCGCGTCTAGAGGCCCCCTCGTCGCACCGAAGCCGGCCAGGTAGTCCAACATCGCCTCGGCCGACGGCTCGGGCAGGGCGACGGCGACCACTCCGTCGTCGGTCCACGCGATGCCGCACAGGCCGATGGCGGTGTCGAAGACAGTGCTGGTCGGCATCGGTCCAGTATCCACCTGACCCCAGCCGGCAGTCCAGTGAAAAGCCCAATGGACTTGAAAGTTGAAGGCCAGTGGGCGAATACTGGTGAGCATGGCTTCGAGAGTCCTCAATGCAACGTCACTGGCCCGCGATCTCGGCAGCTGGCGCGGCGACGCGTCCTCGGATGGATCCGGTAGGCGCAAGGCGTCGCGTCCAACGTATCGCGCGTTGGCAGATGGCGTCCGACTGCTGATTCACGACGGCCGCATTCCGCTCGGTGTCGGGCTGCCCAGTGAGCGCGATCTGTCGGCGGCCCTCGATCTCAGTCGTACCACCATCACGTCCTCGTACTCGGTGCTACGAGACGAGGGCTATCTGATCAGCAAGCAGGGATCGCGCAGCACCGTTGCCCTCCCCGCTGCACCCACCCCCAACGGAATGTTGATTCAGTCGACATCGCCCTCGGGTCCGGTCGTGGACATGTCTCACGCAGCGATGGCCGCGGCGGACGGCACTATGACCGCGGCGTACGAGTCTGCGCTGCAGGCACTTCCGACGTATCTACCGACGCACGGTATGGAGCCCATCGGTCTGGCGGTGCTGCGGGAGGCCATCGCGCAACGCTTCGTCGAGCGTGGCCTGCCGACGACCGCCGATCAGATCATGGTGACTTCCGGTGCACAGCAGGCAGTTCGGCTACTGCTGGGCACACTGACCTCGCCCGGTGACCGGGTGCTGATCGATCACCCCACCTACCCCAACGCACTCGAAGCCATCCGGCGGGTGGGTGCCCGGCCGGTGCCGGTACCCGTGCGCCCGGCCGACGGCGACTGGGATCTCGACGGGATCCGCAGCGCCGCAAGGCAAACGGCCGCCAAGGTCGCGTATCTGATTCCGGACTTCCACAACCCCACCGGGCAGGTGTTGGGTGCCGAGGGCCGGGCCGAGCTCGCACGCATCACCCGCGACACCCGGATGACGCTCATCGTCGATGAAACCATGGTGGACCTGTGGCTCGACGCCCCTCCGCCACCGCCGGTCGCGTCGTTCGGGCGGGTCTCGGGGTCCGACATCGTCACGATCGGCTCGGCATCCAAATCGTTCTGGGGCGGCCTGCGCATCGGATGGATCAGGGCGCATCCGTCGCTCGTCTCGCAGCTGGCAGGCTCGCGGGCAGCGCACGACCTCGGCACCTCGATCATGGATCAGCTGGCGTCGTCGTTCCTGCTGCAGGACGCGGAACCGGCGCTCGAGCTCCGTCGATCGCAGCTACGTGAGCGTCGTGAGGTGCTCGAAGACGCTCTGGCAGAACATCTTCCGGACTGGCGCTACCGCCGCTCCGAGGGCGGCATGTCGCTGTGGTTGCAGCTGCCCGCACCGGTGTCGAGTGCGCTGGCCGCCACCGCGCCTGCATTCGGGGCAGTGCTGGCGGCAGGCCCGCGATTCGGCGTCGAGGGTGCGTTCGAGCGCTACCTCAGGTTGCCGTACACCCGTGAGCCGCAAGAGCTTCGGGCCGCGGTGATGGCCACGGCTGCGGCGTATCGCGCACTCGCTCCCAGCGCCGAATCGGAACAGCCGGCCCTGGTGTTCTGAGCGGCTGTGTTCTGACCGCGAACTCGAAGTTATGGACGGAAATCAGCCGAAAAGCGTCCACAGCTTCGAGTTCGGCACACGTCAGCTCCAGACCGACGCGATGTCGGTTGCCGTGGCGGGCGGTGGCGTCGGGACTCCGTTCTCGGTGCGGGAGAACCGCGGTGCCGGGCGGTGCTGGGTGACTCCACCGATGTCGATGAGGGAGTCGCGATCCTTCATGTGCGGGTGGTTCGGGGCTTCGGCAAAGGTGAGGACCGGCGATACGCAGGCGTCGGTGCCGTCGAATATCGCGGCCCATTCGTCGCGGGTCTTGGACAGGAATGTCGCGGTGAACTTCTCGCGCAGCTCGGGCCAGCGCGACTTGTCCATCTGCGGCGGCAGGTCCGCATAGGCGAGGCCCAATCCGGTGAGCAGCTGGGCGTAGAACTGGGGCTCGAGCGAGCCGACGGCCATGTACTGGCCGTCGGAGGTCTCGTAGGTGTCGTAGAAGGGCGCGCCGGTGTCGAGCAGGTTGGTGCCGCGGTCGTCGCTCCAGGCTCCGACGCCACGCCAGGACCAGATCATGTGCGAGAGCGCGGCGGTGCCGTCGACCATGGCCGCGTCGACCACCTGGCCCTGCCCGGAGCTCTGGCGCTCGTAGAGCGCCGCCATGATGCCGAAGACGAGGAACATCGAGCCGCCGCCGAAATCGCCGACCATGTTCAGGGGCGGCACGGGCCGCTCGCCCTCGCGGCCGATGGCGTTCAGGACGCCGGTGACGGAGATGTAGTTGATGTCGTGGCCTGCGGTCTGCGCCCATGGACCTTCCTGGCCCCAGCCGGTCATGCGGCCGTAGACGAGGCGCGGGTTGCGGGCGAGAGCGTCGTCGGGTCCGAGGCCGAGGCGTTCGGTGACGCCGGGGCGGAACCCTTCGATCAGCACGTCGGCGCGCTCGATCAGGCCGAGGACCTTCTCGATGTCGGCCGGATCCTTGAGGTTCGCCTCGACGATGGTGCGGCTGCGCAGCTGGTGGTCGTGGGGGGAGATCTGCCCGGCGCGCTGGACGCGTACGACGTCTGCGCCGAGGTCGGCCAGCAGCAGTGCGGCGTGTGGGCCGGGCCCGATTCCTGCGAGTTCGACTACTCGGAGCCCTGCGAGTGGTCCACCAGTGTTCGACACGTTATTTGCCTCGTTCCGACTCGTCAGCTGCGAATGTGAATGGAGACTAACTTGTACTAGGTCGTCCAACCGATCGGGGTGTGGATAATAGGGCTGTGACTGCCCCAGATCCCGTCCGTATCGGTACTCCGCTCACTCCCGGGGCCACCCGGGTGATGCTGCTCGGCTCGGGTGAGCTGGGCAAAGAGGTGATCATCGCGTTCCAGCGCCTCGGCGTCGAGGTGATCGCCGTCGATCGCTACGACAACGCCCCTGGCCATCAGGTGGCCCATCACGCGTTCACGATTGACATGAGCAACCCCGAAGAACTACTGGCGCTGATCGATTCGCAGCAGCCGGATTATGTGGTGCCGGAGATCGAGGCCATCGCGACCGATGCCCTGGCCGAGGTCGAAGCGCGGGGTCGGAGTGTGGTGATCCCGACGGCTCGTGCGACGCAGTTGACCATGAACCGCGAGGGCATCAGGCGTCTCGCGGCCGAGGAGCTCGGGCTGCCGACGTCACCGTACGCGTTCGCCGATTCACTCGAAGATGTGCGAGAAGCATTGTCCACCATCGGCTTTCCCGCCGTCATCAAGCCCGTCATGTCCTCGTCGGGCAAGGGACAGTCCGTCGTTCGCACCGAGGCCGATGTCGAAGCGGCGTGGGACTACGCACTGAAGGGTGGCCGCGTCGATCTCGGTCGCGTCATCGTCGAGGGATTCGTCGATTTCGATTACGAGATAACGCTTCTCACCGTCCGGGCGACCGGCGGAACGTCGTTCTGCGAGCCGATCGGGCACCTGCAGGAATCCGGCGACTACATCGAATCCTGGCAACCACAACCGATGTCCGACGCGGCCCTCGCCGGTGCGCGCGACGTTGCCGAGCGGATCACGACGGCACTCGGTGGCCGCGGGTTGTTCGGCGTCGAACTGTTCGTGCAGGGCGACAACGTCTACTTCTCCGAGGTCAGTCCTCGGCCGCACGATACGGGTCTGGTGACGCTACGGACGCAACGGTTCTCGGAGTTCGAGCTGCATGCCCGCGCCGTTCTGGGTCTGCCGATCGACACGACGCTGCTCTCGCCCGGTGCGTCGGCGGTGATCTACGGCGGCGTCGATGCGGACGGCATCCACTTCGACGGTGTCGCCGATGCGCTGGCCGTCCCCGAGACCGATCTTCGTCTGTTCGGCAAGCCGACGAGTTTCGTCCGGCGCCGGATGGGCGTTGCGGTGTCGACCGCGCCGGACATCGAGACGGCGCGGAGCCGGGCACGCGAGGCAGCAGGCAAGGTTCGTCCTGTCGTCTGACCCGACACAGGGCACACTGAGCTCATGAGCGCGCTCGGAGAAGTCCTGGTCGGCCTGGTGATTCTGGTCGGCCTCGTCGGTATCGTCGTCCCGATTCTGCCGGGCACCATCTTGATCTTCGCGGCCGTCGCAGTGTGGGCGTGGGTCACCGGCGGAGCCGCCGCGTGGACGGTCTTCGCGATCGCGACGGTGCTGCTGGTGATCAGTGGCGTCGTGAAATACACCTGGCCCGGGCGGCGCATGCGGGAGGCAGGCGTGCCGACGCGATCGCTGATGATCGGCGGACTGCTCGGCATCGTGGGGTTCTTCGTCATCCCCGTCGTCGGACTGTTCATCGGCTTCATCGCCGGCGTCTATGTCGCCGAAGTGCCCAGGCATCGAAACCATTCCGAGGCATGGAGATCCACCGTGCACGCCACCAAGGCTGCCGGGTTGTCCATTCTGGTGGAGCTGTTCGGTGCCCTGCTCGCCTCGGCGGTGTGGCTCGGCGGAGCGCTACTCGTCTAAGGGACGCGATACCAAGCCCGGGCATTGCCGTCGAGCACCGCCGGGAGATCGCCACCGACGGCGTGAGAAATGATGTCGATGTCGGTCTCCGAGAACGGACGAGGGGCACGGGTGCCCGGCAGATCGGTGCCGAACATCAACGCCGCCGGATTCACGCGATGAATCTGCTGCAGAGTGTCGATGATGTCGAGGTCCACCCGGCCGAATCCCGTTGCCTTGACGCGTACTCCGCGATCGACGAGATCGAGCAGATACGGCAGGCCCTGCGTCGAGAGGCCCAGGTGGTCGATGCTCACGGCGGGCAGTTTCGCGAGGATCGGCTCGAGCGAGAGCAGCAGGGAGGCATCGACGTACAGCTCGGCGTGCCAGCCCACCAGTTCGTGGACACGACGCGCCTGGGTGGTGAGCATCTGTAGATCCGTCTCGCCGCGTTTGAGATTGAACCGCATACCGCGCACGCCCGCGTCGTTCAGCGCGACGATGTCCTCGTCGGAACATTCGGGATCGATCTGGGTGACGCCCACCCAGCCGCGCCCGAGGGTCTCCAACGCAGCGAGCAGGAAACTCTGATCGAAGCCCTGGAACGATCCCGTCACCACCGCGCCGCCGGTGATACCGAGCCCGTCGACGTCGTAGAGGTAGTTCGAGACGGTGTACGGATCGGGCAGGAAACCGTGGTTCTCGATGAGCGGAAACTTCGGGTCGATGATGTGTAGGTGGGCGTCGAACACGGTCCCCAGCATGCCAGCTCACGCATTCGGCGTCGCGGCCACCGTTCGTGGTGTTTGAATTCGAAACATGAAACCGGAGACCACAGTCGTTCTCGATGGATACACCTACTTCGAATGTCCGAGATGGCACGAGGGGAGGATCTGGGTATCGGACTTCTACTCCCATCGCGTCGTGTCCGCCCTCGAGGACGGCTCCGACGTACGAGTCGAAGCCGAGGTGCCCAATCAGCCGTCGGGCCTGGGCTGGTTGCCCGACGGGCGGCTGCTGATCGTGTCGATGCGCGACTACAAGCTGCTACTGCGTGAGCACGACGGCTCGCTGACCGTGCACGCCGATCTGTCGACGTACGTGAAGGCGAACCTCAACGACATGCTCGTCGACGCGCAGGGCCGCGCGTACATCGGAAACTTCGGCTTCGATCTGATGAACTTCGCGCCCGTCGAGACGGCCGACCTGATTCGCGTCGACCCGGACGGTTCCGCGCACGTCGTCGCGTCGGATCTGTACTTCCCCAACGGGATGGCGTTCACGGCTTCGGGCCAACTGCTGGTGGACGAAACGGTCGGAAACAGGGTCAGTGCCTTCGACATCGCCGAGGACGGATCCCTGGGGGAGCGGCGTGACTGGGCGAAATTCGGCGAACTGCCGACGTCGACGGACATGGCTACGGCCATCGGCGAGGTGAAGGTTGCCGCCGACGGATGCTGCATCGACACCGACGGCACGATGTGGATCGCCGACGCGCTGGGGCAGCGAGTGCTGCACGTGGCGCCGGGCGGGGAGATTCTTCAGCAGCTCGATTTCGATCTCGGGGTCTTCGCCTGCGGACTCGGCGGATCCGACGGCCGGACGCTGTTCGTCTGCGCTGCACCTGATTTCAACGAGCATCAGCGCAAAATCGAAACCGAAGGAAAGCTGCTGGCAGTGCGGGTGTAGAGCGCTTCGCGCAGTGGTGTGGTCAGGTGCCGCAGAGGGCACACGGGAGTGGAGCCTGCGGAACGACCCGCAGGCGCAACCACACCACTGCCGCAGGCACTCAGGCCTTGTCGGGCTCGGAAGCCTTCAGCATGTCCTCGCGCTCGACGACCTTGACGCGCTCGCGGCCCTCGGGCTCACCGAGTGAACGCTCGTGCGCGTCGAGGCGGTACCAGCCGTCCCACGTGGTGAAGGGAACCTGCTTGCCTTCGAGGAACGAGGTGACGGCATCGAGATCGGGCTCGGCCGCGCCGACGAAGCTGGGCGCATCCTCGAGCAGATTGGCGACGGTTTCGTTGGCGTCGCCCTTCGTGTGACCTATGAGACCGACGGGTCCGCGCTTGATCCAGCCCGTGACGTAGGTGGCGGGAACAGGTGTGGTCGAGTGCGGGGACTCGACGACGCGTCCGGCCTCGTTGGGGATGGTGCCTGCCTGCTCGTCGAAGGGGAGCTGGCTGATGTTCTGGCTGAGGTAGCCCACGGCGCGGTAGACGGCCTGGACGTCCCAGTCGTTGTACTTGCCGGTGCCCTTGACGTTGCCGGTGCCGTCGAGCTCGGTGCGCTCGGTGCGCAGACCGACGACCTTGCCGTCCGCGCCGAGTACCTCGTGCGGGGACTCGAAGAAGTGCAGGAACAGCTTGTGCGGGCGAGCGCCGACGTCACGGATGGCCCAGTCCTGCAGGGTGTTGGCGACCATGTCGATCTGCTTGGAGCTGCGGCGGGCCTGCTCGGAGCCCTCGTCGTAGTCGATGTCCTCGGGGGAGACGATGACCTCGATGTTCGGCGAATGGTCGAGCTCGCGCAGCTCGAGCGGAGTGAACTTGGCCTGAGCCGGTCCGCGACGGCCGAAGACGTGCACCTCGATCGCCTTGTTGGCCTTGAGGCCCTCGTAGACGTTGGCCGGGATCTCGGTGGGGAGCAGTTCGTCACCGGTCTTGGCGAGGACGCGTGCGACGTCGAGAGCGACGTTTCCGACGCCCAGGACGGCGACCTTCTCCGCCTCCAGGGGCCAGGTGCGCGGGACGTCCGGGTGGCCGTCGTACCAGGAGACGAAGTCGGCGGCGCCGTAGCTGCCCTCGAGGTCGATTCCGGGGATGTTCAGGGCGCGGTCCGCGTTGGCACCGGTGGAGAAGATGACGGCGTCGTAGAAGCGGCGCAGGTCGTCCAACGTGATGTCGGTGCCGTAGTCGATGTTGCCGAGCAGGCGAACCTGGGGCTTGTCGAGCACCTTGTGCAGGGCGGTGATGATGCCCTTGATGCGCGGATGATCGGGGGCCACGCCGTAGCGGATCAGCCCGAACGGCGCGGGCATGCGCTCGAAGAGGTCGATGCTGACGCCCGGTCCGCTGACATTGTGGTCGGACTTCATGAGCGCGTCGGCGGCGTAGATGCCTGCCGGTCCGGCACCGACGATGGCGACGCGGAGTGGACGAGTCTGATCGGTCATGTGCAGCGAGCTACCTTCTTCGAGGGAAGTGCGGACACCCCAGCATAAATTAAGGACAACCTGAGCTGGGGCAGAGGGCAACTTGCCGTATTTCCCGGTTTCCGGTAGGAATTGCTCTGTGCAGACGACATACCTGGTCCGACGGTTCACCGTCGACTTCTGTCGTACCTGCACCAACATGTGTTGTCGGTGACAAGACCCGACGCCCTTCCCCTCCTCCAGCAGGACGGGACCCCTCTCTCGACGGCAGCGTTGCCGAAGATCAGCGCCCGGCCGTGCACAGATTCGAGGACACATGACCACTCTGGAACAGACCTCCACGCTCACTGTCGACAAGCTCGGCCCATCGTTCGGTGCCGAGGTCATCGGCCTCGATGTCGCCTCGGCGTCCGACGCGCAGATCCATGCCGTGCGCCTGGCCCTCGTCGAACACAAGGTTCTGGTGTTGCGCGGGCAGACGCTCGACGACGCGGCACACGTCGAATTCGGCCGTCGTCTCGGTGACCTCACCGCCGGTCACCCGGTACACGACAGCGGCCACGTCGCCCCCGAGGTCTACGCGCTCGACAGCCAGGACAACGGATTCGCCGACGTCTGGCACACCGACGTCACGTTCATGGAACGGCCGCCGATGGGCTCGATCCTGCGTCCCGTCGTCCTGCCCCCGCACGGCGGCGACACCAACTGGGCCGACAGTCAGCTCGCCTACGAGTCACTGTCCGCGCCGGTCCGCCGAATGATCGACGGACTCACGGCCATCCACGACGGCAACCGCGAATTCGGCTATTACCTCGCGCAGAAGCGCGGCGGAAAAGGCAACGTGTGGGACGGCAAGGAAGTCACCGCGCTGGTCCCCGTCGAACATCCCGTCGTCCGGGTCCATCCGGAAACCGGCCGCAAGGGGTTGTTCGTCAATCCGGGGTTCACCTCCCACATCGTGGGGGTGTCGGAAGCCGAGAGCCGGGGAATCCTGGACCTGCTGTACGCGCACCTGACCAAACCCGAACACATCGTGCGGCACCGCTGGCGGCTGGGCGACCTGGTGCTGTGGGACAACCGCAGCACCTCCCACTACGCCAACCGCGACTACGGCACCGAGCACCGCAAGATGCACCGCATCACGTTGCGAGGAGACATTCCCGTCGGACCCCGATAGTGCCGGGCCCGTCGGATCGAGGAAGATTGGCCGCATGGCGTCGTGGAGTGAACGTAGGCAGCAGTGGGTCGACAGTCGTGAGGAAGCGCGCAACAACGCGTCCCAAGCGGCCGCAGACTCCGGTGAGCAGCGTCCGCCCAATGCGTGGCCGTTCATCATCGCCGCGGGCATCGTCGTCGTTCTGCTCGTCGGAATCTTCGCAGCCTCGAAGTTCGCCCCCGCGGAGGACAACGTGACGCAGGCCCAGTTGCTCACCGACAGCCTCGACGGATTCCTCGAAGCGCAGAACACCGGCGACGCGGACCTGCTGCGCCAGAACACCTGTTTCGATCAGGTCGAGCGTCTGATTCCCGGTGACGATGCGCAGTACCGAACCGATCGAGCAGGCGAGGTCGAGCGCAACGGCGAGACGTCCATCGACGGTGTGCCGTCCGAGTACCAGGTCAACGGCGACCGCGGAATGGTCACGGTGCCACTGAAGGAAGAGAAATCCGGAGTGCAGACCGACGACGTGTGGAAGTTCGTTCGCGTGGACGACAAGTGGCTGGTGTGCAATGTCTGATCTTGGTATGTGTGACGTAACGGCAAGCGACGGAAGGCTGATCCAGTGACCTACGCAGGTGACATAACCCCGGAAGCTGCCTGGGAGTTGCTGCAGAGCAACCCCGAGGCGGTGCTCGTGGATGTTCGGACGCGCGCCGAGTGGCAGTACGTCGGAGTTCCCGACACCTCCGGTATCGAACGCCCGACACACCTGATCGAGTGGGTCAGCTTCCCCGACGGTGCCCGGAACACCAACTTCGTCGACGACCTGAAAGCCGCAGGCGTGGACGGCGATCGGCCCGTGGTGTTCCTGTGCCGCTCCGGTCAGCGATCCATCGGTGCTGCCGAAGCCGCGACGGCTGCGGGAATCGGCCCGTCCTACAACGTGCTCGACGGCTTCGAAGGTGCCACCGACGCCGACGGCCATCGCGGAGCCGTGGGTTGGCGTGCGGTCGGGTTGCCCTGGAGGCAGTCGTGACGAACATTCCCAAAGGCGGCGGATTCGACAAGCCCTTGCCCGAGGGGGTGGGTCAGGCAACGCTGGGAGTTCGCGGCGGCCTGATGCGATCGGGCTTCGACGAGAACGCCGAAGCGCTCTATCTCTCTTCGGGTTTCGTGTACGAGAGTGCCGGCGCTGCCGAACAGGCGTTCACCGGGGACATCGACCATTTCGTCTACTCGCGTTACGGCAACCCGACGGTCAAGATGTTCGAGGAGCGGCTGCGCCTGATCGAGGGGGCCGAGGCATGCTTCGGTACCTCGAGCGGAATGTCCGCGGTGTTCACCGCGCTCGGTGCACTGTTGAAGGCCGGTGACCGATTGGTTGCTGCGCGTAGCCTTTTCGGTTCCTGCTTTGTCGTCTGCAATGAGATTCTGCCGCGCTGGGGCGTCGAGACCGTCTTCGTCGACGGCGAGGACCTGGAGCAGTGGGAGCAGGCGCTGTCGGTGCCGACGACGGCGGTGTTCTTCGAGACCCCGTCCAACCCGATGCAGTCGTTGGTCGATGTTCGACGCGTCTCCGAGCTGGCACATGCGGCCGGCGCAACGGTGGTGCTGGACAACGTGTTCGCGACGCCACTGCTGCAGCGCAGCCTCGAACTCGGTGCCGACGTGGTCGTGTACTCCGGCACCAAGCACATCGACGGCCAGGGTCGGGTTCTCGGCGGTGCGATCCTCGGATCGAAGGAGTACATCGAAGGACCGGTGCAGACTTTGATGCGGCATACCGGCCCGGCGCTGAGCCCGTTCAACGCCTGGACGCTGCTCAAGGGCTTGGAGACGATGCCGGTGCGAGTGCGGCATTCGGTGAACTCCGCGCTGCAGATCGCCGAGTTCCTCGAAGGCCATCCGGCGGTGCGCTGGGTGAAATATCCCTTCCTGCAATCACATCCGCAGTACGAGCTGGCGAAGTCGCAGATGTCGGGCGGAGGCACCGTCGTCACGTTCGAGCTCGACGCTCCCGGGGGTGAGGGCAAGAAGCGCGCCTTCGAGGTGCTCGACGCATTGCGCATCGTCGACATCTCCAACAACCTGGGCGACTCGAAGACACTGATCACCCATCCGGCCACCACCACGCACCGCGCGATGGGTCCGGAAGGTCGTGCAGCAGTGGGCATCACCGACGGCGTCGTGCGCATCTCGATCGGCCTGGAGGACACCGAGGATCTGATCGGAGACCTGGACCAGGCACTGAAGTAGCAGGGTCAGTGCTCGAAGACGCTGAGCACCGTGCGGAACTTGGCCGTGGTTTCGTCCAGCTCGGCGTCGGGGTCGGAATTTGCCACGATGCCGCCGCCGGCAGTCGCCGTTCCGGTCAGCCCATCCGCGGAGAGCTCGATGCAGCGAATGGTCACCATCCATTCGCCGTCGCCGCTGCCGTCGGTCCATCCGACGGCTCCGGCATAGAAGCCGCGGGAGCCCTCGACGTCTGCGATCGCAGCCATGGCCGCGGCTCGCGGAACGCCGGCGACGGCAGCGGTGGGATGGAGTGCCAGCGCGAGGTCGAGCGCCGAGGTCGCGGGATCGGCCAGGGTTCCGACGATGGGCGTCGACAGGTGCCACAGCTGCGGAGTGCTGCTGAGCTGGGGTGAGTCGGGTACGTCCAGCGTCTCGCAGAACGGTGCCAGCGCAGTCCGGATCTCGTCGACGACAAAGCGATGTTCGGCCTGATCCTTCGCACTCGCCGCCAGTGCCGCGGAAATACGCGCTTCTTCGTCGGGATCGGTGGATCGCGCTGCCGTCCCCGCGAACGGATGACAGCTGACAATGTTGCCGCGCTTACGAACCAACAGTTCCGGGCTCGAACCGACGATGTGTCGACCGGCAGGCGCGGTGGGGGACAGGTCCGCCAGAAAACCGTTGCCCATCGGATCGCGGGAGACCAACGCGCTCAACACCGAGACAGGTTCGATCGGCGAATCCGCGGTCACCTCGATGGCCCGCGCGAGCACGATCTTCTCGGCCACACCGGCTTTCAACTGCTCGACGACATCGCGCACCCGCTGCACGTGAACGTCCGGGTCGGGTATCTGGCGCGCAACGGTGACGGTCGGCAGAGGAGGGAGAGTATCGACCGTTGCCCACGGCCCGTCGAGTCGATAGAACTCCTCCGGCTCGATGAGGGCGGTGGCGTCCGACATGTCGAACGGGAGTGCGCCGACCACGTTTCGGCCTTCCCGCACCGCGGCCACGGCGTCGGCGATATCGGGAAAAGCGTGCCGGACACCCCGCCCGACAACGTGGTGATCCTGCCGGGAGAGAACGAATTCGAGTGTCATCAGAACGGGTTCTGCGTGCGGCCCACCAGGTCTGCAACGGAATCGAGAACCTTGGTCGGCCGGTACGGATACTGCTCGACGGATTGGACCGTCGAGATTCCGGTGAGAACCAGGATGGTCTGCAGTCCGGCTTCGAGACCCGAGAGCACGTCGGTGTCCATTCGGTCGCCGATCATCAGCGTGTTCTCCGAGTGCCCGCCGATCGCGCGCAGCGCCGAACGCATCATCAACGCGTTGGGCTTGCCCACGTAGTACGGCTCCTTGCCGGTGGCCTTGGTGATCAGAGCGGCCACCGAACCGGTGGCCGGCAGCGAGCCTTCACGGGACGGTCCGGTGGCGTCGGGGTTGGTGGCGATGAAGCGCGAGCCCTTCTCGACCAGGCGAATAGCGGTAGTGATGGCCTCGAACGAGTACGTGCGGGTCTCGCCGAGCACCACGTAATCCGGGCTCGAGTCGGTGAGCGTGTAGCCGATGTCGTGCAGGGCGGTGGTCAGACCCGACTCGCCGACGACGTAGGCGCTACCGCCGGGCCGCTGATTGCCGAGGAACGTCGCGGTGGCGAGAGCGGAGGTCCAGATCGACTTCTCCGGAATGTCCAGACCGGTGAACGCCAAGCGGGCCCGCAGGTCACGTGGAGTACGAATCGAATTGTTCGTCAACACGATGAACGGAATCTCGTTGGCCTGCAGCTCGGCGAGGAACGTGTCGGCACCGGGAATCAAGTGATCCTCGTGGACGAGCACGCCGTCCATGTCCATCAGGTACGTCCACTGCTGAGGCTTCTCGGTTTCGCTCACCCCTCCATTGTGAACTACCCGGTCGCGCCGCAGGCTCGACTACCGAACTATCGGGTCGTTCCGCCGGCTTCACTCTGAACTATCGGGTCGTTCCGCCGGCTTGACTCCTGCCGCTAACTCGCCTGCCGCTCTTCGGCACGCCGCGCATTCGCGCGGTGCACCACTCGTTCCCGGACGGTCATCCCACCCCAGACTCCGAACGGTTCGTTGGCGGCCAGAGCGAATTTTCGGCACGCCTCGATGACCCCGCAGTCTGCACACACCTGCTTCGCACGGTCCTCGCGTGCGCGGCGTGCGGAGCGGCCCTCGCCGGACGGGGAGAAAAATATCTCCGAGTCCTGCCCGCGGCACAGTGCGTCGACCTGCCAGTCCCAGGATTCGACGGCAGGGGAGATCCCGCGCTCGATCATGGCAATTGCGGTGTTCCTCGACATCGTCCGATCGTCACCGGATTCCCGAGTGCGCACAACGCTTCGAATCAGCGTGATTCGAGGACGGATGGGATCTGGCTTCGGGGCTGTTCGGTCGTGGTTCGGCATACTGGCCGTGTGACGAAGGCCGACCTCGATCCCGCCGAGATCAAGAATCTACTTCCGGGTTACGGCGCAGCCGAGGTCAAGCGATTGATCAAGGCGACTCGTCCGAGTTCGGTTACGCGCCAATGGGGTCGGTTGTCCTCGATATTCACTGCAAACCTGGGCGTCGAGTACTTCGGTGCGAGCGACGAGGCAATCGCAGCGGCCGAGGCTTCGATGGGTCGGTGGCCCGCGGAACTTCGAGAGCTGTACCGATGCGTCGAGCGAGCCGACCAGCGCAGAGGAATGCTGCTTCTGCCCCCACAGTTCGAGTTGCTGTCTGTTGCGCAGGTCGAGAAGCGGCACGAATTCTGGGCCGAGGCGACCAGGAACCCTGCGTTCGGAAGTCCGATCGACGTAGAAGCCGAGATGGCCAAACCGGCCGGAACTGCTGTCGGCGCGATGCTTCCCGGGTTCATTCCTTTCGCCAACGACGATGCCGACACCTTGTTCGTGGACGCGCGTTCCGGTCCGTTTCATGGCTGCGTCAACTTGTGGCCGGATGCGGACGTGGCGCGCCGGCCTCCGATATGGCGATCGCTGAGTGCGATGCTGGAAGATCTGGCATTCGCACTCGAGCGAAATACGACGATGTCGATGCGGTTGTCGGGCTGGAACCGGTATCAGCCCTATGTCGAAGGGGATCGGCTCGTCTGGGAGGCGCTCGCCTGAAGATCGTTGCCGGACATGCACGTGCGGCAGGCAGAGCTGTGCCCTGACGCTTGCGTGGGTCGTCATGCGGGTTGTCGTGGTTCCTCGTCCCCGGTGTCGTCGTGCTGGTCGGGTGGGTACAGCACTTCTTCGGGGTGGTGTGCGTGGTTGATCAGCCCGCGCCTGCGTGGGTCCATCCCTGTCGGTGGGAGCCAGAGGGTGCGGCCCGGATAGCGATGTCCTGCTCCGGTTTTGGTGGTGGACCATTTGCCGGGTCCGTCGCCGACGAGTGCGTGGTGCATGTCGCAGCCGAAGGTGAGTCCGTCGATGTCGGTGGTGCCGCCGTCGATCCAGTCGGTGAGGTGGTGGGCTTGGCACCAGGTGGCGGGGCGGGTGCAGGAGGGGAAGCTGCAGCCGCGGTCTCGGGCGATCAGCACGATGCGTTGGTCGGCGGAGGCGATGCGTTTGGAGCGGCCGAGGTACAACGCTCTGCCGTTGTCGTCGAAGATCGTGAGGTAGTGGTGGGCGTGGGAGGCCATGCGGATCGCGTCGCGGATCGAGACGCGGGATCCGGTGCCGGTCATGGCGTATCCGCAGCCGGCTTCGAGATCTTTCAGGGTCATGGTGACGATGGCGGTGACAGGCAGGCCTCGGTGGGTGCCGAGGGTCCCGGAGGCAAGGGTGTGCCGCAGCGCCAGTTTCAGGGCGTCGTGGTGACGTTCACGTTGGGTGCGGAGATCCCGAGCAACTGCAGCCTCCCGCGCTGCTGTCTTGTCCGCGGTGTCGTCGCCGGTATCGGATCCGAAGTGCCCGACGGGTTCAGTAGCGCCTGCAGTGTCGTCGGGGTCGTCGGGGTCGTCGGGGTCGTTTGACTGTGTGCCGCAACCACAGTCGGTCCCGTCACCGCAGTCGTCGTCATCGCAGCCGTCGTCACTGTTGCAGTCCGTTCCATCCCACAGGCCTGCATCATTGGACCCGGCATCGCTGGGCGTCGACTCGGGTTGCGGCGCAGTGGCGCTGCCGTCGCCGCCGTTGTCCTCGCCATCGTTGTCGTCGCCATCGGTTTCGTCGTCACGTTCATCGTCGTGGACGACCGATGTCGGGTCGGCGGGGTTGTTCACTCCGGGTTTCGCGGCTTTGGAGAACAGGGCTTCGAGGTAGGCGCGTAGTTCGGGGTCGACGCAGAATTTTCCTTCCGACATCCCGTCGGCACCTTGCTCGCCGAGGTAGAAGAACGCATCCCGTCGCTTCCGCGGCCTCGGCTTCCCGTCCTCGTCTTCGTCGTCGTCGTGGTCGCCGTCGGGGTTGAGGATCGAATCCAGGTTTGCCACCAACGGTGCGAAGTCGTCGGGCCGTCTGGTCGAGGCGAAACCCACCAATTGCTCTTCGGCTCGCTCCCGCGTCTGCGGGTCGACACTCGAGGGCAGATGGCGGAAGAACTCCCGGATCATCTGCACATGCTTGGCGTCGAGCAACCCCGCCCGCAAGGCAGCAGCGGTGTGCGGCAGCAACGGCGGCAGAACTTCGCCCGAGAAGGAAGTGCGGTCACCCAATTCCGCAGCCAGACGCACCCGAGCACCCGCGGCGTGTGGGGTGATCCGCAGCATCCACGCCACCGACGACGGCACCGAACCCGCATACACATCGAGACCGTGTTGAGCGATGAGTTCGTTGAGCCAGTTATACGAGTACGCCGTCAGCGACCGGGTCAGAGTTTCCATCCGTTCGATCACCGCACGCCGGTCGGCGTTCGTCCACGACACCGACGCCTGCCCCGCCAACTCCGCCACCGCGGACTCGACCCGATACACCAACAACGACAACTCCGGATCGGACACCTCAGGGGCAGGCGGCACCGTCTCGATGCCGTCCACCCCTGATCCGCCGTCCCCCGAAAGCATGAACAGAATCTATCGCGACCCACCGACAAGTTCTCGAACACACGTTCCCATCTGTGATCGGAGGTCGAAAAGCTTGGTCGTGGTCGGAGCGGTCAACTGTGTGGCGGATTACACATTGCTCATAAGTGTGACGTTGTCGATTTTACGTAACGATGAGTCGCGTAGATGCTGGTGGGGGCGTTCAATATCCCCCAAGGCGGACGGAACGACCGCAGCAGCGTTGCTTGCGTCGGTGACGAAAGCCACTGCTTGGCTGTATCTCCGAACTCGAGTGTCGAGCCGGTGTCCAATGTTGTGTTGACCCAGTGGGGATGATCGACATGAACGACGCATTTCGCTTCGCCGTTTCGTGCAAATCGCCGAAGGAACTGATCACTCGGCTTCAGTTCGGTACCACGGACCTGTGGCCAGAGGATGCGTCCCTCGCGGCCCGTTGGGGTTACATGGCCGACCTGATCGATTCCGATCGGGGCATGCTCGTCGAACTCGATTGTGCACTGTCGGCACCGGTTGTGGACGCACTCGTTGCGACGGCGGAACTGTGCAGACAATCGGCCTCCGAGACTGTGCCCCAATCGGATTGGAGATTCCTCCGTCGCGCCTTGGAATGGCTGAAGATCAGCAGTTCGGACGTCGACCGTGCGTTGCTCGCGGTGGGCGACGAAGTTGCCCTCGTCGGTCTCGATGGTGAGGAAGAGGACCTTTCTGTCGCGACGTGGCTGTGTATCGAAGTACTCGATCGATTCGCCGCCGAGGACACGATCGGTTATTGGGTGCACCGCATGGATGTCCACGGGTCGAAAGCTGCTCGAAAGCATGCGGATTCGGGCCGCTGTGACATCGAAAGTTCTGAACTGCCGATGGCCGTCTGAGTCAGATACGGCTCACGCTGTTCGCCGGGAACCGGTGGTAGACAGCATGCGAAATTGCGTCTCGATGTCGATCGATGAACAGTTGATCGCGTGAATACAGGGCAGCATGCTCGTGGTTCGGACCGGCCTCGACCGCGAGTTCCATTGCCCTGAGCCTCGCGATGATGATGTCAGGGAGTTCGGTGGCCCGAGGGTCGGGATAGATCCCGAAGATTCGGCGCAGCCTGTCCCATCGATCGACGTCCGGGGACCATCCTCCGTCGGAGAAGTTGTCGGCACTGCAGAGTGGTGCGAATCGATAGGCGAAATAGGCCAGGTCGTCGATGCGTCGCCCCGGGCCGGCCTCGTCGAAATCGATCAATGCGACGGCTGCCGAACCCTCGAAGACGAAGTTGTACGGAGCTGCATCCCAGTGGCAGATCACCTCGGGTTCGACGTCGTCGGGTAGGTGTCGGGCATGGCCGTCCGGCAACCGCAGACCGATGGTGAGGTCGTGCAATCGGCGGAGGATCCGGGTAGCGCTCTCCAGAGCTTCGACGCTGCGAACGGCGGCGGGCATCGGATAGTTGCCGGCAATCCCATGTCGATACGTCAGTATTTCTCGGCCCTGATCGTCTGTTCCCAAGAATCGCGGAGCGCAGGGAAAACCTTTGCGCTCGAGATGTTTCAGGAGTACATGCACGGCGGCGGAGTGGTCTCCCGTTGCGCGACGCGCAGTCTCGCCTACCCGATGCACGACGGTTCGGTTGCCTCCCTCCAGCGGCGCCCCGGTCTCGTCGTTCATCGGTTCACGGTCTCATATCGGTGCGGGATTGCACTCTCGAATTCCGCGACGATCCCTACCCCGGTTGGCAAGTGCGCCGACCCTCTCGTAGTATCGGAATCCGTAGGACCATCCAGAGCGACCGAGAGACCTGGCTCTATGACGTCGCAGCAACCCCCCGCTTGTCGGGTGAGGGTGCTACCGCCGGGACCGATGGAGGAATGCACGTGAACACCCGAGTCGCCTCAGGTTTCGTCGACGGATGCCGTCGGATTCATGTCGATCTGTGCCGTCTGAACGGTTCGACCTGTCTTAGCTGACATTTCGGCACCGTACTTTTCGACACCACACCTCATCATCTGCACGAACTCCTTCCTGGGCACACATGGCTCGGACGCGGGAGTTCGCGTGCGATCGACCAGATACCGGAGACACCCACGTGTCCACTCGCCCTGTACTTTTGGTGGCCGGAGTAATCGCCGCCACCGCCACACTGCTCGCCGGGTGCGCAGGTAGCGCCCCCATCTCGGCCGCCGACGCCGGACCCCCGCAGTCCGGAGGGACGCTGCGCTACGGCCTGTCCGGGGCTCCCACCTGCTCCGACCCGGCACAATCCGGCACCAATCAGACGATCTACGTCACCCGTCAAGTGGTCGACTCGCTCACCGATCAGAACCCGGAAACCGGGGCGATCGAGCCGTGGTTGGCCGAAAGCTGGGAAGTCGGTGCCGACGCGAGGTCGTTCACTTTCCAGCTGAAAGACGGCGTGACGTTCAGTGACGGCACCCCGCTCGATGCCGCTGCCGTCAAGGCGAATTTCGACGCCATCACCGGCACTCTCGGTGCCGCCAAGGCACCGCTGGCCGCCAGTTACCTGACCGGGTACGACGGTGCCACGGTGGTCGATCCGCTCACCGTCCGCATCGACTTCTCGGCACCCAATGCGCAGTTCCTGCAGGCGAGTTCGACGCCTCAGCTCGGTATCCAGGCCGTTGCGACCTCGGCGCAGTCGGCCGAGTCGCGGTGCTTGGGTACCAACATCGGATCGGGACCGTTCACCTACGCGGACTATCAACAGGACCGCTCCGTCACCTTGGCCAGGCGAACCGGATACAACTGGGGCTCTGCGGTATTCGGTCACCAGGGCGAGGCGTACCTGGACCGCATCGAGTTCACCATCGTGCCCGAATCGGGTGTACGCACCGGCAGTCTTTCCTCCGACCAGCTCGACGCGGTGAGCGACGCGCTACCGCAGGATGCGCCACAGATCGAGTCGACCGGTGGCCGGATCCTGACGGCATCCAACCCGGGCGTTCCGTTCGGCATTCAGCCCAACGTCACTCGTGGTGCGCTACAGGACCCGGCCGTCCGGAACGCCCTCGTACCGGCGATCAACCGTCAGGAACTCGTCGACACGGTGCTGGGACCGGACTTTCGCACGGCGACAAGCACGTTGGCCAGCGCCACGCCGGGGTACGTCGAACTCGCCGATGTCACCTACGATCCCGAGAAGTCGAAGTCGCTGCTCGACGCGGCCGGCTGGGTTCCCGGTGCCGATGGGGTCCGTGAAAAGGACGGGCAGAAGCTGAGTTTCAAAGTCATGTACTCGGCCGTGTTCGCCGGTAACCAGGCGATTCTGGAGCTGACCCAGCAGCAGTTGCGCGCCGTCGGCGTCGACCTACAGCTCGAACTGGTGCCCAATTCGGAGGCGACGGCACGGCAAGGCACCAGGGACTACGACGCGACGTACTACAACAGCACCCGCGCCGACGGTGACATTCTGCGCACCTCATTTGCCGTGGACGGTCGGAACTTGAACGCGCGCGGCCCGATTCCGGATCTGGATGCATCGTTGACGGAGCAGCTCTCGACCACCGACGTCGAGGCGCGCAACGAGATCCTCGCAACCGCCCAGCAGCAGGTGTTGGACAACGGATTGTGGATTCCCACGATCGAACTCTCGCAGGCCGTCGGCGCGGCGTCGACAGTGCAGGATCTGAAGTTCGAGGCCTCCGCTCGCCTGCAGTTCTTCGACACCTGGCTGAGCGGGCAGTAGAGCGATGACCCGCTACATCGGACAGCGAGTACTGCAGGCATTGGCAGTGCTGTGGGCTGCATTCACCATCTCGTTCATCGTGCTCTTCCTCCTTCCCGCGGACCCGGTCAGTCTCGCAGTGGACTCGGCAGGCTCGGGTACCCCGGCCGACGCTGCGGCCATCGCTGAACTGCAGGCCCGCTACGGTCTCGATCAGCCGGTGTTGGTGCAGTATTGGCACTCGCTGGTCGGGGCCGTGCAGGGCGACTTCGGATTGTCCATCGCCACCGGCCAGCCGGTGACGACGGCCATTCTCGACGCGGTGCCCAGCACACTCGGTTTGGCGGGGACTGCTCTGGTGCTGGCCGTCGTGTTCGGATCCGCGGTTGCCTACGCCGCCACGTACACCCAGATCGTATGGCTGAAGAACCTGCTGCTCGCGCTCCCACCACTCGGGGTGGCGGTGCCGACGTTCTGGGTAGGACTACTGCTGCTACAACTGTTCTCGTTCCGACTACGCTGGTTCCCGGCGTTCGGTGACGCAGGCGCAGCGTCGTTGGTGCTGCCTGCGGTGACACTGGCATTGCCGACCGGTGCTGTCATCGCTCAGGTCCTGGCTACCAGCATGGCCACCACGTGGAAGCAAGCGTTCGTGGATGTGGCTCGCGCCAAGGGGGTCTCACGCCTTCGGGTGCAGACGCGACACGTCCTGCGACTGTCCTCGATCCCCGCCTTCACGATTGCCGGAGTCTTGGTGGGCACACTGCTGGCCGGATCGGTGGTGGTCGAGACGGTGTTCTCGCGCGCTGGAGTCGGAAGGCTGACCCAGACATCGGTGCTGGCCCAGGATATTCCGGTTGTGCAGGGCATCGTCGTTCTGACCTCGCTGGTCTTCGTCCTGGTCAATCTCGCAGTCGACCTGCTCTATCCGCTGATCGATCCGCGCATCGTGCGCGAATACCGGCCCGTGCAGGCCAGTGCAGAACCGGAGAAAGCTCATGTCTGACATCCTGATTCGCGAGACCGCCGTCCATTCGGCAGTTCCCCCGGTAGTCGAAGAAGCACCGGCATCCAGGCGGCGCCGGGGTCCCCGAGACGTGCTGAAACACATCTGGCTCGGTGCCTCCGTGGTCGTGCTGTTGCTGGCTCTCGGGTTCGCGCTGTTCCCGTCCGTCTTCGCCAGCGGCGACCCGCTGGTCGGTACACCGGCGGACAAGCTCCAGGCACCCAGCGCGTCGCACTGGTTCGGCACCGACAACATCGGCCGCGATGTCTTCACCCGAGTGGTCCACGGTTCCGGACTGTCTCTGACGGCGACGCTGTTGGCAGTCGGCATCGCCCTGGTGGTCGGCTCGATCATCGGTCTGGTCTCGGGGGCCGTCGGCGGAGTAGTCGACGCGGTGCTGATGCGCATCGTCGATGTGCTGCTGTCGATTCCGACGCTGTTGCTCTCGCTGGCGCTGGTGACCGCTCTGGGCTTCGGCACCGTCAACGTCGCTATCGCCGTCGGTGTCACATTGATCGCGAATTTCGCCAGAGTGATGCGCTCGGAGGTGCTGCGGGTGCGCAGATCGCTGTACGTCGAAGCGGCTTACGCCTCGGGTGTGCGGTGGTTCGATGTCTTCCGCAGACACATCCTGAGAAACTCGTACGGCCCTGTGATCGCGCTCGCTGCAGTCGAATTCGGTATGGCAGTGCTTGCGGTATCGGCGCTGAGCTTCCTCGGTTTCGGTGCTGCTCCGCCCACCCCGGAGTGGGGATCGCTGATTTCCGAGGGCCGCAACTTCCTGGCCACCGCCTGGTGGATGACCACACTGCCGGGATTGGTGATCGTGGCCGTCGTCGTGTCCGCGCACCGCCTAGGGCACGCACTCGAGAGGCGATCACAATGAGCCCCATTCTCGAAGTAGAGAATTTGCACGTGAATTACGGTGAGACGACCGCCGTCTCCGGCATCGGGTTCACCGTCGACCGCGGTGAAGTGGTAGCCGTGGTCGGTGAGTCGGGCTCCGGAAAGTCGACGACTGCCCACGCCCTCATCGGTCTGCTCTCGGGTTCCGGCCGCATCGTGGGCGGATCGGTGACGTTCGACGGACAGCGGCTCGACACGGCCTCGGACAAGACGTTGAACCGGTTGCGCGGCCGTCACATCGGGCTCGTTCCGCAGGACCCGACCACCTCGCTGAACCCGGTGGTTCGCGTCGGCGATCAGGTTGCCGAGGTGCTGCGGGTGCACGGCCTCGCAGATCGCCGCTCCGCGAAGGTCGAGGCAATTCGCATCCTCACCGAAGCCGGTCTGGACAACCCCGAGGTGCGGGCGCGGCAGTATCCGCAGGACCTGTCCGGTGGGCAGCGTCAGCGCGTGTTGATCGGAATCGCTCTCGCGTGCCGCCCGGAACTGGTGATCGCCGACGAGCCGACCAGCGCCCTTGACGTCACCGTGCAGCGACGCATCCTCGACCATCTCGACGCCAGGATCGCCGAAACCGGTGCTGCTGTCCTGCTGATCACTCATGACCTGGGCGTGGCTGCGGACAGAGCCGATCGCCTGATCGTCATGAGCGCGGGGCGGATCGTCGAAACCGGCCCCACCGCAGAGGTACTGGCGAATCCGACGCACGCATATACGCGTCAACTGTTGGCCGCGGCACCGTCGCTGAATACGGCCGTACGACCCGCGCGCACGACGGCAGCCGATCCCATCCTGACGGTCAGTGACGTTTCGAAGCGGTTCACCATAGGCCGCGGCGTCCACCTCGATGCGGTCAAGGGAGCCACGTTGACCGTCGAACGTGGGCGGACGGTGTCGCTCGTCGGCGAGTCCGGGTCCGGCAAGTCCACGTTGGCGCGCATCGCGATCGGTCTCGAGACCGCGTCGTCGGGTTCGGTCACGTTCGACGGTGTGGACATCACCGGTCTGCGTGGCAAGGCCAGGCGTGAGCTGCGGCGGCGTGTTCAAATCGTCGATCAGAACCCGTACGCGTCGCTGAACCCGAAGTTGCGCGTCGGCGAGATCGTGCGAGAACCGTTGGACGCGTTCACGGTCGGCTCCTCGCGCGAGCGTTCCGAGCGTGCCCGGACGCTGCTGGATCAGGTGGCACTCACCAGCGACTATCTGTCCAGACGCCCGGCCGAGCTCTCGGGTGGGCAGCGCCAACGCGTCGCCATCGCCCGCGCGTTGGCTCTCGCACCGGAACTGGTGGTGCTCGACGAGCCGGTCTCGGCCCTCGACGTATCGGTCCAAGCGCAGATCCTGACGCTTCTCGACGATCTGCAGTCCGAGCTGGGTCTGAGCTACTTGTTCATCTCGCACGATCTGGCCGTGGTCCGGCAGATCAGCGACACCGTGGCCGTCATGCAATCCGGCGTCATCGTGGAATACGGCGACACCGCAGCACTGTTCGACAATCCACAGCAGGATTACACCCGCGAGCTACTCGGGGCCATTCCCGGAAGCGCGCACGAGAAAGCGAGTACCAGTGTCTGACAAGCTGTTCCTGACCGCGATAGAGCTGAAAGGCACCGGCGCCCATCCGCAGGCCTGGCGTCGGCCTGACTCTCGCGCCGAAGACCTGTTCACAGCAGGGTTCTGGATCGACCAGCTCCAGACCGCAGACCGAGCGGGTATCGATCTCGCGTTTCTGGGCGATTCGTTCGCCAGCCGGACGCTCGAGGCCGCAGCCGTCGCGGCACGGGCAGCCGCCCTCACCGAGAAGATCGGGCTGGTGCCCACGATCACCGTTACGCACACCGAGCCGTTCCACATCTCGAAGCAGATCGCGAGTCTCGATTTCGCTTCTCGCGGCCGGGCCGGTTGGCAGGTCGAAGTGAGTTCGGGTGCCGAGCAGGCAGCGCTGTTCGGTCGGAAAGCGGAGCAGGACAAAGGAAGCCTGTGGCGTGAGGCGGACGAGGCGATCGAGGTCGTCACCAGGCTGTGGGACAGCTGGGAGGACGACGCAGAGATCCGCGATGTCGAGTCGGGGCGGTTCATCGACCGAGACAAGCTGCACTACATCGACTTCGAGGGCGAGAACTTCTCGGTCAAGGGCCCGTCGATCACCCCGAGATCTCCTCAGGGGCAGTCGCTCGTCGTGATTCGCGGCAACTCCGCGGAGTCCGTATCGGTGGCCGCCGCGCGTGCCGACATCGTCCGAATCGTCGCCGACACGGTCGAGGAGGCGGCAACGACCGCCGCCCGCATTCGACGGGCCGTCGTTGCCGAAGGCCGGGACCCGGCCGAGGTGTTCGTCCTGCTGGACGTGGAGACCTTGGTATCCGATTCTGCCGCTCAAGAACTCGCGCAGCTCGACAACTGGGCGGGCCACGTCAGAGCCGCTGAGAGCGTGTCGCATATCGGTAATCTCTCGAGCCTGCATCTCCTGCTCGGATCGATCGAAGCGGCCGGCCTCGACGGGGTCACGCTGGTGCCGCTCGCGTTGCCGTCGGGAATCCGATCATTGCCGGCCACCGACACCCGCAGCGGATCGACTCTGCGCGAGCGTCTCGGCCTGACGCGTCCCGTCAATCGCTATGCACTCGAAGGGAAGAGCCTGTGACGAAGAAGCAGATACATCTGGGTGCCCATTTCCCCGGCGTCAACAACACCACTGTCTGGGCCGATCCGGAATCGAAGAGCCAGATCGAGTTCGACTCGTTCGTGCACCTTGCCGAATCGGCCGAGCGCGGTCTGTTCGACTTCTTCTTCCTCGCCGAAGGGCTGCGACTGCGTGAGCATCGCAACCGGATTCACGATCTCGATGTGGTCGGTCGACCGGATACGCTCACCGTCCTCAATGCGCTTGCGTCGGTGACGACCAAGCTCGGACTGGCAGGGACGATCAACACCACGTTCAACGAACCGTTCGAGCTCGCCAAACAGTTCTCGTCGCTGGACCACCTGTCCGACGGTAGGGCGGCATGGAACATGGTGACGTCCTCGGATGCATTCACCGGCGAGAACTTCAGGCGAGGCGGCTATCTCGATCGTGCCGACCGGTACGTGCGTGCCAACGAAATCATCGACGTCGCGCGAAAGTTCTGGGACTCTTGGCAGTCCGACGCGCTCGTCGTCGATCGGGAGCGGGGAATCTTCGGCCGTGAGTCCGAGATCCGCGCAGTCTCGCATTCGGGTTTGCAATTCGATGTGCAGGGTCGCTTCACACTGCCGCGCAGTCCGCAGGGGCATCCGGTTCTGCTGCAGGCGGGCGATTCCGACGAGGGCCGAGAGTTCGGTGCAGCGAAGGCCGACGCCATCTTCACCATCCACGGGACGCTCGAGGACGGACAGAAGTTCTACTCTGACGTGAAGGGTCGGCTCGCCAAGTACGGCCGCGAGCACGACGACCTGAAGGTACTGCCCGCGGCGACGTTCGTGCTCGGCGATTCTGCGCAGGACGCGGTCGACAAGGCGGACCACATCCGGCATCAGCAGGTCAGCGGTAAGACAGCTATTTCGTTCCTCGAACAGGTGTGGGGACAGGACTTGTCCGCGTACGACCCGGACGGTCCGTTGCCGGATATAGAACCCAGCGGCGACGTATCCATCACCCGTGGTCGTGCGCGACACGGCGACCCCAGAACCATTGCCCAGCAGTACCGCGAGCGCGCCGAAGCAGACAACCTGAGCATTCGTGAACTGATCATCGCGATGACGACGCGGCAGCAGTTCGTCGGAACCCCTGCGCAGGTGGCCGAGGAAATCGACAGCTACGTGCAGAACAACGCAAGCGACGGCTTCATCCTCGTCCCGCACATCACCCCAGCAGGCCTCGATGAATTCGTCGACAAGGTGATCCCGGAACTTCAGGACCGCGGCAGCTTCCGCACCGAATACGCCGGAACCACCTTGCGCGACCACCTCGGTCTGCGGCACCCGTACGAACAGCGTGAAGGAGTGCGAGCATCATGAGCGATTTCGAGCAGGACTGGAAGCAATGGCATGCCGACCGAGAGGCGTCCTACGGTGATCCTCTGGGTTGGGTGTCGTTGACCGGTTTGTATTGGCTGACGGACGAATTCGAGACCATCGCGGATCTTCCCGGCCGTTGGAAGGCCGATGCCGATTCGGTGACTGTCCAGGGGTTCGACGGCGTGACGACGCTCAATCCTGTGGAGGGCGCACCCGGCATCCTGGTCGAGGACGGAGATCGGCGTATCGAGGTGATCCGGCGGACCGGTTCGGTCGCGCTGCGGGTACACGACCCGAAAGCGCAGACCCTCCAGTCCTACAACGGTATCCCCGCCTACGAGCCGAGCAAGAAGTTCGTTGTCACCGGGAGGTTCACCCCGTACGACTCGCCGGTCACCGTCACGACCGGAGCCGTGGTGGAAGGACTCGAACACCATCACACGGCGGTGGGCACTCTCGACTTCGAGTTGGCCGGCACCGCGCAGCAGCTGATTGCGTTCGGCGGCATCGGCAACGGTCTGAAGGTCCTGTTCACCGATGCCACGAGCGGGGTGACCACCTATCCGGCTGCGCGGATCCTGGCAGTGCCCGCTCCCGTAGACGGCACCGTCGTTCTCGATTTCAACCGCGCTTCCAACCTTCCGTGTGCGTTCACCGACTACGCGACGTGCCCCGTCGCGCCTGCTGAGAACAGGCTGACTTTCGCCGTCGAGGCAGGGGAGAAGAACCCGAGATGACGCGAGTTCCGTTGTCGGTTCTCGATCTGTCCCCGATCAGCGAGGGGTCGACCGTCCAGCAGGCGCTGCGAAACACGGTCGACCTTGCGCGCCAGACCGAGGAGTGGGGTTACGAGCGCTATTGGGTGGCCGAGCACCACTTCGTGGCGGCGGCCAGTTCGTCACCCGCAGTGTTGATCGGTCTGATTGCCGCTGCCACCAACCGGATTCGCGTTGGATCGGCTGCGGTCCAGCTGGGATTCACTACAGCTGCTGCCGTCGTCGAATCCTTCGGGACAGTCGACGCCCTGTATCCGGGACGCATCGATCTGGGTGTCGGTAGGTCCGGGCAGCGCAGAGCAGCAGACCTGGCCGACGCGCAGCAGGCTGGATCCGAGCGCGCGGTGTCTCCGGAGCCCGGTGGACTGTTCCCAGTGGCCCCCGCTGCGGCGGCCCCGCGGAAGACCCCGCTGCTGGCTGCGTCTTTGGCTGCGCTGCAGCAGCCGCACGCTCAGGCCCCGGATTTCCACGATCAGCTCGACGACCTTGCTGCGCTCCTTTCCGGTAGCTACGAGCACGACGGGATTGCTCTGACGGCACGCCCAGGTGTCGGGGCCGACGTGGCGCTGTGGCTGTTCGGCAGCAGTGCAGGGCCGACGGCCCGTGAGGCCGGTGCCCGCGGTCTGCCGTTCGCGGCGAGCTATCACTTCAGCCCGGGGACGACTCTCGAAGCGATCGACGAGTATCGCCGTGCTTTTGTGCCGTCGGCTCGGCTGTCCTCGCCGTACGTGGCGGTGTCGGCCGATGTGGTTGTTGCAGAAACGGATTCGCAGGCGCGAGAGCTGGCAGCGTCTTACCCGCAATGGGTACACAGCATTCGCAGCGGTCATGGCGCGATCGAGTACCCGGATCCGAAGAACGTGGCACCGCTGACCGGCGAGCAATACGAGCTCGTCGCTGATCGAGTGGACACCCAGATCGTCGGATCCGCGGCAACGGCATCGGACAAGTTGGAGGCGCTGCAGGAAGCAACCGGCGCGGACGAAGTGGTGATCACCTCGGCCACGCACGACCACACGGACCGGCTGCGCTCGTACGAATTGCTCGGTAAGGAATGGGGACTCCCGCGCCTGCGGGTCTGAGCGGAACATTCGCGTCGTGGTGACCGTTGTACCGCGCATGACACGAGTTGCAGTTGCAGCGTCCTACGGTGGACCGGACGCCATCGAGATCGTCGAACGAAATCTGCCCGAACCGTCCGAAGGCGAAGTTCTGGTCGAGGTCAGGGCAATCGGCGTCAACCCTTTCGACTACAAGAGCTACAGCGGTGCGTTCGGCACCGACGAATCCAAACTCCCGATTGCGTTGGGTAGCGAGGCATCGGGAACCGTGGTTGCGGTCGGCGGAGCCGTCGAGGGCCCGGTCGGGCCGATCGCCGTCGGCGACGAGGTTGTCGTGTCCGGCCGGAACGGCACGTACGCCGAACGGATTCTGGTTCCCGCACGGTTCGTGTTTCCGAAGCCGGAAGCCTTGGGCTGGAACGTTGCTGCGGGTGTACTCGCCGTGGCTGGAACTGCGTACGACGCACTGGAGTCCGTCAGAATCAAGAGTGGAGACACTGTTCTCGTGCACGGAGCGGCAGGCGGCGTCGGGTCCGTGGTGGCTCAGCTCGCCCTGGAGCGCGGTGCAACCGTCATCGGGACCGCGCGCCGACAGAATCACGATGCATTGCGGACGTACGGTGCCGAGCCCGTCGAATACGGCGACGGACTGATCGACCGGGTCCGAGCAGCCGCACCGAACGGTATCGATGCGGCAATCGATACGGTGGGCACCGACGAGGCCGTCGACGTATCGCTCGAATTACTCACGGACAGATCGAGATTGGTCAGCACGGCAGCCTTCGGGCGGGCTTCGACGGATGGATTTTCGACCGTAGGTGGGCCGGCGAGCATGGAGCGTCGACGCCTCGCATCTCCGGTGCTGTTGGAGCAGGCCGGTGCGGGAGTGTTCGAGGTGACGGTCGCAAAGACCTTCCCGCTCGCCGAGGCTGCCGTGGCACACGCTGAACTGCAATCGACGCATCCGCGCGGAAAGTTCGTCCTGATTCCCTGACTGTTCGGGCGCAACTACGCACATGCTCTTCCGGCCGATGATCCCAATTCGGGTCGTTCGAATCAGCGTGATTTCAACCGGTGCCAAATCTGGGCGTCGAGCCTAACGTCGGGTCCATGACCTGGCTGAAAGCACGAGTAGCAGCGATCCTCGATCGTCTCGGAGCACAGCCCGCGTGTACCCACGCGGCCGTCGACTTCGGTATCCGCGGCTGATGATGCATTCGTAACGTCAGCGTGAATTGACCTGGACAAGCTGGTCTCGGCTCGTCACGAGCGAGGGGATATCGCACCGACTACACGGTGACGACGTTGCGCGGGCACCTCGGTCTCGACGAGGAGCCCGCGTCGGCACAGGTCCAGGCCTCGTAGGGCGCGTCCAAGCGCCCTACGAGCAGATCGGAATACGGACCGCGCTCAGCTGAGGTCTGCGCGTGTCCATTCGTTCACGAATTCCAGGCCGCTGCGAACGAAGAGCTGGGTCACCGGGCAACGGCGAGCGACCTCGGAGACGAACTTGTCGAAGGTCTCCTGGTCGGCGTCGGTCTGAACCGTGGCCTCGACCTTCACGGCGTCGAAGTTCGCATTTCCTTCGTCACCGTTCACGAGCACTGCGGTGTCGAGGTCGCCTTGGATGCGAAACGTGAACTCGCCGAGTGTGATTCCCAAGTCCTTGGCGACGAGGGCGGCCGTCACCTGGTTGCACGAGGTCAACGCACCGAGCGCGTAGAACAACGGGCTGGGTGCCTCGTCCTTACCGCCGAATGCGGGATAGGCATCGGTGTCGAAGCGGTGGCCTGCATCGCCCTCGGCGACGAGGTGCTGGGCAACTCCGGTACCGCTGGCATTGATCACGAAGGGAACGACGGACGTTCGAATAGTGCTGGTTGTCATAAATTTCGACGATGGCCCTTCGGCGACCGAAGCAAAATGGTTAGGCTCATCGTGATTCGAACTCGGCACGCACACGGAGCCGTCGAGACGCGCGTCGACAATGGAAGCTAACGATCGGGTCTCGACTCGAGTGGGGTACGGCCACACACGATCTACGATGTCCTCATGACTGCCGATCCGACTACGCCCGCACCGTCGACCAGCTCGGCGAACTGGAAGAGGCGGGGCATTCTCGTCGGAGCCGGCATCGTCCTGCTGTTGATCGCCTACTTCATCTTGGCAGCGTTCCTTCCGCGCTGGTGGAGTCTGCGGGTGGAGACCCTGGCCGACCGCACGTTCACCAAGGGCATTCTGTGGGGCCTGCTGTTCGGCATCGTCTGCACGTTCGCGCCGCTGGTGTTCTTCTGGAGCGCCTGGTCGGTTCGGAAGGGCAGGGCGGGCAAGCAGCTCGCCATCGGGTCGGTGATCCTGGCCGTCGTCACGGCGATTCCGAACCTGTTGACCCTCACCATCGTCCTCGGGACCAGTAACGCGGCTCATGCCGGCCAACGCACCCTCGATACCAGTGCGCCGGGCTTCCGCGGTGCCACCGCACTGGGTGCGATCATCGCCGTGGTTCTGGTCGCTCTGCTGGCATTCGTGGTGGTGCGTCGAAACCGTCGCCGCAGAACTGCTGCTCTGTCGCAGTAACGGTCAGGCGCTACGCAATACCGTCGGGTGCGTGATGACCCGGATTCCCGGTTCCGGGTCGAAGCGATAGCCGGTTCCTCGGACCGTGGTGATCAATCGACCGAACTGACCGAGTTTGGTGCGCACTCGGGAGAGGTGGACGTCGACACTGCGTCCGCCGTCGGAGGTGCTGAGTTCGGATCGTCCGACCACGACCCGAGGGCGCCGCGCCAGGTAGGCGAAGATCTCGAACTCGGTGTGGGAGAGACGGACGCTCCTGCCGCCGAGGATCACGTCGCGGGCCGGGATATCGATGACCAGTGGTGCGTTCAGTTCGTTGACCCTCACATCGAATCGCGTGAGGATTTTCGCATGCGGGGCATAGCTTTTGGCGGCGCTGCGGAGCGACTCGGCCAGTGCGTGCAGCTGCGGTCGGGTCAACCCCTGTAGGGATGACGTTCCGGAATCGGAGATACGGACAACGACGGTGGCTTCGGTGGTCATGGCTGGAGAACTCCTGGGACAATGGTGCTGCAGATACTGGGGCGATCGGTCAGTGGTGGCAGCGACAGTTCTCGTTCACAGTCACATGGTCGACGACGAATCGAAGGTTCGCCATGGATCGGCTCACCGTGAGCGCAACTGTTGACCCGACGATCCTCGGCTTGTTGCGATCGGGCGTGACCGATGTATGCCGACCACGAACCGAACTCACGATCCGCAGCGTCGACTGGGATCATCCCGACGCCGAAGCCCTTCGTGCGTCGATGGCCGCCGAGGTGGGTCCCCGTTACGCCGACCGGGCCGCTCTGATGTCCAAGACCCAGGCCAACGCCGTCGACGAGAGCTCTGTGCACCGGACGTTCCTCGTGTATCGCCGTGACCAGGAGGGTGCGGAACAGGCCGTCGGACATGCAGCGTTGCGGTGGAACGGGGCGGACCTCGAGCTGAAGCGCATGTTCGTACACCCCGACCATCGCGGCTCGGGTGTATCTACCGCTCTGCTGGTGGCGTCGGAGAACGCTGCTCGTGATCAGGGCCTGTCGCGGCTGATTCTGCAGACCGGAGACCGACAGCCCGACGCAGTTCGTCTGTACGAGAAGAGCGGCTACACCCGAATTCCGGTGTTCCCGCCCTACGAGGTGCTGCCCTTCTCGAACACCTTCGAGAAACGGCTGTAGTTACGCGGGCAACGTCATTATCTCGGCACCGTCGTCGGTGATGATCACGGTGTGCTCGCTGTGCGCGGTGAGGCAGCCCGTCGTGCTTCGTAGGGTCCAGCCGTCGGGGTCGGTGACGAGTTCGGCGGTGTCCTCCATGACCCACGGCTCGAGTGCCAACATCAAGCCCGGGCGTAGGCGGTAACCGCGGCCGGGCCGTCCGGAGTTGGAGACGTGGGGATCCTGGTGCATCGTCGAGCCGATGCCGTGGCCGCCGAACTGCATGTTGATCGGGTAACCGGCAGCGCTGAGCACCGTGCCGATGGCGTGGGAGATATCGCCGATCTTGTTGCCCGGTCTAGCCGCATCGATTCCCGCGGCCAGCGCCCGTTCGGTGGCGTCGATCATCGCGAGAGCCTGGGCTGGCTTGTTCTCACCGACGACAAAACTGATGGCCGAATCCGCTGCGACGCCGCCGAGGATCACGGCCAGGTCCAGCGTCAGCAGATCGCCGTCGGCCAGCGCGTAGTCGTGTGGAAGGCCGTGTAGCACAGCATCGTTGACGGAGGTGCAGATGTAGTGACCGAACGGACCGCGGCCGAAGGACGGCGCGTAGTCGACGTAGCAGGACGTCGCCCCGGCTCCCTCGATGATCTCCTTGGTCCACTGATCGATCTCCAGGAGATTGGTGCCGACTGTGGCGCGTTCGCGGACGGTCCGAAGAATCCCGGCCACCAGTGCGCCGGATTCGCGCGCGAGGGGGATCTTGGTGGGGGGAAGAATCTCGATCATGTGGTGCCTTTCGCCGTATGACGAACAACGATACCGGTATAAGTATTGGTGTCGAGTCCGACTGTGCGCAGGGGCGTGAGTCGGTTCGTGCGACGCTGTCTGTCGTGTCTGCTCACCCTCTCGACGACCCCGTTCGTAATTCCCTCGAGGGCTCGCTCTCGCGGTTCGCGGTCCGGCGCGGACGGATCATCCGTGCCGATCCCGAGGTGTCTCCGTTCCTGGTGCACCCCGATGTTCTCGAGTCCCAGGACTGGGACGACATCGCGGTCCTGTTCGGGTCGCGGACCGTCGTCGGGCTCGCCGGCCCCGAACGCGAACTGCCCGAGGGCTGGTCGCACCTGGAGACCTTCGGCCTGGTGCAGCTCGTCGGCACGCACCTCGAGACGCGGCCCTTCGCCGAGGCGGTCGAGCTGACTGCAGCGGACGTCCCCGAGATGCTCGATCTGGTCGGTCGCACCGAGCCCGGGCCGTTCCTGCCCCGCACCATCGAACTCGGCACGTACCTCGGTGTTCGACGCGATGGCGCGCTGGTCGCGATGGCGGGCGAGCGTATGCACCCCACTGGCTGGACGGAGATCAGTGCCGTGTGTACCGACCCGGCGTCCCGCGGGCAAGGGCTGGCCACCGACCTGGTTCGCGCGGTCGGTCACGGTATTCGGGCCCGCGGTGAGGAGCCGTTCCTGCATGCGTCGGACGCGAACGTGCGCGCCATCGAGCTCTACCTCTCCATCGGATTCGAGTTGCGTCGAACCTCGCACCTGACGTTGGTCCGTACGCCTGCGCCGAGCTCGAGATGAGTTCCGGAATCCGCTGTTGCGTGCTCCGAGCTCGAAGACATACCGTTACCTATGCGAATAAATGGCGACGTCATCTACGACGATGGACTGGTCCTTCTCGACGAAGCCGGCGTCACGCTGAGGTACTACTACTTTCCCGTCGCCACGAAGAAGTTCGTCCCCTACGACCGGATTCGCGCCGTCGACACCGCCGTCCTCGGCAATTGGAACGGGCGGTGGCGGCTGTGGGGTGCGTCGTGGATCGATCAGTGGCTTCCGCTGGACGTGATGCGTCCCAAGAAGGACACTGCAGTGGTGCTCACCATCCGCCGCATCTCGCCGGTATTCACCCCCGACGATCCTGAGCTGGTTGCCCATCTGATTCGCGAGCGCATGACCGCACACGCGTGACGCGCCCCGACGAGCGGTTCACGCTCGCCAGTGAGCGCACCTTTCTCGCCTGGCTGCGGACGTCGCTCGGCCTGCTCGCCGGCGGAATTGCGATCGTCCACCTGGTTCCCGATTTCAGTACCGGGTGGGTTCGGACGACCCTCGGTCTGGTTCTGATCGGTCTCGCGGCAGCAGCACCGATCATCGGTCTGCGACGGTGGATGCGCGTTCGAGATGCCCTCGAAAGCGGTACACCGATGCCCGAATCACGAGATCTGTGGATCTTCGCGATCGGTATCGGTGCAGTGGCGGTGCTGGCTGCAGTGGTCACGGTTCTGGGGATCCAGTAGCAGGCCAGGAGTGGAGCCTGCGGAACGACCCTCGAGGCGGAGTGGAGCCTGCGGAACGACCCTTGGGGTACGCCGTGAACCACCACAGGTGCACAATCGAAGAACTAGGACGACCAACGACAGGAGTTCGGCGTGGCGCAGGGTCTCAAGCTGGGGTACAAGGCATCGGCGGAGCAGTTCGGACCGCGGGAGTTGGTCGAGCTCGGTGTGCTCGCCGAGCAGCACGGTATGGATTCGGCGACGGTCAGTGATCACTTCCAGCCGTGGCGGCACGAGGGCGGGCACGCGCCGTTCTCGCTTGCCTGGATGACGGCTGTCGGCGAGCGGACGAACACGATTCAGCTCGGCACCTCTGTGCTGACACCGACCTTCCGTTACAACCCGTCGGTCATCGCTCAGGCGTTCGCGACGATGGGCTGCCTGTACCCCGGACGCATCATGCTCGGTGTCGGTACCGGCGAAGCGCTCAACGAGATCGCGACCGGATTCACCGGCGAATGGCCGGAGTTCAAGGAACGATTCGCGCGCCTGCGTGAGTCGGTGCGGTTGATGCGCGAGCTGTGGCTCGGCGACCGCGTCGACTTCGAGGGCGAGTACTACACGACCAAGGGCGCGTCGATCTACGACGTTCCCGAGGGTGGCATCCCGGTCTACATCGCCGCCGGTGGTCCCGTGGTGGCGCGGTACGCAGGACGCGCAGGCGACGGTTTCATCTGCACCTCGGGCAAGGGCATGGAGCTCTACACCGACAAGCTGCTTCCGGCCGTGGAAGAGGGCGCGGGCAAGGCCGAGCGCGACGCCGGTGAGATCGACAAGATGATCGAGATCAAGATCAGCTACGACACCGATCCCGAACTGGCGCTGGAGAATTGCCGCTTCTGGGCTCCGTTGTCGCTGACGCCGGAGCAGAAGCACTCGATCGACGATCCGATCGAGATGGAGAAGGCCGCCGACGAGCTGCCGATCGAGCAGGTCGCCAAGCGCTGGATCGTCGCATCGGACCCGGACGAGGCAGTGGAGAAGGTCAAGCAGTACACCGATGCCGGCCTGAATCACCTGGTGTTCCACGCCCCGGGCCACGATCAGAAGCGGTTCCTCGAACTCTTCGAGAAGGACCTCGCACCGCGCCTGCGCAAGCTCGGGTAGTTACGAAGGACCACCGAGATCGGCCGTGAGTGCGAACAATCGCATGTCGCGGTCGGTCCGGGTCTCGTACTCGCCGTACACCTCGACCATCGCGTCGAACTGCCGGTAGATGCGAGCCTTCTCGTCTCCGGTGATGCGGGTGGCGAGCACCGGGATCTTCTTGCCGCCGATGGCCACCACGGCCTTCGGGTCGGCGAGCAGGTTCGACGTCCACGCCGGGTGGTGCTGCTGACCGAAGTTGGAGCCGACGACGTAGATCTTGTCGTCCTCCCGGTAGTACAGCAGCGGGCTGGTCCTGGGTTTGCCGGATTTGCGGCCGGTGGTGGTCAGCAACACCACCGGAGCCGCGATCGGTCCGAGGACGGTGAAACGGCCGTCGGACTTGGTCAGCAACCACCGGTCGACGCCTGCGAGGTTCCGGATGACCCACGAACCGGGCTTCGTCGACGCGAACTTCACGGCGGGCTTGCGGATGAACGAGGTTTCGCTGCCCCAGCGCACATCCGGGAACGGTGATTCGGCCATGGTTCATGGGACAACCCGACCGCGCCCGGTGTCAACACCTGAACCATTGGGCAGGAGTGGAGCCTGCGGAACGACCCTTACCAGCAGGAGTGGAGCCTGCGGAACGACCCGTATCAGGCAGGAGTGGAGCCTGCGGAACGACCCCTACTAGGCTGGCGGGCATGGCTGAGCCCAGCGGCACCGACGCGTCGGACATGTATCCCTCGAGCATCTACATCGCGTCACCGGAAGGGGATACCGGGAAGTCGACCATCGCGCTCGGGGTTTTGCAGATGCTCGCCGCGTCCGCGGCCCGGGTGGGGGTGTTCCGTCCCATCGCCCGATCGACCGACGAGCCCGATTACATCCTCGAGTTGCTCGTCGAGCACACCACCGCTGATCTGACCTACGAGCAGTCTCTCGGTGTCACGTACGAGCAGGTGCACGCCGATCAGGATGCCGCGCTCAGCAAGATCGTCGATCGGTATCACGAGGTGGCTTCTCAGTGCGACGCCGTGGTGATCGTGGGCAGCGATTACACCGACGTCGGCAGCCCCAGCGAACTCGGCTTCAACGCTCGCATCGCGGTCAATCTCGGTGCCCCCGTGCTGCTTGCGCTGCGCGGGTCCGGTCGTACGCCCGACGAGATCGCACAGTTGGCCACTCTGTGCCAGGGCGAGCTGCGTCAGCACCACGCCCACTTGGCTGCGATCGTGGCGAACCGTTGCGCGCCCGAGGATCTCGATGCGGTCACCGACGCATTGGCGTCGGTGGGTGTGCCTGCGTGGTCTCTGCCGGAGATTCCGCTCCTCGTCGCGCCGACGATGGCGGAACTGCTCGAGGCGGTGGACGGCACACTGTACTCCGGTGACTCGTCGTTGCTGCAGCGAGAAGCGTTGCGGGTCATGGTCGGTGGCATGACGGCCGAGCACATCCTCGAACGCCTGACCGAGGGTGTCGTCGTCATCGCACCCGCAGACCGATCCGACGTGTTGCTCGCCCTCGTCAATGCCCATGAGGCGGAGGGCTTTCCGTCCCTGGCCGGCATCATCATGAACGGCGGCATCGAGCCCCATCCGGCGATCGCTCGTCTGGTGGCGGGTCTCGGCCCCCGGTTGCCGATCCTGACCACCGAGCTCGGTACCTTCGACACCGCCTCGGCTGCAGCGCAGACGCGCGGCCGGGTGGCGGTGGGTTCGCAGCGCAAGGTGGACACCGCACTCGGCCTGATGGAACAGCGGGTCGATGCGAAAACCCTTCTTGGTCGTCTCGACATCGCCATTCCCACGATCACGACCCCGCAGATGTTCGAGTACCAGCTGATCCACCGGGCACGCGCCGACCGCAAGCACATCGTGCTCCCCGAGGGCGGCGACGATCGCATCCTGCGGGCTGCCGGACGTCTGCTGCAGCGGCAGGTCGCGGACCTGACGATCCTCGGCGAGGAAGGTCCCATCCGACGACGCGCGTCGGAACTGGGCGTCGACCTCGACAGTGCCACGGTTCTCGACCCCAAGAACTGCGACTACGCCGAGGACTTCGCGGCCGAGTACACCGAGCTGCGCAAGCACAAGGGGATGACGATCGACCGCGCCCGCGAGATCATGGCCGACATCTCGTACTTCGGAACGATGATGGTGCACAAGGGGATTGCCGACGGCATGGTCTCGGGCGCGGCGCACACCACCGCGCACACCATCAAGCCGTCGTTCGAGATCATCAAGACCACCGAGGGTGTGTCGACGGTGTCGTCGATCTTCCTGATGTGCCTGTCCGATCGTGTTCTCGCCTACGGTGACTGCGCCGTCGTACCCGACCCGACGGCCGAGCAGTTGGCCGACATCGCCGTCTCCTCGGCGCAGACCTCGGCCCAATTCGGTATCGAGCCGCGGGTGGCCATGCTGTCGTACTCCACCGGCGAGTCCGGTTCCGGAGCCGACGTCGACAAGGTGCGGCAAGCCACAGCGCTTGTGCGCGAACGTAATCCGGAACTGCTCGTGGAGGGTCCGATTCAGTACGACGCGGCGATCGAACCGTCCGTCGCCGCGTCGAAGCTGCCCGATTCCGACGTCGCGGGCCGAGCGACGGTGTTCATCTTCCCGGACCTCAACACCGGCAACAACACCTACAAGGCCGTCCAGCGCAGCGCCGGCGCGGTTGCCGTCGGACCTGTTCTGCAGGGCCTACGTAAGCCCGTCAACGATCTCTCGCGCGGTGCGCTGGTCGAGGACATCGTCAACACCGTCGCCATCACGGCGATTCAGGCGCAGGGCATTGCCAACGCAGCCGATCAGGAGGGCAAGTGAGCATTCTCGTCGTCAACTCCGGTTCGTCCTCGGTCAAGTTCCAACTCGTCGACCCGGGCTCGGGGGAATCCGTGGCCAGTGGGCTCGTCGAGCGCATCGGTGAATCCGACGGTCGAGTCGAACTCGACCACCGGGGCGAGAGTGTCGAGCGCATCCAGCACATCGACGACCACGGTGCCGGTCTGGCCCTGGCCTTCGAGATGCTCGCCGACGCAGGCGTCGAATTGGAATCGGTCACCGCGGTCGGGCATCGCGTCGTCCACGGCGGGACCGTCTTCTACCGTCCGACGATCATCGACGACTCCGTCGTGCAACAGATCTCCGATCTGAGCAACCTTGCACCACTGCACAATCCGCCGAACGTGCTGGGCATCGAGGTCGCCAGGAAGCAACTGCCGAACGTGCCTCATGTGGCAGTGTTCGATACTGCCTTCTTTCATTCCCTGCCCGACGCGGCCGCGACCTACGCCATCGACGCGACCGTCGCTGCCGAGCACGACATCCGACGGTACGGCTTCCACGGCACCTCGCATCGTTACGTGTCCGAGCAGGTGGCGCAGTTTCTCGGCCGCGACCTCGCCGACATCGACCAGATCGTGCTGCATCTGGGCAACGGTGCCTCGGCCTCGGCCGTCGCCGGCGGCAAGGCGGTCGACACCTCGATGGGACTGACTCCCCTCGAAGGTCTTGTGATGGGTACGCGCAGTGGGGATATCGACCCCGGCGTGATCATGCACCTGCGGCGCAGTGCGGGCATGAGCGTCGACGACATCGACGCCCTGCTCAACCGTCGCTCCGGGTTGATCGGACTGTGCGGGGTCAACGACTTCAGGCAATTGCAGCAGCGGATCGACGACGGCGACGCCTCCGCACGCTTGGCCTACGACGTCTACATCCACCGTCTGCGCAAGTACATCGGTGCGTACATGATCGGGCTGGGACGGCTGGACGCCATCACGTTCACCGCCGGTGTCGGCGAGAACGCCGCAGCGGTGCGCGCGGACGCCCTCGCGAATCTCGAGGGCTTCGGCATCGAGATCGACGCCGAGCGTAATGCGGTGCGCAGCAAGCAGGCTCGGGTGATCTCGACCGACTCGTCCACCGTCACGGTGTTGGTGGTGCCGACCGACGAGGAACTGGCGATCGCGCGTGCGGCGGACGACCTGGTCAGAGAAGTCGCCTAGAACAACGAACGCGGCCTGATCGCGTTCGCCAGATCCACCAGCGAGAAGCGGTGGGCGCGATCGGTGGCGTTGCGGGCCAGTGCGCGAAGGCCCTTCTCGGTGCCGCGCCGCAACCCGTCCTCGGTGAACGGCACGCTGAGAATGGGCTCCCGCTCGGCGGTGGCGGCGTGGCCGGAGACGATCCAGTCCAGGGCCATCGCCAGCACCAGCGTCCGCATCTGCAGCGCCCGGCTCTCGGCCTTGGGTAGCAACGCCACTCGCCGGGCAGCAGAACGGAAATCGGACTCGGACAGCTCGGCTCGCGAGCGGTCCATCAGCAACGTCAACACACTCGTCATGCGGGCCATGGAGTAGTGCCGCGAACTGATCGGCACCTGATCCAGCGCGGCGATGGCCCCGGTCTGATCGCCGCGGCGCTGCAACTGCCTGGCCAGGCCGAATGCCGAGCTGACGATGCCACGATTGGTTCGCCACACCGCGCGGTACAGACCCTCGGCGCGGGCGCGCCACTTCTCGGCTTCCTCGCCGTTGCCTGCGGCCACATGCCCGAGCAGTTCGGAGGTGGCTCCGAGTGCGAGCTTGGGTGCGAGTTCACCGGGCATCGCGCCGAGCACGTTGTCGAAATCGGTGAACGCAGAATCGTATTCGTGATGCAGCAGTGCGATCAGTCCCGCGTACCACTGCACTCGCCACGGGTCCGCGGTGTGGTCGGTCGACTGCACCTTGGCCAGAATGTCGGTTGCTTCGACGACGTTCCCGAGATCCAGATGGGCTTTGACCTCGGCGAGAGTGATCTCGAGACTCAGTTCCACGGGACTGGAGGAGCCCCCGGAACGGCTCGATTCGGCTCCCGAGGTGACGCGTTCGATGCCGTTGCGTTTGGCGTGCTGCAGCGAGTCCAGGGTCTGTCGAGGTTCGACGTGCACGGCGGCCGCCAGCAGCGGGGCGCTCGGGTCGTTGGGGTCCACCAACGGAACCGGAAGCGCAGCAACCACTTCGGCTGCGGTCATTCGTTCGTGGCGTACCGTACCGTCCACGTAGGTGTCGGTGCGTCCCACCGAATGCTCGGTGCCGAAAGTGGTACGCGGCGGGCTGAATACCGTCGACAGTCCCGGCCGCTCGACGCCTGTTCTGATGGCCAGGATCTCGCGCAACACGCCGGTGGCCTGCCCGGCGAATTCGTCCGCGGATCGGAATCGCCGAGTGGGGTCCTCGTGCGTCGCGCGCAGCAACAGCCGGTGCAGCGACGGAAACTGTTGCAGTACTTCGGATTCCTCGGCCGAAGGCAGGCCGTCGAGGTACTTGCCGTTCTTCGACGGCATGTTCAGCGTCAACACCGCGAGCGTGCGGCCGACCGTGAAGATGTCCGACGCCACCGTCGGTCCCGTCTTGACGATCTCCGGTGCCTGGTAGCCCACCGTGCCGTACAGGTAGCCGTAGTCCTCGATACCTGCGACCGCACCGAGGTCGATGAGTTTGATCTGGTCGTCGGAGACCATGATGTTTTCCGGCTTGAGGTCGTTGTAGACAAGTCCGATCGAATGCAGGTAGCCAAGTGCCGGAAGCACTTCGAGGACGTAGGCGAGTGCCTGTTCGACGGGCAGCCGGGTGCCGTCACCGCACGCGGTGAGGATGTCGCGCAGTGAGCGGCCGCCGACGTATTCCATGACGATGAAGCCGACGGTCGAGCCGTCGCTGCGGGGTTGCTCGACGAAGTTGTAGATCTTGACCACACCGGGATGGGCGACCTCGGCGAGGAATTGCCGCTCGGCGACCGCGACGGCGTGTGCCTCTTCGTCACCGAAGTGCAGCAGTCCCTTGAGTACCACCCAGCGGTCGCTGACGTTGCGGTCGATGGCGAGGTAGATCCAGCCGAGTCCGCCGTGCGCGATGCAGCCCTGCACGTCGTATTGACCGACCACGCGATCGCCCGGTTCCAGCAACGGCGTGAAGTCGAACGTTGCGCCGCAGTGCGGGCAGATGCCCATCTCCACGTCGGGACCGCCCGGTTCACTGCGGCCGACCTTGGCATTGCACTTCCAGCAGAACCGTTTGTGCTGCGGCACCGACGGATCCGACATCACTGCGGTGGCAGGATCGATCGGTTCGACGCGTGGCACATCCACCAGACCGCCGCCGAGTCGCCGCCGAATGCCGGTGCTGCGCGATCGACCGGATCTCGACCGACCCGTCTTGGAGCGGGTGGAAGCAGGGTGTGACGGAGCGGATGTCGGGGTCCGATCGTCGACCGGTGACCGTGAGACGGCCTGGGTGCGCTCGATGCCGTCCGTTCCCGAGACGCCGTCCGTGTTCGATCCGGCCGGTGTTCTCGACACAGCCCGGGTGCGCTCGCTGTCGTCGGTGCGCGAGACCGCCTGCGTTCGCTCCGCCGGGGCCGTCTGCTGCTGTTCGTCGTCGTCCATGTCGGCGTCCCTAATCGCTGTACGTCGCGCTGGGCGGACCGGGGGAGGGGCCGAGCACGGTCAGCCACCGGTTGTAGATGCGGTTCCACGTGCCGTCGGAGCGAATGCGTGCCAACGTGCCGTTGACGAAGCGGACCAGATCCTCGTTGTCCTTGTTGATTCCCACCCCGTACGGCTCCGGGCTCAGGCTGTCACCGACGATCTCGAGGTACGGATCCTGTGCTGCGAGACCGGCCAGGATCGCGTCGTCGGTGCTGATGGCGTCGACCTGCCGTTGCTGCAGCACCACAAGACAATCCGACCACATCGGTACCGTCACCACGGTCGCGGCAGGCTGGACGCGTTGGAGGCGTCGCAGCGAGGTGGTGCCCTCCACGGCGCACACTCGCTTGTTCGCCAGGTCCTCGACTCCGCGGATGCCCGAACCCTGCACCACCAGAACACGGTGCTGCGCTTGGAAGTACACGGTGGAGAACTGGACGTCCTTGCGGCGAGCGCACGTGATGGTCATCGTCTTGACCACCATGTCCACCGAAGAATCCTGCAGAGCTTCGAGCCGCTGTGCGGAGGTGAGGATGCGAAAGTCCAACCGGTTCGGATCGCCGAACAGATCTCGTGAGACTTCCCGCGCGATGTCGACATCGAACCCGACCAGTTGACCGGTCATCGGATCGCGGAAGCTGAAAAGGTTGCTGCCCGTGTCCAACCCGACAACCAACCGGCCCTTGGCGCGCAGTGCGTCGATGGTCGGTTGTGGCGGTGGCGGAGCATCGGTGCCTGTCGGCAGTGGTCGCAGGCTGGCGGTGGGGCGGGCGCACTCGTCGTCGGCGGGGCTCTCGGTGGGGCGAGCGGCGACGGACGCGCCTTCCGGTAGTGGCGGTTCGGTGAATGTCGTGTCGACCTGCGGCGCAGAGTTCTCCGGCGGCGAACAGCCGACCAACAGGGCGGTGACCAGGATGCCGACGGCGAGTAGACGTTTCACAGGTACTCCCGCAGCCTCGGGAACAGGCCGACACCGAAGGCGACCGATGCGAAGACGGTGAGCACGTACGCGCCGTCCGGCAGTCCGGACAGCACCCACACCGATCGGTCGATGTTGGACCGCAGTTCGCTTCGCGCATTCTCGATTCCGTCGACCAGGACACTGTCCAGCGCGGTGAACGCGGCCGCCGAATCGGACTCGCCGGTGCCGGTGGCAATGGAGACCGCGCCGTTGAAATCGCCGACCTCGAGTGCGGAATCGATCCTCGAGTGCGAGACCGACCACGTGTTCAGTGCATCGATCACCGCGGTGTCGCCCTGGAACATCTCGGTGAGTCGAGAGACGTTGGCGTCGAACGATTCTCCGTAATCCTGACCGCCGCCGCGGCGGGCGAGGTCGAGTGTCTCGTCTGCTCTGGCCTGTTGCGCCAGAATGAAACCCGTCGTGTAGGACTTCAGCGGAGACACTCCGCGGTCGATCGCGCGATCGGTGGCGATCGAGGAAACCAGTCCCACCACCAGCATCCAGCCGAGCAGCCCGGCGACAGCGACTGTGGCAGTGAGGAATCCGACGTTCAACGTCCGGCGAGTGGTCCGCGACAGGTACCACTGGGCCAGGCCGGTCATCAGCAACAGGAACACCAGCGAGCCGATCGCGAACAGTGGAGGACTGGTGAACCGTTCCTGATCGGCCGACACCCGCGACGCCTGCTCGGTGTACAACTTCTCGGCCAGCGGCAGCAGGCTCGTCTGCATCATCGTCGACGCCTCGCCGAGGTACGCCGCGCCCACCGGATTTCCGCTGCGGTTGTTGGCTCGCGCCGTCTCGACCAGGCCGCTGTACACCGGCAACCCGGCGGCGATCTGGGTGAGCACCGCGCTGGTGGCCGCGTCGTTCTCGGTCACCCCGGCCGAGGCCGCGATCAGCTCGGACGACGCCTCGCCGAGCGCCTGCGAGTAGCGCTCGCGCACCTCGGGCGGCTCGAGACCGCCGGCGATGAACGCGGTGGCCGCAGCCGCGTCGGCCACCGACAGCGCCCCATACAGATTCTGTGCCGAGTTCGCGAACGGCTCGGTGCGCACCAACAGGGTGCCCAGGGTGTCGACTCGATCGGTCACTGCCGTTGACGCGAGATTTCCGACCGTCAACGCGAGCACCACCAGCGCGGTTCCCATCGCGACCAACCGCGCAGGCGTCGAACGCATCGTGTATCGAACCGGTGGCTTGCCTGCAGCGACACCGACGTGCGTAGCCGTTGTCGGGGGGACGGCAGCGGAGGGGGTAATACCGGCCGCGATCACGCACCCGAGCATATAAGTAGGCGGACGGTACTGCAGCCACTACAGGCAGGTGATTCACCTAGGGTGGTGAGCATGCGTGGTGACGGGGACGGCTGGGTGATCGGCGAGAACGGCACTCGGCACTGGGGAAAGCACGGTGCCGCCGGACTGTTGCTGCGTGCACCGTCGAACGCCGGCGAACCGGTGGTGCTGCTCCAGCACCGTGCCCTGTGGAGTCACCAGGGCGGAACCTGGGCGCTACCGGGCGGAGCCCGCGATTCCCACGAGAGCACCGCGCACGCGGCGGTGCGTGAGGCCCACGAAGAAGCCGGTATCTCGGCCGAACAGGTCAGTGTGCGCAGCGAGCGCGTCACCGCGAGCGTCGAGAGCGGCTGGTCTTACACCACCGTCGTCGCCGATACCGATCATCCGTTGACCACCGTGCCCAACGGGGAGAGCACCGAGCTGCGCTGGGTGCCGGAGTCGATCGTCGACGAACTCCCGCTGCACCCGGGTTTCGCGTCCAGCTGGCCGTCGCTGCGCACCGTGCCGCTTCGAGTGCTGCTCGATACCGCCAACGTGCTGGGCTCGCGACCGAACGGATGGTGGAAGGACCGTGCCGGATCCACCGGCGCACTGCTGACCTCGCTCGCCGAGACGCTGCCGCGCACCGTCGAACTGCCCAGCGGTCAGTACGGCTGGCTCACCCGCATCGAAGCCGTCCTCGAAGGCCAGGCCAGGGACGCGGTCGTCGACGACCCGCGGACCCGGACGATTCTCGCCGACGGCAGTGGCGACGACACCCTGGCCGAGCAGGCCGACCTCGATGGGGACCTGACGGCGCTGGTCACCGCCGATCGCGGACTGCAGAATCGGCTGCCCACCTCGGTGCAGGTCCTGACGCCGTCCACGGTTTTGTCGTGGCTCTAGGGCTCTAGGGCTCCAGGGTTCTAGGGCTGAAGCGCCTGCACCAGTGAACGGGCGGCCGCCTGCGGGTCCCTGGCCTCGGTGATGGCGCGGACCACGACGATGCGATCGGCACCTGCTGCCCTGACCTGATCGACGTTGGTCGCGTCGACGCCGCCGATGGCGAACCACGGCCGCTCCGGGAGCGAGTCCGCCGTCGCTCGCAGAGTCTCGAGCCCCGCGGCCTTGCGATTGGGCTTGGTGGGTGTCGGCCACACCGGCCCGACGGCGAAGTAGTCGACGCCGTCCTCGATCGCGGCGAGCGAGGACTGAGCGCGGTTCTGCGTCGAGCGCCCGATCACCACGTCCGGTCCCAGAATCTGCCGCGCGTAGTGCACCGGCAGATCGCCCTGGCCGAGATGCAGTACGTCCGCGCCCGAGGCCAACGCCAGATCCGCGCGATCGTTGACCGCGAGCAGCGCACCGTGCCGCTTGGTGGCAGCGAGCAGAATCGCCAGCGCAGCGAGCTCGTCCTTGGCTTCGAGGGGACCGAACTCGCGCTCGCCGGCGGAGTTCTTGTCGCGCAGCTGGATGATGTCGACGCCACCGGACAACGCGGCCTCGGCGAACTGCGCGAGGTCGCCCTTGTCGCGCCTGGCATCGGTACACAGGTACAGGCGAGCGGACGCAAGACGCTCACGGGGAGTCTGGTTGCGGGCGGTCTGAGATGGATGCACAAAGCGAACTGTATTCTCATGGTGGCCGCCACCGACGACGGAGTGGCCGAGATATCGCGGGAGTCCCGAGGATCGTGGGGCTGAGAGTGGGTTCGCCGCCCTTACCGTCAATACCTGAACCCGATCATGCGGGCGCAGGGAGTGAGGACGTGAATCGCGTGCACATCGTCGTTATCGGCGGAGGCGTCATCGGGCTGTCGACGGCGCTGCGCCTGAGCCGGGACGGTCACCGGGTCGTCGTTCACGATCCCGCTCTGGGCAAGGGCGCATCCTGGGTCGCGGGCGGAATGCTGGCACCGTTGTCCGAGGGCTGGCCCGGCGAACACGAACTGCTGCACCTGGGCGCTGCGTCGTTGGCGCGGTGGCCGGAATTTGCCCGACGCCTCCCCGGCCCCTCGGTGTTCTCCGCAGCGGGATCGGTGACGGTTGCCCTCGACTCCGCCGATGCCGCTGATCTACGAACCATCGCCGAATGGGTCGGCGAACAGGGGCACGAGCTCGAGATTCTGGGACGGGTGCAGCTGCGCGAGCTCGAACCTGCTCTGGCACAGAACATTCGACTCGGCCTGCTGGCTCCGACCGAGTTGTCGGTGGACAATCGGGTGCTGATCGCCGCACTCGAGCAGGGATGCCTGGATGCGGGAGTGGAGTTCTCCACGGAGTCGGTCGACACCATTCCCGACGCCGATCAGGTGGTCCTGGCCGCCGGGGCGCAGTCGGCGGCATTGTGGCCCACCCTTCCGGTCCGACCGGTCAAGGGCGAAATCCTGCGGCTGCGTCGTCGACCGAGTGCCGCGCCGCCGCCGAACCGGACCGTTCGCGGAACCGTGCACGGGCGCGCGATCTACCTGGTACCGCGCGGCGACGGATTGGTCGTCGGCGCAACCCAATACGAATCCGGCCAGGACACTCAGGTCACCGTCGCCGGGGTACGAGACCTCATCGCCGACGCCGAACGGCTCATGCCGAGCATCGGCGAATACGAACTGTACGAAACCGCTGCCGGACTGCGGCCCATGAGCCCGGACGGACTGCCGATCATCGGCAGGCTGTCTCCCCAGGTGATCGTTGCCACCGGCCACGGCCGCAACGGCATCCTGCTCGCGCCCATCACCGCCGACGCAGTCGCCGCACTCATCTCCGGCGAGGCGCTACCGGACGCGAAAGCCGCCACACCCGAACGCTTTTCGCACATAGAGAGGACACCATGACACAGGTCGCGATCGGTATCACCGTCAACGGTGAAGACCACCTGCTCACCGAGGACATGACCATGCGTCGGCTGCTCGAATTCCTGGGGCTGCCCGAGAAGGGCATCGCCGTCGCCGTCGACGGAGCGGTGCTGCCCAAGAGTCGCTGGGACACCACCAGCGTCGAAAAGGGTTGGACCATCGACGTCCTCACGGCGGTTCAGGGTGGTTGAGGTCACGACAGGTCTGGTCATCGCCGGTCGCACCTTCACCTCCCGCCTCATCACCGGCACCGGGGGAGCGGCCAATCTCGCGGTACTCGAGGAGGCCCTCGTCGCGTCGGGAACCGAATTGACCACCGTCGCGATGCGCCGCGTCGACGCCGCAGGTGGGACGGGAGTGCTGGATCTGCTGCGCCGATTGAACATCGCGCCGCTGCCGAACACCGCGGGCTGCCGCGGCTCGGCCGAAGCCGTGCTCACCGCGCAACTGGCCCGCGAGGCGCTCGAGACCGACTGGGTCAAACTCGAAGTGATCGCCGACGAGCGAACCCTGCTGCCCGACGCCATCGAATTGGTCAAGGCCGCAGAACAACTCGTGGACGACGGCTTCCAGGTGCTGCCGTACACCACCGACGACCCGGTACTGGCGAAGCGACTCGAGGACATCGGCTGCGTGGCCGTCATGCCGCTCGGCTCGCCCATCGGCACCGGGCTCGGCATCTCCAACCCCCACAACATCGAGATGATCGTCGACGCCGCCTCGGTTCCGGTGATCCTCGACGCGGGCATCGGCACCGCCAGCGACGCCACCCTCGCGATGGAACTCGGCTGCGATGCGGTGCTGCTCGCGACCGCGGTGACCAGGGCAAAGGATCCGGCGCTGATGGCGTCGGCGATGCGTCATGCTGTTGCCGCGGGGTACCAGGCCCGGCACGCCGGCCGAATTCCGAAACGATTCTGGGCGCAGGCCAGCTCGCCCATGTGACCGGCTGCCTTGCCTGTGGTGCTGCGCATCCGGCAAACGCGCGCGCATTTGTGAAACGCGCGCAGAATTGTGGCGAATGCGAGGCGATTCCGCGCGCATCTGGCAAACGCGCGCGCATTTGCGGCCGCGCCCGTGTGACCCCACGCCGCCCATGTGACCGACTGTCTCAGGGTGTGTGTCATCCGAAAGGATGATGGAAGAGTCGACTGTGGGTCGATGTGCGGACGCTGTCGATGGGGGACAGTTGTACCCATGATCGAAGTGACAGGACTGACCAAGCAATACGGCGCGGTGACGGCGGTCGACAACCTCACCTTCACCATCAAACCCGGCATCGTGACCGGCTTCCTCGGCCCCAACGGCGCAGGCAAGTCGACCACCATGCGGATGATCCTCGGGCTCGACCGACCCACCTCGGGCACGGCGACCATCGAGGGCAAGAGCTACAGCCACCTGAAGCAACCACTGCGTACCGTCGGCGCCCTGCTCGACGCCAAGTGGGTGCACCCCAACCGATCGGCTCGTGCACACCTCGAGTGGATGGCTGCCTCCAACGGCATCCCCAAGTCGCGAGTCGACGAGGTGCTGCGTCTGGTGGGCCTGTCCGAGGTCGCCAAGAAGAATGCCGGTGGCTTCTCGCTCGGTATGTCGCAGCGGCTGGGACTCGCCGGCGCTTTGCTGGGCGACCCCAAGGTGTTGCTGTTCGACGAGCCGGTCAACGGACTCGATCCCGAGGGCATCGTCTGGATACGAAAGTTCATGCAGCGCTTGGCAGCCGAGGGGCGCACGGTGCTGGTCTCGAGCCACCTCCTCTCGGAGATGGCTCAGACGGCGGAGCATCTCATCGTCATCGGACGCGGCAAGCTGATCTCGGATTCCTCGGTGCAGGAATTCATCGACCACGCTTCCGAAGCATCGGTGCGCGTGCGCAGCCCGCAGCTCGACGGTCTGCGTCAGGCGTTGACGACGGCCGGTCTCACCGTGCGCGAGCCGGACAAGACCGATGAACTTCAGCCCTCGCTCGTGGTGCTGAACTCCACGACCGACACGATCGGCGACATCGCCGGTCGAGCCGGAATCACTTTGCACGAGTTGGCCTCTCAACGAGGATCGCTCGAGGAAGCCTTCATGAAACTCACCGGAGACACAGTGCAATACCACGGCGCGGGAGCCGAAAACCCCAACACTCAGCAAGCGATGGGCGGTTCACTCTGATGGGCGTACTGGCAGCAGAAAGAATCAAGTTCACCTCGACCAAATCGCCGTGGTGGTGCAGCGCGATCATCGTGGTGCTCGGTCTCGGATTCGCGTCGATACTGGGCTGGGCCGCTCAGTTGGCCACCGAAACCGATGCGCCCGAGGGCATTCCGCCCACGACGGCAGCCGACGTCGTAGGACTCGGCGTCGGAACCTTCGGTTCGATGGTCTTGATGATCCTGGCCGCGTTGACCGTGACCAGCGAATACCGGTTCGGTCTGATCCGAACCACGTTCCAGGCCGTGACCAACCGAGGATCGGTACTGGCGGCCAAGGCCCTGCTGGTCGGTGTCTACGGTGCGATCCTGTCGTTCGTGCTCGCCGTCATCGGGCTCTACCTCGCCAAGGCGCTCGCCGGTGAGCAGGCAGGTGCGCTGCTCGGCTTCGACATCGATGGAACCTGGCGCGTCCTGTACGGGACCGCCATCCTGGCGTTCGTCCAGGTCGTTCTGGCCATCGGCGTCGGCGCTCTCATGCGGCAGTCCGCCGGAGCAATCGCCATCCTGCTTCTGTGGCCACTGCTCATCGAGAACCTCGTCGGGGTGATTCCGACGGTCGGCGAGAAGATCCAGCCGTTCCTGCCCTTCCTCAACGCCAATCACTTCCTCGGATCCAGCGGCGGTGTCGACTTCCACTGGGGTCCGATCGGCGGATTGATCTACTTCGTCGCCTTCACCGCGGTGATCTTCGGAGCGGCAGTGTTCGTCGTCAATCGTCGGGACGCCTGACGCCGCTCGCCGGTAGGGTGTCCGCTATGCGGATTTCCCTACTTGCAGGTAGCGCTGTCACTGTCTTGATTCTGGCCGGTTGCTCGTCCACCTCGGACGAGGAACCGGCCAGAGTTTTCGCGACACCCGACGGGCCGGGGCTCTCTGCCGCGGTCACCGAGGACGCGTTGGTGGGGCACCTCGAACAATTGGAAGCCATCGCCGCCGAGAACGACGGAAATCGCGCTGCCGGCACCGCCGGTTATGACGCGAGTGTCGATTATGTTGTCTCGCAACTCGAATCGGCCGGGTTCGAGGTCACCACCCCGGAATTCGAATTCGAGACCTTCGAGGCGCAGACCCAAACTCTGTCGCTTGCGGGCACGGAGATCCCGGTGTTCGCGCTCAGTTACTCGCCCACCACCACCGCCGAGGGAATCACCGCACGCGTCGTCGGCGCTCCCGCCGGTGCAGACGGCTGTGAGGCGACCGATTACACCGGCCTCGACCTGGCCGGAGCCGTCGCGGTCGTGCCGCGAGGAGTGTGCGCCTTCGGTGTGAAGCAGACCGTTGCCGCAGAACTGGGAGCGGCCGCCGCGATCATCGTCAACAACGAACCCGGGCCGCTCGATTCGGGCACCCTCGGCGACGCCGACACTGCCCGGATTCCGACCGGCGGCGTCAGCCAGGAGGACGGTGCGGCCGTTCTGGCCGCACCCGAGGTGACGCTGACACTCGTCACCGAAACCGAAACGACCACCAGTCGCAACATCATTGCGCAGACCACCACCGGTTCCACCGAGAACGTGGTGGTCACCGGTGCGCATCTCGACAGCGTTCCCGAGGGCCCCGGCATCAACGACAACGGAACCGGCACGGCGGCAGTACTCGAGACCGCACTGCAGATGGGCAGTGCACCCGAGGTCACCAACGCGGTGCGTTTCGCGTTCTGGGGTGCCGAGGAGAACGGACTCGTCGGTTCCACCAAGTACGTCGAAGGCCTGTCCGACGAGGACAAGCAGAACATCGCGCTGTACCTGAACTTCGACATGATCGGCTCGCACAACGCCGGCTACCTCGCCTACGACGGAGACGACTCCGACCAGGTGGGTGAGCCCGCAGGCCCGGCCGGATCCGACGCCATCGAGCGCACTTTCGTCGAGCACCTGGCAGCCGAGGACGTAGCCGTCGACGGTACCGATTTCGACGGTCGCTCGGACTACGGCCCGTTCATCGAGGTGGGTATCCCCGCCGGTGGTGTGTTCAGCGGAGCGGACGAGAACAAGACCGCCGCGCAGGCCGAGAAGTGGGGCGGCACCGCCGATCAGACCTTCGACGAGAACTACCACACCGACCAGGACACCCTGGCGAACGTCGACCGCGCCGCACTGGCGAAGAACGGTGCGGCAGTGGCCTACGGCATCGGCGTCTACGCGCAGTCGGTGGAGGGCCCCAACGGGGTTCCGGTGGGTGCCGAGCGCGAGGCCGCGCGCGCCGAAGGATAAGGGCGAGTATGTGTAACTGTGAGTTACGCTCGATGCTGTGAACGCAGTCGTGGACTCGGTGGTGGAGTGGGTTCGCACCACCAACCGAGCGCCCAAGGTGGTCGGGGCGGTACGACGTGTGCGTCGCGCACTACCCGGCGACCCCACGTTCGGTGATCCCCTGTCGATCGACGGGCCGGGGCGAGCCTTGGCCGTTGCCCGCGTCGCCGATCGCTTTCTGGTTGCCAACGGACTCGACGACGAGCCGGGCGCATCCCGTGAAGTCGGCCTCGGTGCCTTGCAGGTGTGGCAGGCGATCCTCGAGAGGACGGGCCGGGGGCGCGGCGAACAGGACGTCACCATCGTCTTCACCGACCTCGTCGGGTTCTCGTCGTGGTCGCTGCGCGCCGGCGACACCGCCACCCTGACGCTGCTCCGCAAGGTCTCCAAAGCGGTCGAACCCGAGGTCGTGTTCCGCGGCGGCCACGTCGTCAAGAGACTGGGCGACGGCATCATGGCGGTGTTCGCCGATGCGGGCAAAGCAGTCGACGCGGTCTTCGCGGCCCGCGAGGCACTGAAGGGTGTCGACGTCGACGGTTACACCCCGACGATGCGCGTCGGCATCCACACCGGCAGCCCGCGTCAGGTGGGATCGGACTGGCTGGGCGTCGACGTCACCGTCGCCGCCCGGGTGATGCAGACCGGCGGCAACGGCAACATCATGATCTCCGCGGCGGCCCTCGAGGGGGTCCCGCCGGAGGTGCTCGACGCCTTGCACGTGGTGTCCAAGCCCTATCGCCGCAGCTTCTTCGCTCCGAAGATCAAGGGCGCACCCGACGACCTACGCATCCTCCGACTCGTGCAGTCGCCACAGCGGTGACACCGGTCCGTGGCCCGCGCCCAGGTCGTAGGACGCGGCCAGACAGCGAGTGACCCACTCCTTGCCGAACGCCACCGCGTCGGGCATGGAGTAGCCGTTCGCCAGGGCCGAGGCGATCGATGCGGCGAGGGTGTCGCCACCGCCGTGGTCGTTGCCGGTGTCGATGCGTTCGCTGGTGAATTCGAGGAAGGTGTCGCCGTCGAACAGCAGATCGGTGCTGTGTGTGGACGTCCGAAGGTGACCGCCCTTGACCAGGGCCCACTGCGCGCCCAATCCGTGCAGGGCCTCGGCGGCGCGGTGCGCGCTGGAGTCGTCGATGACGTCGATGCCAGTGATGAGCCGAACCTCGTCGAGGTTGGGGGTCACCAGCGAGGCGATGGGAAACAGGGTGTGCCGGATGGCGTCGAGGGCTTCGGCGTGCAGTAGCGGATCCCCGTGCATCGACGCGCACACCGGATCCACGACCAGGGGAACCGGCTGATCTCGGCCGATGCCCACCTCGGTGCAGACGGCCGTGACCGCTTCGATGATCGCGGTGGAGGCCAACATTCCGGTCTTCGCTGCGCCGACGCCGATGTCGGAGACGACGGAGCGAACCTGCGCTGCGACGACGTCCGGCGGAATCTCGTGGAAGCCCGTCACGCCGACGGTGTTCTGGACCGTGACCGCAGCGACAGCAACGCAGGCGTGGACGCCCAGCAGGGCCATCGTTCGGCTGTCCGCCTGGATTCCGGCACCGCCACCGGAGTCGGTTCCGGCGATGGTCAGCGCGCGGACAGGAGTCTCGCCGTTGGGCGTGAGCGGTAGGAACTTCACGAGAGAAGACAGTACCGGCGTGCGCGGAGACGGGGGTCGCTGCCGGTGAAACGGAATGCCGAGTACGTGGCGAAAACATGAGCGGGCCTTGAATGTTGTTGTATCACAACGCCGAACAGGGTCACTTATGATCCGTACCAGCATTCGAGTCGGGTTCGGCGGACGAACCTACGCATCCGAAGGTTTGTTGGTAGAAAAGGTGACAGACCCACCGTGCGCATGTTTAATAGTGGTGCACGTCACAAAAGATTTCATTCGTTCACCACTCCACACACAGCGAAGGAGGCGTCCCATGCTTGCAAGTTCTCCTAGCGCTGATGTCTCGATCAACAAGGATCAGAACCGGTTCGAGCTTCGATTGAACGGCGATCTCGTCGGGATCGTCGGCTTCTACGAGGTCGAGGGAAACGGCAAGCGTGCGACGCGAACTCATGTCGTGTCCTTCATGCACACGGTCGTCACCGAGGATTTCGGTCATCAGGGTCTGGCCGGCATTCTGGTGCGGCGCGCACTCGACAGTGCTCGGTCCTACGGCTGGAAGGTCAAGCCGGTCTGCACCTATGTGCAGCGTTTCGCCGCGGCCAATCCGGAGTACAACGACATGCTCGTCGCGCTCTGACCTCTGTTTCCTGCAAGCGTCGCCCGGTCACATTAAGGGCACGACTCGGCGACGATCGGTGCACTCTCCCCGCGTCACATGGACAACACTGGTCTCATGAGTGACATGAGTCACATACTTCCACGACGGGTCCATGGGCCCGCTCCGGTCGACCGTCCCGTCGTTCGCATCGAGGACGACGTCGATCACAACAGGTTCGATCTTTTCGTCGACGACGAACTCGTCGGCATTCTCGGGTATCGCTTCGGTGAGGGCGACGACGGCGGCGTCGGCCCGGTCGTCGCGCTCATGCACACCGTCGTCAAGGAGGAGTACGGCGACCGCGGGTGGGCGGGCGTGCTGGTGAGGGCGTCGCTGAACACCGCTCGTGATCGGCAGTGGCGCATCGTGCCGATCTGCACCTACGTCCGGCGATACCTGGCGCAGCACGAGGAGTTCATGGACCTCGTCGTCGAGTGACCGCTCAGCCGATCTCCACGATCACCGGAGCGTGATCGCTGGCTCCCTTGCCCTTGCGCTCCTCGCGGTCGATGGACGCACCGGTCACCCGAGCCGCCAGGGCAGGTGAGGTCAACGCCATGTCGATACGCAGGCCCTGCTTCTTCGGGAACCGCAACTGCGTGTAGTCCCAGTAGGTGTACGTCCTGGGCTCGGGGGTGAACTGCCGCGTCACCTCGGTGAAGCCGGCGTCGCCGAACGCGGTGAAGGCATCACGCTCGGGCTGCGAGGTGTGGGTCTTGCCCTCGAACAGTGCGGGATCCCAGACGTCGTCGTCGGTGGGCGCGATGTTCCAGTCGCCCACGAGCGCGATCTGCGCCTGCGGATCCGCCGCCACCCACGCCTGTGCGTCGGCCTTCAGTGCTGCGAGCCACTCGAGCTTGTAGGTGTAGTGCGGATCTGCGAGTTCGCGGCCGTTCGGCACGTACAGGCTCCAGACGCGGACCCCGGCGCACGTGGCGCCGATGGCGCGGGCCTCCTGAGCGGGATCGACCTCGGGATCCTTGCTGAACCCGGGCTGATCCTCGAACCCGACCTGCACGTCGTCCAATCCGACGCGAGACGCGATCGCGACGCCGTTCCACTGGCTCAGCCCGACGTGGGCGACCTCGTACCCGATGTCGGTGAACCGCTCGTACGGAAACTGCGCGTCCTTGCACTTGGTTTCCTGCATCGCCAGGACATCGACATCGGATCGCTGCAGCCAATCGACGATTCGATCCTGACGAGAGCGGACGGAGTTCACATTCCAAGTAGCCAAGCGCACGGGAAGGAACCCTATCGAACGCCTCCGACAGGGTTCGGACCGATCGCGTTCTCGGGCCGGGCGTAGCGATAGTGGTGGTGGTCGACGAAACCGAGATCTCGATAGAGGCCGACGGCGTGGGTGTTGTCCACGGCCACTTGCAGGTACGCGTGTGTCGCGCCGTGCTCGCGTCCCCATCGCACCAACTCGCCGCACATCAGGGCGCCGAGGCCGTTGCGTCGATGATCCGGGGAGACCCAGAGCGAGGTCAGTCCCACCCAGCAACGACCGTCCGGGGCGGTGGTGACGGCCGCGCGACCGACGGCTGCCGACGACGAGCGAGCGCCGATCATGCCGAAACCGAGGGTTCCTCCCCGGACTGCGGCGGCCACCTCCGCTGCGCCCGCGGGTGCCTTGCCGCCCTGGTAGTGGAGGGAAGTCAACCACTCGGCCGTCGGCTCCTCGGTCACGGCGATGGCCGAATCACCATCGCGTAGAGCGAGATTCGAGATGTCCGCAGCCATGACGGCGCTCTCGTTGTAGGTCAACCAGCCGGCCGGGGCGCTGCCGAGACGGTCGGGGAGCGACAGCGTCGGCGGTAGTCCGCGAGCGGCGTATCGGTCGACGATCTCCGCCAGAGTCTCGGCCGTCATCGACGCTCCCGGCTCGAGCGGTGCCGCCGAGTTGGCGCGTCCGGTGAACCCGTGACCGAACCGCAGTTGCCAACCGTCGATCCATTCCCGCTCGACGCCCGGCCAACCGTCGGCGGCAGCGGCCTCGAGCGAGCGGATCTCCGACGTTCGAATCGGCTTGGGGCCCAAGGGTTTCAACGCCACGACTCGTTCGGCGGCGACCTGTACCAGCGCGCCGTCTCTGCCGCGCACAGAGACCGCACCGGCGTCGATGGCCACCAGTTCGCCGATCACGTCCGTCATCGGGTGGGTGTGGCCGGGTGGCAGCCGGTAGCGCAGCATCACCCGTGTACCCACCGGGACGGTCAGTCCTCGTCCTCGTCGTCGTGCCCGAACGGGTCGTCGACGGTGCCGGGCGTCCAGCTCAGCCCCGGCACGCCCCACCCGGCGCGCTTGATGGCCTTCTTCGCGGCCCGCGCATGTCGCCCGATGAGCACGTCGGTGTAGAGGAAGCCGTCGAGGTGACCCACCTCGTGCTGGAGCATCCGGGCGAAGAAGCCGTGGCCCTCGATGTCGACGGGATCGCCCTTGGCGTCGGTACCGGTCACTCGGGCCCACTCGGCGCGCCCGGTGGGGTGTTGCTCGCCGGGGACGGAGAGGCAGCCCTCGTCGTCGTCGTCCGGGTCGGGCATCGTCTCCGGAATTTCCGACGTCTCGAGCACCGGGTTGACGACCTCGCCGCGGCGACGGAAGATCTTGCCGTCCTCGCCTTGATCGGGGCAGTCGTAGATGAACAGGCGCTTACCGACTCCGACCTGATTCGCGGCGAGGCCGACGCCGTTCGCGGCGGCCAACGTCTCGTACATGTCGGCGATCAGCTCGGCCAGCTCGGCGGGTGACTCGGTGACGGGAGCGGTTGCGGTGTGCAGCACCGGATCGCCGACGATCCGGATGGGAAGAATTGCCATGGTCGACAAGGATAGTGGGCCGGGAGTGGAGCCTGCGGAACGACCCAAGGGGGCCGGGAGTGGAGCCTGCGGAACGGCCCAAGGGGGCCGGGAGTGGAGCCTGCGGAACGACCCAAGGGGGCCGGGAGTGGAGCCTGCGGAACGGCCCAAGGGCCTGGTGCGTGTGGCCGGGTGCGGGGAACACGCCACGCGCCGGTACCTCGCGGGAGCCGTGCTCGAGGCGTCGAGCATGGTTGAATGATTCCCGAAGTACAACTGTGTAATTCGGTCGGTGCTCCTACGGGTACCGGCAGTGCTGGGGGAAGCAGATTTCTCGGGGTAGGTGATCCTGCAGACCCTGGGGAGTCGAGAAGTCGAGGAGTGGGATGGACGGCGCAGCAGCGCGTGACTCGAACCAGTCTCAGCAACCGGGAAGTTCGGACGGCTCTCAGGATCCGAACGAGGTCGGTGCGGACGGACTGAGTCGACGAGAGCACGACATCCTGTCCTTCGAACGGCAGTGGTGGAAGTACGCCGGTGCCAAGGAAGAGGCCATCAAGGAACTCTTCTCCATGTCGGCAACCCGCTACTACCAGATTCTGAACGCGTTGGTCGATCGTCCCGAGGCACTCGCTGCGGATCCGATGTTGGTCAAGCGCCTGCGTCGGTTGCGTGCGAGCCGACAGAAGGCGCGTGCGGCGCGTCGGCTGGGTTTCGACGTCTGAGCAGGTCCTTGCGTTCCGTGTGCCGAGTCGCCGTCGACGGTCGGATAGGGTCGAGTACGTGAGCAGCCCGAACCCGGAGCAGACCGGGCCACCTCTCCGTGCCCTGGCCATGGTGTTGATCTCGCTCGCGATTCTGTTCGCAGCGATCGGCGCGTTGTCGCTGACGGGTTCCGATTCCGACGAGGCGGCCGCCGAGCCCGCCGCCGAGACGACGAGTGCACCGGCCGCAGTCGCCCCGACCGCGCAGGCCCCTGCAGCGCAGGCACCGGCCGCCGACGCGTCGACCGGTTCTGCAGCCACCACCACCTCGGGTGCCCCCGCCGACGTCGAAGTGCGGGTACTCAACAACTCCAACGTCTCCGGCCTGGCGGCCGGTACCGCGAGCACGCTGACCGCCGAGGGGTGGAACGTCGCCGAGACGGGCAACTTCAGCGAAGCCCAGTTCGCGCAGACCGCGGTGTACTACGGCACGACGGCAGGCGAGGAACAGGCCGCACAGACGATCGCCACGCAGCTCGGCGTCCCGGCCGAGCCGAAGCCGACCTCGCTCGAATCCACGGCAGGCGTCGTCGTCATCGTGACCCAATAGTCCTGCAGCGGCCAGTCCCACAGCGTCGACCTCCGTGCCCGATTCGGTTGAATCGGTCGGCACGTTATCATTTCCGAGCCCGGCGAAACTGCCTGAAAGAGGAGCGATTTCCGATGGACATGTTCAAGCGACGCACTGCTGCGACCCGCTCATTGCGTTACGTGGCCCCGGTCCTCGCGATCGCAGCGCTCGGGCTCTCCGCCTGCAGCAACGGCGAGGTCCCGTCCGATGTCCCCGGCACCGTCCCGCCGGTGTGGACCGGCGAGGCCGATCCGTCGGCAGAAGCCGTCGCAGGTGACAGCCCGGCCGAGTCGGGCTCCGGCGACACCATCGAGGGCACACTGCGCGACGCTTCCGGCGCCGAGGTGGGCACGGTGTCCTTCGCGTCCGAGGGCGACAAGCTCACCGTCACGGCCGAGGTCGAGGGCATGACCCCCGGCTTCCACGGTTTCCACGTGCATGCCGTCGCCGCCTGCGAGCCGAACTCCGTTGCACCGACCGGTGGAGATCCGGGCGCGTTCCTGTCCGCAGGCGGTCACCTGCAGGTCGACGGCCGCACCGAACACCCGGCCAGCGGCGACCTGACGTCCATCCAGGTCGGCGAGGACGGCACCGGGATGCTGATGACGACCACCGACGCGATCACACTCGACGATCTGCGTGCGGACGGTGCCGGAACCTCGGTGATCGTGCACGAGGGTGCCGACAACTTCGCCAACATCCCGCCGCGGTACACCCTGCCCGACGGTGCCGCTGTCCCGGACATGACGACTCTGATGACCGGCGACGCCGGCTCGCGGGCGGCATGCGCGGTACTGCAGTAGTTTGAGCGCTCCCCGGATCGACTTCGCGAGTTCACCGCGCCCGACGCTCGGCGTCGAGTGGGAGATCGCGCTGGTCGACAAGAACACGCGGGACCTGGTCAACTCCGCCGAGGCGGTCATGGACGGCGTCCGCGACCTGGCCGGGGACACCCCGCGGGTGACCAAGGAACTGCTGCGCAACACCGTCGAACTCGTCACCGGAGTGTGCGAGAACGTCGGTGAGGCGATGGCAGACCTCGGTGAGTCGCTCTCGCTCGTCGAGCGTGCCGCGGATCCGCTGGGAATCGATCTGTTCTCTGCGGGCACCCATCCGTTCGCCGAGTGGTCCACCCAGCAGCTCACCAGTTCGCCGAGCTACGACGAGTTGATCGCTCGTACGCAGTGGTGGGGTCGGCAGATGCTGATCTGGGGTGTCCACGTGCACGTGGGAGTGTCGTCTCCCGACAAGGTCTTTCCCATTCTCAACTCGCTGCTGCTGCAGTACCCGCACCTGTTGGCGCTCTCGGCGTCCTCACCGATCTGGGCGGGCAACGACACCGGCTACGCCAGCAATCGGGCGCTGATGTTCCAGCAGCTGCCGACGGCCGGTCTACCGTTCCAGTTCGAGAACTGGCCACAGTTCGAGGGATTCGTCCGTGACCAGCTCAAGACCGGCGTCATCGAACAACTCGGCGGCATGCACTGGGACATCAGGCCTGCACCGAAGTGGGGAACGATCGAGGTCCGGGTGTGCGACGGGGCGTCGACCAAGCGGGAGCTCGCGGCTCTCGTCGCGTTGACACACTGCCTCATCGTCCATCTCGACGAACGTCTCGAAGCGGGGGAGACCCTGCCGTCGATACCGCCGTGGCACGTGCAGGAGAACAAGTGGCGGGCCGCTCGATACGGACTGGACGCCGAGATCATTCTCGACTCCGACAGCAACGAACGTCTGGTCACCGACGATCTGAACGACCTGCTCGAGAAGCTGACGCCGACGGCGGTGCGACTCGGTTGCGTCGACGAGTTGGCAGCGGTGGCCGACATCCCTCGGCTCGGGGCGTCGTACCAGCGTCAACGGATAGTGGCCGCGAAATCCGACGGTGACCTGCGAGCCGTCGTCGAATCGCTGGTCACCGACCTTCGATCCTGATTCGCGTGCGCTACTGATCCGCTTCGTTCGGTTCCATCTCGTTGACGATCAGCAGTCCGTCGCGGCCGCGCTGCTCCCGGTAGGCGACGCGGCCGACGGTGTGCGCGATCACCGGGGCGGTCACCAGGGTGAAGATACCCACCAACACGAGCATCCAGATGTCGACGTTGCCGCGAAGGCTGATGACGGCTCCGATCAGAACCATGATCAAGCCGACGACCTGTGGCTTGGTGGCCGCGTGCATCCGCGACAGGGTGTCGGGGAAGCGCACGATGCCGACAGCGGCAGTGAACGCCAGCAATGCCCCCAACAGGATGAAGACGGATGCGATGACCTGGGCTACGGTGCTCATTCGTCCCTCACTCTGAAGCGTGCGATGCTGACCGATCCGACGAAGCTGACCAGGGACAGCGCAACGATGGCCGGTACGAGGGTGGTGTCTCGGCTGTAGACGGCCCATACCCCGAGACCGCACATCGAGACCGCGAGGATCGTGTCCATCGCGACGAGACGGTCGAGCGTGCTCGGGCCGTCGAGCAGCCGGTACGCGGTCAGGATTGCAGCGGCCAACAGGAGGGCACCGGCGATGGCGAGAACGACGGTCACGACCAGTCCCCCTTCCTCTTGTCGTCGGTCTTCTTGTCGTCTCGAGGGGTGTCGGGATCCTGTGCGGCAGGATCGTCGCCGAGCACCCCGTGATACTGCTCGTACTCCTGGTAGTGCAGGGGGCTGGGCTTCCAGTCCGAATCTCGCTCGAATGCCGCGATGAACAGCTTCTCCAGGTTTCGGACGTAGGCGTAGAAGCCGTCGACGGCCTTCTGAGTGCCCATGTCCAGTACGTGTACGTAGAGCAACCGTCTGGTTCGGTCGATCTCGAGAACCATGGTGCCGGGAACGAGGTTCATCGCGTCGACGAACAGCGTGAGCACCAGATCGGATTTGATCGCGATGCGGCAGCGCAGCACTCCGGTGACCGGCGGTGCTTTCGGGCGGATCGCCAACCAGGCCACGCTGACGCTGGATTCCCCTGCGTAGTAGAGAAATACGACGGCGAGTTTGACGAGCGAGAACCCGTGGATGCGGCCCTCGACCGGAACACGAGGCAACGGCAGCAGCACCATGATGAGCAGTCCCACCGCTATTCCACCGAGAACGTTCGCCGCAGAGACGTTGCCCCACAGCAGTACCCAGATCGCCGTCAGCCACGCCAGCGTCCACAGGCGCAGCAGAACGGAGCGGTTCATCTTCATCGGGTGCCCTCCTCGTTCGTGCGCGACTGCTCGTAGGCCTGATCGCCGACCCATTCGGCACCGCGCACCGCATCGATGTACACCGAACGATCGCGAAGGTCTGCCGCAGCGCGGTCGCTGATGTCGATGATGGGGCCTGCGAACACCGTCATGGCCAAGCCGACGGCAACGAGCCCGATGGTCGGGAGCAACATGAAGGCGGGCATCCGGCCCACGTCCTCGCGGTCACCGAACTGGATGTCGGACGAGTCGTCGAGAAGAGCGGACGGGCTGTTGTCGGCCAGGTCGCCCTCGGGCGCATCGGCGCGGGCGCGCCAGAACGCCTTGGTCCACACCCGAGCCACCACGTACAGCGTCAGCAAGCTGGTGACGGTTCCGCCTGCGACGAGCAACCAGGCCAACACACTGCCCTGTTCGCTACCGGCCTGCAGCAGTGCGACCTTGCCGATGAAGCCCGAGAACGGAGGAATGCCACCGAGATTGAGGGCAGGCACCAGGAACACGATCGCGAGAACCGGGCTGGCCGCAGCCAATCCACCGAGGCGTCGAAGCGAGGACGAACCGGCCTGACGCTCGATGAGACCGACGACGAGGAACAGCGTCGTCTGCACCAGAATGTGGTGGGCGACGTAGTAGATCGAGCCGGACAATCCCGATTGTGTCGACAACGCGACACCGAAGATCATGTAGCCGATGTGGCTGACGAGGGTGAACGAGAGCAGTCGCTTGATGTCGCTCTGTGCGATGGAGCCGAGGATGCCGACGAGCATCGTCAGTAGGCCACAGACCATCAGGACGTTGTCGAGCGAGCCGTCGGGGAAGAGCAGGGTGTGGGCGCGGATGATCGCGTACACACCGACTTTCGTCAGCAGGCCGGCGAACACGGCGGTGACCGGTGCCGGGGCGGTGGGGTAGGAGTCGGGTAGCCACGTCGAGAGCGGGAACACCGCGGCCTTGATGCCGAACGCGACCAGCAGGACCGCGAAGATCGCGGTTCTGGTTCCGGAGTTGATGTCGTCCATCCGTACCGCGATGTGGGCCAGGTTCAGCGTCCCGGTTGCGCCGTAGACCAGCGCGATGCCGATCAGGAAGATCAGCGAGGACACCATCGACACCATCACGTACGACACGCCCGCGCGTACCCGGTCCGCACTCGCACCGAGCGTCAGCAGCACGAACGAGGCGGCGAGCAACACCTCGAAGCCGACGAACAGATTGAACAGGTCGCCTGCGAGGAACGCGTTGCAGACGCCTGCGGTCAATGCGAGATAGGTCGGCAGGAAGATCGAGACGGGCTGGTTCTCGCTGCCGTCGCGGATGCCCTGGCCGATGGAGTACACCATGACCGCGAGCAGCACGATGGACGAGACGACGAGCATCATCGCCGACAGGCGATCCACCACGAGGGATATGCCGAGCGGCGAGTCCCAACCACCGACCTGCAGCGCGCTGGTGCCGTCGCGGTCGGCGAGGTAGAGCATCATCGACGAGATCGCGACCACCGCGGTGAGCGCGACGAGGGTGATGAATCGCTGCGCGCGGGGCCGTCGTCCCAGCACCAGGGTCAACGCCGCCGCGAGCATCGGAATCAGCACCGGCAGCGGAGTCAGAACGTCGATCACTGCGGGGGAGATCGTCATGCGTGGTCTCCCTTCTCATCTGGTCGGCTGTCGTCCTTCTCGGCGGTGTCGAGTCCGTCCAGCCCGCGCAGCTGCGGGTTGTCGTCGTCGTTGTCGAAATCGCCGTCGTGCAGGTCCTCGTAGCACTCGAGATCCTCGCGATTGACGAGTTGTTCGATCGGAATCGGGTTGCCCTTCGAGTCGAACGCGTCGCCGCCGAAGCTCGGCTCACCCGTCACCGGGTCGTCCGAACGATCTCGGTCGGGGGCCTCGGCCATCGAGCGACGCCGCGAGACCTTGGTGTCCTCGGGGTCGTTCTCGACGTCGTCCTTGGTGTTGAGAGTGAACGACCGGTACGCCAGGGCCAGCACGAACGCCGCGATTCCCATCGTGATGACGATTGCCGTGAGGATCACTGCCTGGGCCAGCGGATCCGCCATCTGTTGGTTGACCGCGTTGTCGCGGCCCACGATGGGCGGAGCTCCCGCGGGGCCGCCGACCGTGAGCAACAGCAGGTTGACGCCGTTACCGAACAGCAGCAGTCCGAGCAGCATCTTGGTGATACTGCGTTCGAGCAACAGGTACACACCCGATGCGACGAGGACGCCGGTGATGATCAGCATTCCGAGATCTGCGGTCATGGGGCGCTCACTCGGCCTTGGCTCTGCATTTCCACCTGTGCGTCGAGACGGGCACCGAGGCTACGGAGCACGTCGAGTACCAACCCGACCACGATGAGATACACACCGAGGTCGAAGAACAATGCGGTGACCAACTTGATGTCGCCGAGAATCGGCAACGTCACCTCCAACGTGGCCGAGGACAACGCCGGTGCTCCGAGGAACATCGACGCCACTGCGGTTCCGGCCGCGAAGATCAATCCGAGTCCGAGGATCTTTCCGGCGTCGATCGGCACTGCTTCACCGAGCTCGTAGCGGCCACCGGCCAGGTACCGCAGCACCAGCGCCAGTCCGGCGGTGAGCCCACCGGCGAAACCGCCGCCCGGGGCGTTGTGGCCGGAGAAGAAGAAGTAGATCGACAGCACCATGATCGTCGGGAAGATCAATCGCGTGGTGACCTCCAGGATCAACGACCGATGCCGCGGATCGATCAGATCGCCGCCGAGCAGCCACGTCGTCTCCGCAGAGAAATTCGCGTCCGAGTTCGACGAGGAGGCGTTCGATGCGGGGGCGTCGGACACCCTTGGAGCACTGCCGAACCGGCGGTTGCGGAAGACCAGGCTCGCCACTCCCGTCGCCGCGACGAGCAGGACGCAGATCTCGCCGAGGGTGTCCCAGGCTCGGATGTCCACGAGGATCACGTTGATGACGTTCTTGCCGTCGCCGAGTTCGTATGCGGCGTCCGGCAGGAGCAACGACACCGGGGCCGTGTTGCGGGCGTTCATCGCGAATGCGCCCAACACACTGACGGTCGCTCCGACGGCGACGGCCAGAACGGCGCGTGGTCCGCGGGAGCCGGCCGAGCCTCGATCGTCGACCTCGGCAGGCAGCTTGCGCAGCACCAACACGAACACCACGAGGGTGAGGGTCTCGACCAGGAACTGTGTCAGTGCCAGGTCCGGTGCGCCGTGGATGGCGAAGATGACGCCGCAGCCGTAGCCGGTGAGCCCGACGAGGATGACGCTGGCCAGGCGGTTGCGCATCACCGTGGCTCCGAGACCGCCCGCGATCATGATCACCCCGATGATCAACTGCAACGGGGAGTTCCACAGGGTGTAGTCCAGGCCGGAATCCTGGCCGACGAGCAACACGATCATCGGTAGCAGCACCAATGTCAGCAGGATGGTGCCCTGGGTGAGGGGGAGCGAACCACGCTGCGTGGTGCCGGTCAGGCGGATGGACAGGGCATCCATGTACTTGAGGACGTTGTCGTAGATGCGGTCGGCATTGCCGAGCGGCGGATGCTCGAACTTGAGCCGGTTGACGACCCGGTGGGCGATGAACAGCCCGACACCGCCGGTGACGACGACGACCGTGAGCGCGAGCGGAAGGTTGAAACCGTGCCAGAGAGCCAGGTGGTAGGGCTCCTGGCCGTACGACGGCAGGGTGCGCGCGTACGGGCTGACGATGTGGTCGACGACCGAGGATCCGAACCCCGCGACCAGGCCGAGCACCGCCAGGAATGCGGGTGCCGCCAGGAACAGTGCGGACGGCGCGTGCATCGCCTTGACCGACGGACTCGCCCGCTTGAGCTGCTTGCGCGCGAATGCACCCCACACGAACCGGATGCTGTAGGTGACGGTGAGGATCGAGCCGATCACCAGGCCTGCGACGACGAAGGCTGCGACCGTGGGATCGAGTGTCGGCGTGCTGATCACTGCCGACAACGCCGTCTCCTTGCCGACGAAGCCGAGCATCGGCGGTAGTCCGGCCATGCTGGCCGCGGCCAGCGCCGCTATCGCGGCGAGCCAGGGAGCCTTCTTGCCCAGGTGGGCGAGTTTGCGGATGTCGCGGGTGCCGGTGGTGTGATCGATGATGCCGACCACCATGAACAGGGTCGCCTTGAACATCGCGTGTGCGATCACCATCGTCAGGCCGGCGAGCATCGCCTTCTCCGACCCGATGCCGACCAGGACCATGAGGAAGCCGAGCTGGCTGACCGTTCCGAACGCGAGGATCAGCTTGAGGTCGAATGCGCGCAGAGCTCGCCAGCCGGCCAGGATCATCGACAGCAGTCCGAGACTGATCACGGTGGCGCGCCACGGGCCGGAATCGGCGAACCCAGGGGCCAGGCGCGCCACCAGGTAGATGCCTGCTTTGACCATCGCCGCGGCATGGAGGTAACCACTGACCGGCGTCGGGGCGGCCATGGCCCCGGGGAGCCAGAAGTGAAGCGGCACGATGGCCGACTTGCTCAGTGCGCCGATGAGAACCAGCACGATTGCGACACCGGGCAACCAGCCGCCGGGCGCGTTCGCGACCAGCTCGGAGAGGTTGTAGGTGCCGGACACCTGGCCCAGAATGATGATGCCGACCAGCATCGCCAGGCCGCCCGCAGTGGTGACGAGCAGTGCCTGGGTGGCCGCGCGTCGGCTCGACGCTCTCTCGGCGTAGTGGCCGACGAGCAGGAACGACAGGACCGTCGTGATTTCCCAGAAGATGTAGAGCACCAGCATGTTGTCGCTGGTGATGAGGCCGAACATCGCACCGGAGAACGCGACCATTTCGGCGGCGAACAATCCGAGCCGGGGCTCGTCGTCCTCGAAGTAACGCGCACAGTAGAGCAGAATCAGGGCGCCGATGCCCAACACCAGCAGCGACATGATGGCGGCGAGTGAGTCGAACCGCATGTCGATGTTCATCGACAACCCGGGGACCCATTCGATGTTCAGCTTCTGGTCGGTTCCCCAGTTGCCGAACACCCAGATCAGGCTGAGCAGGGGTACGAGAGCGAGCGGGAAGAAAGCATTGCGACCCCACCACCGGACGAACAGCGGCGCGAGCAGCGCGGCTGCGGTGTGCGCAAGAAGAATGGCGAGCAAGAATCACTCCGTCGTCTCGGTCGCGTCGGCGACTGGGCCGAGCGGTGGTCGTTGGGCGGCGATGAGTAGGGTCTGGAAATCGGTGTGAAATTCGATGTATGTCTTTGTGAAATAACGAAGCGGCTGCCGAACGGCAGCGCGCCAGTTGTCTGTTTCCATCCTACTTTGCGAGGTAGGCGGCGTGCCAAGCGGTACAGAACGCTGCGAGTCCGTGAGTGAGGGGAGCGCATCGGTGACCGATTCGAGGCTCATTCGTACCGCCGGATTGGCCTACGTCCGGGATCGTCGAATGATCCAGACGCGATCGGCCGGCAAATCCGCGTTCTACATGGCGGGCGGCAAGATCGACCCCGGCGAGACACCCGAGCAGGCACTGCACCGAGAGATCAGAGAAGAGCTCGATGCGGCGGTGACGGACGTCCGGCTGCTCGGGGTGTTCGAGTGTCAGGCATGGGGGCACCCACCGAATACCCCGCTCGAGATCACCTGTTTCCTCGCCGACCTGGCGAACGAGCCGTCGCCGACCAATGAAATCGCAGAGATCAGGTACTTCACCCGCGACGAGTACGCGGCCATGTCCGACGTCGCTCCGGGATCGCTGATGGTGTTCGACCGGATGAAAGCACTCGATTTGATCGACTGAAGCGCGTATGTTGGTTGTTGAGAGAACGTACGTTCTCCACAGCCACCGCGAAGGAGTCCTCTATGACGAACCTGTCCCAGAAAGCCACCACCCTGCTCGAGCTGCACCAGCCCGGAAACCCGGTCGTCCTGCCGACCGTCTGGGACGCCTGGTCCGCCAACCTGGCAGTGTCCGCAGGCTTCACCGCGCTGACCGTCGGAAGCCACCCCGTCGCCGATTCCATCGGCAAGCCCGACAACGAAGGCATGACCTTCGACGAACTGCTCGCCCGCATCTCGCAGATTTCCGCAGCCGTCGACGTGCCGCTGTCGGTCGACATCGAATCCGGCTACGGCGAGGACCCCAAGCGACTGATCGACGGCCTCGTCTCCGTCGGAGCCGTCGGCCTCAACATCGAGGACACCGTGCACAGCGAAGGCGGACGCCTCCGCGAAGCGCAGGAACATGCCGACTTCGTCGGAGCACTGCGCGCCGCATCCGACGCCACCGACGTGCACGTGGTCATCAACGCCCGCACCGACCTGTTCGTCAAGGCCATCGGCGACGAGAGCGACCGCGTCGAGCGCGCCATCGCACGTCTGAAGCTGTGCGCCGCAGCCGGAGCCGACTCGCTCTACCCCGTCGGATTCCACAACGACGCCGACTACAAGCGTCTCGCCGAGGAACTCCCACTGCCCATCAACGCCATCGCCAACCCGGCCGAGGGCGACCTGTCGCACTTCGCATCCCTCGGCGTCGGACGTATCAGCTTCGGGCCGATCTTCCAGATGGAGCTGGCCAAGCGGGCAGAGGAGATCCTCGGCCGCTGGAAGTGAGCCGCTAGGCACTCCCGTAGGCCTGCAGATGCGCCACCTGCTCGGGATCGAGTGACGGCTTCACCGTCGCCCGAGCGGCGGCGACATCGGCGGCGGTGACGTCGGCTGCATCCATCGACCGACGCATCGCCGTCAACGCGGCCTCGCGCAGCAGTGCTGCGCAATCGGCCGCGGAGTAGCCCTCGAGATCGCGCGCCAACGACTCCAGATCCACGTCTTCGGCGAGCGGGACGGATTTGCCCGACGCCTTCAGGATGTCCACGCGGGCATCGGAATCCGGCGGTGGCACGAACACCAGGCGCTCGAGTCGGCCGGGCCGGAGCAGTGCGGGATCGATCAGATCGGGTCGGTTGGTTGCCCCGAGTACGACGACGTCGCGCAACGGTTCGACGCCGTCGAGTTCGGTCAGCAGCGCCGCGACGACCCGATCGCCGACGCCGGAATCCGAACTCTGGCCGCGTCGGGGCACGAGCGCATCCACCTCGTCGAGGAAGATCAGCGACGGAGCGGAATCGCGGGCACGTTGAAAGAGTTCTCGGACAGCCTTTTCCGAGGAGCCGACCCACTTGTCCATCAGTTCTGCGCCCTTGACCGAGTGCACGCTGAGCTGCCCGGAACTGGCGAGTGCCCGTACGAGGAACGTCTTGCCGCAGCCGGGCGGACCGTACAGCAGAACTCCTCGCGGCGGCTCGATTCCCAAGCGCGCGAACGAATCCGGGTGCCGCAGCGGCCACAGCACCGCCTCGGTCAGTGCCTGCTTGGTTTCGACCATGTCGCCGACGTCCTCGAGCGTGAGACTGCCGATGGCCAGTTCTTCGCTCCCCGAACGTGACAGTGGGCGGATCACCTGAAGGGCGCCCACCAGATCTTCCTGCGTCAACGAGGCCGCGGCCGAATCGTTCGATGCGCGCGCCGCCGCTCGCAGCGCCGCCTCCCGCGTCAGTGCGGCCAGATCGGCGACCACAAAACCCGGTGTCCGTGAAGCGATCTCGCCCAGATCGACGTCGCCCTGCGGAACCTTACGCAGCAGGTGCTCGAGCAATCCCTTGCGGCCCGCCGCGTCGGGCAAGGTCAGGGTGAGCTCACGATCGCACAGGTCCTGACCGCGCAGTCTGGGATCGGTTGCCTCCGGATGAGCCGTCGTCGCGATCAGGGCCAGGCCGGGAGTGTCGACGGCCCGGCGCAGTACGTCGAGGACGAACGTGGACGCCGGTTCGGGCTCGGAGGGCAGCAACGCGTCGACATCGGTGATGAGCAGAACTCCCGAACCCGCAAGCTGGTCGACGGCCGCGGTGACCCGATCGACCCGGGCCGACGCCTCGAGCGCACCGATCGACGGTCCGTCCAGCACGACGCATGCGCGTTCGCCGACGACCGCCCGCGCCAACGTCGCCTTGCCGACCCCGCCCGGTCCGGTGATCAACACCCCGAGATGCGGCGATGCGCCGAGCGTCGCCAACAACTCCGACTCGTCCAACGCCAGCCGTAGCCACTCGGTGAGCTTGGACTGTTGGGCGCTGACTCCCACCAGATCGGCCACGCTCACCGGTGGTGCCGAGGTCTTCGGCGCGGGAACCGACGCTGCCGGTGCCTGGACAGCGGTGACGGTGCCGCTGCCCCACCCGACCGCCGAATTGGGCTGCACACTCACCGGCCCACCCGACGGATCGACGGCCGAGACCGTCAGCAACTCGGTGGTCCAGGCAACCCCGAACGTCCTCGACAGAGCCTGCGTCGCCGAAGTGGTCGAGGTGCCGGGCCCGAGGTCGCGGGGGAGGAGCGAGACCGTGTCGCCCACCGTCAGCACCTTGCCCAGCAACGCTTGCCGCAGGGTGGCGTCGGAGATGGAACCGGTGGCGAGCGACGAGCCTGTCACCGTGACGGTCCTTGCCCCGTAGACCGTGACGGGTCCGACTGCGACAGAAGCATTTTCGCGAAGTCCGGTGTTGGAGAGGGTCACGTCGTCCAGTAATGCGGTGCCCTGAGGTGACCCGTCGGGAGCCGCGGCGACGACGGCGGCCGTGCGACGAGAACCGATGAGCGACACCGCATCCCACTCCCTCAGGCCCAGAGCCGCGAGCACTTCCGGATGCAGGCGCACGACGCCGCGTCGGGCATCGGCCGCTGAGGTGTTGAGGCGTGCAGTGAGAACGAGCTCAGGCGTCGTCGAGCGAGATTCGGTCACACGGTCAACAGTAGCGGCGAGACACTAACTGCGAGGTCGACGCAGTCCCAGACGAGCCTGCGATCGGCGATTGTTACCCGGCGCGCGGCGGATGGCCCGACGCTCGGCGCGGCGCTCGGCCGGCTTGGCGTCCCACGTGTATGGGCGCGCGGCGGTCCAACGCTGCGAGCGCACCGCGAACGGGATGTGCACCAGGTAGGCCAGCACCAAGCCCATCAGCAGAATCAGCGGGAAGGTGATGAGCGCGGCAGCGAGCAGCGCAACCAGCACCAGCAGGATCGCGGCCAGCCGCGGCGGCACCGAGACGGTCTTGAGCGCCAACGTGGGGATGCGGCTGACGATCAGACCGGCGGTGAGGATCGCCCAACCGGCAACGACGTAGAACGAGGCCCACCAGCCGTCACCGAATTGCTCGAAGCCCGCGATCGGTGCCATGGCGATGAGCGCACCGGCGGGGGCGGGAACTCCGGTGAAGTACTCGCGCGCGTAGGCAGGAGTGTCGTCCTCGTCGAGCAGAGTGTTGAAGCGCGCGAGGCGCAGCACGATGCTCACCGCGTAGACCAACGCCACGATCCAGCCGCCGCTGCTGCCCTCGAGCAGCGTCACGTACAGCACCAGTGCCGGGGCCACACCGAACGAGATGGCGTCGGACAGCGAGTCCAGTTCGGCACCGATCTTGCTGGTGGCGTCGAGCAATCGGGCGATGCGACCGTCCAACGCGTCGAGGATCGCCGCGGCACCGATCATGGCGAGCGCGGTGCCGAGCTGGCCGTCGAGAGCGAACTTGACCGCGGACAGGCCGGAGCACAACGCGAGGATCGTGACGACGGACGGCAGCAGACGGATGGCAGCGGGCGGCTTGGCGCGTCTGGTGATCATGTCGGCTTCTACTGCGGAAGCTCGGCGAGGACCGTCTCGGCACCGACCGCACGTTGGCCGCGTTCGACCAGCAGTGTGGTGCCTGCGGGGAAGTAGGTGTCCACGCGGGACCCGAATCGGATCAGTCCGTAGGTGTCGCCGATCGACAGTGCGTCGCCGACCTTCGCGTTGTTGATGATGCGTCGAGCGATGAGGCCGGCGATCTGCACGACGGCGACGTCGTGTCCCGAGTCGGTCCTGATGTGCATGCTGTTGCGCTCGTTGACCTCGCTGGCCTCGGCCAGGTCCGCGGATTTGAACTGGCCACGGCGGTGTACGACCTCGACCACTCGACCGGCAACGGGAACGCGCTGCACGTGGACGTCGAGGACCGAGAGGAAAATGCTCACGCGCGGGACCGGCTGCGAGCCCAGATCGAGCTCGGCAGGCGGCACGGCGGTGTCGACGAGCGTGACCAGACCGTCGGCGGGAGCGACGACGACGCCGGGGCGATTCGGCGGCACTCGCGACGGGTGGCGGAAGAAGGTGGCGCAGGCTCCGGCGGCGACGAGACCGGCGTTGCGGACCCACTTGGAGCGGCGGCCGAGAACTGCGACGGCGAGCGGACCGCCGACGAACGGCAGGCCTGCGGGGTGTAGCGGTGGAACCGTTTCACGAACCAAATCGACGATGTGAGCCACTCCGGTGCGGGGCGGTTGACCAATCGGGGCGGGACGGCGTGCCACGGTCTCCTCTAACTGTCGGCGACTGTACTTGTCGGCAATAACGGGTGCTGGCAGTTCATGGTGCTGAAAGCGAATCATGCGTCGAACGCACGACTGCCGAGGCCCTCACAGCGTACGTGAGGTGCCCCGGCAGACGAGAGGTGCGAGTCGATCAGACGCGGCTGCGTCCCGTCACGAGCTTGACCAGGAACAGCAGGATGCACGCGCCGATGAGGCAGGTGATGAAGCTGAAGATCAGGCCACCGCCTGCAACGTCGACACCGACAGCGCTGAGCAGGAATCCGCCGAGCAATCCACCGATGATACCGACGACGATGTTCAGGATGATGCCCATCTGCGCATCGGTCTTCATGATCTTGCTGCCGATCCAGCCGGCGAGTCCACCGATGATGATCCAAGCAATCCAGCCGAGTGTGGGTGTCATGTTGGGCCCCCTCTTTCCGTGTTTGTTGAACGGGTCTGTTCGAACAGCCGGATGCCCGAGAGAAACAAACCTGAAACATTCCTGAGAAAAATTTTTTAGCGGGACTTTTCACTTTCCGTCTTGATGCGACGCAGAGTCTTGTTCATACCGTCGATCAACTCGACATCGAACTCGTCGATTCCGCCGAGGACCCGCTTGACCAACAACGACGACACCGCCGACGTGCCGCTGGGGGCTTCCCGCTTCTCGACGACGGTCGTTCCGGTCGCGGTGGGGGTGAGGGTGTAGGACCAGATCGTCTTGTTCTCGACGACGCGGAAAGCGAGTTGTCGGTTGGGCTCGAAGGTGACGACCTTGGAGGTGGTCGGCCAGACGAGCATCCCCTTGCGATTGATGTTGAGCGTCTTGGTGCCCTTGCCGATCGGTCCGCCGAAGACCTTCATCTTCTTGCACTGCGGGCTCCACTCACCCATGCGCTGCAGGTCCGAGACGATGGACCACACGGTCTCGGGGCTCGCGGCGATGTCGATCGTGGCTTCGAGGGTCTTGCTCAACGTGGGCCTCCAGGTAGTGAGGTAAATGCAACTGACTGTCACACTCAATCGTGCGCATCCTATGTGTCAACGGACACAATTGACCAGGCTCCACTCCCGCTCAATTGGGTCGTTCCGCAGGCTCCACTCCCGCTCACATGCGAGCGAAGCGAGCCAGGACGAACGCGTACAGCCCGTAGAGCGCGATGCCCACTCCGGCGAGGATCAGCAGAACCTGTCCGTAGGGCTGCGAGCCGAGGGTCTTGAGAGCACCGTCGATGCCGGTTGCCTTCGACGGATCGGATTGCAGAACGGCCACCACGACGAGGAGTCCGGCTCCGACCAGGGCAGTGCCCTTGGCGGCGTATCCGGCGATGCCGAGTTTGACGACGGCCCCGCTCTGGTGCCCTTCGAGATCGTCGAGGAAGTTCTTCGAAACACCCTTGTAGACGTGATATCCACCGACTCCGATGACCACGAGCGCGATGGCGATGAGCACGAGCTTGCCGCCGCCCGATTCCATCAGTCGCGCGGACCAGCCGGCGTTCTGTTGTCCGCTGGACTTGCCCGAGCCGGTGGCGAATCCGTAGGTCGAGAACGCGAACGCGATGTAGACGACGGCCAGTGCGGCCGCTTTGAGACGGTCCATCGCACTCCCGGCGTCGGCGTCGGATTTCTTGCCGACGATCGCCTCGACGATGCGCCACAGTGCCAGCGCCACGAAGGCGACCACCGCCACCCAGAGCGCGATCTTTCCGCCCGGCTTCTCGGCCAGCTCGGCGAGTGCACCGGACTGGTCTGCGTTGCCTGCCTGACCGAACGCCAACCGGATGGCGATGTAGCCGATGAGGATGTGCAGCACTCCACTGACGAAGTGGCCGCCTCGCGCAGCTTTCTCGAATGCTCCGTTGTTCTGCACGGAACTGGCCACAGAATTTCCCGACGTGTTCACGAACGTTCCCCGATCAGTAGATTGGGCAGCCGTTTACCCCGACCGTAGGCCGAGGAAACTGTCTCGCGCGGCAAAACGCCGCACGAGATCCCACCGCGGCGTTAACACCGGGCGGACACTGATCGATGTAGCAAGCGGAGTGTCGGGACCAACGAAGAAATTGTTCGGAGTGATCCACCGTGAAATTACAGTCGATAATGCGTCGTACCAGCAGTGATCTGCCCCTGTTGAAGACCGCCAGGATGAGTGGCAGCCCGCGTACCTGGCCGGCCGAGAAGCTCGAGCGGCTGCTCACCCCGCAAGAAATCGATCTGATTCGACGCGGCCGAATCTGACCCCGCTGTTCCCAGGCTCGACGCCACCACTGGCCTCCCATAACCGGCCCGGTGGTGGCATGCTCGAAGGGTTGACGAGCACCAGTCCTGGAGGGTCATGAAACCGGTCATTCTCAGCGTCGACGACGATCCCGGAGTGTCGAGATCGGTCGCCCGCGATCTGCGTCGTCGCTACGGTGAGCAGTACCGCATCGTGCGCGCCGAGTCCGGTGCCGGGGCGCTCGACGCCCTGAAGGAACTCGCGCTGCGCGGCACCCCGGTCGCCATTCTGTTGGCCGACTACCGCATGCCGCAGATGAGCGGCATGGAATTTCTCGAGCAGGCCATGGACATCTTCCCGACGGCCCGTCGCATCCTCCTCACCGCATACGCGGACACCGACGCCGCGATCGACGCGATCAACGTCATCGATCTCGACTACTACCTGCTCAAGCCGTGGGATCCGCCCGAGGAAAAGCTCTACCCCGTGCTCGACGCCCAACTCGAGGCCTGGTGTGCGTACGACCACCGGGCCGTCGAGGACACCAAGATCATCGGCCATCGTTGGTCCGCGCGCTCGTCGGAGATCCGTGAGTTTCTTGCTCGCAATCAGCTGCCGTATCGCTGGTACATGTCCGACGAGTCCGAGGGTGCACGGCTGCTGGCGGCCGCCGGCGTGGACGGAAGCCGCTTGCCGGTGGTCATCACCACCGAGGGCGATGCGTTGATCGAACCGTCCGATGCCGAGCTGGGCAATCGGCTCGGGTTGACGGTGTCCCCGTCCGAGGAGTTCTACGACCTGGTTGTCATCGGCGGCGGACCGGCGGGACTCGGAGCTGCGCTCTACGGCGCGTCCGAGGGTCTGCGGACGACCCTGATCGAACGGACCGCCACCGGCGGCCAGGCCGGTCAGAGTTCTCGAATCGAGAACTACCTGGGCTTTCCCGACGGGGTGTCGGGCGCGCAGCTCGCCGAGCGGGCTCGGCGGCAGGCGTTGAAGTTCGGTGCCGAGGTGGTCACCACCCAGGACGTCGTCGGTCTGGAAACCAACGGTGCCGCGAGAACCGTGCGGTTCGCCGACGGCCGCAGCATCAGTGCGCAGACGATCATCCTGTCCACCGGTGTCGCCTATCGCCGGCTGGACGCACCCGGAATCGACGACTTCACCGGCCGAGGCGTGTTCTACGGGTCGGCGATGACCGAGGCGGCGCGGTGCGCCGAGCAGGACGTCTACATCGTGGGCGGCGCGAACTCGGCGGGTCAGGCGGCGGTGTATCTCTCGCGCGGGGCCAAGTCGGTGACCATTCTGATCAGGGCGTCTTCCCTCGAGGCGTCGATGTCGTACTACCTCATCAAACAGATCGAAGAGAATCCGAAGATCAGCGTTCGGCCGTGCACCGAGGTCGTGGGTGTGTCGGGCGACGGTCACCTCGAGTCGATCACGCTGCGCAACCGGGCAACCGACGAGACCTCGACCGTCGACGCGCAGTATCTGTTCCTGTTCATCGGGGCGGCACCGCGCACCGAGTGGCTCGACGGAGTGCTCGTGAGGGACGACCATGGATTTGTGGTCACCGGGCCGGATCTCGTCGTCGACGGTCGTGGGCCTGCCGGGTGGACGCCCACTCGGCTCCCACACCACCTCGAGACGAGTGTGCCCGGTGTGTTCGCTGCCGGTGACGTACGGTCCGACTCGGCCAAACGCGTCGCGTCGGCAGTGGGAGAGGGAGCGATGGCCGTGATGCTGGTGCACAGATATCTGGCGAACCCGTGAATACACCCATATGTGATCCGGAGGAATTGCGGACGCTGTTCCTGTTCGAGCAGCTCACCGACGCGCAGTTGGCGGAACTCTGTCGAGACGGGCGTATCGAGACGATCGAGCCGGGGCCGGTGTACTCGGAGGGTGATCCGGCTACGTGCTTCTACGTTCTGATGGACGGAGCCGTGGTGCTCTCGAAGCTCTCGGGCGGGGAGGATCTGGTGGTCAATCGCACCTCGCAGCGCGGGGTGTACGCGGGTGCGTGGCAGGCCTACCTGGGTGATCGGGTGCCGCAGACGTACCAGGGTTCGATGCGGGTGACCGAACGCTCCCGGTTCTTCGTGCTCGACGCCGAGTGCTTCGCGTCCATCGTGCGGGAGTGGTTCCCGATGGCGCTGCACCTGCTCGAGGGATTGTTCTTCGGCAATCAGAACACCAAGCAGATAGTCGAACAGCGAGAACGCTTGTTGGCGTTGGGTTCTCTGTCGGCCGGGTTGACGCACGAGCTGAACAATCCGGCGGCGGCTGCGGTGCGGGCGACATCGGCGTTGCGTGATCGGGTGGCGCACATGCGGCAGAAGTTGGCGATGATCGCCGGCGGCACTCTCGATCGCGGCAGCATGGCGCATCTGGTCGGACTGCAGAACGAGGCCGTGGAGCTGGTGGCCAAGGCTCCGAAGCTGACCGCGATGGAGGCGTCGGACCGCGAGGACGAACTCGGAGAATGGTTCGAGGACAAGGGCATCGGCGACGGTTGGGATCTGGCTCCGACGTTCGTCTCGGCCGGTCTCGATGTTCCGTGGCTCGACCGGGTCGCGGCGACGGTCGACGATCCGACGATGCTCGAGGGTGCGATCCGGTGGCTCAACTACACCGTCGAAACCGAGTTGTTGATGAACGAGATCGCAGATTCGACCACCCGGATCTCCACGCTCGTCGGTGCCGCGAAGCAGTATTCGCAGATGGATCGTGCGCCGTACCGAACGGTGGATGTGCGCGAACTGCTCGACAGCACGCTGATCATGTTGGGCCGCAAGATCGGTGACGACATCCGGGTGGTGAAGGATTACGACCCCGCAGTGCCGCCCATCCCGGTCTACGCCGCCGAGCTCAATCAGGTGTGGACGAACCTGATCGACAACGCGGTGCAGGCCATGGGCGCGAAGGGCACGTTGACGGTGCGTACATCGTTGGACGAGGATCAGGTCCAGATCGAGATTTGTGATACCGGACCCGGTGTGCCGCAGGAGATTCGGTCGCGCATTTTCGAGCCGTTCTTCACGACCAAGCCGGTCGGCGAAGGCACCGGTCTCGGCCTGGACATCTCGTGGCGCATCGTGGTGAACAAGCATCAGGGTGAGCTGCGAGTGGTGTCCGAACCCGGTGACACGCGATTCATCGTGCGGCTACCCGTCAACCCGGCGACAGAGGAGGCATCATGACCATCGAAGGCATCGATCCGCAGGTACCACCGTCGGGCCCGGGGTGCGTGGAGTGCACGCAGACGCAGGGTTGGTGGGTGCATCTGAGACGGTGCGCGCAGTGCGGGCACATCGGATGTTGTGATTCCTCGCCGTCCCAGCACGCCAGCAAACATGCCGAGTCCACCCGGCACCAGTTCGTGCGGAGCTACGAGCCCGGCGAGGAGTGGTTCTACAACTACGCCGACGAGCAGATGTACGACGGGCCGGAATTGGCTCCACCGCAACATCATCCACTCGATCAGACCGTTCCCGGTCCGCGTGAGCGGGTACCGTCGAACTGGCAGAGTCTGATCAATTGAACGCGAACCTGACGCGACCCACCGAGGTGTCGGCCGAGGATTTCCTCGCCGCTGTGGAGCACCCGGTTCGCCGTGCGGACGGTCTCGTTCTTGCGGAGATGATGGGTCGGGTGACCGGGGAGCCGGCAGTGATGTGGGGGCCGACGATGGTGGGTTTCGGTTCCTACCGGTACGCCACGGACAGTGGTCGTCGGGGCGAGTGTTTTGTCGTCGGGTTCTCTCCGCGAAAGGCGAGTCTGTCGCTGTACGGCACGACGTACGCCCCCGAATCGGACGTCTTGCTCGAACAGCTGGGAAAACACAAGCGAGGAGCAGGTTGCCTGTACGTGAACAAGCTCGCCGATGTGGACATAGCGATTCTCGAGCAACTGGTGGCATACAACTACCCGTACATACTGGGTAACCTCGCGTCATGACCGTGATCGCGGAGGACCTGCTGCTGTTGTTGCTCGACGACGACTCGGGCAGGCCGCTGGCCGACAGCACGAAGTTGCCGCGGGTACTGGCGGGTGCGTTGGTGGTCGAGCTCGCGATGAGCGGATCGCTGCGCATCACCGGTCCCGACGAGGAGATCAAGAAGGACCATGTGGTCGTCGCAGGCTCCACGACCGAATCTCCGAGTGACCCGGCGTTGCGTCGGGTGTTCGATCTCGTCGCGTCGGCGTCGCGGCCGATGAAGCCCCAGAAGGTGATCGAGAAATCGCAGAAGAATGTGGCGAAGGAACTGGCTGCGCGTCTCGTCGCACAGGGCTTCGTGACCGAGAAGAAGGACAAGGTGTGGGGATTGTTCCCGACGACGACGTGGCCTGCTCGTGACACCTCGCACGAGAAGGTGTTGCGAGATGCCCTGCGCAGCGCGCTGGTCGACGGGACGACGCCGTCGCCCCACACGGCCGCGTTGATCTCGTTGATCTCGGCGGTCGATCTGACGCACAAGGTGATCGTGGACGCGGACAAGAAGCAGCTGAAGCACCGCGCGAAGCAGATCGCCGAAGGAGAGTGGGCCGGCGCGGCTGTGCGCAAGGCCGTCTCGGATGTGAACGCCGCGGTGATGGCCGCGGTGATGGTGCCCGTCATCGTGTCGACCACGAGCAGCTGAAGGCCAGGTCATGAGTAGAAGCGTTGCAATTCTCTTGTTCGACGATGTCGAGGTACTCGACGCGTGCGGTCCGTTCGAGGTGTTCTCGGTTGCCAATCGGGTGGCCGAACGCGCCGGTGGCGCTGCGCCTTTCGAGGTGACGCTCGTCGGAATCGACGACAGGGCGGTCGTTGCTCGGGGCGGAATGAGGATCGGCGTCGACACCACGGTCGACGATCCGCGGGGATACGACGTCGTCGTGGTGCCGGGCGGTGTCGTCGATGCGGTCTCGGTCGACAGTCGTGTTCTGCAGTGGTTGAAGCGACTTCGGTCCGACGCCGAGTTGGTGGCGTCGGTGTGCACCGGTGTTTTCGTACTGGCGGCGGCCGGGCTGCTCGATGCTCGACCCGTCACCACGCACTGGGAAGACCTGGAATTGCTACGGGAACGATGGCCTGCGCTCACCGTGCACGAGGGTGTTCGTTACGTCGACCACGGTGATCTGGCGACGTCCGCCGGAATCAGTGCCGGTCTGGATCTGGCGTTGCATCTGGTCGCGCGGTGGGCGGGAGCGGATCACGCTCTCGCCACCGCGGGCCAGATGGACTACGACTGGTCAGGCGCTGAGCACCCGTAGGACCAGGGCGACGACGGCGAACACGGCCAGGCCTGCGGCAGGCGCGAATTCCTTGTCCTTGATCCGCACGTGCGCGGCGACGGCACCGACGAAGTAGAGGATGACGCCGACGGCAGCGGCGACGCCGATGGGCCAGACGTACAGGCCGACCAGGAGGCCGACGGCTCCGAGTAGTTCCGCGTAGGCGAGCCACGGAATCTTCTCGGCGGGAACGCCGACCTGCTCGAGCATCGGGACGACGGATGGGTTCTTCGTCAGTTTCCCGATAGCGGAGAACGTGAGTGTCACGGCGAGCAACACCGAGACGATGACGGTTGCGATGAACATGAGTCCCGCTTTCATTTCTGAGGCCACTAGTAATTCAGAAGCAGCGAGTCGGACTGTAGCACCCTCGGTAGGGTGGAGCCATGGCAACGAATGGAGAGATCGATGATCCGCGTGCCTGCGACGGAGCATTGACGAAGGCCTTCGGCTTCCTCGGCAAGAGGTGGAACGGAATCCTTCTTGCGACGCTGATGAACGGGCCGATGGGATTCTCGGACCTGCGTCGTGCCGTCGGTGGTATCAGCGATTCGGTGTTGTCCGATCGACTCGGAGAACTCGCCAAGGCAGGGCTGGTGGCGCGCACCGTCGACGACGGGCCGCCCATCTCGGTGGAATACAGCCTGACGCGATCCGGCGAGGCGCTGCTGCCGTCACTGCAGGCGCTGACCGAGTGGTCCTCGAAAAACCTCTGACCCCCGCGAGAGGCTCGCGAGGGTCAGAGAGTGGTGGAGACGGGTCAGCCGGGGTTGTTCTGGTTCTGCCCCTCGGCCGAGTCGGCGAACTCCTGGGTGTCGAACACTTCGCCGCCGAGTGGGTCGACCGGAGCGTTGTCTCCGGAGTACTCGACTGCACCGGTCTCGGGATGAACCTCGAGCTGTTCGGTGGAGACCTCGTGCACCGCGAGTACGACGCTTCCGTCGGAGCGCGAGGACGTCAGTCCCTCCCGTGAGGGTGCCAGTCCGGAGAACGTCGTCGAGATCCCGGCCGTCGCTCGCTTTCGAGGCGCGGCAGGCGTGGCAACCGTCGGTTCGTCGCCTGCGACGTCCGAGGTGGTGGTCACGCGTACGTACCGCGGTGTGGTGGCAACGTCGTAGCGGAAAGCCTTGAGCATCGACACACAGGCGAGTACCAACACCACCGAGAACGGCACGGCCGTGGCTATCGACATCGTCTGCAACGCCGTCAGTGAACTCGTTCCACCGACGAGCAGCAGCACTGCCGCGGCGATGCCTTGCAGTACGGCCCAGTAGACCCGGGTGATCTTCGGCGTTTCCAGTTCGCCGCCGGTCGAGAGAATGTCGATGACCAACGATCCCGAGTCCGAGGACGTCACGAAGAAGAACACGATGACCGCGATGGCGATGACGCTGGTGATCGCGGCGATCGGGAGGCCGTCGAGCACCTGGAACAGGCTGGTGTTGGTGTTCACCGCGCCCTCGGCGTCGAGCAGATCTCCCTCGTTGCGCTGCCGGAGGATGCCGGTGTCGCCGAAGATGGTGAACCACAGCGACCCGACGATGGTCGGAGCCAGCAGCACGCCGAACACGAATTCACGGATGGTGCGGCCACGGGAGATGCGAGCGATGAACATGCCGACGAACGGTGCCCAGCTCATCCACCAACCCCAGTAGAAGATGGTCCAGCCGCCGGCCCACCCGTCGTCGGAGAACGGTGAGGTGCGCAGCGCGAGCTCGGGCAGCGCCTGAACGTAGCCGCCGAGGTTCTGCACCCAGGACTGCATCAGGAACAGCGTCGGACCCAGGAGCAGTACGAACAGGGCCAGCGCAGCCGCGAGGCCCATGTTGATGTTGGAGAGCCACTTCAGTCCCTTGGAAACGCCACTGACCACAGAGAAGGTGGCGATGCCGGTGATCGCGGCAATGAGCACGATGACGAACCAGTTGGTGGTCTCGACCCAGCCGAGATACTCCAGCCCGGCCGAGATCTGCTGGACGCCGAACCCGAGCGAGGTCGCGACGCCGAACAGGGTGCCGACGATGGCGACGGTGTCGATGGTGTGACCGATCGGACCCTCGATGCGCTTGCGGCCGAGCAGCGGCTCGAGCAACCAGCGGACGGTCAGCGGACGACCCTTGCGGTAGGTCATGTACGCCATGCCGAGTCCGACGACGACGTAGATCGCCCATGCGTGCAGGCCCCAGTGGAACAGTGTGAGTTCCATCGCCTGACGCGCGGAGGCGTCGGTGCTGCCGGGGATGCCACCGGCTTCGGGCGGCGTCACGTAGTGCGAGAGCGGCTCGGCGACGCCGTAGAACACCAGGCCGATGCCCATGCCGGCGCTGAACAGCATGGCGAACCAGGACAGGACGCCGAACTCGGGCTTCTCGTCGTCTCGGCCGAGGCGGATGTTGCCCACTCGGCTCAATCCGCAGTACAGGGCGAACAGCACAAAACCGGTCGCGGCCAGGATGTACCACCAGCCGACGCCTGCGGTGATGGCCTCGTTCAGTTTCTCGAACGAATCCGCCGCCGTGCTCGCGTAGACCACGGAGAAGGCGATCATCACGAAGATGATGATCGATGCGGGGACGAAAACCGGTTTGAGCAGGCCTCCCCAGGCTTCTTTTATTGCTTTCACTTACTTGACTTCCTTACAACTCGAGTCACCGTAATCGGCTGACCACTATCGGTTTGCCGTTCTTTTTCTCTTGTTTCGGTCAAGTACCGGTAATCACCATAAACGACATCGGTGCAGGTGGCGAAACGTGTGAGGGCCGCCGAACTGGGAAACGGGCGAACGTGTGGTTTCTGCCGAGTCGCCCCGAACGGTCGAACGGACTACAGTTCTGCCGATGCTGCGGACATGTCCGGTTGTGTCACCCCTCGTATTTCGTGGCGTGAACAATGTTGTGCGGCAGGTGATTCGGTGACCAGTCGATTGCAGCCGGGTTCGGAGTTCGCCGGCTTTCGGGTTCAGCGCCGCCTCGGGGTCGGCGGTATGAGCGAGGTGTATCTGGTTCTCGGGCGCGGCCACGATCGGCTCGAGGCCCTCAAGATCCTGGACCGGGAGGCGTCGCGATCACCGAGGTTGCGCAACAAGTTTCGGATGGAAGCGACCGTCGCCACCCAATTGGTGCACCCGAACATCGTGTCGGTGCACGAGCACGGTGAGTTCGAGCACCAACTGTGGATGTCCATGCACTACGTGGACGGCTACAGCGCCGCGCGGCTCGTCGCCCGCGGCCAGATCGCGCTCGACGTCTCCCGGGTGGCGCGCATCGTCGCCGAGGTGGCCAAGGGGCTCGACTACGCCCACTCGCAGGGCGTCGTGCATCGGGACGTCAAGCCCGCGAACATCCTCATCTCCACAGAGCGAATCGACGGTTACGAGCAGGTGTTGTTGTCGGACTGGGGAATTGCGCGCCTGCTGGGTGATTCGACCCCGCTCGCTGCAGGCGGGACGGTGCTGGCATCCATCCCGTACGCGGCACCGGAACTGCTTCGCGGGGGAGTGTTGAGTGCGCAGACCGACGTCTACGGCCTGGGGGCGACGCTGGTCGAACTGGCGACCGGCCGGACGCCGTATCCACTGGCCACGCCGTTGGCCATCACCGCAGCGCATCTCACGGCCGAGCCGCCGTCGGTCACGCGTCGTCGACGCTCGTTGCCGCGGGGGCTCGACGCGGTGGTCGCGCGGGCGTTGGCGAAGGACCCATCGGATCGTTTCGAGAACTGCGTCGCACTCAGCGACGCGGTGGCGGCAGCGGTGGCCGCAGGAGTTCCGGAACCGCCGCCGCGGCGGTCGCCGTTCACGAGGTCGCGCTGGCTCAAATTTTCCTGAACGCGTGACGGGGCACCGGTGTTCGGGCCCCGTCACGCGTGGGGGCTACTCCTCCGGTTCGGTCGGGCGGTTGGCCACCACCGGGTACTGGCCGGTGTAGCCGAGGCGTTCCTCGGCGACGGTGAGCACCTTGGTGCGCACCAGGAACCAGCCGCCGATCAGTGCCGGGATGATGACGACCAGAGTGGCGATGGTCCACGAGCCGATCGGGGCGTCGAAGGCCATCAGCACCAGCACGCCGAACAGGAACACCAGCGTCGCGTAGCTGGTGTACGGCGCTCCGAACAGGCGGAACTTGGGCCGCTCCACGATGCCCTTCTTGGACCAGCGGTACAGCTGGATCTGGCACAACACGATGGTGGCCCAGCTGGCGATGATGCCCAGTGCGGACATGTTCAGCACGATCTCGAACGCTTCGCCGGGGGCGATGGCGTTGAGCGCGACACCGAACAGCGTGATGAAGCAGGTGAGCAGAATGCCGCCGAACGGCACTCCGCCCTTGGTCATCTTCTTGGTGAAGTCCGGCGCACTGCCGTTCATCGCCATCGACCGCAGGATGCGGCCGGTCGAGTACAGCCCGGCGTTCAGGGAAGACAGTGCCGCCGTGAGCACCACGATGTTCATGATGGTGCCCGCGCCGCCGAGGCCGATGCTCGAGAAGAACGTCACGAACGGGGAGGTGCCGGACTGGTATGCGGTGTACGGCATCAGCAGGGCGAGCAGTACGAGCGAGCCGACGTAGAACAGTGCGATACGTGCGATGACCGAGTTGATCGCCCGCGGCATGATCTTCTCCGGGTTCTCGGTCTCGCCGGCGGCGGTGCCCACCAATTCCACTGCGGCGTAGGCGAAAACGACACCCGAGATGACGATGACCAACGGCCACGCGCCCGACGGGAACAGGCCGCCGTTGTCGGTGATGAGACTGATGCCCGGCATCTGGGTACCGACGGGGATGCGGCCCGCGAGGAACACCACGCCCACGATCAGGAACGTCACCAACGCGATGACCTTGATGATCGCCGCCCAGAACTCCATCTCACCGAACCACTTGACCGACACGAGGTTCAGGCTCATGACGATGACGAGGGCGATCAACGCGATGACCCATTGCGGAATCACCTCGAAGCTGCCCCAGTAGTGCATGTACGTCGCGATGGCCGTCACGTCGACGATCGCGGTCATCGCCCAGTTCAGGAAGTACATCCAGCCCGCGACGAACGCTGCTTTCTCGCCGAAGAACTCGCGTGCGTACGAGACGAAGCTGCCCGAGGACGGGCGGTGCAGCACCAGCTCGCCGAGTGCGCGCAGGATGAAGAAGACGAAGATTCCACAGAGGGCGTAGGCGAGGAAGAGGCCGGGCCCGGCACTGGCGAGTCGTCCGCCCGCTCCGAGGAACAGGCCGGTGCCGATGGCACCGCCGATCGCGATCATCTGCAACTGACGAGGTTTGAGGCCCTTGTGGTAGCCCTCTTCCTCGTGGTCCATCGCCGAGTTGTCGTACGAAGTGTCGACCGTATCGGACATGTTTCGATCCTTACTGTCGGATTTGTAGGGTTTTGTCCGAATTTTTTGGCGTCGAAGCTGTTGTCACTCAACGGTATTGGCGTCGATGGTTCGATGCACAGTATTCGGATGTTAACAACGCGTACGGGTGTGAACAGTGCGTGACGAATGGCGTCTCGGCCGAGCATCTGCTCGAGGCGTGCTTCGGGCGGTGGCGTCGGGAATGGGTGTAGTCGTGGTTCACCCCTCGGTCGGCACCGGTGGCCGACCTTGCACTCGCCATGGTCGAGTGCTAGAAATGCAGTTGGCACTCTCGACACGTGAGTGCCAGGTCGGGACACGGTGAGGCCGGGGAATCAACGACACCCCTGGTCGTCCGTCGCGGGCACCGAGCTCGGCCAGCAATGTGTCACCCCCAATCCGGAGGATCACTTCGCAATGGCCAAGATCATCGCGTTCGACGAAGAGGCACGCCGTGGCCTCGAGCGAGGCCTCAATGCCCTCGCCGACGCAGTAAAGGTGACGTTGGGCCCCAAGGGTCGCAACGTCGTACTCGAGAAGAAGTGGGGAGCTCCCACGATCACCAACGATGGTGTTTCCATCGCCAAGGAGATCGAGCTCGAAGATCCCTACGAGAAGATCGGTGCCGAGCTCGTCAAGGAGGTCGCCAAGAAGACCGACGACGTCGCAGGCGACGGCACCACCACCGCTACCGTTCTCGCTCAGGCACTCGTCCGTGAAGGCCTGCGCAACGTCGCAGCCGGCGCGAACCCGCTCGGCCTCAAGCGCGGCATCGAGAAGGCTGTTGCAGCCGTCACCGAGTCGCTGCTCGCGTCCGCCAAGGAGATCGACACCAAGGAGCAGATCGCTGCTACCGCTGGCATCTCCGCAGGCGACCCGTCCATCGGCGAGCTCATCGCCGAGGCAATGGACAAGGTCGGCAAGGAAGGCGTCATCACGGTCGAGGAGTCCAACACCTTCGGCCTGCAGCTCGAGCTCACCGAGGGCATGCGCTTCGACAAGGGCTACATCTCGGCGTACTTCGCCACCGATGCAGAGCGCCAGGAAGCCGTCCTCGAAGACGCGTACATCCTGCTCGTCAGCTCCAAGATCAGCACCGTCAAGGACCTGCTGCCCCTGCTGGAGAAGGTCATCCAGTCCGGCAAGCCGCTCGTCATCATCGCCGAGGACGTCGAGGGCGAAGCTCTCTCCACCCTCGTGGTGAACAAGATCCGTGGCACCTTCAAGTCCGTCGCCGTCAAGGCTCCCGGATTCGGTGACCGTCGCAAGGCGCAGCTCGCCGACATCGCCATCCTCACCGGTGGCGAGGTCATCAGCGAAGAGGTCGGCCTCTCCCTGGAGACCGCCGGACTCGAGCTGCTCGGTCAGGCACGCAAGGTCGTCATCACCAAGGACGAGACCACCATCGTCGAGGGCTCGGGAGATTCCGACGCCATCGCCGGTCGCGTCAACCAGATCCGCGCCGAGATCGAGAACTCCGATTCCGACTACGACCGCGAGAAGCTGCAGGAGCGCCTGGCCAAGCTGGCCGGTGGCGTTGCAGTCATCAAGGCCGGAGCGGCAACCGAGGTCGAGCTCAAGGAGCGCAAGCACCGCATCGAAGATGCCGTGCGTAACGCCAAGGCAGCCGTCGAAGAAGGCATCGTCGCCGGTGGCGGCGTGGCACTGCTCCAGGCAGCGCCCGCACTCGACAACCTCAAGCTCGACGGTGACGAGGCAACCGGCGTGAATATCGTTCGCGTCGCACTGTCCGCCCCGCTCAAGCAGATCGCATTCAACGCAGGCCTCGAGCCCGGCGTCGTTGCGGACAAGGTCTCGAACCTGCCCGCAGGTCACGGCCTCAACGCCGCGACCAACGAGTACGAGGATCTGCTCGCTGCAGGCATCAACGACCCGGTCAAGGTCACCCGCTCGGCACTGCAGAACGCAGCGTCCATCGCGGCTCTGTTCCTCACCACCGAGGCCGTCGTCGCCGACAAGCCCGAGAAGGCCGGAGCGCCCGCAGGCGATCCGACCGGTGGCATGGGCGGCATGGACTTCTGAGTCCACCCCCTCGCTGAACAAGCCCGACTCCCTTTCGAGGGGGTCGGGCTTTTTCGTGTTCGAATCCGGTGCAGTGGGCCGCGCTGGGCGCGGTCAGCTGCACCCGATTCCGAAGCAGTCAGTCCCGGTGATACGCGATGTTGATGACGTTGCCGTCGGGAGCGCGAACGAAGAAGCGGCGCACGCCCCACGGCTCGGTGGTCAACGGATACACGATCTCGTAGCCGAGCTTCTGCGCTTCGGCGTACGCGCCCTCGACATCGTCGGTGTGCACCGACATCACAGAATCCTCCGGTGCGCTCTCGTCGCGGGTGACCAGCTGAACGCTGACCGGGCGATCGGGCGACGTCAGCCGCGCAACCCACCCCATATCGAACTCCTCCGAACGCAGACCGAGAAACTCGGAGTAGAACGACTTGGCCGCGTCCACGTTCGGCACGCGCAGATTAGTGATGATGCTTCTCGTTCTCATCGAACTCCCTCCGAAACGTGGCCGGTCGACACGAACCGGACGGTTCGACGGTAGCTGCGGCGTCTGTGCTCCGCAGCTGTTTCCTATTGAGTGAGGCGCCGCGCAGTGGTTAGGGTCGGTCATGACTCGTATCCGCTCGATGGCCGCCGCACTTGCCGTGACCGCGGCCTTGGCGGGCTGCTCCACCTCGGGAACCGCCACGCCGGCGTCGGCACCGACGACCACCGAGGTCACGGTCACCACTCAGCGCGCCGAGCCGACGCCTACAACGCCAACCACTACCTCGAGTGCCGTCGAGCCGTACGTCGTCGGCAGCACTCGAGTCACCGGATCAACCGTGCGTGCGACCTACGACGTCGCGATTCCGCAGCTCAGTGGCGGGAATCCCGCCGTGACGGCGGAGTTCAACGAGTCGATGCGCGCCGCGCTCCAGGATCAGATCGATGGTGACTACGGGAACGACTTCGCCCTCAGCGACGGCTACTCGACGGGTACGACCTACGTCGGGCGGCGCGTGATCAGTGCCGAACAGATCACCGGTTGGATCGCCGTGCCGCCAGGAGCGCACGGTAATTCACTGATTGCGACCGTGACGATCGACGCCGACACCGCACAGCCGATCTCCCTCGGTGATGCTTTCACCGATCTCGACGCGGGCCTGGCCCGGCTGTCGGACCGAGCAGCGGCAATTCTTCCGACCACCCGCGCAGGCGAGAGTTTCGAGCGCTCGGGTATCGAGCCGACGGTGGCCAACTTCGCGAACTGGACCGCATCGCCGGAGGGAATGAAGATTCACTTCGGGGACTACCAGGTGGGTTCCTACAGCATCGGCCTCATCACGATCACCGTGCCGTGGTCGGATCTCTCGGATGTCCTCGCTCCCGGTATGCAGGATGTGCTGAGCAGCTGACCCTCGGCGAGCCCGGGTGCCGCAATGCGAACATGGACCCATGATGATTCGTGCAGGGGTGCTGGATGTGGCCTACGACCGCGTCGGTGACCCGTCCGGTCGTTCGGTGGTGCTGATGCACGGGTTTCCGTACGACCCGCGCGGTTATGACGACGTCGGCAGGCTGCTCGCCGAATCCGGCTACGACGTGGTGGTGCCGTACCTACGCGGCTTCGGACCCACCCGGTTCGTCGACGCGGACACGATGCGCTCCGGTGAGCAGGCCGCGATCGGCCACGACCTGCGCGAGTTGATCCTCGCGCTGGAACTGGACCAACCCATCGTCGCCGGCTACGACTGGGGCGGGCGAGCGGCGTGTGTCGTCGCCGCGCTGTGGCCCGAGTTGGTGTCCGGCCTGGTGAGCGTGTCCGGATATCTGATGCAGAACATCGCCGCGGCGGTATCCACGCCCGTGCTGCCGCACCTCGAGAAGCGGTACTGGTATCAGTACTACCTGCACTCCGAGCGGGGCCGCGCCGGGCTCGCGGCCTACCGCACGGAGATCGCGCAGACACTGTGGACGGATTGGTCGCCGACCTGGAGGTTCGGCGATTCTGAATTCGCGGCCACCGCACCGTCGTTCAACAACCCCGACTTCGTGGACGTGTCCGTGCATTCCTACCGGCATCGATACGGTCTCGAGTCAGGGGACGCGGCCTATGCAGCCACCCAGGAGTTGCTGACGCAGCAACCGAGGATCACGGTGCCCACGGTCGTGATCGATCCGACCGAGGACACCGTCGCCTCGCTGTACGGCACCCCGGACCACGCGGCGCATTTCACCGACCTGATCGACGTTCGTCAGGTCGATTGCGGCCACAACCCGCCTCAGGAATTACCCGGGCAGTTCGCCGACGCCGTCGTGACGCTGGGCCAGGTGGTCCGGGATCGCGAAAGGGGCTAGACGAACGATCTAGTCGACTGCGAGCTCGCCCAGTTCGTTCCAGTCGGTGCCGTCGACCTCTTGGCTGATGATCTTCGGGGTCTCCTGCAGGTACGGCGGGAGATCCTTCTGGGCCTGCTTGAAGTGATCCGAATTCACATGGGCGGCACCGGCGTCGGGATCCTTGAAAGCCTCCACCAGGACGTACTCGGTGGGGTCGTCGAGGGTGCGCGACCAGAAGTACCAGAGGCATCCCTCCTCGGCCTGGCATGCCTCGGTGAAGTCGCGTGAGATCTCGGGCCAGTTGTCGGCGTGCTCGGGCTTGACCTTGAACTTGGCGGTGATGAAGATCAACGTTGCTCCTCGTTGTTGGGGTTGTGTCGGTGGTTACTACCCGATTTCAGGGTACGAGAATCGCGCGGCCGCGAACCCGTCCGTTGTCGAGGTCGTCGATGGCACTCTGAAAGTCGTCCAGTGCGTAGGTCTGCGTATGCAGGTTCACGGCACCGCGCGCGGCGAGAGACATGAGATCGCACAGGTCGTTGTAGGACCCGACGAGGTTGCCGACGATGTTCTTCTCCGCCGACACCAGGTCGATGGTCGGCACGTCGACGTTCTCGCCGTAGCCGATCACGTGGTAGTCCCCGGCCCGTCTGGTCATCGCCAATCCCTCTGCGGTGGAGCCATTTTCGCCGACGAAGTCGAGTACCACCTCGGCACCGAATCCGCCGGTGAGTTCCATGACCTGATCGACCTGACTGCCGTCGGCGACCACCGCGTGATCGGCGCCAAGGGTGAGGGCGAGCTTGACGGCGTCGGCGTTGCGGTCGATGACGATGAGCTCCGCGGGCGACAGTGCCTCGAGCACCTGGATACCGATGTGGCCGAGACCGCCTGCACCGATGACGACGCACTTGTCGCGTGGAGTCAGCCGTCGGGCTGCTTTGGCTGCGGCGTGATAAGCGGTCAGGCCGGCATCCGCGAGTGCGGCCACCGCGGACGGTTCGAGTGAGTCGTCGATCTTCACGACTGTCCTGGCGTTGGTCCGCAGATAGTCTGCGTACCCACCGTTGGTGTCGATGCCGGGGAAGTCACTCGTCTCGCAATGCACGTCGTCACCGGACCGGCAGGCCCGGCACAACCCGCACGTCACCAGCGGATGCAGGATCACCTTGTCGCCCTCGCGGACGTTGGTGACGGCCGAGCCGACCGCGTGCACCCACCCGGCGTTCTCGTGCCCGATCGTGTACGGCAGTGTGACGCCGGACTTCTCGGCCCACTGTCCTTCGAGGATGTGCAGATCGGTACGGCACACGCCCGCGCCGCCGATCTTGACGATCACGTCGAGAGGGCCTCGAACCTCGGGAATCGGTACCTCGGTCATCTCCAGATTCTTGTGGTAGCCGACCACCTGGACGGCGCGCATCGTGCTCATCGTGACTCCTGTGTAGTGCTGTGCTGGACGGTGAGAGTGGTGAGGGGGATGAACGCGCCTTCGACGCGCGGTACCTGCTGCTCCTCCGACCCCGGGTAGCGGGTCTGCAGCAATCCGCGGCAGAAGTGGGCGTTGCCGTCGATCGAGACGCGGGTGGCGCGGGCGCGCCGCATCACCATCGTCAGATCTCCGGTGTGTGGTCGGCCGGTGTGATCGACCAGAGCGGGAGCGGCCGGATCGATCCTCAGGCCCAGCGCCTCTCGACGACGAAGCAGTGCGGTCGAGGTGCGATCGTCCGGAAGGTCTCCGAGAACCACTGCGGCCAAGTCGTTCTCGGTCGAGTCGGGATTGGCGCGCAACCATGCCATGAGCGAGCGTTCCATCGCCGCCACATAGGCCTTGCGCCGAAACGTCGCGCGTAATTCCTCGAGATCCTCCTCGGCCTCGTGTCCGAAGGTGCCGCGGTAGCCGGCGTCGGCGGCGAGGCCGGCATTGATCTTGTCCGAGTCGTGGTGATCGTCGAGTTCGACCAGCACCCGCTCGGTCCACGGCAACGCCGTCAGCACGTCCTTGGAGTCTCCCGCCATCAGATACGCGAAGTTCGGCGAACAGAACGACGTCGGCAGTCGAAGATGAACGTGCACTGTTCCGTCGTCGACCTCGAGAGATCGTACGAAGCCGAGATCGGTGATGGGCTCGTCCAATTCGGGATCCAGGACGACGCCGAGCGCGGCGTAGGCCTCGTCGTGCCTCGACAGGGTTGAAACGACCGTCATCTCACACCGCCGCAAGATCGGCGCGCTCGGGCTGACGCGGTCCGGTCTCGGTCTCGTCGGCGTCGGGCAACTGCAGTTCTGCCGGGACCGGGATGTCGTAGAGCTTGGCGGCGTTGAGTCCGAGCACCTTTTTCTTCTGCTCGAGCGTGATGGGTGCGTATTCGTCGAGGGACTCGTGGATCTGGAAGTCGACGAATCCTTCGACCAGCCACTTGGGCGTCCACAATGCGTAATCGGAGGAGAAGAAGATGCGGTCCTCACCCAGCCAGTACAGCAGCTCACCCATGATCTGACCGAAGTACTTCGGCCGCGTGTGCATGAACGGAATGGCCACGGCGAGGCCGGCATACACGTTGGGCTCCTGGGTGGCGATCCAGCAGAAGTCTTCCAGGCGCGGCAGGCCGCAGTGTTCGACGACGAAGTTCAGATCGGTGAAGTCGGTCGCCACGTGGTCGACATCCGCGACATCGAACGCATCGCGGTCGAGCGGACGAATGGTCGGCCCCTTGTGCACGTGAATGTTCTTGATGCCGACCTCGCGGCACACCTCGAGGTAGCGCCGCGTCCAGTCGTCGTCGAGCTTGTAGCCGCGGGAGTCGCCGTGCCATTCGGCGGTGTAGAGCTTGACGCCTTTCAGCCCGAAGCGTTCTGCGTCGGCCCGCAATTGGTCGAGGCCGCGTTCGCCGTTGCGCGGATCGAAGTGGTGGTTGTAGGTCAGCTTGTCCGGGTGCGCCGCGGCCAGCGCCGACGCCTCCTCGGTCTGCCCGAACCCGTTGTTGTAGAACTCGCCGAGGTGGGCGGGCTGGAAGATGGCGTGATCGACGTACCCGATCTCGAACAGGTCGTGCATCAGGCGCTCGCCGCCCTGGTAGAGGTACTCGTCGTACGTCCACAGCTCGCTCTCGGGGGAGAGGTTGCGGTGGTAGTCGTAGAAGCAGTCGATGAACTGCTTGCCGTGGATGTTGCGTTGGTTCTGCTCTCGCGCGTCCCACAGTGCGACGTGGGCGTCGACGATGAAGAAGTTCTCGCCGTTCTTGGTGTACATGCGGTGTGCCTCCCGGGTGTTGCGATACGTGACGTGCGTCACGTCGTCATGGGAACGACGGTAGGTCCGCGACGAGCCGCCGTCTCGGCCTCGGCGTCTCAATTCGAGACGCTGTCCCGGCAACGATGGCGACATGCGAATGTAACCTGGATCACATGGCAGATTCCGGGGGTCTCTCGCGGGCCCGACTCCATTCGGAGCCCCTCGCTGCCGTCTCGCATCGCCTTCTCGCGTCGTGGCACCGAAGCCAGCGGTACGGGGTGTCGCTCGACGAGGTTGCTCCGGTGTTCTCGGGAACCTACGACGACGAGTCCCTGTTCTATCGTTGCGGCCGCGAGGTGCTGAACGGGTTGCGCGACACGTTGGCGAACGAACCGGTGTCGATGATGCTCACCGATGCCGATGGTCTCGTGTTGGACAGGGTCAGCGCCGACCGCGAACTGCTGGCTGCGCTCGACCGCGTGCATCTGGCACCCGGCTTCTCGTACGCGGAGGACCAGGCCGGTACCAACGGCCTCGCGCTGGCGCTCGCGGATCAGGTGCCCGCGGTGGTGAAGGCGGACGAGCACTACTCGCTCTCGCTCGCCGGGTACACGTGCGCGGCAGCCCCGGTTCTCGATCCACTCACCGGCCGGGTGGAGGGCTGCGTCAATCTGACCACCTGGTCGGAGTCGTCCTCGGATCTGCTTCTGGCCCTTGCCCAGTCGGCTGCGGGGAACACCTCGGCGATGATGCTCGCGCGGTCGCAGGGCCAGCATCCGCGGCCGGCCCCGCGCGGTGAGTTGTTCCGGGTCGAAACCGCGCACAGCGGGCCGGGATCCGGCATCCTCGACGATCTTTCTCCGGGTTGGCGTAGCGCACTCGGGTCTGCGGAAGCTGCTCTGGCCGAACATGGTTCGATTCTCATGGTCGGTGAGCCGGGATCGGGCCGGGCCACCGTGCTCGCTCGCGCACTGCGCGCAGCACGCCCACGCGGCCGCATCCTCAGTGCTGGAGCACCGGCCGCCCGGGACGTCGACGCCTGGCTCGACCTCTGGACGCCCGAGCTGCCGAAACCCGATACGGCAGTGGTCATTCGTGATGTCGACCGGCTTCCCGCGCGTGCGGCCGATGCGCTCGCCGAACTGATCCGTCGCGCCGGCCACGGGGTACCCGTCACCGTCACGGCGTCGAACTACGACGACGTGCCCCCGGCACTCGCGGGACTGCTGCGCACCGTGGTCGAGGTACCGCCGCTGCGCAACAGGCCCGAAGACATCGCCCCGCTCGCCCTCCATCTGGCCGGGCGGGTGCGGGGCCGACGGGTCACGCTCACCCCCGCTGCCGAGCGAGCGTTGCGCGAACATCCATGGCCGGGCAACGTCGGCGAGCTGGCCACGGTGATGCACAAGGCAGCCGTCCGCGCGGACGTCATCGGGGTCCATCATCTGCCGCCGGAGGTGCTCTCGCGCACCACCCACCGGCTCACCCGCATCGAGACGTTCGAGCGCGACGAGATGATCCGCGTGCTCTCTCGCCCCGGCGTCACGATGAACGACGCGGTCGAGGAACTGGGGATGAGCCGCGCGACCATCTACCGCAAACGCGACCGATACGGCATCACGCTTCGTTCCTGAACAGCTTCGTTCCTGATCGCCTACTCTCGACCTCATGGCCAGTAGCTCACCGTCGATCGAGATTCCGGTGGGCGAGCGCAGCGTCCGGATCTCCAACCCCGAGCGCGTGTACTTCCCCGAAAGCGGAGCCACCAAGCTGGATTTGGTGAACTACTACCTGAGCGTCGGCGACGGCATCGTCCGGGCGCTGCGGGAGCGGCCGTGCATGATGCATCGCTTCCCCAAGGGCCTCGCCGGCGACAAGGTGCACCAGAAGCGCGTGCCCAACGGTGCGCCGCCGTGGCTCGAGACGGTGCAGGTGACCTTCCCCCGCTACAACCGCACTGCCGACGAGCTGTGCGTGACCGAACTGGCGCACGTGGCCTGGGCGGTCCAGATGTCGACCGTCGAGTTCCATCCGTGGAACAGCCGCCGCGCCGACGTCGAGATGCCCGACGAGTGGCGCATCGACCTCGATCCGATGCCCGACTGCCCCTTCGACCGGGTACGACGCGTCGCCGGGGTGGTTCAGGAGGTGCTGAGTGATCTCGGGGCCGTCGGCTGGCCCAAGACCTCCGGCGGCCACGGTCTGCACATCTACGTACGCATCGACCCGGCCTACGGCTTCAAGGACTTACGAAGGGCCGCACTGGCTTTCGCGCGTGAGGTGGAGCGTCGGGCACCCGAGGACGTGACGACCACCTGGTGGCGCAAGGATCGCGACCCGTCGAAGCTGTTCGTCGACTACAACCAGAACGCCCGCGATCACACCATCGCCAGCGCCTATTCGGTGCGGGGAAATCAGCAGGCGACGGTGTCGACGCCGATCTCCTGGGGCGAGGTTGCCGACGTCGATCCGCGCGAGTTCACGATGTTCACGGTGCCCGCCCGATTCGCCGACTTGGGTGACCTGCACGCGGGCATCGACGATGCGGTGTTCGCGATCGACGAGTTACTCGAGTGGGCGGAGCGCGACGAGCATCAGGGCTTGACGGAACCCGAGGAGTAGCCGAACTCGAAGTTATGTACGGAAATCGGCTGAAATCCGTCCATAACTTCGAGTTCGGCAACCAGAGATCAGTCGGTGCCGGACTCGATGGCGGCGTGGTCGAGTGCCGAGGAGTCCACGGAACCGTCGGGGCCGCTGGCCGCGATGGCGTCGGCTCCGCCTGCGGGCAGTTCCCCGATCAGTTCGCCCCAGGCCGTGAGTTGGTTCTGCGCGGCGTACTGCTCGAGCTTGCTGCGTGAATCGGCGATGTCGAGGTTGCGCATCGTGAGTTGGCCGATGCGGTCGCCGGGGAAGAACGCCTGGCCCTGGCTACGTTCCATGGAGAGCTTCTCGGGGTGGTAGCTGAAGTTGCTGCCCTGGGTGTCGACGATCGTGAAGTCCTGGCCGCGGCGCAGACGCAGTGTCACGCTGCCGCTGACGACGTTGCCCACCCAGCGCTGCAAGCCCTCACGCAGCATCAGCGCCTGCGGATCGAACCAGCGTCCCTCGTACAGCAGACGGCCGAGTCGACGGCCCTCGTTGTGGTACGAGGCGACGGTGTCCTCGTTGTGGATGGCGTTGACGAGGCGCTCGTAGGTGATGTGCAGCAACGCCATGCCGGGAGCCTCGTAGATGCCGCGGCTCTTGGCTTCGATGATGCGGTTCTCGATCTGGTCGCTCATGCCCAGGCCGTGGCGTCCACCGATGGCGTTGGCTTCCATGACGAGGTCGACGGCGCTGTCGAAGCTCTTGCCGTTGATGCGCACCGGGCGGCCGCGCTCGAACTCGACGGTGACCTCCTCCGGCGCGATCTCGACCTCGGGGTCCCAGAACCTCACGCCCATGATGGGGCTGACGATCTCGAGCGAGGTGTCGAGGTATTCGAGCTTCTTCGCCTCGTGGGTGGCGCCCCAGATGTTGGCGTCGGTGGAGTAGGCCTTCTCGGCCGAGTCCCGGTAGGGGAGGGTGCGCTGGGTGAGCCACTGCGACATCTCGTGCCGACCGCCGAGCTCGGCGACGAACGCCTCGTCGAGCCAGGGCTTGTAGATCCGCAGCTGCGGATTGGCGAGCAGGCCGTAACGGTAGAACCGCTCGATGTCGTTGCCCTTGTAGGTGGATCCGTCGCCCCAGATCGAGACTCCGTCCTCCTGCATCGCGCGGACCAGCATGGTGCCGGTGACCGCGCGGCCGAGCGGGGTGGTGTTGAAGTACGTCTGCAACGACGAGCGGATGTGGAACGCGCCGCAGGTCAGTGCAGCCAAACCCTCCTCGACGAGCGGTTCGCGGCAGTCGATGAGCCGCGCCTGCTCGGCCCCGTAGGCCAGGCCACGCTCGGGCACATCGGACAGATCCGGCTCGTCGTACTGACCGATGTCGGCGGTGTACGCATACGGCACCGCGCCGTGCTCGCGCATCCATGCCACGGCCACCGAGGTGTCGAGGCCGCCGGAGAATGCAATGCCGATTCGTTCGCCGACCGGGAGAGAGTTCAATACCTTCGTCACGGCAGCAGCCTAGTAGGGGTCGTTCCTCAGGCTCCACTCCCGGCCTGACGGGGGGCGTTCCGCAGGCTCCACTCCCGGCCCAGTCGTACGGTCAGCTGGGCCGATCGGCGAGCGACTCCACTGCATTCCGGACCGCATCGAGGTGCGCGGTCATGGCGCGTGCAGCCGCGTCGTACTCGCCGGATCGGATGCCGTCGACGATGGCGTCGTGTTCGAGGTTGGATTGCTGTTGCCGGTGCGCGACGAGGTTGAGGGTCTCCGACTGTCGCGTCAACGCGTCGCGGATGTCGACGATGATCGACTCGAACACGCGGTTCTTGCTCGCTCGCGCGATCGCTGTGTGGAACTGCGCGTCCAGTAGTACCCAGGCCTCGTGGTCGTCCTCGGAACGCATCTCGTCGGCCAGGCCGGCGAGCACCGTCAACTCCTCGTCGGTACGACGCTCTGCGGCCCAGCCGGCTGCGGGGATCTCCACGTGAGGGCGGGCCTCCATGAGTTCGCGGGCTGCGTAGTTGCCGATGTCGAGGTCGTTTCCGACACGGTCGCGAATGACGAAAGTGCCCAGCCCCGTTTTGGTTTCGGTCAGGCCGAGGGCATGGCAGGAACGCAGCGCCTCGCGGATGACGGAGCGGCTGACGCTGTGCCGGGTGGCGAGCGCGGCCTCGGACGGCAATTTCTGTCCGACGGGTAGATCGCCCGACGCGATCGCCGAACGGAGGTCGGCGAACACCGCCTCGGCTGCGCTCATGCGGGCATTCGTGGGCGCACTGACTGCCCAGCTGTCCGACAGGTTCATGGAGCAATCCTAGCCTGGGGTTGACCGATGGGGTGTTCTGCGCCACACTCTACCTGTCAGACAGCCGGACAGCTGGACACCCCCTGAAGGAGCGCAACCGTGGCCGATACCCGCATCGAGAAGGATCTTCTCGGCGAACGCGACATCCCGACGAGTGCGTACTGGGGGATCCACACCCTGCGCGCTCTCGAGAATTTCCCCATCACCGGGCGTCCGATCTCCACCAATGCGCACCTCGTTCGCGGACTCGCAGCGGTGAAGTGGGCAGCTGCGTCGGCCAACCAGGATCTCGGGATCCTCGACGCCACCCGCGGGGAAGCGATCCGCACGGCGTGCCAGGAAATTCTCGACGGCCAGTGGCACGAGGAGTTTGTCGTCGACGTCATTCAGGGCGGCGCGGGCACCTCGACCAACATGAACGCCAACGAGGTCATCGCGAACCGCGCGCTGGAGATCCTCGGCCACGCACACGGCGAGTACAGCATGCTGCACCCCAACGAGCACGTGAACGCATCGCAGTCCACCAACGACGTGTACCCGACGTCGGTGAACATCGCGACCATCTTCGCCGTGCACGAGCTCATCGCCTCGATGAAGGTGTTGCGAGATTCGTTCGGCCGCAAAGCGAGCGAGTTCGCCACCGTCGTCAAGATGGGCCGCACGCAGCTACAGGACGCGGTGCCGATGACTCTCGGTCAGGAGTTCGGTACCTACGCGATCATGATCGACGAGGACTGCTCGCGACTCGAAGAAGCGGCGCTGCTGGTGCACGAGATCAACCTCGGAGCCACCGCCATCGGCACCGGACTCAACGCCCCCGCCGGCTACACCGAATCGGCCGTCGCACATCTGCGCACCATCACCGGTCTGCCGCTGGTGACTGCGACAGACCTGATCGAGGCAACGCAGGACGTCGGTCAGTTCGTGCACCTGTCCGGTGTGCTCAAGCGCGTCGCAGTGAAACTGTCGAAGATCTGCAACGACCTCCGGCTGCTGTCGTCCGGTCCGCGGGCCGGCTTCAACGAGATCAATCTGCCTCCGATGCAGGCCGGTTCGTCGATCATGCCCGGCAAGGTCAACCCCGTCATCCCCGAGGTACTGAACCAGGTCGCCTACGAGGTGATCGGCCACGACGTCACGATCACGATGGCGGCCGAGGCAGGACAGTTGCAGCTCAACGCATTCGAGCCCATCATCGTCAAATCCCTGTCCGACGGCATGGCGCATCTGAGCGCCGCATGCCGTACCGTCGCGCATCGCTGCGTGGACGGCATCACCGCCAATGTGGACCTGCTGCGTGAGCGTGTCGAGAACTCCATCGGCCTGATCACCGCGCTGAGCCCGTATCTCGGATACGTCGAATCGACGGCGATTGCGCAGGAAGCGTTGGTCAGTGGCCGCAACGTCGTCGACCTCGTACTCGAGAAGGGGCTGCTGGCCCGGGACGAGCTCGATCGGCTCCTGAGCCCCGAGCATCTGGCCAACCTGCGGGTGGCTCCGGTCGAGCATGCGGATGCTCCTGAAACGTCGACGAGGTGACACGATGAGCACCGAGAATCGGAGTGTCGATACCCGCAAGGCCTTCACCGAAGAAGACCCCGGCTATCGAAAAGAGCTGGCCCCGCGCCAGATTCAGATGATCGCCATCGGCGGCGCGATCGGCACGGGCCTCTTCATGGGAGCCGGCGGCCGACTGCGCGACGCGGGCCCGGCGCTGGTATTGGTGTACGCACTGTGTGGATTCTTCGCCTTCCTGATCCTGCGGGCACTGGGCGAACTGGTGATGCACCGGCCGACCTCGGGATCGTTCGTCTCGTACTCGCGCGAATTCTTCGGCGAGAAGGTCGCTTTCGCGGCCGGCTGGCTGTACTGGATGAACTGGGCGATGACGGCGGTGGTCGACGTGACGGCCGTGGCGTTGTACATGAACTTCTTCAAGAAGTACTGGGCTCCGCTCGGTGACATCGACCAGTGGGTGTTCGCACTCGCGGGCCTGCTGCTCGTGCTCGGCTTGAATCTGGTGTCGGTCAAGGTGTTCGGCGAGCTCGAGTTCTGGTTCGCACTCATCAAAGTCGTTGCGCTGGTGACGTTTCTGGTGATCGGTACCTACTTCGTCATCTTCGGCACTCCCATCGACGGCCAGGAGCCGGGGCTGAGCGTGCTGACCGACAACGGCGGGTTGATTCCCAACGGACTGTTGCCTGCGATCGTGGTGATCCAGGGCGTGGTGTTCGCCTACGCCTCGATCGAGCTGGTCGGTACCGCTGCCGGGGAGACCCAGAATCCGGAGAAGGTCATCCCCAAGGCGATCAACACCGTCATCGTTCGCATCGTCGTGTTCTACGTCGGCTCGGTGCTGTTGCTCTCGTTGCTGTTGCCGTACACCGCCTATCAAGCCGGCGAGAGTCCGTTCGTGACGTTCTTCGGAGCCATCGACGTCGAGGGCGCCGACGCGATCATGAACCTCGTGGTCCTCACCGCGGCGCTGTCCTCACTCAACGCCGGGCTCTACTCCACCGGGCGCATTCTGCACTCCATGGCGGTCGCCGGCTCGGCACCCGCATTCGCTGCACGGATGAACAAGTCGGGTGTGCCGTACGGCGGCATCGCACTGACGTCGGTGGTGACGCTGCTCGGTGTCGTGCTCAACGCAGTGGTACCGGCGCAGGCATTCGAGATCGTCCTCAACCTCGCCGCTCTCGGCATCATCAGCGCCTGGGCCGTCATCGTCGCGTGTCAGCTCAAGTTCTGGTCGCTGTCCAAGACCGGTGCGGTCACCCGACCTGCGTTCAAGCTGTTCGGCGCTCCGTACACCGGATACGCAACGCTAGGCTTCCTGGCGTGTGTACTCGTGCTGATGGCCTTCGACAAACCGGTCGGTACCTGGACGGTGGCGTCGATCCTGCTCATCGCGCCGATGCTGATCGGTGGTTGGTTCTTGTGCCGCAACAGAATTCGAGAGGTGGCGGCGCGCAGTGACTGAAGAGTGGGGCCTGCAGGAACGGCCGGAGAGCACTGAGCACGTCGCGTTGTTGACCACCGGTGGCACGATTGCCAGCAGTCGCGACGAGCACGGGGTGTCTCGGCCGGTGGCCGGTCTGGGGATCGATGTCGACGGCGTCGAGGTGCGCGAGGTGATGTCGAAGGACAGCTCGGCGTTGGACTTCGCGGATCTCGACACCATCCGTACCGCGGTGGTCGACGCGCTCGCCGAGGACGGCTGCGTCGGAGTGGTGGTGCTGCACGGTACCGACACCATGGAGGAGTCGGCGTTGTACGTCGATCTGTTCCACGACGACGAGCGTCCGGTGGTGTTCACCGGTGCGCAGCGCACAGCCGATCATTCCGATCCGGACGGCCCCGGCAACATTGCTGCAGCAGTGGCTGCGGCGCAGTCCGAGCGCGGTGTGGTGATTGCCTTCGGCGGACGGTTGCTGCCTGCGCGCGGTGCGATCAAGAAGCACACCTCCGAGCTCGACGCGTTCCGGTCTGCCGCGCTGCCGCGACCGAAACCGTTGCAGTGGAAGCCCGTTGCCGGGATTCGGGTCGATATCGTCGCCCTGTATCCCGGGGCCGACGGCCTGCAGGTCGATGCGTGCCGCGAGGCCGGGGCGTCGGGCATCGTGCTTCAGGCGCTGGGCTCGGGCAACACCAACGCCCGCGTCGTGCATGCGGTGAAAGAAGCAGTGGCTGCCGGGGTGCACGTGGTCGTCACGACGCGGGTGCCGTTCGGTGAGACCTCGCCGACGTACGGCGGCGGCGGGGGTGGTCACGATCTGGTCGATGCGGGTGCGGTGTTCTCGCGGGAACTGCGAGCGGGGCAGGCACGTATCCAGTTGGCGGCGCTCATAGCATCAGGCAGTACTGACGTGGTTGTCCACAATTCCTTCGCATAGGCAGGAAAGCGTCTGCGGAGGCAAATAGTGGACAACCACCGCACTACTGACGAGCTACAGCTCCGACTCGCCCCAGGTCTCGACGTGTAGTTCGTCGCCGACGGTCACCGTGCCGTCTTGCAGCACGGAGAATTTCGAGCCGAAGGCGACGCCCTTCTGTCGACCGCGGCGGTAGTCGCCGAGTGTGCGCAGCGGCTCCGGGCCGGTGCGCACGCCGGTTGTCTGTTCGACGGTGGTGACGGCGCAGCGGATGGCGAGTTTGCTGTACGCGAGGCGGGTGGAGCCGATGGTCACGTCCCGCACCTCGTCTTCCCGGTGTGGGGAGTCCCAGCCGTCGACGACGATGTTGGGTCGAAAGCGATCCATCGGCAGTGGTACGTCGAGGCGGGAGTTGAGGTCGGCCAGCGAGGCGGTCGAGAGTATGTGCACGGCGGAGCTGTCGGCGAATTGAGCTGACCCGGGCGAGATTCCATCGGTGATGCGGCCGAGGTCGCGCGGTGCGGCGACCAGCCTCGACGGTTCTCCGATGACGTCGGTGAGCCAGGCAGCGACGTCGTCGCCCTGATCGATTCCGCGCATCGGCGCGCGGAACATCGTGATGTCGCGCGCTTCGGAGTCGCGGTCGACCGACACGGTCACCGAACCGGTCGACGCGTGTGTGAGGGTCAGCGCCCCGTCCGTCACCGAGCATCGAACGACCGCGAGAACGGGGTCGCTACGTTGACTGCGGAATGCGCCGTCGGAGTCGACGATCATGAATGCTCGATCGTGTTCGAGGCCGGTGGCTCTCACGTGAGCCGAATGCAGCGTCGAGCCTGCGCATCCCTTGACGGGGTAGGTCACCAGAGACGACACGCGCACCCGTCGAGGATACTGGGATCCATGACTCGTGCTCTGTTGGTTGTGGATGTGCAGAACGATTTCACCGAGGGCGGCGCGCTTGCGGTGGCCGGCGGTGCGGATGTCGCGCGCAGGATCAGTGCGTACCTGGCGCGCCACGGCGACGAGTACGACCTCGTGGTGTCCTCGCGTGATTGGCACGACGCGGTGGGCGACAACGGCGGACATTTCGCCACCGAGGCCGCACCGGATTTCGTCACCACGTGGCCGGTGCATTGCGTCGCAGGCACGGTCGGTGCCGAGTATCACCCCGATTACGCGACCGGTTCCGTGGACGTCCACGTCTACAAGGGGCAGGGCAAGCCGTCGTACTCGGCGTTCGAGGGTGTCACCGAGGACGGAACACCGCTCGCGGAAGTACTCAGCGCCAACGAGGTCACCGCCATCGACGTCGTCGGACTTGCGACCGACTACTGCGTTCTGGCGTCGGCGAAAGACGCGGTGACCGAGAAGCTCGACGTCCGCGTTCTCACCGACCTCGTTGCGGGAGTTGCACCCGAGACCTCCGCGGCTGCCCTCGACGATCTGCGGGCGTCCGGCGCAGTGGTGGTCTAACTGTCGATCGTCGTGGTGATGGATGTGACCGACGGCGCCGCCGGGGTGCTGCCGAAGCCGAAGGTCACCGGGGGAGTGACGGGGGTGAGCGATCCGAGATCCTCGCCCCGCCACGATGCCGAGACGTCGGTGACGCGATGTTGCCCTCGCGCACCGTAGTACTCGCGTCGACCGCCTCCGGCGCTGCCGCGGGTGCGCACTCCCTGCAGTATCACTCGGGCAATGGGGTCGCTGATCGCGCAGAACCACGGTGCCGTGGACACCGCGTCGGGAACGAGGCTCAATGCTCTTCCCAGGACCGTTGGCCCGGCGACTCGAATTCTGACCGTGAGGTCACCCGCTCGCACCGACCGCCATTCATCGGGTTCCGCAGCGAATGTCACCGGCACGATCTCGGTGGAGTCGAAGGTGTATGTGGCGGTGACGAAGTCGCGTACGTCCCCGTTGGGTGCGAGAAGCAGGCGTCGCCCGTCCGCGAACTGGACCATGACGTCGGTGAATTCCCCGAGCGGCGATCGAGTCCAGTGGCCGACGACGATCCGCACACCGGACGTTGTACCTACCCCGTAGATCTCACCGTGAAACCGTGATCTGTTCATCATGCACCCTCACCTCGTCGGCACTGTGCGCTGCCAAACTGGGCGGTGCATAGTGGAGGTCATGGCGTCCTCGCAACCCACTGTATTCGTCCTTTTCGGCGCAACCGGAGACCTCGCGAAGCGAATGGTCCTGCCGTCGTTCTACCAACTCCACCTCGAAGGTCTGCTCCCCGAGAAATGGGTCCTGATCGGCAACGGCCGCAAGGACTCCTCCGACGACGAGTTCCGCGATCACGTCCGCAGCGTCCTCGACGAGTTCGCCGAGAACGTGGACGACGGCGATTGGTCGGCGTTCTCCGAGCGAATTCGTTTCGCGGGGAACGGCTTCACCGTCGACGATCCCGGTAAGTTGCCCGAGGTCATCGCCGAGGTGAAGAAGGACGTCGGCGACGACGCCCAGCTGGTGCACTACATCGCTCTGCCGCCGAGCACCTTCGTCGATTACACGAAGGCCCTGGGTGCACACGATCTTGCCGAGGGTTCCCGCGTGGTCTACGAGAAGCCGTTCGGTACCTCGCAGAAGAACTTCGAGGAACTCGACAAAGCCGTGCACGAGGTCATCGAAGAAGAGCAGGTCTATCGGATCGACCACTTCCTGGGCAAGGAAGCGACGCAGAACCTGCACGTGCTGCGGTTCGCGAACGGGATGATCAGTGGCATCTGGAACTCCGAGCACGTGGCGCAGGTGCAGATCGACGTCCCGGAAACACTCGACATCGACGACCGCGCCGAGTTCTACGACGAGACCGGTGCCGTGTTGGACATGCTCGTCACGCATCTGTTCCAGGTTGCCGCCGAGGTGGCGATGGAACCGCCTGCGTCATTGAAGGCCGAGGATCTGCAATCGGCTCGCGAGACGGTGATCGGACAGTTCCGGCCGCTCGACACCGCCGAAGTGGTTCTCGGTCAATACGACGGCTACCGCGACGTCGAGGGTGTCGACGAGAATTCGAAGGTCGACACGTTCGTCGCGGCCACGTTGTGGGTCGACACCGACCGCTGGCGCGGGGTTCCGTTCCTGCTGCGCACCGGAAAGATGTTGGGCGTGAGCCAGCAGCGTGTCTCGTTGGTGTTCCGCAAGCCGGCCGACAGTCCGCTCACCGAGCTGCCCGACGACGGTGCAGTGCTCTCGTTCGACCTGTCGGGCGACGGCAGCATCGATATCGCCATGACGGTCAAGGAGCCGGGCCCGGATTTCGATCTGTCCGTCGGACATCTGGCGCTGCCGTTGAAGTCGGTGCCCGACGCCGAGCCGCTGAGCCCGTATGCGCGCTTGATCCTCGATGTGCTCAGCGGGGACCGGTCGTTGTTCACCAGGCCCGACGGCCTGGCGCACGTCTGGGACGTCGCCGCTCCCTTGCTGAGCGATCCGCCCGAGGTGAAGAGTTACGCGCCCGGGTCGATGGGACCAGCCGAGGCCGACGAGCTCGCAGGACCGTGTGGTTGGTTGATCACCGGGAAGGAGTAGCTCACTCGCGGGCACTCGAGAGTTTTTTCGGGTAACAAACAGGGAGCAGGACTTTTTCGGCCAAACGGCGGATCGGACAGAACGGGCGCGCTATATTTCTGCCGCCTGGTCCAATCTTCAACCAGGCCTCGTCGTTTCTCCGAAAGGTGCTCACCCCATGCTTCTCGATCTCATCACCGGTCTGCTCGGCGGCGGCACCGAAGGCGGCGGCCTCGGCGGAATCATCACCGACGGCATCGCCGCAGGTATCTCCGACGCGATCTCCGAGCTGTTCACCGGAAGCGCCGAAGGGCTCTCCAGCGTCGCCGAGTAGTCGGTCGCGGGGCCCCGGATCTGTTGTCGAGGTCCGGGGCTTCGTCGCGTTCGGGCTTCATCGGAGCGGCATCAACATCAACGCCGCTAGGTAGATCAGTACGACGGTGCCGCCGGTCAGGACCGTGCCGGCAACCGTCGCGAGTCGGACGATGTTGACGTCCCAGCCGAAATATTCGGCTACTCCGCCGCATACACCTCCGATCATCTTCTGTGAACTGGACCGGGTGAACTCTCTGGGGGAACCGCTCTCGAATGTCATGCTGAAAAGTCTGCATCGGCAACTCCTTTCGGCGCATCGGGGATTTCACCCATATCGACCCCGACAAACGAACGGTCCGAAATCGGCGCTCGAACGAGATCGTCGACTTTTCCGAACCGAGCCCTGGACCTACCGCTGCGTGGGCCGCTACCGTCGCAACCGATCGGCGAGTGCACAACGGCGCTACCCGGTCCGTCCCCCTTGCGGACCGGGTAGCGCCTGCTGTGACACCGGATGCATCGGGTGTTCACCGAATCGCCATCGATCGGTCACCGATGAGCACTAACTTTCGGCACATGACCGACAACGATCTCCGCAACGGTGAGGCTCCACGTACGAACCTGAGCGACTTGCTCGACATCACCAAGGCGGTCGATCTTGCCGACACCTCGGGCTTCGTCGTCGACGACTCCGATGACGACGACCCTGTCCTGCTGACCGTTCCCGACGGGCACGTCGTCGACACCTGGCGCGAGAACTACCCGTACGACGAGCGCATGACGCGTGCCGAGTACGACCTGGAGAAGCGTCTCCTGCAGATCGAACTTCTCAAGTTGCAGATGTGGACCAAGGAGACCGGACGACGTCACGTCATCATCTTCGAGGGCCGAGATGCCGCCGGTAAGGGCGGCACGATCAAGCGATTCATGGAACACCTCAACCCGCGCGGTGCCAGTGTCGTCGCGTTGGAGAAGCCGTCTGCTCGGGAGTCGACCGAGTGGTACTTCCAGCGCTACATCGCACATCTGCCCGCGGCCGGGGAGATCGTCATGTTCGACAGGTCCTGGTACAACCGGGCAGGCGTCGAGCGGGTCATGGGCTTCTGCACCGACGAGCAGCACGCGCAGTTCGTTCGGCAGGCACCGCTGTTCGAGCAGATGCTGGTCGACGAGGGCATCAGCTTGACCAAGTTCTGGTTCTCGGTGTCGCAGCACGAGCAGCGCACCCGCTTCGCCATCCGGCAGGTCGACCCGGTGCGGCAGTGGAAGCTCTCGCCCATGGACCTTGCTTCGCTGGACAAGTGGGATGCCTACACCGCGGCGAAGGAAGAGAACTTCCGCGCCACCGACACCGACGTCGCACCGTGGACGGTCGTCAAGAGCAACGACAAGAAACGGGCTCGCATCAATGCGATGCGCTTCGTGCTCAACAAGTTCGACTACGCGAACAAGGATCCCGAAATCGTCGGCGAAACCGACCCGTTGCTCGTCGGCCGCGCCAAAGACGTGATCGGCGAATAGTTTTCGGTGCGAACTCGGTCGTGTCACCGGTGATTCCTTGCGGTGCGGCCTCTTCCGTGTCTCGAGTTGGTACCGGGTGCTGCACCGGAGGTGCGCGTGCGGTAGGAACGAGGGAGGTCGTACCACCTACGGCTGTACGTGAACACGAGCATCAGGAGATCCCATGGGTTCAGCAGCGCAGTTCATTTCCGACATCGCATCCGGCGTGTACGACGGCATCGTCGACGCGATCGTCGATCAGATCGTCGGCGTGTTGACGTCCGGTAGCGCCGCTTAGTCGTCCGTCACTGTCGCGGTCGCCGTCGGGGGGCGGCCGCGACTTCGCCGGTTCCGTGACCGGTTTGTGATAGCGCACCAAGATATTCGACTTTTCTCGTGAATACATCCACAAATTGTTACCGGCTCGGGTAGAAATCTTCTTGCAGAGGTAATCGAGTGACGCCCGTCACTTCCGATCTGCGCACAATTCCCCTCGAACAAGGAGCATTTCGTATGTCTGCTGAACTCGGTGACCTCCTGACCATCCTCCTCCAGCTCTTCGCAGGCGGAAGTTCCGACGCTCCCGCGAGCTGAGCCGCCCCGCCTCTCTCGTAGAACGGCCGGTGCCCACCCTGTCACTCCCGATCCTCGGTGAGTACGGGTGTCGGCGAATACCCTTCTCGTCAAGGAGTTTTCATGGAACTGCTCACCATCCTGCTTCAGTTGCTCGCGCTCGGTAGCTCCGAAGGCGACTTGGGCCCCATCGAGATCCCCGGCCCCATCGTCTGACCCACAACCGTGAGCCGGGCTCGACACACCGTCGGGCCCGGCTTTCGTATTTCGAAGAAGTGTGAAATCGGTGCGTTCCGACTACCCGGAACGGCTCGGGCGGGCCGGTGAATCCTCGGCATAGGGTTGCCCGATGCAGACCGTTCCCATTCAGATGCCCGACGGTTCGACGGTGCCGGTGTCACTGTTTCCCGGCGAGGGCCGCGACGATGCGCCGGTGATCGTGATTCTTCCCGGCCTCGGCATTCCCGGTGGCTACTACCGACTGTTCGCCGAGGCGCTCGTCGCGCGCGGTTTCCACGCCGCGATCGGTGACCTGCGCGGCCAGGGCGACAGTGTGCCGAAGCCGAGTTCGGCGAGTCGGTACGGGTATCAGGAGCTGGTGTCGGTCGATTTTCCGGCGATCTTCGAGGTGGTTCGCGAGCAGTTCCCTGAGGCGACGCCGTATTTGCTCGGGCACAGCATGGGTGGGCAGCTTGGCTCGATGTACGCCGCCCGCATCAGGGGCAGGCTCGGCGGATTGATCCTGGTGGCGTCGGGGTCGCCGTATCACCGCGGTTTCGGCACGACCCGCGGTGTCCCGCTGTACGTGGGCGCGGCGGCGATGGCGATCACCAGCAGCATCGCGGGGTTCTGGCCGGGGGATCGGATCGGCATCGGCGGCTTCGGTCGGCAGTCGCGGGTTCTGATCGACGACTGGTCCCGGTTCGCGCGGACCGGCTCGATCGAGCCGGCTGGTGCGGACATGGACTACGAGGAACGGATGGGCCGGCTGACGCTGCCGGTGCTGGCGGTGACCATCGAGGGCGACGACCTGGCGCCCCGTGGCTCGATGGACAATCTCGTGCGCAAGCTGGCCCGTGCCGAGGTCACCTCGGTGCACGTCGACGAGCCACTGGGACACAACGGGTGGATCCGAAACCCCACGGCGGTCGCCGACCTCGTCGCCGAGTGGATGCACAGGTAGTTCGCTCGAATTAACTTTTGGTCGTTTCACTCGCTATCTGCCATTCCTACCTGCTTTCGGTTCGTTTTGGTGTAGAAAGTCTTTGAACCAGCAATTGTTCTACGACGATAGTGAGCACGACTATGAACGGCCTGGGGGATTCAGGAGGTCGACGCGGGGGTGGTACGGGGTCGTTTCGCTCCGCTGCGGTACGCAGGTTGGCTGTGGTGTCGATGGTCGCAGTGATGGCGGCGGCAGTTCACCCGATCGCGTCCGCGGCCCCGGCCGACCCGGTGACCGGTCCGACGGAGTCGTACGTGGTGCGCACCGAGGTCGCCGACGACACCGCGATGACGGCCTTCGTTCACTCTGCCGCGATGGACCGAACGATCCCACTGAAGATTCTGCGGTCTCCCGATCGGACGGCTCCCAGTCCCACGCTGTACCTGCTCAACGGCGCGGGCGGCGGACTCGACGGAATGGACTGGTACACCCAGACCGACGTCGTGTCGTTCTTCGCCGACAAGAACGTCAACGTGGTGACCCCCGTGGGCGGGGCCTACTCCTACTACACGGACTGGCAACACGACGACCCGGTGCTCGGGCGCAACAAGTGGGAGACGTTCCTCACCGCCGAACTGCCACCGCTCGTCGACGAACTGTTGGATACCAACGGCCGCAACGCGATTGCAGGTATCTCGATGACCGCGACCTCGGTGTTGAACCTGGCCGCTCACCATCGGGGGCTGTACCGAGCCGTCGGTTCCTACAGCGGATGCGCGTCGACCACCGACGCGCTGGGACGGGCATACGTCAAGACGGTCGTGTCCATGGCGCTCGGCGCGAACGTGACGAACATGTGGGGGCCGGACGACAACCAGGACTGGGTACGCAACGATGCGGTCGTCAACGCCGAGAAGCTGCGTGGGACAGCGCTGTACATCTCCAACGGCAGTGGACTGGCCGGGGCATCGGACACTCTCGACGGCACCAATCCCAACGGAACCGGCTTCGTGTTGCTCAACCAGATGGTCGTGGGCGGTGCCATCGAGGTGGCGACCGGGGACTGCACTCGTAGGTTGAAGGCGGCCCTCGAGCAGCTCGACATCCCGGCCCACTTCGAGTTGCGTGAGCGCGGTACCCACTCGTGGGGCTACTGGCAGGACGACCTGCACGATTCCTGGCCGATGTTCGAGGACGCTCTCGCCGGCTGACCGTCAGCTGCGAGCGAGGTTCCGCCACAGAAATTCGTAGGTCAACGCGGTCTTGAACGCCAACTGCGCATTGTCCGACGCCCCGCCGTGCCCACCTTCGATGTTCTCGTAGTAGCTGACGTCGTGACCGAGTTCGGCCAGTCGAGCCGCCATCTTGCGTGCGTGTCCGGGGTGGACGCGATCGTCGCGGGTGGACGTGGCGATCAGGATCGGCGGATACCGACGATCCGATGCGGCGACCACGTTCTGATACGGGGAGTACTGCGAGATGAACTCCCACTCGTCCGGGTCGTCGGGGTTGCCGTACTCGGCCACCCAGGACGCGCCCGCGAGCAGCAGGTGGTACCGCTTCATGTCCAGTAGCGGGACCTGACATACCAACGCGCCGAACAGTTCCGGGTACTTCGTCACCATGATGCCCATCAACAGGCCGCCGTTGCTTCCGCCCTGCGCGGCCAACTGTTCGGTGGTGGTGATGCCTCGGGTGACGAGGTCGCGCGCGACGGCGGCGAAGTCCTCGTGCACCAGATGGCGTCCGGCACGCAGTACCTGGGTGTGCCAGGACGGCCCGTACTCACCGCCGCCGCGGATGTTCGCGACGACGTAGGTGCCACCACGTTCGAGCCACGCCCGTCCGGTTGCGCCGCTGTAGCCGGGGGTCATCGAGATCTCGAAGCCGCCGTAACCGTAGAGCAGTGTGGGCCCGGGTCCGGAATCGGAGCGTCGGACGACGAAGTACGGGATGTCGGTGCCGTCGTCGGACCGGGCGAAGAACTGCTGCACCGTCAGACCGTCGGCGTCGAAGAATGCCGGAGCCTGCTTGAGGACTTCGAGCTCGCCGCCCACCGTGCCCACCAGCAATGTCGCGGGCGTCAGATAGCCGGACGAGGAGAGGAAGAACTCGTCACCGTTCTCCTCGGCGTCGGTGCCGACGATCTCGGTGGACGTCAGGTCCGACAACCCGTCGATCGTGCCGGCGTCCCACTCGTTCGCACGTGGGGTCAGGACGTGCAACTGCGTCCGTACGTCCTGCAGCGTCACCAGCAGCAGATGATTCTCGGTCCAGGCGTACTGGTGCAGTGACGTGTGCGCGTCCGGGGCGAAGAGAACGGTGAGAGGGATTGTGCCGGAGATGAACTCGTCGAAATTCGCAGCGAGCAGTGCGCCGGCCGGATAGGTGTTGTCGCCGACCGTCCACGGTGTCATCGTGCGGACCAGCAACCAGTTCTCGTGTACCGAGGTCGACGCATCGGTCGGCGTCGGGATCCGGGTCAACGCAGAGCCGTCGAGAACGTAGGTCTCGGAGTTGTAGAAGTCGGTGGCACGCTGAACGAAGTCGCGCTCGAATCCCGGGGTGCGGTCGTGCCAGGCGGAGATCGAGATGTCCTGTGCTGCACCCTCGTACACGGTCTCGGCGTCGGCGAGTGGGGTACCGCGCCGCCACCGCTTGGTGATCCGCGGATAGCCCGATTCGGTCAGCGAACCCGGTCCGAAATCCGTTCCGACGAAGACGGTGTCGGCGTCGATCCACCCGATGTCGGTCTTGGCCTCGGGTAGCGCGAATCCGCCGTCCTCCTGGGCGCGAAACGTGCGGGAATCGAGATCGAACTCACGGACCACCGTCGCGTCGGCCCCGCCGCGCGAGAGCGTCACCAGCGCCAGTCGTTGATCGGGGCGCAGCACCTGCGCGCCACCCCACACCCAGTTCTCGTCCTCGCTGTCGGCGAGCGCGTCGAGATCGAGCAGCACGTCCCACACCGGATTCTCGGTGCGGTACTCGTCCATCGTCGTTCGACGCCACAGGCCGCGGACGTGTTCGGCGTCGCGCCAGAAGTTGTAGAGAAACTGCCCACGACGACGGGCGTACGGAATGCGGGCGTCGGTGTCGAGAATTTCTCGGATACTCGCCTCGGTGGCGTCGAAGGCCGTGCCGCTCAGCGACTCGACCGTCACCTCGTTCTTCTTGCGCACCCACGCGAGCGCAGCGTCGCCGGTGACGTCTTCGAGCCAGAGGTACGGGTCGTCCGAGATTGCCATTCCACAGTTCTAGCAGCACTCGGGCAGTCGGGGTGGTCGGCGCTCGCGTGGCTACCGGCTGGTAACGAAGACCAGGTCGAGACAGCGTCGGACGGCACGACTACGCTGGGTACTCGTGACCTCACACTATGACGTCGTTGTCCTCGGAGCCGGTCCCGGTGGGTACGTCGCTGCTATCCGCGCGGCACAACTCGGACTCAGCACTGCCATCATCGAGAAGAAGTATTGGGGCGGTGTGTGCCTGAACGTCGGCTGCATCCCCTCGAAGGCACTTCTCCGTAACGCCGAGCTGGCGCACCTCTTCACCAAAGAGGCGAAGCTGTTCGGCATCTCGGGCGAAGCATCCTTCGACTTCGGCGCAGCGTTCGATCGGAGCCGCAAGGTTGCCGACGGCCGCGTCAAGGGCATCCACTTCCTGATGAAGAAGAACAAGATCCCCGAGTACGACGGCAAGGGCACGTTCACCGATGCCAACACCATCGAGGTCGAGCTGACCAAGGGCGGCACCGAGACGATCACGTTCGACAACGCGATCATCGCGACGGGCAGCACCACCAAGCTGCTTCCCGGCACCGAACTGAGCAAGAACGTCGTCACGTACGAAGAGCAGATCATGACGAAGGACCTGCCGGGTTCGATCCTCATCGTCGGTGCCGGTGCCATCGGCATGGAGTTCGGCTACGTGCTCAAGAACTACGGAGTCGACGTCACCATCGTCGAGTTCCTCGATCGGGCGCTCCCCAACGAGGACAAAGACGTCTCGAAGGAAATCGAGAAGCAGTACAAGAAGCTCGGCGTCAAGGTCATCACCGGCGCAGGCGTGCAGAGCATCGACGACGACGGCTCCAAGGTCACCGTCGCGATCAAGCACAACAAGTCCGGTGAGAGCGAGACCTTCACCGTCGACAAGGTGATGCAGTCCGTCGGCTTCGCGCCCCGCGTCGAAGGATTCGGCCTCGAGAAGACCGGCGTCGAGCTCACCGATCGCGGTGCCATCGGCATCACCAACACGATGCAGACCAACGTGCCGCACATCTACGCCATCGGCGACGTCACGGCCAAGCTCCAGCTTGCCCACGTGGCCGAGGCCCAGGCTGTCGTTGCTGCCGAAACCATCGGCGGCGCAGAGACATTGCCGATCGACGACTACCGCATGATGCCGCGCGCGACGTTCTGCCAGCCGCAGGTCGCGAGCTTCGGCCTCACCGAGGACCAGGCCCGCGAAGAGGCTCAGGCCCGCGGGTCCGACATCAAGGTCGCGAACTTCCCGTTCGCCGCCAACGGCAAGGCACACGGACTGGGCGACGCCACCGGCTTCGTCAAGCTCATCGCCGACACCGAGCACGGCGAACTGCTCGGTGGACACCTCATCGGACCGGACGTGTCCGAGCTGCTGCCCGAGCTGACCCTGGCCCAGAAGTGGGACCTGACGGTCAACGAGCTCGCCCGCAACGTCCACACGCACCCGACGCTGTCGGAGGCACTGCAGGAAGCGATCCACGGCCTCGCGGGCCACATGATCAACTTCTGATCTCTGCCGTACGACGAGAACGGCGGCGACCACTTCGGTGGTCGCCGCCGTCTGTCGTTCATGGGTTCTGTTCTGGTGCTACGACTTTCGCCAGTGATCGAAGCGACCCTTGATGTCCGACGCCACGTCGCCGATTCCGTTGCCGACGGCGTCGACCGCGCCGGTGAAGCCGCTGCCGAAATCGCGGATCGTCCGGACCAACGGATCCTCCGAGGTATCGAAACCGGCCTTGTACGAGCGAGCGGCAGTGCGGAATTCCTCGGACGGCCTGGCCTCGTGGTCGGTGGACCTGCGCGGGTAGTCCCCGCGCAACACTGCTGCGTAGTCGCCGCTGTCGACCCACTTCTTCAACTCGGCTGCCCGCAGTACCGAGAACGGGTGCGAGAGCAGTTCGATGTTGAGCAACTTGAGCACACCGTCGCGCAGGTCGCCGCTGGCCTCGTACTCGGCGGCCTGGGCGAGGAACGCGTCGACGTCGATCTCACTGATTCGTGCTCCGCCCGCCAGCTTGAGCTGTACTCGGATTGCCGTGTGCACGTCCTGCCCGCACAGCAAACCTGCTCTGTCGCCGGATAATTCGGACTTACGCTGCCATTCCATCAGGCCTGCGATGAGCGCGCGCAGCGCCCAACCGCCCACCGGAACCCAGCCGACGGTGCCGGCGAGGCGCATCAGATGCATGAGTACGGTGCGATACACCGCGTGACCGGACAACGCGTGGCCGAGTTCGTGGCCGACGACGAATCGCTGCTCCTCGTAGGTCATGATGTCGAGGAGTCCGGTGGTGAGAACGATGAACGGTCGATCCATGCCGATCGTGAACGCGTTGACCATCGGCGACTGCACCACGAAGAGTTCCGGTGTTTCCTCGGCACCGAGAATCTGCACGCAGTCGGTGCGTAGGTCGTTCAGGTCCTTGAACTGCCGATCGTCGACGCGCACCGCGGTGGCGAGGTACATCAGTCGGTGCTGCCGTTCGCGCAGCAGCCCGGACAGCGTGCGCAGAACGGTGTCGAAACCCTTGAGGGTGCGCAGGGTGACCAGGGCAGCTCGATCCGACGGGTGTTCCCATGTGCGCGAGCTGATGTCGGGGAATTCGATGCGGGTGCGATCCGGGGCGGATGTCAATCTGTTCTCCCAGCGTCGATGAGAATCCAAAGTATCAGTAAAGCGGGGTGATCGGTCCGTACTCGAGGCTCACGATGCCCACGAGACGCTGCGCACACCCGAGCGCTCGGTCGCATCGGAACCTCAGGCGGCCCGGCCGAAGTCTGTGATTTCTCATAGGTCGGTAAGTGAGGAAAACGTCACTTGGGCGACTGTCGGCTGGTACTTTTCGTTTTCGGCGCGGGGGAGTCGCGCCGAACACGAGCTTGGGGGTGGGGAATTGTCGTCGCCGATATCGACGTTCGCACGCGTCAGCGACGGGGTTTCCGGTGGATTCAGGACGTTCGGTCAGACGATGGAGCTGGGGGTGTTGGCCTTCGTTCACCTCGTGCGCGATATCGCCACGCTGCGTCATCCGTGGCGTGACACCGTCGACCAGGCGTGGTTCGTCGTCACCGTCACCGTGGTCCCCGCGATCCTGGTATCCATTCCGTTCGGCGTCATCGTCTCCGTGCAGGTCGGCAGTCTCACCGATCAGATCGGCGCGACGTCCATCGCAGGTGCCGCAGGTGGTCTCGGGGTGATCCGTCAGGGTGCACCGATCGTCGCGGCTCTGTTGTTGGGCGGTGCCGCAGGTTCGGCGGTCGCTGCCGATCTGGGGGCCCGCACCATTCGAGACGAGATCGACGCGCTGTCGACGATGGGAATCGACCCGGTGCGCAGACTCGTCACGCCGCGGCTGGCAGCCATCCTCCTGGTAGCACCGTTTCTGTGCATTCTGATCATCTTCATGGGTTTGGCCGCCGGCTACGCGATCAACGTCGGTTTCCAGAGTGGCACGCCCGGCAGTTACATCAGCTCGTTCGCGAGCTTCGCCTCGGTTACGGATCTCGTCGTCGCCCTGGTGAAGACCGAGATATTCGGGGTCATCGTCATCGTTGTCGCGTGCCAACGCGGTTTGTCCGCGTCGCACGGTCCTCGCGGGGTGGCCAACGCGGTCAATGCGTCCGTGGTCCTCGGTGTGGTGTCCGCGTTCACAGTCAACGTCGTCATCACTCAGTTGGTCGCGATGTTCATGCCGCAGAGATTGGGCTGACGTGGCGACTCCTTCTCGGTACACGGTGCACGGCACCGCTCATCTCACGCGCGGTGCCAGATACCTCGGACGCAAGCCGTTCGCGGTACTCGAGATGCTGGGCCATCAACTGACGTTCTGCGTCAAGGTGCTCGTCGCGATACCTCACACGGTTCGTGCCTACCGCCGGCAGATGCTGCTCATCCTCAGTGACATCACCTGGGGCAGTGGAAGATTGATCGTCGGTGGCGGAACGGTGTCGGTTCTCGTCGTCTTGGGTGTCGCGGTGGGTGCGTCCGTGGGAATCGAGGGGTTCAATTCACTCGGCATGGTAGGTATGGAGCCGCTGACGGGCTTCATCTCCGCGTACGCCAGTACTCGTGAGCTTGCCCCGATGATCGCGGCCATCGGTTTCGCGACGCAGGCAGGATGTCGAATGACGGCCGAGATCGGTGCGATGCGGATCTCGGAGGAAATCGACGCCCTCGAAGCTCAAGGGATCCAATCGATGCCGTTCGTCGTGACCACCCGGGTGATCGCGGGAATCGTCACGATCGTGCCGCTCTATCTGCTGACGCTCATCTTGAGCTACCTGTCCTGCGCGTTCGTGGTCCGGGTCGTCGGCGGACAGTCGTCCGGCACCTACGACCACTACTTCAGTGCCTTTCTACAGCCGATCGACGTGCTGTTCTCACTGCTGAAGGCTGCTGTGTTCGTCGTGACGATCATTCTGATTCACGGCTACCAGGGGTATTACGCCTCGGGCGGTCCGGAAGGTGTGGGGCGCGCGTCGGGTCGCGCCATCCGAGCCAGCCTCGTGGCAGTGGTGGTGCTGGACATGATCATGACCTTGGTTCTGTGGGGATTCGACTCGGGCATAAGGATTTCGGGGTAGAGATGGCAGTGTTCGATGATCTGACCGGTCGATCGGCCGGTCCCGCCGCGCTCCGTGTGCGCGGGCTGGCGGTGGCGGTGGCCATGGCCGTACTCGCAGGCGGCCTCACCGCGTATGCGAGAGGGGCCTTCGAGTCGCCCTTCGAGCTGACGCTGGATGCGGCATCGGTCGGCGACGGTCTCACCCCGGGCTCTGAGGTGAAGTTCCGAGGCCTGTCGATCGGCACGGTGGACCACATCGAGACGGTCGGCTTCGGCCACCAGAGACTGGAACTGGAGATCGACCCGAGTCAGGCGGGCGAGCTGACCGACACCATGCAGGCCCAGTTCTCCTCGTCCAACGTATTCGGTTCCACTGCGATCGAATTGCTTTCCGACGGGACCGGCAATCCGCTCGCCTCGAACTCGACCCTGGCTGTGTCGAGCGAGCTGCGAGGTGCAACGGTGACCGGTGTGTTCCGGCGAGTTGCCGAACTGACCGAGGTACTCGACACCGAACAAGTGCAGAACCTTCTGGATCTCATCGCGAACACGTCCGTCGAGGTGAGTCGAAACCTGAAGCCTTACTTCGATACTGCGCAGATGATGGCGAACAACCAGATGGACCCGCTCGCCTGGAAGCTGCACCGAGGGGCAGAGCTCGGTGACGGCATGGCCGACTTGATTCCGCCTCTCCTCGATCTGGTGGTGGGAGTGGTGGACAAGAGCGTGTACGTCGAAGCACCCGCCGACAGGGCCAGGACCATCGCGGCAAACGACGGTCTGAGCAATCAGCTGATGGTTCCGGTGGGCGACTTGTTGAAGAAGAACAATCCGAACCTGACCACGCTGTTGTCGACAGTGCTCGATCTGCTGGTGCCGATCACGGCGTCGATCGGCACGTTCGCGCCCACCTACAATCGCGTCCCGCAGGTGATCGACGGCGTTTCCGACGCATTCCCCATCGTCGACGGCAAGCCGCAGTTGCAGCTCGACCTGATTGTCCGGACCATGCCCAATCTGGCCGGATCCGTTGCCGCATATCAGGAGGGGAACGGGTGAAGAAGGTAACCGGACCTGCGCTCAAATTGCTCGTCTTCTTCACGGTGACCGCGGTGTGCGCCGTGATCATTGTGGCTGCACTCCGTACCCCGGTCGGCGGACCGCTGTCGTCCTACGGCGCGGAGTTCGACGACGTATCCGGCCTGTACGTGGGTGACGACGTGCGTATGTCCGGGGTGCAGATCGGCAAGGTCTCCTCGGTCGACCTCGAAGGAGGTATTGCGCGAGTCGGACTCGAAATCGAGGACAGACGACCGATTTTCGCGAACACCCAGGCGGCCGTCCGCTACCAGAACCTTCTGGGCCAGCGGTACGTGGAGCTGATCCAGAAGGATGCGGCTGCCGGTGCTCCTCTCGGATCAGGTGAGACGATCCCGGTGGATCACACGATTCCGTCGTTCGATATCTCCACGCTGTTCAATGGATTCAAACCGATCTTCGACACGCTCGACACCGCACAGCTCAATCAGTTCACCGAGAACATCCTGCGCATGGTGCAGGGTGACGGGTCCGGCCTCGGTCCAGTGCTCCGCGACGTGGACCGCATCACCCAGTTCGCGGTTCAGCGGGAGTCGATCATCGGTCTGCTGATCGACAATCTCGGTCAGATCTCGGACTCGATCGGTGGCCAGTCCTCCTCCGTCGCCGAACTTCTCGAACAACTACACGGTCTGGTGTCCAAGCTCAGTACACAGATGGACGGGGTGCTCGCCTCGTTGGATCAGGCCAACTATGGGCTCACTCCGCTGGTCGGTCTGATGGAGGGCCTGGAAAGCGCGTACGACAACAGTTACGCGCCGGTCGACGGAGCGCTGCGGCGAATGCTTCCGCAGACGGAACAGGTGACCGAGATGCTCGCCCTTGCACCTGCATTGTTGACCGGTCTCAACGCGAGCATTCCCGCGCCGGGTGCCCAGACCTACTCGTGCAGTCAGGGCCAACAAGACATTCCGGGGATCGGGCAGATAGTGCTCGGCGGACAGAATTTGGTGGTGTGTCGATGAACCGCGTACTGCGCAAGGGCGTTCGTGACGAGCAGTCGGAAAACAAGACACATTTCTTGTGGGGTGCTGTCGGTGTCGCCTTCTCTCTGGTCCTCCTCCTCGTCGCGGCCGTTCTGTACACGGTCCCGTTCGGCGATCGCACCTACACTGCGGAGTTCGGCTCGGCCGCAGGGGTGAAGCCGGGTGACGAAATCAGGATCGCCGGAATTTCCGTCGGCTCCGTGCGCTCGGTCGAGCTCGCGGGTGATCACGTCGATGTCGACTTCAGTGTTCGATCGGATGTTTTCGTGGGGGACGCCTCGACGCTGACGGTGAAGCTGCTCACGCCGATCGGTGGTCATTACGTGATGCTCACCTCGCATGGCGACGGCGAACTCGACTCTGCCCCTATTCCGCCGGAGCGGGTCGCGCTTCCCTACGAACTGTCCGATGCGATCCAGCAGGCAACTCCGTTGGTTCGCGATATCGACGGCCCGACGTTGCGAGAGACCGTGGCCGAACTGGACCGGGCAGTGAGCACGCAGCCGCAGTCGACCCGTGCCATCGTGGACAATCTGTCCTCGCTCACCGACGTGATCGCCACCCGCTCGGAACAGCTGGAGCGTGGGCTCGTGGTCTCGGACGAGTACGTCGGCGCGTTGGCAGCCGATCGGGTGATGCTCATCGAGCTGGTTCGCGAACTCGGCACACTGACAAAGGGATTCGGCGACAAGCGCGAAGATGTAGTCAATGCCTTCGCCCTGCTCGGGCGAATGTTCGAGCTTTTCCATCGACCTGTGGTCGCCTTCGAGAAGGGGCTGGAGCCGTCGATCGTCCAGCTCGAGGAGATCACGCAGAAGCTCTTCGCGCAGCTGGGTGATTTCGACGGGGCGATCACGACCATGCAGCAGAGTACGGACGGTCTCGCCGCCTTGATCGGGGGCGGTCAAGGTCCCGTGATCGATCAGTCGCAGGACACGGTCGTCGGTGCCGGCGTCTGCATTCCGTTGCCAGGGAGGGCGTGCTGATGAGGCACAGAGCTGTGAAGGTCGCTGTAGCAGCGGCTGTGGTGGTCACTCTCGTCGGTTCGGTCGCGTCGGCGACCTCGGTGATCGATTCCGGTGCGGGCAGCTCGTCGGTGTGCGCCGAGTTCACCGATACGGTCGGGTTGTACGAGGGCAATTCCGTCATGATGCTGGGTGTGGTCGTCGGAACGGTGACGCGCATCGAGAACACCGACGCCTCCGTGATGGTCACGATGGATGTCGACGACAGCCTCGAGCTGCCTGCCGAAGTCGGTGCCGTGACACTGTCCAGTTCGATCGTCACCGACCGGCACGTGGAATTCACAAAGCCGTACACCGGCGGGTCCGAATTCGATCGCGCGCAATGCATTCCGTTGGAGCGCACCAGAACTCCGCTGGGAATCAGCGATACTCTCAATGCCGTGTCGGGCCTGACTGCGGATCTGCTGGGTCCGGCCGATGCCGACGGAAAGCACGAGGAAGTTCTGGGCGACACACTTCGTGCGGTCGACGGTTCGCTCCGCGGATCCGGTGCCCAGCTCAACCAGAGCCTCCAGCAGCTGGCCCTGCTGGTCGGCGATCCGGCCGACCGAGACACCACCGTGCGGCGGCTGATCGACAATCTCGACGGCCTCATCGACACCTTCGTGGTGAGCTGGCCGGAGGTGGCGAAGCTACTGGACAACCTGAAGCGGGGAATGGTGACGCTGTCGGAGTTCACCCAAGCCTTCGGCACCACAGTCGCTCTCACGACCGAGTTCATTCCGCCACTGGCGCGCAACGTCGCGAAATACGACGACAAGGTCTATGGATTTCTCGACCAGGCGGCCCCTGTGGTCGATGTTCTGCTCGGGCGAGTGGGCGATATCAAGGACATTCTGGAGCAGGTGCCGACCATTGGGCAGAACTTGATGACGATGTACGACAACGATTCCAGGAGTGGGCGCGTGATCTATCACCCGCCGCAGTTCGAGATCGACACCAACTCGCCGAACGAGGTCTGCGCTCTGCTCAACAAGTACCGCCCGACGTGTTCGGCCGATCAGCAACGAGGTGACGTGATCGACGTCGGTCTCGTGCAGCTGGTGCTGGGTTCGGCAGGATGGCGATGAGGCGCACGATCATCGGGCTGTTCTGTGTTGTCGCCTTGTCGGCGTGCAGCGTCGACCCAGCAGACCTCCCTATTCCGGGAAGCTATGTGGCCGGGGACAAGTACTCGCTGAAAATCGAATTCGCGAGCGTACTCAATCTCCCCGAGAAGGCGAAGGTCATCGTCGAGGGCGTCGACGCGGGTGTTCTCGACACCGTCGAGTTGGTGGGTTCCACCGCAGTGGCGACCGTGGATCTGTCGGCCGATGTTCAGCTTCCCACCGACACCGTCGCAGAGCTTCGACAGTCGTCGATCCTGGGTGAGATCTACATCTCGCTGCAACCGCCGTCCGACGCGAACGCGAACGCGAGCTCGAGCGGCCCTTATCTTCGGGACGGTGACGTCATTCCCGTGGAGCGGACGGTCCCGGCAGACAACGTCGAGGACGTGTTGCGAGGCTTGTCGAATCTCGTGACCGGCGGTCGCTACGTCCAACTGCAGGAGGCGGTGAACAACGTCAATGCCGCCGTTCCGCCCGATCCGGCCGAGGTCGACAAGATCAATCTGGCCGCTCGGACCGCGCTGACCGACATCGGCGACAACACCGGCGAGATCGATCGAATTCTTGCTGCGGCGGAGGGCATCTCGAATACCGTTGTGACGCAACGTGACGGCCTCGAACGCGTTCTCGAGCTGGGCCCGAGACGATCGGACGGGTTGTCCGAGGTCCTGTTCAGCGTCGTTCACATGATTTTCATGCTGGGGTACATGTCGCAGAACGTCGGTGACGTTCTCTCGGGCCCGTATCCGGAACTCAGAGATGCCGTCGATATCATCGCGCCGGCTTTGATCACGATCTCCAATGCCGACACCACGGTGCCCATGAACATGGAGAAAGCGAACACCCTGTTGCGAGAGCGCCTGATTCCGTACTTCGAGTCCACACCGAACATCGCGGTGCGGTCGGTGTCGACCGATCAGGGGGCCGGAGCAATGGCCGACGAGATGATCGGGATCCTGCGCGGCATCGGAATCGTCCGATGAAGCGCGGCACACTCGTCTCACTCGTGGCCCTGACGGCCATGACCGTTGCGAGCATCGGCTACCTGGTCGTGGGTGTGCTCGACTTGAACCCGACCAGAACGATCGACCACGTCGTGGTTCACATGGAATCCTCCGGCGGGCTGATGGACACCTCGCAGGTCACCTCGAGGGGAATCCAGGTGGGGCGAGTCGAGGCTATCGCAGTGGTACCGGGCGGCCTGGACGTCACGCTCGCGCTCGATGCCGCCCACCGTATACCGGCGGACTCCGAGGTCGTCGTCGCGAACCTGTCGGCGGCGGGGGAGCAGTTCCTCGACCTTCGGCCTCGAAGCACCGGAGGGCCGTACCTCACGGACGGGGATGTACTCGGCAGTGATCACGTGCTGCCGTCGGTCACCGTGAGCGAGGCCCTCAGCCTGGGCGATTCCCTTGCCTCGCAACTCGATACGAATGCCTTGAGGGGACTGACCGATACTGCGTCGGCAGCCGTCGAAGGCCGCGGCTCCGATATCGATCGTCTGGTGGAGGCATTCCGATTCCTGGCAGCGACGCTGCGGGACAAGAGCGGAGAGATTCGCCGCCTGTACGACAATGCGCAGCAGGGTGGACGCAACGCGTACGGATACGGCCCGGTGATGTCCGACGCGGCACCGTACGTCGGTGCGACCGGTTCGGGTGTGGCCAACTTGCTCGAGGGCTTCAACGAGTACTCGTACGTAGGAGCGGACGTCTGGGACGATCCGCTCGGGAAGATCGGGCCGAAGATAGACCAGTACCTGACGCCGCTCTCGCCCGATCTCGCGCTGATAGCGACACTCCTCAAGCCGTACACCGAACCCATCAAGCCGATGCGGATCGATGCAGGCTCGATCGTCGACGTGATGCAGACCGTCTTCCCTCCCGGCGGGCCTGCAAGGCTTTCCGTAGAAATTCCGAACTGATAGGAGTGACCCCCTCATGGTCGAAGTAGAAGAAACTCGGACCGAGGAAACACCGGTGTCCGCCGAGACCCCCCGACGTCGCCGTATTCGGTGGGCCGTGGTCGCTGCCGCGGTACCGGGCGTCGCGCTCGCGGTGGTGTTCGGAGTGCTGTGGCGTTCCGCAGCAGGCGATCTGGCCGACGAGCGTGCGCACGATCAGGATCGACAGATGGCGTTGAACACGGCCACCGACTACACGGCGCGGTCGTTGACCTACGACTATCGCAACCTCGACGCGTTCTTCGACGGCGTCGACCAGGGGGCATCGCAGTCTCTGCAGGATCGGTACAGCGGAGTTCGTGAGGCGCTCACCGCCATCATGAACGAGTCCCAGGTGGTCGCCAACGGCGAGGTGCTCTCTGCTGCAATCGATTCCGAGTCCGGAGGCGAGTACAAGGTGGCGGTGTACGCGCAGCAGACGACGCAGAACGTGCAGCAGCCGGACCCCGGCAAGGTGCCCAACCTCCTGCTCGTGACGGTCACCGAGCAGGACGGTCAGTGGATCGTCAGCGACTACGGCCCCAAGACCTGACCCACGGTCAGGAGGCGTTCGTAGCGCTGACGAACTGGGCGAGTCCGCGCACCTCCTGCTCGATGTCGGTCATCCCACATGCCTCGAAGATCGATGTGAACTGCTCCTTCTCGAACATGCGGACCCCGATACGCCCCGACACCGCACCCACCACCGACCTCACCGGCGCGGTGTTGCGGCCGTAGCTCGTCATGATCGCGATTCGACCCCCCGGCCGCAGCACCCGGACGAGTTCGTCGACCACGGTCAGCGGGTTCGGGATCAGGTACAGAGCGGCGAAGCAGCACACGGCATCGAATGTGTTGTCGGCGAACGGTAGTGACTGCGCATCACCGCGCATGTAGGCGGCGTGGGGGCCACGGTTGTCTCGGACGGCGCGGCGAATCATCTGTTCGGAGATGTCGAACCCGACGGCCACACCGTCTCCGCTGAGGTGGTCGGAGAGATACTTGGTGAAGTTTCCCGGTCCCGATGCCACGTCCAGCACGCGCATGTCCCCGGACAGTCGCAGGTCCGAGACGGCCTTGGCGCGTTCGGCGGACATGGACAGGCCACCGACCCCCATCATGGCGACGCCTGCGGGCCGCCACATCTTCTCGTAGATGGAGGCGACCAGGCGGTTGTTCATGGCCCGACTCGCGGTGGTCGTCGACGGTGCAGGCGTGCCGCCGAGTAGCTCCACGTAGCCGTCGGATGTGACTGCACCCGAGCGAAATTCGGGTTCCAGTAGGGCTGCGGCGCGTTCGAGCGCCCGGCTCTCGGGAGGCACGTCGACGTCGACGTCGGCCGCGCTGTCCTGATCTTCCTCGGGTTCGAGCGGATACGGCGGCATGCCGGTGCCCTGGAGGCGGTATCGACCCCAGTAGTCCACGTCGGAGACCAGAACGGGCACGTCCCCGCTGTCGGTGCTGAGCTTGCCTCTGCGGCTGCTGCCGATGGTCTCCATGAACCCCTGCAGTTCCTCGTGCGGCCGGACGCGTCCGTACCAACGAAAGATGCCGTCGATGGGTTGGGAGTGGCCACGCAGATCGATCTGGACGTCGAACTCGGCCGCGGGATTGTCGAACGTCAATGTGGCGGGCCCGCGGTAGTCGGGCTTGCCGGAGAGATCACTCACGGGTTTCCTCTTCCCTCTTCGCGTACGAACGCGACATGCACAGGTTGATTGGATTCGATGCGGACGCCGACGAGCGCACACGAGGATTCGACGATTCCGCGCACGATGGCTGCCAGATGAGCGGTGAAGGCTTCGATCGGTATGACGAGTTCGTGGTCGTCCGAGCTGCCGAGCCACCAGTCCGTGGCGGTCGCCACCGCGCCGAATGCAGAATAGGAAACCATCTCGACCGTCGAACTGTCCACTGTCGGTCCGTGAATGAGACCGGAGAGCATCTGAGCTACGGTGTCGGATGCGGCGCGAGCGGAGGCCAGCGCTGGGTCCGTAGCCGATTCGGTCGTGCTCGGCCGTCCACTCGTGCGTGCCAGGAAGTGGCCGTGGACGAGAAATCGAAACAGGTTGGGATGTTCCGACACGACTGCCGCGTAGCCGGCGGCACTGCGATCGATGAGGTCGGTCACCGAATCCTCGAACAGATCAACCGTGCCGGCGATTCGATCCCACAGCATGTGCTGGACGTGCTCGACGATGTCCGAATACAGATCGGACCGGTCGGCGAAGTGTCGATAGAGCTTGGGCTTGGCGGTACCGGCTACCTTCGCGATATCACCCATGCTGACACTCGGACCGTGCAGATCGATCGCGACCAATGCCGCCGCGACGAATTTCTTTCGTACCTCCAGTCGGTGTTCGCGCCAGCGTTCGGTGCGTGCGTCGATCTTCTTGCAATGGGTCGAGTGTCTCCCATCTTCGGGGTTGACACGTCCGGTGAGTTGAACCACACTCGTTACAGTACCTACTACCGCCGGTACTGGCTACCGTGAGTTCGGGGTAGTCGGAAGGGCCGGGGGGCCTCGTTTATCACAAGGGGGATCGGTTGTGAAGCGTGCAATTGTCGGTGAGCGGGTCGGCGGCGGGACGTCCGGGGAGGCCGGATCGTCGCCGAGTCGGCTGATGACCGAGGATCAGTCGACTTCGCGCGCGCGGACTGTCGGGCCGAGAGAGAAGACGGCGCGAAGACTGCTGAAGTCGACCGCCAACAAGTTCTACGACGGCGAGGCCGACATCGATTGGGATGCCCCGGTCGTCGACGGTATGCGCTGGATGCCCGAGCACAGAATCTCGCTGTACCGAACCAGGTTGTGGGGCAAGCTGACCGAAGAGCAGCGCCGCGAACTGGGCCGCCACGAGATCGTCAGTATTCTCTCGTTCGGCATCTATGCCGAAGGCATGCTCAGTGCGAACCTGCTCCGGGTGTTCGGCAAAGGCACGTTCTCCGATCATTCGATGTATTCGATAGCCGAGATCGGCGAGGAGTCCCGGCACTCCATCATGTTCGGAAAGCTGATCGAGAAGACCGGCCTCACCCCGTATTTGATGCCCAAGCCTGCAACGTTCATGGCCAAGATCGGGCAGTTTCTGCCGCTCGGACCCGCCACCTACGGCGGGGTGTTGCTCATCGAGGAGGTACTCGATCGGGCGCAGCGCGAGGCGCAGTACGACCCCGAGATGCAACCGCACCTGCGTCAGATGATGCGAATCCACGTCATCGAGGAGTCGCGCCACATCACCTACGCGCGCGAGGAAATGGTGCGCGCGATGGCAGCCACGAATCGGGTCAACCGTGCCATCCACCGCGTGATCCTCGCGTCGATCGCCAACTTCACGTACTTGGCCCTCATCAACCCGAAGGTGTACCGATCGATCGGTATCAACCCGATCCGCGGAATCGTCACCGCCATGGCGAGTCCCACCTACAAGACGAACATGCAGTTCTTCTCCGAACCCATGATCCGTTTCTTCGCCGATGCCGGCATGTGCGACGGTGTGGTGACCAGTCGCCTGTGGAAGATGACCAGGGCGATGCCGGACGATCTGGCATGAGCCCGCGTTCGTCGGCGGTTCAGTACGATCCGCATGTCGATATCGATTGGGAATCTCCCTGGCAGACAGGCGAATTTGCGCTTCCCCGTGAATCGGTGACGTTGCACGGAACTCGTCTCTGGACCAAGTTGACCGAACAGGACCGGCGCACGCTTGCCCTGCACGAGGCAGTGAGCAGATGGAGCACCGTGTCCTATCTGTCCGCGATGTTGACCGGCAACCAGCTCCGGCGGGCGGCGGAAGAGGGGCTCAACAGCCCGGCGTCCCGTAATGCTCTCGCAGAGGTCGCGGGTAGTTCCCGAACCACCATCACCTTCGGACGGCTCGTTCGGGCCTCGGAAGTGCCGCCTTACAGGCTCCCGAAGGGCACGACAACGGCAGTCAAGCTCCTGGGTTTCCTGCCCCTCGGTGTCGCCTCGCATGCGTCGACCCTCCTGGTCGAAGAGACCTTCGCCCGGTCGATGCAGGGTGCGGTGACAGAACCGGGAATCGAACCCCACGTTCGACAGGCGGTGAAGATCCATCGACTCGAGAGCGCCGACCGCTTCGCATTCGCCCGATCGGAAGTGGTAGCAGCGCAGGAGAAGTCGAACAGACTGTCCCGAGCATTCAACCGGTTGCTCCTCGCGGTACTCGCCAACGTGATCCTTCGTCTCGGTGTTTCGTTCCAGGTGTATCGATCCATCGGCATGTCCCCGGTTCGAGGCGTGCTCGCCTCGCGGCGTCGCCGGGCAGCGATCAGGCGGCGGGACGCGTCGAACACCGTCGCCTTCCTGGATTCGGTCGGGTTGCTCGAAGGGACGATCACCGCCGCGCTGTGGAGAATGACCGGAGTCGTGTCAACGGAGGGTCGACAATGACCGTCCATCACACCGGGGTTCTGGTCATCGGCAGTGGCTTCTCCGGGTTGGGGATGGCGATCTCGCTCCGTACCCGCGGTCGCGACGACTTCCTCGTTCTGGAGAAGGCGCAGTCCGTTGGGGGCACCTGGCGAGACAACACCTATCCGGGCTGCGCGTGCGATGTCCCCTCGCACATGTATTCCTACTCGTTCGAGCCCAATCCCGAGTGGTCGCAGATGTGGTCTGCCCAACCGGAAATTCTGAGCTATCTACAACGACTCTCGGTCAAGTACCGCCTGGACGACAACATCCGATTCGGGGTCGAGTGCGACGGTGGTCACTGGGACGAGAGCGAACACCGATGGCACATCACGACAACGAACGGTGACGAATACGTCGCCCAGTTCATCGTCTCCGGCATCGGAGCGTTGCACGTTCCCAACACTCCGGAGCTCGCAGGCGTCGAGTCGTTCACGGGTGCGGCCTTTCACTCGGCGCGGTGGGATCACCAGGTGGATCTGACCGACAAGAAAGTGGCAGTCATCGGAACTGGGGCGAGCGCTGTGCAGTTCGTTCCACAGATCGCAGAGACCGTCGGCGAACTGCACCTGTACCAACGATCTCCCGCGTGGGTGCTCCCGAGACGGAATTTCGCCATCCCGAGTGCTCTCCGACGACTCTTTCGTCGATCGGCAGTGGCGCGCAAGGTGTTCAGAAATTCGATCTACTGGTCTGCGGAGTCTCTGGCGATAGGCCTCAACGGGCATTCCAATCTCCTTCGTCCCGTCGAGGCAGCTGCGCGGAGATTCATCGAGAAGGAGGTGTCGGATCCGGAGCTGCGCAAGAAACTGACCCCGAGCTATCGCATCGGGTGCAAGCGATTGCTCGGATCCAACACCTACTACCGGGCATTGACTCGACCCAACGCGGATGTGATCACCGACCCCATCGCGGAGGTACGCGAACGGTCGATCGTCACCGCGGATGGGACCGAACGCGAGGTGGACGTCATCATCTACGCGACCGGCTTCCATGTCACCGACGGGTTCGACGGTCTGAACGTGGCCGGTATCGGTGGGCGGAAGTTGGTGCAGCACTGGCAACAACACGGAATCGAGACTCACCTGGGGATCGTGGCCGCGGGATATCCCAACGCGTTCTTCCTGCTCGGTCCCAACACCGGGCTCGGGCACAACTCCGTGGTGTTCATGATCGAGCAACAGATCGGGTACGCGCTGCGAGCGATCGAATTCGTCGAGTCGGGGGCTGCCGACGGACTCACGGTTCGTCGACAGACGCAGGATCGATTCACGGCCGAGATCCAGGCGAAGCTGAACAAGGGCGTGTGGAGCACGGGCGGATGCACCAGTTGGTACCTCGATTCGCACGGTGCCAACCGGACGGTCTGGCCTGGATTCACCTGGCAATACTGGCTTCGTACAAGGAAGTTCGACCCGGCACAGTACGAATTCCTGCTCCCGACCGGAGCCGGAACCGACAGCGAGAACGTGGAAGAAGTGCGTATATGAAGAATTTCGAGAACAAGGTCGCCGTCGTATCCGGTGCCGGTTCGGGGATCGGTCGCGCCCTCGCGCTCGATCTGGCGGAGCGTGGAGCGCAGCTTGCGCTCTCCGACATCGACGGCGAAGGACTCGGCGAGACCCTCGTTCTGTGCGAGAAGATCGGAGCCCGCACGGTCACGTACGAGCTGGACGTATCGGACCGGTCAGCGGTCCACGCGCACGCCGACGCAGTGCTCAGCGAATTCGGACGCGTGAATTTCGTCGCCAACAACGCCGGAGTCGCGTTGGGTGCCGATGTACTCGACATGACCTGGGACGATTTCGAGTGGGTCATGAACATCGACTTCTGGGGAGTCGCCAACGGAACCAAGGCATTTCTGCCGGCATTGATCGAGTCGGGCGAGGGTCACCTCGTCAATGTCTCGAGTGTCTTCGGTCTGATGGGCATCCCTGGTCAAAGTGCCTACAATTCCGCGAAATTCGCCGTGCGGGGATTCACCGAGGCGTTGCGTCAGGAAATGAAGATCGCTCGACATCCCGTAGGAGTGACGTGCGTGCATCCGGGCGGCATCAAGACCAACATCGTGGCCAACGCCCGTGGAATGGACGACCTAGGGACCCCTGACGAGGCCTCGCGTCGCTTCCAGCAGATCGCCCTGACGACACCGACGAGGGCCGCCAAGGTGATCCTCGCGGGAGTGGAAAGGAACAAGCCGCGAGTTCTGATCGGCCCCGACGCCCGAGCGTTCGATCTGATTCCGCGACTCGTCGGTCCGCGCTATCAGGACATTCTTGCTCCGCTCGGTCGGCTCGGCCAGTCAGCGGGAAAGAAACGCGCCGGGGTGAAGAAGTAGCTGCGCAGCATCAGCTCATAGGTTCGTCTCTGCCCGTTACTGCTTCGTGGCACTGACGAACTGGGCCAGTCCCCGGACGTCGTGCTGAATCTCGGTCAGTCCCGATGCCTCGAACACGTCGACGAACAGGTTCTTCGGAAACATCCGCACGCCCGCCAGGCCGGTTCCGAAGCCGACGACTGTGCCCAGCGGGGCCGGACGAGGCTCGCAGCTGGTCATGATCGCAATGCGTCCACCCGGGCGGACGACGCGAATCAATTCGTCCAGCACTGTCATGGGCTTCGGAACGAGATACAGTGCGGCGTAGCAGCATACGGCGTCGAAAGTGTCGTCCGAATACGGCAGATGGGCAGCGTCTCCGCGTACGTACGCCGCACGCGGTCCTCGATTGTCCGCCACGGCACGGGCGATCATCGCCTCGGAGATGTCGAACCCGACGGCGAGGCCGTCGTCGGTGAGAGCGTCGGAGAGAAACTTGGTGAAGTTGCCGGGGCCGCAGGCGACGTCGAGCACGCGCTGGGGGCCGTGCAATCTGAGGTCGGCAACGGCTTTGGCGCGCTCGGCCGCCATCGACATGCCCGCGATGCCCATCATGGATACCCCGAACGGCCGCCACAGTCTTTCGTAGATCGCTGCCACCACACGATTGTTCATCGCGATACTGGCCGGCGACGGGTTCGGTGCGGGCACGTCCGGCAGCAGCTCTACGTAGCCGCCGTCGGTGCGCGCCAGCCCGCGCAGCGTCGTCGGCTCGATCATGGCGAGCGCGCGGTGCAGCGCGGTCTCGGCCGACTCGCTCACGGGCGTGGTGGCCGGTCGCCGTAATCCCGCTCGACCCGCAGGGTCGCGAGAGTGGTTGCCAGGCCGTCGTATTGGGTGGCCAGCAGGACGAATTCGATGAGTCGCCGCTCGTCGAACTGGGTGGCCAGTTGATTCCAGGTCGCGTCGGAGAGAATCTTGGTGGCGATGAGTTCGTCGACCGCGGTCAGAATGGTTCGATACCGCGTCGACAGTCCCGGTGCGTCGGGTCCGGTCTTGATCAGCTCGAGCAGATCCCGGTCGATGCCCGCTCGCTTGCCGAGGCGGATGTGGTGGTCCATCTCGTACGCGGAATCGCGGAGGTGCGCCACGCGCAGGATCACCATTTCGGTTTCCTTGCGTGAGATCTTCCCGCCGGGCATCAGGTGGCCGCTGTAGAACAGCCAGGCTCGGTAGAGACCACCGGTGCGCCCGAGGGTGGTGAACAAGTGAGGATTGGGCACCCCAGCACCTTTGGCGATCACCTTGCAGATGACCCAGTTGATGGGCCCGAGGGTCTTGGCGGTTCCGGACGGAATGCGTGGTGTGGTCACAGCCACACCGTACCGACTGCCCAGCCGGACGTCACCGGGACGCAGAAGGATAGGCTAACCTCCTTTCCATTCTGTACAATTTCCCCTCGGAGGACCCTTGACGAAGTCCAATGCCCGCATCATGGCCCTCGCCCTCACCATCGCCGCCCTCGGGGTTACTGCGTCGGCGTGTTCGTCCACCGACGCCGTCTCCGACGCCGTCTCCGACGGCGCAGGCAGCGCGACGCGATCCGTCGAGACCGTCCGGGGAACGGTCGACGTTCCCGAGACCCCGCTGCGCGTCGTCACCCTCGAGCCGGTCGAGCTCGACACCACCATCGCCCTCGGCGTCGTGCCCGTCGGTACCGCAGTGCTCAGCGAGGCGAGCGGCGTGCCGTCGTACCTCGGTACCGAAGCCGCGGACATCGCGATGGTCGGTACGGTTGCCGAACCGACCATCGAGGACATCGCGGCCCTGCAGCCGGATCTCATCCTGGGCACGGAGACTCGACACGCCGAGTACTACGACCAACTCACCGCCATTGCGCCGACGGTGTTCATGGCATCCCAATCCGATCCGTGGCGCGAGAACGTCAGGTTCGTCGGACGCACCCTCGGCAAGCAGGACGACGCGGAGAAACTGCTGACCGCGTACGACGACCGGTGTGCCGAGATCGCCGAGAAATTCGACACCGCCGGCAAGACAGCACAATTGATTCGTCCACGCGCCGGCGAACTGACCCTGTACGGGCCGTCGTCGTTCGCCGGGAGCACCCTCGAATGCGCAGGCTTCACCACTCCGCCGAGGCCGGAATGGGCCGACGAGATCTCGGTCGACCTCTCGCCCGAGCTGGCTGCTCAGGCGGCCGCGGATCTGATCGTCGTCACCGCCTCGGACCCGTCGGACCCCGCAGCGATTCCGGCGTCGATCACCGCCAATGCGGCGGCACTGCCGAATCCACACGCGGTGGATCTGTCGTACTGGATCACCGGTGTCGGGCCCATGGGTGGGCAGACCGTGCTCGACGACATCGATCGGATTCTCTCGGGTAGTGCCTGACGCGTCAGATTCGGACGGCTCCCGCCAGCGCCGCAGCTTGCTCGGCCCGCTCGAGCACTCGATCGCGTGAGGAATCGATGTGAGCCAGTAGCAGTTCCAGTGCCGAGTCCAGGGTCCCGGCGAGCACGCGTTCGACGATGTCGATGTGTTGATCGATCGCCGAGACGACGGCGGCGGCGTCGAGTCCGCCGAGTATCCGAACCGGACGCACCTTGGCGTTGACGGTGCACAGCGCCTCGGTCAGAGCCGGATTACCCGACGCGGCCAACAATGTGACGTGGAAGTTCTCGTCGAGCGACACCAGATCGTCGGTGGTCCCGGGAGGATCTGCACGCAAACCGATCCAGGTGTCCAACAGGTTCGAGAGCGACGATCGATCGACCGGGTGCGACATCGAGCGAGTGATGCCGCGGGCTTCGAGGGTGGCCCGCAGCTCGTAGAGATCGGGCAGTTCGCCCAGTCGTGGGCGGTACGCGTGGAGACCGGCGTCGTCGCGGGTGACGAGGCCGTCCGCCTGCAACCGCGCCAGTGCCTCGCGCACCGGAGTGCGCGAGACACCGTACAGCTCGGCGAGACGCTCCTCGCCGAGCCGTTCAGTGGAGCTGATGGCACCGGAGATCAGATCCCGGCGCAGTGACGAATAGACCTTCTCGCGAAGGTCCTTGCGCGGCACGATGCGTCCGGTCAGATTGCCATGGCTGCGCGGACGTCCGCCTCGGATTCGGCTCCGCCCACGCCGGTGGACGTGATGCGGCCGGCCTCGAGAATGTAGTAGTTCTGCGCAGACTCGAGTGCGAAGCCGATGTGCTGTTCCACCAACAACACTCCGAGGCCTCCGCGTCGGGTGAGTTCGATGACGGTGCGTTCGATCTCGGCGACGACCGACGGCTGGATGCCCTCGGTCGGCTCGTCCAGGATCAACATCCGCGGTTCGGTGATCAGTGCCCGCGCGATCGCGAGCTGCTGGCGCTGACCGCCCGAGAGCAATCCCGCTCTGCGACCGAGCAATTCCTTCAACGCCGGAAAGAGATCGAGTGCCTCGTCGACGAGAGCTTTACCGCGCTTGCGGCCGTCGGCGACGACCTGCAGATTCTCGGCCGTGGTCAACTGGCCGAACGACTGTTGACCCTGGGGCACGTACGCGAGTCCGCGGGCGACGCGGGCGCTGGGACGCAACGCGCTCACGTCCTCACCGTCGAACATGACCTTGCCGGAATTGACCTTGAGCAATCCGACCGCTGCCCGCAGCAGAGTGGTCTTGCCCGCGCCGTTGTGTCCCATCACCGCGGCCACACCGTCGGCCGGAACCGTCAGCGAAGCACCGTGAATCACCTCGCTGCGGCCGTAACCGGTACGCACATCGACCAGTTCAAGCATGACCGGCTCCTTCTTCTGCGATCTGTTCGAGTTCCTCGCCCGCCGCTGCGGTGCCGAGATAGACCTCTTGGACCTTCGGATCGGCCTGTACCTCGGCCACTGTGCCCTCGGCCAGAACGCGTCCGGCAGCCAACACCGTCACCGAGGTGGCGAACATGCGCATGAAGTCCATGTCGTGCTCCACCACCACCACGGTCCGCTCACCGCCGATGCGTTGCAGCAGCTGACCTGTCTCCTCGCGTTCCTCGTGACTCATTCCGGCGACCGGCTCGTCGAGTAGAAGCACATCGGCGTTCTGCACCAACAACATTCCGATCTCGAGCCACTGCTTCTGACCGTGCGCGAGAATTCCCGCGGGTTTGTCACGCTCGGCCGTCAGACCGATGGTCTCGAGAGCCTCCTCGATGGCAGGCAGCACCGATCCGCGACGACGCAACATCGTCAGCACCGATCGTCCGGATCCGGCGGCTATGTCCAGGTTCTGCAGCACCGTCAGATTCTCGAAGATGCTGGCGGTCTGGAAGGTTCGGCCGATGCCGAGGCGCGCGATCTGATGCACCTTCTTGCCCAGCAGTTCCACGCCGGATTTGGTGACCGAGCCGGTCGCCGGGACGAGGCCGGTGATGGCGTCGATCAGCGTGGTCTTGCCGGCACCGTTGGGTCCGATGAGAAAGCGTAGATCGCCCTGCATCAGCGTCAGATCGACGTTGGTGTTGGCCTTGAAACCGTCGAAACTGACTGTCAGGTCGCGTACTTCGAGGTACTGACTCGACATGCCGGCGTTGCCGCCGAACGTGGGCTGCGGACCTTCGACATGGATCATCGCGTCAGTTCCTTCTCTGGCTCTTCGCTCGGTTCGGGAACCGGTTCGGATTCCTTCTTTCGTTTGCGCAGCGCGAACAGTCCTGCGATACCGGCGGGGAAGAACCCGACGACCACCACGAACAGCAGCCCCTGCGCATACGTCCAGCCCGACGGGAACTGCTCGGACAGTGTGGTCTGAGCCCAGGCGACGCCGAGCGCGCCGAGGACCGGGCCGAGCAGGGTGGTGCGACCGCCGATCGCGACACCGATGAGGAACGCGATGGACGGGACGATGCCGACGTCGTTGGGGGAGATGATGCCGACGATCGGAACGAACAGTGCGCCCGCGAGACCCGCGAAGAACGCGGCGGCCACGTAGGCCACGATCTTGACGTTGGCGGGGTCGTACCCGAGGAACCGCACCCGCTCCTCCTGATCGCGCACCGCCACCAACAGCTCGCCGTAGCGCGAGTACATCAGCTGGCGGGTGATGGCGACGACGACGAGCAGTACGCCTGCGGCGATGAAGAACAGCATCTGCTTGTTCGCAGGGTCGTTGAGGTTGAACCCGAAGAACGTACGGAACCTGTTGAGACCGTTGGATCCACCGGTGCTCTGCTGCCCGATGAGCAGAATGGCGAACGCGGCGGCGAGTGCCTGGCTGAGGATCGCGAAGTACGCGCCCTTGACTCGACGCTTGAACACGCCGAGACCGAGCACCAGTGCCACCAGGGCCGGCACGAACAGGATGCCCAGGATCGTGGTGATCGGCGAGGTGAACGGCACCCAGTACGAGGGCAGTTCGCGAATTCCGGCGATCGACATGAAGTCCGGTACGTCGTCACCACGCAGATCGGCGTCGGAGATCTTCAGGTGCATGGCCATGATGTAGGCACCGATGCCGAAGAAGACACCCTGCCCGAGGGTGAGCATTCCGCCACGCCCCCATGCCAATCCGATTCCGACGGCCACGATGGCGTAACAGATGAACTTGCCCAGCAGGTTCAGCCGGAAGTCGCTGAGGACGGCCGGAGCGACGGCGAACAACAGAATCGCGGCGAGCGCGAATCCCAGTAGAGCGCCGCGCTTGGCGATGAACTCGCTCATACCAGGCTCCTTGTCTTGACGGCGAACAAGCCCTGCGGGCGGGCCTGCAGGAAGATCACGATGAGCACGAACACGATGACCTTGGCGATCGACGCTGTGGTGCTGTACTCGATGAACGAGTTGAGGATTCCCAGAGCGAAGGCGGCGATGACCGCACCCTTGATCTGGCCGAGGCCGCCGACGACGACCACCAGGAAGGCGTCGATCAGATAGCTTTGTCCCACAGTGGAACTGGTGGAACCGATCAGGGTGAGCGCGACGCCTGCGACACCGGCGAGACCGGAGCCGAGGAAGAACGTCGAGATGTCGGTCCTGCGGCTCGAGATGCCCGAGGTCTCCGCGAGATCGCGGTTCTGGACCACCGCACGGATGCGTCGACCCATCGCGGTCTTCTTCAATGCGATCGACAGCGCGACAACGGCGACGACCGCGAGGACGAGGATGAAGATTCTGGTCTTGGGCACCACGGCACCGAGGATGTCGACGCCACCGGTCAGCCATCCCGGGGACACGACGTTGACCGCCGGCGCTCCGAAGATGTCGCGAGCGAGCTGCTGCAGGATGAGTCCGACGCCGAACGTCACGAGCAGGGTGTCGAGTGGTCGGTGGTACATGCGCTGAATCAGCGTGACCTCCAACAACACTCCCATGGCACCACCGACGAGGAAGCCGACGATCAGAGAGATGAACAGTGATGCGCCGCCGGTGGAGACGATCTGCTGCACCACGTAGGCCGTGTACGAACCGGCCATGATGAACTCGCCGTGCGCCATGTTGATGACGCCCATCTGACCGAACGTCAGTGAGAGCCCGAGGGCGGCGAGCAAGAGAATGGATCCGATCGACAGGCCGGTGAACAACTGTCCGATCACGACGTCCATGGGGGAGCTCCTTCGGAGCATGTGAGTGGAACTTCGTAGCAGGCTACGAAGTTCCATTCACATGGGTGGTGGTCAGTTGAGGTCGGAGGCCCAGTCGTAGGTCTCGAGGAACGGGTCGGGTGCAATCGCTTCGGGGGACTCCCACACCGTGTAGATCAGTCCGTCGGGGCGGATCTCACCGATGCGGGCGGTCTTGGAGATGTGGTGGTTGTCGCCGTCGATGACGACCTCGCCCTCGGGAGCGGCGAAGCTGACACCGTCGGCCGCAGCCTGAATGTCGGCCACTGCAAAGGAATTGGCCTTCTCGACGGTGTTCTTCCACAGGTAGACCGAGGTGTAGGCGGCTTCCATGGGGTCCGAGGTGGGCTTGTCGGCACCGTACTTCGCCTTGTAGTCGGCGACGAACTTGGTGTTCTCCGGGCTGTCGACGGTCTGGTAGTAGTTCCAGGCGGTCAGCTGGCCCTCGATGTTCGCGGCTCCGATGCCCGCCACTTCCTCCTCGGCGATCGATACCGAGATGACCGGCATATCAGCCGCTTTGAGGCCGGCATTGGTGTACTCGCGGAAGAATGCGACGTTCGAGTCGCCGTTGAGGGTGTTGAACACCGCATCGGCGTCGGCCGAGCGCACCTTGTTGACGATGGTGGAGAAGTCGGTCGAGCCGAGCGGGGTGTAGTCCTCGCCCTTGATCTCGATTCCGTTGGCCGCGGCGTAGGCCTTGATCTCGCGGTTGGCCGTCTGCGGGAAGACGTAGTCGCTACCGACGAGGTAGAGGGACTTGACGCCCTTCTCTTTCAGGTAGTCCAGGGCCGGAATGATCTGCTGGTTGGTGGTGGCACCGGTGTAGAAGATGTTTTTCGACGCCTCGAGGCCCTCGTACTGCACGGGGTAGTAGAGGAGAGCGTCGTTGTCCTCGAACACGGGCAGCATCGCCTTGCGCGACGACGAGGTCCAACCGCCGAAAACGGCTGCGACACAATCGCTGCTGATCAGCTTCTCGGCCTTCTCGGCGAACACGGTGGGCTCGGACGCGCCGTCCTCGGCGACGACCTCGATCTGCTTGCCGTTGACTCCGCCCGCTGCGTTGATCTGCTCGACGGCCAACGCGATCGAATCACGCACCGTCACTTCGCTGATCGCCATGGTGCCGGACAGGGAGTTGAGCGAGCCGACCTTGATGGTGTCACCGGAGGTGTCGACACACGAGGTGGCAGAACCGCCGCCGCCATCGGCGGAGGTGGTGTCGCTCGCCTTGCTTCCGCACGCGGTGGCTACCAGGCTCAATGCAGCCAGCGCTGCGGGAACGACCATGACGCGCTTGAAGGACATGCGCTTCGAGACAGCAGGCATCTACGGCCCTTTCGGAGGTTTTGTATACGGAGTTGTATTCGCGATTGCGAACAGTAAAGGGAAGTTATTGCGTCGGTATGTTCTGCGGTCACGAGTCTGTTTCCCGCGTTACGCGGACGTAAATGCCGTGAGATGACAACTCCTCTTGACATTTTATGACAAGCAGAGTTGACTTTTGGGTATGCCCGGAACGAACAACGTTCGCGCGCATCGCAAATTGGCACGCATCACCCAGGCCGAACTCGGCAGCATCTGCGGGGTGAGTCGTCAGAGCATCGTCTCCGTCGAAGGCGGCGACTATGCGCCGAGCGTCTACCTGGCGCTGCGATTGGCGCGCGCACTCGATACGACGGTGGAAACACTGTTCGGAGACGAAGGAGAGTCCTCATCATGAGCGCATTCGTCAGAGCAGCCCGATTCGTCGGTGACCTCGACGACGAGTTCTACGCCGACGAGCTGCAACGTGACATCTGGAACGAGGCCTCGGCCGTCGGATTCCAGTCACTGCTGTGGATCGGGTTGATCGCGGGTGCGATCCTGCCCTATGTGGCGGGTGTCACCGGGGCGTGGGTGGCGATCGGGACAATCGTCGCGCTCCTCACCGTCGCCTACGTGGTCATCGGGTACGCCCGGGCTCGGGGGATCGATATGTACACAGTGCAGGAATTACGCCGCCCCCGGCTCATGGTCGGCTTGGTGCTGTATTTCCTGGGCTTCGGCGGAGCTGGTATTCGGCTACTGATTCATTACGGTGGCGGCAGCTTCGGGCCGGTGTTGTTCGGGGCCGCGATCGGTGCGCCTCTGGGGCTCGTCGCCGGCGCTGTGGGAATCAAGCGCAGACGGCGTCGCCGGCACGACGCCGAGCTCGCCGCCGAGAAGGCCGAACTGCAGGGCTTCGAGGAGACGGACTGATTCTGGCGCCGCGAATCAGCAGCGCGGAGTTTTACAGGGTGCAAAGATACGTAAAGATATCGGTTCGAACGGTCTGCTCGCAGATCCGCGGTACGGGAGGTATGTTCTGACCGATGACATCGAGATTCCCTGGATGTTTGCGGCTGTGGGTGGGCTGGTCGGAGGCGGGTTCGTAACGCGGACGGTTGCGCCCCCGATGTAAAGGAAGGCTCGGGTCGAGGCCGATGACGATGTGTGAAACCAATCCGTCTTCCATCGCGCCACGAACCAATAACGAGACCACGTCGGACGTTCACCTTCGGGTGGAGCACGCTAACAGGGAAGTCGAGGCCGTGCGCAGAGACAAGAGTTACCTCAGACTCGTCGGATCGAGCACGCCGCAGCCCACGATCGAGGCTCTCGGCGGACCGAAGACCATCACGGTTCACGTGGACAACGTCCTGCCGGGGCAGATGTGCGAAGTTCTGCACAACGGGATGCTGTCGTTGAGTCGGCGTGTGGTCGTGGACGAGAACGCCACCAGCATCACCATCACCACGTTCAACCTCAAGCAGGGTGAATACAACGTCTCACTGCGTTTCGACGGACGCCTGGACTGCGTGACCGAGGCGCACACCGTCACCGTCGGCGAGCAGCTCGAGGTTCGTCGCAGCTCGTAGGACCCGACTGTCAGCCGAGCTTTCTCGCCGAAGGCTGGTGCTGGGTGATGCAGTGGATCCCGCCGCCTCGCTCGAACAGTGGCCTCGCGTCCACGGTCACCACCTCTCGGCCCGGGTACGCGTCGCGCAGGATCGCTGCCGCGTCGGCGTCGGACGGGTCGTCGTAACTGCAGGCGATCACGCCGCCGTTGACGACCAGATGATTGATGTAGCTGTAGTCGACGAAGCCGTCGGCATCACGCAGTGTCCGCGGAGCAGGCACCTCGACGATGTTCCAGTCCTCACCCGAGCCGTCGTGAGTGGCACGCAAGGTGTCGACGATCAGTGAACTGACCTCGTAGTCGGGGTGAGCCCGGTCGTGTTGCCGATGCACCAGCACTGTTCCCGGCGACGGAATGGCCGCGACGATGTCGACGTGTCCGCGGGTACCGAAACGCATGGAATCGCGCGTCAGTCCGCGCGGCAGCCAGATGACGTGCTGCGCACCGATGGTTCGTGTTAGTTCCGCTTCGATGTCGGCTTTCGACAGTCCGGGGTTGCGGCCCGGGTCGAGCTGCACGGTCTCGGTCACCAACAGCGTGCCCGCGCCGTCGACCGCGATGCCGCCGCCCTCGTTCACTATCGGCGACGTGATTCGCTGTACTGCAGCCTGATTCGCGACGAATTCGCCGATACGGCTGTCCTTGTCCCACTGCGCCCAGTCCTGTGCACCCCAGCCGTTGAAGATCCAATCGATGGCGGCGACCGAACCGTCCTGTGCGTGAACGAATGTCGGACCGATATCGCGCATCCAGGCGTCGTTCAACGGTGCTTCGACGATGTCGATGTCGCGTGAGAGGTAGGTCGATGCCACGGCGCGTTCGGCGGGGTCGACGACGACGGTCACCGGCTCGAACGCGGCAACAGCGTGCGCCACGGCCGCCCACGTGGAGCGGGCCTCGTGCTTCGCCTCCGGGTCGTCTCCGAGGGAGTAGCCCTCGCACGGGAACGCCATCCACACCTTGTCCTGCGGAGCGGTCTCGGACGGCATGGTGAACGTCGTTGCAGTGGTTGTCATTTGATCACCGGAGTCGCGGGGTGTCCGTCACCGTACGGGGCGTCGGTGTTCACCGGTTCGGTGAGGCGACCGTAGGTGTCGGGTCTGCGTGTCAACAGGAACGGGAAGAGCTCCAACCATTCCCGACGCTGATCGAGGTCGAGATCCGCGACGAGGACGGCCGATTCGTCTCTGGGTGCCTGAACCAGGATGCGGCCGAACGGATCGGAGATGAACGACGAGCCGTAGAAGGTGATCTCGCCCTCGTCGCCGCAGCGATTGGGCACCACCATGAACAGGCCGCTCGAGATGCCATGGCCGGCGATGACGTGTTGCCACAGCGGTTGGGTGTCGAAGGCGGGGAACGACGGCTCGGACCCGATGGCCGTCGGATACGCGAGAATCTCTGCGCCGCCGAGCGCGTAACTGCGCGCGACCTCGGGGAACCACTCGTCCCAGCAGGTGGGCAGGCCTACTCGGGCACCGCCGAGTTCGGCCGGGGAGTACACGGGATACGGGTCCTCGGCCGGTCCGGCCCGGAAGTAGGTGTCCTCGTAATAGCCGGCCGAGATGGGGATGTGCAGCTTTCTGGTTCTCGCCAGCAGTTCGCCTGTCGGTGAGACCATGATGGCGGTGTTGTACCCCAATCCGTCTGCTGCCTCGGACTTCTCGTACAGCGAGGCATGGACCACGATGCCGTTCGCGGTTGCGGCCTCGGCGGCGAGCGTGAACGTGGGCCCGGTCAGCAACTCCTCGGCTTCGCTACCGGGGTTGGCTCCGGCCCGGGTGTCGGCGGGGTAGCGCAACAGGGTGATCTCGGGCAGGAAGACGACCTTCGCTCCGAGGTCCGCGGCTGTGGAGATGGCCTCGAGCAGTTCGGCTTTCAGTGCCGCGGCATCGGGGTTCCAGCGATGCTGCACCAGTCCGACGCGGAGCGGCGCGCGATCGGTCGGAGTGGTGCGGGTCAGGGCCTCGGGGGCGGCGAGATTGGTGAGTGTCAGCATGCTGATCTCCTGTTAAAACGAATGTGATTCGTTAAGTATCGTGGATGTCTGCCTCGAACGCAACAGATACGGGAGAAATGCTGTGGGACGACCGTCGGCACCCCTGCTCGACCTCGATCGCATCACGACGGCGGCCTTGACTCTCGTCGAAGAGTCGGGTGGATTCACCATGCCTCAGCTGGCCAAGAAGCTGAAGGTGAGTCCGTCCTCGCTCTACAACCACGTGTCCGGACGCGACGAGATCATCGAGTTGCTGCGGGGTCGGGCGATGTCCGAGGTGGAGATGCCGGAGGTCGGTGTGCCGTGGCGTGAGGCGCTCGCCTGGATCGCGCGCGGCTATCGAAACAGCTATGGACGCTACCCGCGGCTGATTCCACTGCTGACGGCTCAGGCCGTGAACAGCAGTGCTGCGTTCGGGATGTACAACACGCTGGCGCGGGTGCTGACAGACGCCGGCTTCGCGCCCGCAGACGTGCTCCGCATCATCACTGTGCTCGACAGTTACGTGTTGGGTTCGGCGTTGGATCTGGCCGCTCCCGAGGCACCGTGGCTCAGCAGCCGCGACGTGGAACCGGAACTGAGAGCTGCACTGGACACCGCGGGAGATCTGCGCGAGCGATCCGAGGATGCCTTCGAGTACGGGCTTCGAGCGCTGCTGGCCGGATTCGACCCCATGGCCTCGGACGTGCTCGACGGTTGAGCCGGTGGGAGCGGCGTTCCGGTGGGGCATCGAGCACTCCCGTCCCTGACGAAGGCCAGGGAGAGCGTCAGTCCTCGACGATCAGCGACGGAGTATCACGGCGGAGAATGTCGCCCTTGAAGAACTCCGGCTTGCGCAGTGCTACCACCGCCATGATGACCATGCCGAGAACGATGATGCCGACGCCGATGAGGAACACCATGCCGATTCCGAACAGCGATGAGCCGCTGCCGAATTCGGGATCCCAGGCATCGACCGAGGTCTGCACGAACACCACGGCCATGCCGACGCCACCGAGTAGCGGGGCGAGGAATTTGAAGAAGAAGTTGCGGGTGCTGGTGAACAACTCTTCACGGAAATACCAGACACAGGCGAATGCAGTGATGCCGTAGTAGAAGCAGATCATCAGGCCGAGCGCGGCGATCGTGTCGGTGAGCACGTTGTCGCTCACCACCCGCATCACGGCGTAGAAGCCGGCCGATGCCCCGCCTGCAACGAGCGTCGCGAAGCCCGGTGTGCTGAATCGCGGTGTGATGGAGGCGAACCGCTTCGGCAGGGCCTGGTAGTGACCCATCGCGAGCAACGTGCGGGCCGGCGAGATGAACGTGGCCTGCAGTGAACTGGCGGAGCTGCTCAACACGGCCAGGGACAGCAGGATCGCGAACGGACCCATCACCGGCCCGGCGAGGGCGGCGAACACGTTGTCGGTGGTGTCGGGATTCTGCAGTCCGTTTCCGGTGTCGCCGGTGCCGGCGAAGAGCAGGGTGGCCACTGCGGTGAGCAAGTACAGAACGATGATGAAGAACACCGTGACCAGCGCTGCGCGGCCGGGAATCTTTGCGCTGCCCGAGGTTTCCTCGTTGACCGTCAGACAGACGTCCCAACCCCAGTACATGAAGATCGACAGGGACAGGCCCGCGGTGAACGCGGAGAAGCTCGGGATGCCGAACGGGTCGAACCAGTCCAGGCTGAACGAGATGTCCTCGGCCCCGTCGCCCGCACCGACCTTGACGAACGCGGCCACGATGAACCACGCCATCACCAGCAGCTGGAAGCCGAGCATCGTGTACTGGACACGCTTGGTCTCCTGCATTCCGCGGTAGCAGAGCCACGCCGCCAACGCCATGAACACCAGGCACGTGACGATGTTGACGAGCTTGTTGCCGGTCAGGTCGGCCAAGGAGTCGTTGCTGGTGACCTGGGCGAGAAAGAGATAGAAGAAGTCGACGGCCACTCCGGCCAGGTTCGAGAGCACGATGATGGTTGCCGCGATCAGGCCCCACCCGCCCATCCAGCCGACGTACGGTCCGAAGGCCTTCGACGCCCACGTGAACGACGTGCCGCTGTCGGGTTCGGCTGCGTTGAGCTCTCGATAGCCCAACGCCACCAACAACATCGGGATGAAGCCGACGATGAAGATCGCAGGCAGATGGACCCCGACCTCGGTGACCGTCGGCCCGAGCGACGCGGTGAGCGCGTACGCGGGTGCAATGGTCGAGATGCCCAGGACCACACTTGCGAGCAACCCGAGCTGGCCGGCGGACAGGCCCTTGGACTCGACGTCCACTACCTTGTGCTCATTCATCGCCGGCCTCTCTCGGAACAACGATCATCGGAACGGGAACGACCCGAAGCATCTTGGCGGCAACCGATCCCAGGAAGAGACGGTGAGGCTGGGCGAGTCGAGACGACCCCACCATCAACACATCGCCGTCGTGCCAGTCGAGCGAAGAAGCGGCCTTCTCGATGCCGGAGCCCTCCGCCACCTTCAACTGCACGTCCGATCCCGCGGGCAATTCCGCTTGCACGGTGCGCAGCACCTCCTCGGCCTTGGCGAGACCGCCCTGTCCCTGCGCCGATTGCTCGTCCGCGGAAACGAGGGAGAGCAGGCGCAACGGCAACTCTGCGGTGACGGACAGGTCGGTGGCTGCCTCGATCAGTTCTGCTGCCCCCGGCCTGTTTCCGATGGCGCAGGTGATCTCCCTGATGCGCTGCGGCGGAGAATGCCGATACCCCCGCGGAGCCAGCGCGAGCGGCACATGCGCCACGTGCAGCAGATCGCTGGTGACGGTACCGATCGAATGGCGTCCGAGCAGACCGTCGCCGGCCGCACCGACGACGATCATGTACGCATCGGACTCCTCGTCGCCCTCGGTCGTTCCGCAGGCTCCACTCCTGGCCGCGTCGAGCAGACCCTGCGCGAAGGACTCGTCGAACAACAGGTGTGCGCGTGCCTGCACATCCTCGGGTACCAGCGTGAGTGCCTCGTCGAGCCAGCCGGTGGCCCGATCGATCAGTATGTCGTCGTACGCGGCCTCGACCGGCGCCTTGGACGGCACCGGACGCTCCTGCGGCAGCACCAGGCAGATGTCCAGCGATGCCTGCAGCGAACGCGCGAGCGTTGCGCCCAGGGCGATTCCGTCCGCTCCACTCGGTGTTGCCTGGTACCCCACGATCAGACGCATGGGCGGACCTTCCCTGAGGTTGGCGAGCTAATGGCAGGTGCTACCGGGATCGGTGTGGCACGACTTCGGCTCCGACGGTGCGACGTCGAGCGAGGGATTGCGATCGAAGAACCCGAACGGCTTGAGCCAGAACGAGACCGTGTCCGCGGGCATCACCGGCCAGTCCTCCGGCCGAGTGATGTGGTGGATGCCGAAGGTGTACCAGACGACGACATCGGTGTTCTCGATGCTGCGATCCTTTTCGGTCCACTCCGGAAGTCCGTGGTCGACGCCGCTCTGGTTGACGAACTCGCCGCTGGGCCAACGCTCGTCGGGTGAGTTCGGGGTGACCCAGACGGTGTGCCCGATCACCTGGGCGCGTTGGAAGATCGGCGACGCGGGATCGAACATCGACGGGATCGCCGCTCCCGGAACCAATTTGTACGCGGGCCGGGTGCCGAGGCCGTTGGTGACGTTGTCGTTGACGACCTTCCACGCCTTCTGGGTGTTCCAGTCGTAATCCTGCTTGCCCTCGGACTCGGTGGTCAGGGGAGTGTTGACCTGAGTCAGCGCGAGGCCGTAGGGATTGTCCGGGCCCATCGGAACGCGTTGCGTCTCACTGGCATAGACGGTGTTCTCGGTGCCGTCGATATCCAGATCGAGCCGGGCGACCAAGAAGTGCTGGTGATAGGGCGCGTAGGTCCGCTTGTCTACCAGCGTGCCCGACGGGTGCGTGCCGCCTTCGTCGAAGTGGGTGACCACCATGATGCCCGTCGCGCGAACCTCGCACTCGATGTTGCCGTCCTGATAGAACCGCCAATAGACGAGGTACTCGTAGTTGGCGACGGTTGCATGGAAGCTGACCGTGAGGCGACGCATCCGTCGGACTTCGGCCCCGGCGTCGTGATCGACGTGCTTCCACAGCACGGCGTTGTCTTCCTCGTGGATGCAGATCGCGTTGGTGATCGTGTACGGCTCACCCTTGCTGTTGTGCAGCACCGCGTCGAGGTAGCGGATCTCGCCGAGGCAGTCGCACCCGAGCTCGAGCGAGGTGGTCATGAAACCGAGACCCCACTCGCCGATGTCGAACGCGGTGCGTCGATAGTGATCCTCGGTGTGATCGCGATAGGGAACGACCATCTCCGCGAACGACATTCGATTGGCGACGGACCGCACGTTCCCGTTGTCGTTGTAGCTGACGGCATGCAGTGTCATGCCCTCGCGATAGTTGAATCCCACCCGCAGCGACCAGTTCTGCCACGTCAACTTGTTGCCGTCGAGGTCGAACGAGGGCCCGTCGGATTGAGTGATCTCGAGGCGCTTCAAGGGCGGGCGTGTGCTGGCGTTCCTGATTCGCTCCGGGATATGGCGAGGGACGTACTCGCCCATGATCTCCGGCCGCTCGACGCGATAGGTGTCCTCGATCTCGAGCAATTCCATCGTGTTCACGTCGATCACGCAGTGGAATCCGCCCACCGGTCCGGCGTAGGGATTGGCACCCTCCGCAGCTTTGACCCACGTGTCGGACCAACCGAGGCGTCGACCCTTGTACTTCTCGGGTGTCACCGCCTCGCCGTAGGTCCAGGTGTCCATGAACACCAGATCCAGATCGGTGATACCTCGATCGGCAAGGGCAGCAATCACATCGGGGTGGGCACGCAAGGCCGCATCGGCCTCCTCCCACTCGTCGACGGTGAAGTTGGGTTGCACGTCCGGGATGTTCGTCCACGATTCGGTGGTGCGATCGTCCAGTGACACGACGGCCTTGAAGGTGCTGTTCTCGGCGCGGTTCAACACCACCGAAACTGCTCGACGGGCAGGTACGGTCCCGGCCACGTCGAACGCGGCGATCTCGGGCTTGGACGGTTCGATCATCTCGATGGAGGCATAGCGCCAGCCGTCGCCGACGCCGTGATCGCGGCCGAGAACCTCGGCCACAGTGGCGAATTCGTCGCTGGACAGGGGATCGAGTGGGTGGAAGGTGCTCTGCGGTGAGGTCATGCGATGGTCTCCGTCGAGCTCATGACGTGCTTGATGCGGGTGTAGTCCTCGACGCCGTACGCCGAGAGGTCCTTGCCGTAACCGGAGTACTTGAATCCTCCGTGCGGCATTTCCGCCACCAACGGGATATGGCAGTTGACCCAGACGGCACCGAAGTCCAGAGCTGCCGAGATGCGCAGTGTGCGAGCATGATCGGAGGTCCAGACGCTCGACGCGAGACCGAAGTCGACGTCGTTGGCCAGCGCGATCGCCTCGGCCTCGTCGGTGAACTTCTGCACCGTGAGCACCGGGCCGAATGTCTCTTCCTGCACGATGGGGTCGGACTGCTGCACGCCCGTGATGATGGTGGGCTCGAAGAAGAAACCCTTGTCGCCGATGCGCTTGCCGCCGGTGACGATCGTGGCATGCGCGCCGATGCCGTCGACCTTGGTGCTCACCTGACCGAAGTGATTGATGTTGTTCAGTGGGCCCAGGAAGGTATCGGGGTCGTCGGGGAGGCCGACCTTCAGTGTCTTCGCCTTGGCGACAAGCGCTTCGACGAGAGTGTCGTGCACGGACTCGTGGACCAGGACGCGGGTGACGGCGGTGCAGTCCTGGCCGGCATTGAAGAACGCGGCCTCGGCGATACCGTCTGCGGCCTTGCTGATGTCGACGTCGTCGAACACGATTGCCGGAGCCTTGCCGCCGAGTTCCAGATGCGCGCGCTTGAGCTGCTTGGCGGCGGCCACGGCCACTGCGATGCCGGCGCGGACGGAACCGGTGATCGACACCAGGCCGGGAGTCTTGTGCTCGACGATCGCGGCACCGGTGCCGCCGTTGCCGAGGACGACGTTGAGCACACCGTCGGGAACGATGCCCTTGGACAGCTTCGCGAGCACCAACGTGCTCTCGGGAGTGGTGTCACTGGGCTTGAGGACGATGGTGTTGCCGGCGGCCAGCGCAGGACCGATCTTCCAGATCGCCATCATGAACGGGTAGTTCCACGGGGTCACCTGGCCGACGACACCGATCGGTTCGCGTCGAACATAGGAGGTGAAGCCGTCCATGTACTCGCCGGCCGACTTGCCCTCGAGCATCCGGGCCGCGCCCGCGAAGAAGCGAATCTGATCTGCACCGACGGTGACTTCCTCGGCGGCGATGGTGGCCTTGGGCTGGCCGGTGTTGCGGCTCTGCGCTTCGACGATCTCGTCGCTGTGCGCCTCGATGGCGTCGGCGAGCTTCAGCAACACCTTCTGCCGTTCGCCCGGCGTCGTTTTGCCCCAGGTCTCGAATGCGCTGGCAGCGGCCGACATCGCGGCCTCTACATCGGCGGCGTCGGAAATGGGGGAGTGGGCGACGATCGACTCGTCCACCGGGCTGATCACATCGAGCATCTCGGTGCCCGAGGGCGTCACGAATGCCCCGTCGATGTAGTTCTGCAGGACAGGCACCGTCATCACTGAACCCCTAGCGTCGACTGTTTCGGTTCTGCAAAGCCTGCACCTACGGACGAGACTTCGCCACCCGACAAGATGTCCAATGCATCGCTTCGAATCAGGACGGAATGTCGGTCTCTCGGGCCAGGGCCCTGACGCCCGCGATGAAGGTGTCGAGACCGAGCTTCTCGAACGCCGGACGCGAGGTGGGATCGCCGAGATGTTCGGCCGACGCGAGGATGTTCGGGAACTCGTCGGAATCGAGCGACTCCATCGTGGACGCCACCTCCCGCTCGACGTGTGCCCGACGCTCCGGCTCGACCTCTACACCGGTGAACAGTGGCTCGGTGATGAGTGAAATGGCGACCCGGACGCCGTGACGGGCCAGCTGGGTGGCGTCGGGAAGGGAGAAACCGGCCTCGCCGAGGACCCTCAACACCAACTCCATCGCCTCTCTACTGTTGGGTGAGAACAGCATTCGAGGAACCACGATGTCGGCTGCGCCCGGGTGGGCGCGTAAGGCGCGTATGAAATCCTCGAGCACGGTCCGTAACTGCTCCCACCACGGTGCCGCGGGATCCACGGTGATCTCGAGGTCCTGGCACACGCGGTCACCCATGGCATCGAGTAGCTCGTCCTTGTTCTTCACATGCCAGTAGATCGCCATGGGGGAGACGCCCAGTTGGGTGGCGATCTTGCGGATGGTGAGCGAGTCCAGTCCGCGACGGTATGCGACGTCCAACGCGGCGTCGACGACGGCTGTCCTGGTCAAGCGTGGCATCGGCAGAACTATACAGGTGTACGAGTCGGTGCTAGCGTGACTTGTACTTAGTACGAGAAAGGGGTGGAAGATGGACGACGTCATCCTCGTCGGCGGCGGAATCATGAGCGCGACACTGGGAACGCTGTTGCAAAGACTGGAACCGACCTGGTCGATCCGAGTGCTCGAGCGATTGCCTCGAGTGGCCGCGGAAGCATCCGACGGATGGAACAACGCCGGCACCGGGCATGCCGGTCTGTGCGAGACCAACTACACGACACTGCGATCCGACGGAACCGTCGACGTCGATCGAGCCGTGGGCATCGCCGAGCAGTTCGCGACCACCCGTCGCTTCTGGTCGACACTGCCCCAGGTGGACTTCGTGCGCCCGGTGCCGCACATGACGCTCGTACGAGGTGCAGACAACGTCGAGTTTCTGCGCGCACGGCATCGTGCAATGAGTGCTCACCCACTGTTCGAGGCCATGGAATACACCGAAGACGCTGCGGTGCTGCAGCAATGGGCACCGCTCGTGGCAGAGGGCAGGACGGGGCGGTGGTCGGCGACCCGCGATGCGACGGGTACCGACGTCGACTTCGGCGCAGCGACGCGGCAGCTGTTCGACGCCATGGCGGTCGCAGGCGCGAGCGTCGAGACCGGCCGTGAAGTGCGTGGATTGCGCCAGAACAGAGATGGGTCCTGGCGACTCGACGTGCGGGGCGGTCGGCCGGTGGAGCGTGCTCGCTTCGTCTTCGTCGGAGCCGGTGGATGGGCTCTGAAGTTGCTGCGCCGAGCGGGAATTCCCGAGGCGCGAGGCTACGGACTGTTGCCGATCAGCGGACAGTTCCTACGCTGTGATCGGCCCGAACTGGTGGATCGGCACGATGCCAAGGTCTACGGGACACTGCCCATCGGAGCTCCGCCGATGTCGGTGCCGCACCTGGACACTCGAATCGTCGACGGGCGGCGATCGGTCCTGTTCGGACCGTACGCAGGGGCGAACCCGAAGTTTCTGAAACACGGATCCCTGATGGACCTGCCGCGCTCGATCGAGGCGGACAACATCGGCTCGCTGCTGTCGATGGCCCGTCGCAACACTCCGTTGATCGGGTTGCTGCTCTCCGAGTTGACCGCGACGCGGAGCAGGAAGATCGCCGCGCTGCGTGAGTTTCTGCCGCGCGCCGACTCCGCGGACTGGTCTATCGCCCGCGCCGGTCAGCGCGCTCAGATCGTGAAAAACGGTGCACTGCAGTTCGGCACCGAAGTGGTTGCCTCGCAGGACGGTACGATAGCGGCCGTGCTCGGCGCGTCGCCCGGTGCGTCCACTGCCGTACCCATCCTGATCGAGCTGTTGAATCGGTGCTTCCCGGAACGGCAGTGGGACTCCCACCTGAACGAGCTGCTCACCGGCTAGCCTGTGGCGGTGGGAGACACAGAGGTGGGGTACCGACAGATCGCCGACGACACCTGGGCATTCATGCGGCCGCCCGGCAGTTGGGGACAGACCAACACCGGACTGATCGTGAGCCCGGGGTCCGCGTCGATGCTGATCGACACCGTGTGGGATGTGAACTGGGCGCAGCGGGTCGCCGTCGACACCGCCGAACTGGTTGCCGACGCGCCGATCACCGAAGTACTCAACACCCACTCCGACGGTGATCACTGGTGGGGAAACGACACCGTCCCCGCCACTGCGCGCATCACCACCAGCGCCGCGTCTCTGCATGCCATGAAAGAGGAGACACCACCGAAAGGGGTTGACGCGTTCGCCTCTCTCGGTGCGAAGATCGGTTGGGTGCCGGGACCGGTCGGGGCAATGGGCTCCTACATGAACCGGGTCCGCGGCGACGCCACCTTCCCCGGGGCTCTGCCGCGGCTGCCCGATCACACCTTCGAGACCACCGACACCATCGATGTGGCAGGAAGATCCGTCCATCTGCGCTACCTGGGCCCGGCGCACACCGAGGGTGATCTCATCGCTCATCTACCCGACGTCGGAGTCGTGTTCGCCGGCGACCTGCTGTTCATCGACGCCACCCCGGTGCTCTGGCACGGTCCGCTGCAGAACTGGATCGACGCCCTCGACCATCTCCTCGAGCTCGACGCCGCCGTCTACGTCCCCGGCCACGGACCCCTGTGCGGCACCGACGAGATCCGCGCCGTCCGCAACTACTGGACCTGGGTGTCCGAGGCCGGACGCAACTGCCTCGACGCCGGACTCGACTCCACCGAGGCCGCCCGAAACCTGCTGAAATCGAACGAATTCCGGCAATACGCACACTGGGACTCACCGGAACGACTCATCCTGAGCATGAGCACCCTCTACCGCCTGTGGCGCGGCGAGAAGCCTGCGCCACCCACGCTGACGCGTCGAGCACGGGCGTTCGCGGACGCGGGACGGTTCCTGCGAGAGCAGTAGGTGTGCTCACCGCGAGTGCAGCTCCGGCGAACCGAACTGCTGTGTCAACGATGCCCCGTGTGCGAACAGGTCGGAAAGATCTAATCTATCCGCGGCGGGTTCGAGCACAATGGTGGTGGCTCCTGCGTCGATCCATCGTCGGATATTGCTCGGGGCCGCATCGGACTCGGAGCCGAACGACACGTAGACGACCACGTCGTGATCGGGCCCGCCGTCGATGTGCCCGATGGCTGTTCGCACCTGATCCGGTGACGTCTCGCTGGTGAGGATGGTCCCCGTGCCGTGACGGCCGCTCAGGGCGAGAGTCTTCGGCCCCGTCGCACCGACGAGCAGCGGCGGCGGTTGCAGCGGAGGCCAATTCAGCTGCACGTTGTCGAGTGAGACGTACCGACCCTGCACGGTGACGCTCTCGCCCGCCAACAGTGCGGTGAGCGCTGTCATCTGCTCGCTCAGCAACGTCAGGGGCGACTGCACTCGCGCCCCGATCTGGCCCATCCACGACTGCACACCGTGTCCGAGCCCCACGCGGAGCCGTCCCGGGTGGACTCGGGCGATGGTAGCGATCTCCATGGCTGTGGCTGCCACGTTCCGCATCGGAGTGGGTAGCACCCCGATGCCGACGTTCACGCGTTCGGTGGTCGCGAGAACCAATGCAGCAGTGGACACTCCACCGGAATAGAAGCAGTCCTCCCACAACCACACCTCGTCGACGCCCGCACGGTCGGCCGCACGTGCCGCCTCGACGAGATCCTCCGGCGCAAGTTCGGGTCGGAGTACGACGCCGATTCGAGTCATGGCACTCTTCCTTTCTTCTCAGCGAACGAGGTACGGGGACACCGAACTTCGGTGCTCATCGATATCGAGGTCCTTGCCCAGTGGCGGAAACGCACGTTGCGGGCAGTTCGAGCGTTCGCACACCCGGCAGCCCGCTCCGATGGGCGTCGCCGCCGCCGACCCCTGCACGTCCAGACCGTCGGCGTACACCAGCCGTCCGGCGTGGCGCAGTTCGCAACCGAGGCCGATGGCAAAGGTCTTGCCGGGCTGGCCGTATCGCGCGGCGCGTCGCTCCACGGTGCGCGCGATCCACAGGTAGCTGCGGCCGTCGGGCATCTCGGCGATCTGTGTCATGATCTTGCCCGGGTAGGCGAACGTCTCGTACACGTTCCACAGCGGGCACGTGCCACCGCTGGACGAGAAGTGAAAACCTGTGGCGGACTGACGCTTCGACATGTTCCCGGCGCGATCGACCCGCACGAACGAGAACGGCACACCCCGTAGCTCGGGTCTCTGCAAGGTGGAGAGTCGATGGCAGATGGTCTCGTAGCTGACCGAGAAGAAGGCCGAGAGCCGCTCGATGTCGTACCGGAAATCCTCGGCCACGTCGTGGAACTGGTGGTACGGCAACACCGTCGCGGCTGCGAAGTAGTTCGCGAATCCGAGCACGGCCAGCTTCTTCGACGACTCGCTGGTGAAATTGCCCTCGTCGGCCATCTTCTTCAGCAGATCCCCGCATTCGAGATAGGCGAGTTCGGCGGCGTACTTGAACACCTTCTGCCCGCCGGAGAGATGCGGTGAGATCTCCAGTACTCGCGTCTGCGGATCGAACCGGTGCAGCACATTCTCGCCGAGGTCGATGCGATTGACGATCTGCACGTCGTGGACCGTCCGCAATCGCTTGGCGATCTCGCCGCCGACGTCGGCGCGATGGAACCGAATTCTCGAGGTCAGAGCTTCTGCCGCAGTGTCCAATTCGTGCAGATAGTTCTGCCGCTGATAGAAGTAGTCGCGCACTTCTTCGTGCGGCTTGCTGATGGAACCACTGCCACTGCCGTCGGAGAAACGCTCCTCGGTAGCGGCCAGCAGCTGAGCCGTCGTATTGCGGTATCGGCGGTGCATGTTGACCATCGCTCGTGCCAGCTGCGGGTGCGAGCTGACCATCTGCGCGATCTCGTGCGCATCGGCGTCGATGCCCATGTCCTGATCGAGCGCCACCTCGCGGAGTTCGGCAACCAGCCTGGTGTCGTCCTCGGAGGAGAAGAACGACGTGTCGACGCCGAACACCTCGGAAATCCGCAGCAGTACTGGCACCGTCAACGGACGCACGTCGTGCTCGATCTGGTTGAGATAACTGGCCGAGATTCCCAGCTTCTGCGCCAGCGATACCTGACTCATGCTGCGTTCGCTGCGGAGCTGCCGAAGCCGCACGCCGACGAAGGTTTTGGACATATCGCCAGGCTACGCCTGCGAAGAATTGACTTAACAGCATTGGCAACTAGCTGCTGAGTCACAATTCGATGTTGTTCGGGAACATTAGCCGAAGTAAAGGCGTATACCGGTATACGAGCTATTCACCACGCACCACGAGGAGCGGTCATGTCCAACCGTCAACGCACTTCCGAAATCGTCAGGGACGTCGTCGTATTCGTCACCGGAGCCGTACTCGTCGCATCCACCGTCTGGCTGCCCGTCCAGGGAGACCAGGAAGTCACCGGTGCCATCCTCGTGCTCGGCATTCTCGCCGCATCGACCGCGCTGTGGGCGATCGGATCGTCGTCCAGGCAGAGTCACTGGACCCACGTCGGCCTCGGCCTGCTGCTCGCGGTCTCGCCCGCGCTGATGGTGTTCCCGTCCGGATTGCTGGCAGCGGACCTGTTCGCCATCGTCGGCGGACTCGTGATCGCCGCCATGGGTGCGCTCGGGGTGCTCTCCTCGCGTCGGACTCCGATCACCTCCCGGGTGATTGCACACAGCGACGAGCACACCGGCGTTCGCGTCTGAGCCTTCTCTGCAACCGGCGCTCCACTCCCGGGGGCGTGCGCGATGAATATCGTGCGCGGCCCCGGGAGTGGAGCATTCTGTGCAGTCATCGCCTCGATTCCCGACGTCGCCGGATCACCGACGCAATCTCGCCGGCGATGACGTCCGGTTCGGCCAGCACGTCGAATGCCGAGTAGCGCAGCACCAGCCAGCGATCGAGCACCAAAGCGTTCTGCCGACGCCGATCCTTGCTGAATACCCCAGCTGCACTGTGGAATTCACGCCCGTCCACTTCGATGATCGTTCGGCTGCGACGGTCGACGAGGTCGCAGATGTACGGACCGACTACCGCATTCATCTCCAGGTACAGCCCGATCCGGTGCAGCGCGCGTCCCAACGCCCGCTCCGGTTCCGAGGCGAATCTGGTCACCGCCAGCCGAACTTGGCGAGCCAACTCTGCGTTGCCGCGTCGACCCGGGAATCGTTCGAGCAGGCGGAGCAGTGACGCGGGGTCGAGTCCGAATTTCAGGCGTTCGTCGATCAGCAACTCGGCCTCGGCGCGGGGGAGTACCGCCAGGCAATCGAGAATCGTCTGTGCGGGCGCGGTGCACGGCAGGGACTCGACCTCGTCGACGAGCCTGGAATCGAGTGCGCGACGATGTAGCCGAAGCCATGGCGGTGGCCGCAACCTCGCCGAGCGAGGGACGGTGGCGTCGAGGGTGGTCGGTTCGGTCGTCCAGCCCCGCAGGTATGCGGCCGACCGGTGACTGAGCACGGCGTCCGGTCGCCACAACGAAACGGCCCGACACCGATCCATCGTGGACGGTTCCCCGCGCATGTGGACCGTCGGCAGAACACGGGTGAAGCGCCGCGAGACGGTGCTGGGGTGGAGCCCGGAGGCCAGGAGCTGCTGAAGGGTGGCGGGTCCGGGAGTGGAGCCTGCGGAATGACCCTGGGGTCCGGGAGTGGAGCCTGCGGAATGACCCTGGGGTCCGGGAGTGGAGCCTGCGTCGGCGTTGTCGGGTGTCATGGATGCAGCGTCGGCGATGCTGTAGGTGTCCTCCGACGCTCGACCTGGGGGAATGCAGTGCCCTGTGGATAGCTGCGTGTCTGTGGATGAGTGCACGTAGCGCTCCATTCGGGGGCGTCGGACGCGTGATTTCGTGGGAAGTGGCGTCGAGTGGAGCGCCCCGCGCATGTCCACATCTTGAGATCGGGGTACTGTGATGTCGGTCACAAGACCGGCAGTTTCTGACTCGATTCAGACGCCCCCGGCAAACCGTACAAGCGTCCTGTATGAGTTTTTGTTCATTGCGTTCATCAACTGGGGATTCATCGCTACTGGCGAGTAACCACGCCGTCCGATCGGAGAGGTTTGCGCCGACCGAAAATTTGCAACATTAGCAACAGTGTCGGGAAAGCTAGCCAAGATTGGCACTAACAACTGGTAGACGCCTGTTTTCGGGTGTGCCATTGTTTTGGAGTACACCAGAAGGGCCTGGCAACGATGTGAAGATTCGTCTCGAGGCAGGCCGAGAAGCAGAAGAGACTGGAGCTGAAGATGTCGACCACCGGCACCCCGAAGACCATCGCCGAGATCCAGCAGGATTGGGACACCAACCCCCGCTGGAAGGGCGTCACCCGTAACTTCACCGCACAGCAGGTCTCCGACCTCCAGGGCACCGTCGTCGAAGAAGCGACACTCGCTCGCCGCGGCAGCGAGATCCTCTGGGACCTCGTGAACAACGAGGACTACATCAACTCGCTCGGTGCCCTCACCGGCAACCAGGCCGTGCAGCAGATTCGCGCCGGCCTTCAGGCGATCTACCTCTCCGGCTGGCAGGTCGCAGGCGACGCCAACCTCTCGGGCCACACCTACCCGGACCAGAGCCTCTACCCGGCCAACTCGGTGCCGTCGGTCGTCCGTCGCATCAACAACGCTCTCCTGCGCGCCGACGAGATCGCCAAGATCGAGGGCGACACGTCCGTCAAGAACTGGGTTGCACCGATCGTCGCCGACGCCGAAGCAGGCTTCGGTGGCGCACTGAACGCCTACGAGCTGCAGAAGGCCATGATCGTGGCCGGCGCCGCAGGCGTCCACTGGGAGGACCAGCTCGCATCGGAGAAGAAGTGCGGCCACCTCGGCGGCAAGGTTCTGATCCCCACCCAGCAGCACATCCGCACCCTCACTTCGGCACGCCTCGCGTCCGACGTCGCCGACGTCCCGTCGGTCATCATCGCCCGCACCGACGCCGAGGCAGCCACGCTGATCACCTCCGACGTCGACGAGCGTGACCGTGAGTTCCTCGACGGAACCCGCACCGCAGAAGGATTCTTCGGCGTCAAGAACGGCATCGAGCCCTGCATCGCCCGTGCGAAGGCCTACGCCCCGTACGCCGACCTCATCTGGATGGAGACCGGCGTGCCGGATCTCGAGGTCGCCAAGAAGTTCTCCGAGTCGGTTCGCAGCGAGTTCCCGGACCAGCTGCTCGCCTACAACTGCTCGCCTTCGTTCAACTGGAAGGCACACCTGGACGACGCGACCATCGCCAAGTTCCAGAAGGAACTCGGAGCCATGGGCTTCAAGTTCCAGTTCATCACCCTCGCAGGCTTCCACTCGCTCAACTACGGCATGTTCGACCTGGCACACGGCTACGCCCGCGAAGGCATGACCGCGTTCGTCGACCTGCAGGAGCGCGAGTTCAAGGCTGCCGAAGAGCGCGGCTTCACCGCCATCAAGCACCAGCGTGAGGTTGGCGCCGGCTACTTCGACCGCATCGCCACCACCGTCGACCCCAACACCTCGACGGCTGCACTGAAGGGCTCCACCGAAGAAGGCCAGTTCCACTGAGCCGCCTCTCCTGACCTTCTAGCGCACCAGTCAGGCGGCCCCAGCGATTCGCTGCGGGCCGCCTGATTTGTATCGCCTGGGTTCTGGGCGTACCCCGGAAGAGTTACCCCCATCTCGCTTGAACCTGTTGTGCCGCAACATCTATGACTAGGAGCTTCCTGTGACGGTCGAGAGGGTGGGGATCGTCGGAGCCGGGCAGATGGGGGCAGGAATTGCCGAGGTCTGCGCCCGCGCCCATGTCGACGTGTTGGTCTACGAACAGACTCGTGAGCTGACGAGCGCCGGACGCACCCGCATCCTGAAGTCCCTCGATCGCGGAGTGAGCAGCGGCAAGATCACCGAACGCGAGCGAGAGCACGCTGCGGCAAGGCTGCGATTCACCTCCGACCTCGCCGACTTTCGCGATCGCCAGCTCGTCGTCGAAGCAGTACTCGAAGACGAGAAGATCAAGGCCGACATCTTCGCCGAACTCGACTCGGTGGTGACCGACCCCGACGCCGTCATCGCCTCGAACACCTCCTCCATTCCCATCGTGAGCCTGGGAGCCGCGACGACGGCACCCGGCCGCGTCGTCGGTCTGCACTTCTTCAACCCGGTCCCGGTACTGCCACTCGTCGAGCTCGTCACCACCGACCTGACCTCACCGGCAGTGGCCGACCGCGCCGAGCGATTCGCAGGCGATGTCCTCGGCAAGCAGGTCGTGCGCTCAGCAGATCGCTCGGGCTTCGTCGTCAACGCGTTGCTGGTGCCGTATCTGCTCTCTGCGATTCGCATGGTCGAATCCGGATTCGCCACCAAGGAAGACGTCGACAAGGCGACGGTGCTGGGTCTGGCGCACCCCATGGGGCCACTCGCACTCGCCGACCTCGTCGGCCTCGACACGGTCAAAGCCATTGCCGATTCCATGTATTCGGAGTTCGAGGAACCTCTCTTCCTGGCGCCGCCGCTGCTGCTGCGCATGGTCGAATCGGGCCGCGTCGGAAAGAAAGCCGGAGCCGGTTTCTATCGCTACGAGAACGGCCGAATCGCAAAGTAGACACCGCCCCGGGCGGGTTGCCCCGCGACGGACACCGGAGCGCTATTGTCGGTCTGCGAAACGCAGTCACTTCGATCACAGGAGCGTGTCAGTGAGCAAGTCCACGAAGTCGAACGGTGTGGTTCCCAAGGCATTCGGGATCGGGTTGGCCGCCACCGGTGCCGCCCACTTCGTGGTGCCCGAGGCATTCGAGGGAATCACCAAGCTCCCGTTCCCCAAGGACACCAGAACCTGGATCAGTCGTAACGGTGCCACCGAATTGGCCGTCGGCGCGGCGATCGCGTACCCCAAGACGCGTAAGATCGGACTGGTCGGTCTGGGCGCATACGTACTGTGGCTCGGGGCCAACATCGCCAAGAACAGCTGACGTTACTGTTGCAAACGACTCGTTTAGAGCAGGAATAGCCTGGTCGAGGCGGTAGCTGCCTTGCGCTCTCACTGATGCGTAGGTAGCAATGTAGATATGACTTCAGCTACCGCTTACCAGGCCACCGCTCCGGACGCCCCGCTCGAGAAGGCGACGATCGAGCGACGCGCAGTCGGACCGAACGACATCCTCATCGACGTCAAGTTCGCCGGCATCTGCCACTCCGACATTCACACCGCCCGTAACGAGTGGGGCGGCACCACGTACCCCGTCGTTCCCGGGCACGAGATCGCAGGCATCGTGGCCGAGGTCGGCTCCGAGGTGACCAGCCGCAAGGTGGGCGACCGCGTCGGCGTCGGCTGCTTCGTCGACTCCTGTGGCGAGTGCGAGGCGTGCAAGGACGGCGACGAGCAGTACTGCACCAAGGGCGTCGTCCAGACGTACAACTCGAAGACCTACGAGGGCGAGTTCACCCACGGCGGCTACTCCACCCAGATCGTCGTGACGGAGAAATTCGTTCTCGGCATCCCGGAAGGCGTCGAGCTCGACGTTGCCGCACCGCTGCTGTGCGCGGGCATCACCCTGTACTCGCCGCTCAAGCACTGGGGAGCAGGACCGGGCAAGAAGGTCGCCATCATCGGTATGGGCGGCCTGGGCCACATCGGCGTGAAGATCGCGCACGCTCTCGGTGCCCACGTCACCGTGCTGAGCCAGACGGACGCCAAGGAAGCCGACGGCAAGGCCTACGGTGCCGACGAGTACTACGCCACCAAGGACACCACCGCCCTCAAGGATCTGCAGGGCAAGTTCGACCTCATCCTCAACACGGTCTCCGCGAACCTGCCGATGGGCAAGTACCTCGGACTGCTCGCCCGCAACGGCACCCTCGTCGAGCTGGGCGTTCCCGAGAAGCCCCTCGAGGTGCCCGCGTTCAACCTGCTGGCCAACCGTCGTTCCTTCGCCGGTTCGATGGTCGGTGGCATCGCCGAGACGCAGGAAATGCTGGACTTCTGCGCCGAGCACCACATCGGTGCCGAGATCGAGGTCATCCCGGCCGAGAAGATCAACGAGGCATACGACCGCGTCGTCAAGTCCGACGTGCGCTACCGCTTCGTGATCGACGCAGCCACGCTGTAACTGTTTCCTTGGACGCGTGAATGGTCCATTGACCTGCCCAGACGGGGTCAATGGACCATTCACGTCATCGAAGCGGGTTCAGCTCTCGGCCAGCCGCTTCTTCTCGTGCTCGACGTCGAAATCTGCTGTGGGCCAATCGAGATCGAGCTTCTCCAGGGCGTCGATCAGGATCTCCGTGACCGCAAGTCTGCTGTACCACTTGCGGTCGGCCGGAACGACGTACCACGGCGCATGATCGAAGTCCGTACGATCGAGCACCCGCTGATATGCCTGTCGGTACTGCGGTAGGAAGCCACGCTCGGTGACATCGCCCGGGTTGTACTTCCAGTGCTTCTCGGGTCGATCGAGCCGCTCCTGCAATCGCTTCTTCTGCTCGTCGGCCGACACGAACAGGGCCACCTTGACGACGACCGTGTCCTCGTCGACCAGTTCCTTCTCGAAGGCGTTGATCTCGTCGAATCGCTTCTCCCACACCTGCCGTGGCACGAGGTCGTGGACCGCGACGACGAGAACGTCCTCGTAGTGGGATCGATCGAACACCCCGATCCGGCCGGCCCGTGGAAGGGCTTTGCGGATGCGCCACAGGTAGTGGTGCTGCTTCTCCTGCTGGGTGGGTACCCCGAACGACGCGAGGTCGACGCCCTGCGGATCGACCATCCCGATGACGTGCTTGACCATGCCGCCCTTGCCTGCGGTGTCCATGCCCTGCAGCACCAGCAGAACCGACTTGCTGCCGCCTGCGCGGCCGTGGGCGTAGAGCTTTTCCTGGAGTGCCGCCAGCACCGCTCCGCGCTGCTCGAGGACGTCGTTGCCGTGTGCTTTCGCGCCGTCGAAACCCGGAGTTGCCGTGAAGTCGATGTCCTCCACACGGGGAGAGGCGCTGGCGCGCAGCACATCGACGGGAGAGAGCGTCCACAGTTTCGACTTGTCGGCCATAGGCGGAAGACTACTTCTCTACCATGGGATTCATGGCCCCTACCATTGCAAAAGCAGAAACCGTGTCGCGTGAGCAACTGCTCGAGTTCGTCTCTCCGCGGCACCACCACACCCTGATCACTCGCAAGCGCGACGACGGTCTGCAGGTCTCCCCGGTGTCCGCCGGGGTGGACTCGGAAGGCCGCATCGTCATCGCCACCTACCCCGAGCGCGCGAAAGTGCTCAACATCCGCCGCAACTCCGCCGTCACGGTGCTGGTGCACAGTGACGACTGGAACGGCGACTACGTCCAGGTCGACGGTACGGCCGAGATCATCGATCTTCCCGACGCCGTCGAACCTCTGGTGGAGTACTTCCGCAGCATCGCCGGCGAGCACTCGGACTGGGACGAGTACCGCGCGGCGATGGTGAAGCAGGGAAAGTCGTTGATACGCATCGTGATCGACACCTGGGGCCCGATCGCCGCGGGTGGATTTCCCCCGGGAAGAGTGTGACAAGCCCACCCGGGAGAGTGTGACAAGCCCCCGGGAAGAGTGTGACAAGCCCGCCAGGGAGGGTGTGACTAGCCCTTCAGCGGTGCCGCGAACAGTGGCACGGCGTTCTCGAGTGCGTATCGGGTGCCTGCGACCGAGGCGGCCGAGAATGCGTTGGACAGGTTCGTGTCACCGAGTACGACGAGGCGTCCGTCGCGTGCCGACGGCAGGCCCTGGATCGACGGGTTGTCGGTGATCACCTCGGGTCCGGTGCCGATGGGGAACATGACGGTGAGGTCGGCGTCGAGCGCGGCGATGTTCTCCTCCGACAGTTCGATGCTGAACGCTCCGGGTTCGGCGAGGGTCTGGATGGCCGGGGTGTTGGTCAGGCCGAGTGATTCGAGGAAGTCGACGCGGGTGTCGCCGCGGACGTAGGCACCGACCTGTCCGCTGTAGAGCGTGCCGACGGCGACGGTCTTGTCGGCGAATTCGGGGTTGGCCGCGATGGTGTCGTCGAACAGTGTCTTGGTGTCGTCGACGAGTTTCTTGCCCTCGTCGACCTTTCCGAGCGCTTGGGCGACGATCTCTGTCTGGCCGTCCCACGTGGTGCCGTAGGCGACGTCGGTTCCGGGCGGTGCCGCAACAGTGGGGGCGATCTCGGACAGGTCGTCGTAGACGGCTTTGTCGTTGGTGCTGCGAGTCCACAGGATCAGATCCGGCGCCAGCGCCGCGATCGATTCCATGTCGACGTCGAAGGTGCCCACGATCGTGGGGTCGGTGTCGTAGGTCTCGTCGACCCACGGACCGAGCCCGTTTCCGCCGACGCCGAGCCAGTCGCTGGCACCGACGGGCTGGACGCCGAGCGCCAGCGCGGTTTCGGCGTCCGACCATCCGAGTGCGACCACTCGCTGCGGGTTCGCAGGTACCTCGACCTCGCCGAACATGTCGGTCACGACGACGCCGCCGGACTCTGCCGAGTCGGTGGCGCCGTCGGAGTCACTACCGTCGGAGCTGCATGCGGTGAGGGTGAGGGCAAGGGCGAGGGCTGCCGCAGGCAGAGCCGACGAACGTGAGATGCGCATAGGGCACGCTAACCTATCAAGCGGCGAAATGCTCCACGATCTTCGCGCAGAAGGCCGGCAGGTCGTCCGGATTGCGGCTCGAGACCAGGTTGCCGTCGACCACGACTTCTTCGTCGACGACGGTTCCTCCCGCGTTTCGAATGTCGGTTCGGATGCTCGGGTACGACGTCAACGTCCGGCCCTTCAGAACGTCGGCCTCGACGAGGGTCCAGGCGCCGTGGCAGATCACGCCGACGGGCTTGCGGGCCTGCACGAAGGCGCGGACGAACTCCACTGCGTCCGCGTCGACGCGAAGTTGATCGGGGTTGGTGGTGCCGCCGGGCAGAATCAGTGCGTCGAAGTCGTCCGCGGAGACCTCGGCGACCACGCGGTCGACCGTGAAGGTGTCGGCGGCATTGACGTCGCTCTCCATCGCTTGGATGTCGCCATGGTCGAGTGCGACCAATGTGACTGTGGCTCCGGCATTTTCGACGGCTTCGCGAGGCTGAACCAGCTCGACTTGCTCGACCCCGTCGGTGGCGAGAATGGCGACGCGGCGTCCGGTCAAGGTTTCGGTAGTCATGACGTTCGAATGTCCGACGGGGCCGGATCCCAAACCGACGAGCGATGGTACGAATGGACCCATGAGCGAATCACCCATCGAAACTCCGGCCGAGGATCGCGCCCTGCAGAACCTGCCGATCGTGGACGAGCCCGACGAGCCGAGTGCGGACGAGCTGCCCATCGAGGCCGACGCCAGGGACGTGCTGGATCAACGAGCAGAAGTACCCCTGGACGACGACGGGTACGACGAGCGCTAAGGCGTGTTCGGCTCTTCGTCGACCAGAGGATGCGGCTGCGACTTGAACTTCGCGGGGGAGCCGTCGGCCATGGCGACCCCGTGGATTCCGCCCCACATCATCATGCAGAGATAGTCGATCAGATCGTCGGCGGACATCGACTTGTTGGAGATCCACCAGTGCGTGGCCAACTGAACCGCACCGACGATGGCGAAGGCCCACGGCACCGAGCCACCGGAATCCATCTCGCGTTGCCGCAGGCGTTCACCCAACACGGTGGAGAGCAACTCGGCGATCATTCGCTCGGACTCGGCAACCACGTCGCGGTTGTTGCCGGCGTTGTTCGCCATGACGTACAGGTACACCTCGGGATCGGTGGCCACCGTCTCGACGTACGCGGTCACCACGACGCGAGTGAGCTCGTACTCGTCGAGCTCGTGTGAGATCGCAGCGTAGATGCGAGGTGCGAGAGTCGTCTCGACGTACCGCGACATCGTCGCGCTCGTCAGGTCGTTCTTGTCGGTGAAGTAGCGGTAGAGCACCGTCTTGGAAATACCGATCTCCGACGCGATCTCGTCCATCCCGATTTCGCGGCCTCGCAACCGGATCGCGGCCAACGTGCCGTCGACGAGCTCTTCGCGGCGCGCGATCTTGTGCTCACGCCACCGACGCTTTCGGCCGTCCGGCTTCTCGACCTTCGGCTTGTCCTCGCTCGGCTCGGACTCGTTCAGCTTTGCCTCCGTCGTATTTCTCGCCACAACCCCACCCTATGCGCCTTGTCCGACACCATTGCAGGCTGCGTCCGGTTGATCTGCCACATTTCTGGGCACAATGTCGGTTGTGCAGCTCATGAACTTCGACGACGAGACCAAACGTCGCGACCTCCGCAAGATGAAAACAGTCGCGACGGGCTTTCTCGTTTTCGCATCGATCGTCTATCTCTTCTGCCGATGGCAGGAGTCGACGGGCGCAGGTGCCTGGGTCGGCTACGTCCGAGCGGCGTCGGAGGCGGGCATGGTGGGCGCACTCGCCGACTGGTTCGCGGTGACGGCACTGTTCAAGCACCCGCTGGGTATCCCGATTCCGCACACGGCTCTGATCAAGAAGAAGAAGGACCAGCTGGGCGCGAGCCTGAGTTCGTTCGTCGGCAGCAATTTCCTCGCGCCCGAGGTGGTGTCCGAGAAGGTCGCGTCGGCGCAGGTTCCGCTGCGATTGGGTACCTGGCTCGCCCAGCCCGACAACGCCGAACGCGTCGCGGCCGAGGCGGCGACCGTGTTGCACGGCGTCGTCGACGTACTCAACGACGAGGACATCACCGCCGTCATCGACAGCACCATCGTGCGTCGACTCGCCGATCCGCAGTGGGGTCCGCCGATCGGCCGCATCCTCGACGAGTTGCTCCGCGAGAACCGTCAACTGCCGTTGATCGACATGCTCGCCGAGCGCGCTCACCAGTGGGCGCTCGGCAGCCAGGAGATGATCGATCGCGTCGTCGCGAGGGATTCCCCGAACTGGTCGCCGAAGTTCGTCGACACTCTGCTGGGGGAGAAGGTCTACAAGGAACTCGTCGAGTTCACCTGGAAGATTCGCTCCAACCCCGAGCACGACGTCCGTCAGGCCGCGAACAAGTTCCTCATCGACTACGCCAACGACCTGCAGCACGATCCGGTGACCATCGAGAAGGCCGAGAAGCTCAAAGCGCAGATCATGGGACGCGAGGAGATCACCGGCCTCGCTGCGGCGACGTGGAAGGTGGCCAAGCGGCTGATCACCGAGTCGGTGGACGATCCGACGAGCACGCTGCGCACCAAGATCAAGGAGAACACCGCCAACCTCGGCGTCCGTCTGCGCGACGACGAGGACCTGCGCGGCAAGGTCGACGGTTGGCTCCTCGGTGGTGCGAGCTACATCGCCGCGAACTACGCCGACGAGATCACCACGATCATCGGCGACACCGTCGCGCGCTGGGACGCCGAGGAAGCGAGCAAGAAGATCGAACTGCAGGTGGGACGCGATCTGCAGTTCATTCGCATCAACGGAACCGTCGTCGGTTCCATCGCCGGTCTTGCCATCTACACGATCTCGGATCTGATCTTCGGGCACTAGTGCTAGCAGAGTGCTTGCAATAGTTAGCACCCTTCGGTACCGTCCAGTAGGACACCGAAAACAGGAGGCCGAGATGGCCGATGACGAGGGGGATCTGGTCGCAAAGGCGACCGAGGCGACGCAGGTCGTCGCCGAGGCGGGGGATCTTGTTGCCGCAGTCGTCACGACTGCAGCACAGGACATAGGCAGCTACATCCGATCGCAACGGGAAGCCGCGCAGGTATCGATGCGGCAACTCGCCAGTCGGGCCGGAGTGAGCAACCCCTACCTCAGCCAGATCGAACGCGGACTGCGCAATCCGTCCGCCGAAGTGCTAGCGCAGATAGCCAAGGGTCTGCGCGTCTCCTCGGAGGTGCTGTACGTCCGGGCCGGGATCTTGGAAGCGCGTCCCCACGGTCCGGTGCGCGAAGCTCTGCTCGGCGATGAGCACATCACCGAACGGCAGAAGCAAGTGCTGATCGAGATCTACGACTCGTTCTGTCGTGAGAACGAGTCGACGCAGGAGCCCGAACCCGACGAACAGGAGACACCCGATGTCTGATTCCAAGAACTTCGAGAACGTCAAGACCCCCATCTTCGCAGCCGTCGGTGCAGGCGACGCCGTCGTCCAGGCAGTAGCGGACGTCGTCGCTCAGGTGCGTTCGCGCGCCGAGAGCCGTACCAGCGAGGTCAACGCCCGCATCGCCGACATCTCCGAGGACGTCACCGAAGGCGTCGAGAGCCTGCGCGAGCGCCTCGCGAACCTGCCCGCAGAGCTTCCCGACGAGATCGCCGAACTCCGCGAGCGCTTCACCCCCGAAGAGCTCCGCAAGGTGGCCGAGGCATACCTCAAGGTCGCCTCCGACCTCTACACCTCGCTCGCCGAGCGCGGTGAAGAGACCGTCGAGCGTATCCGCCGCACCCCGGCCGTCGAAGAAGGCCTCGAGCGCGCCAACACCGCTGCCAACGACGTCGTCGACCTCACCGAGCAGGCCCTCGGAACCGTCGCCTCGCAGACCCGCGCAGTCGGCGAGCGCGCCGCTGCACTGGCCGGCCTCGCGTCGGACAAGGTTCGTGAAGGTGCCGAGGAAATCTCCGAGGCCGCCGACGAGCTCGCCGAGAACATCGACGAAGCAGGCGACGAGGCCAAGGACAAGGCCGTCGAGGCTTCCGACAAGGTGAGCGGCGTGGCAGGCAAGGTCGAGGCCAAGACCCGCAGCAGCGCGAACTCGCCGATCAAGAAGCCTGCTCCGGCACCCGCGAAGAAGACGGCACCGGCACCGGCTGCCAAGAAGACCGCGCCGGCTCCAGCCAAGAAGGCTCCTGCGAAGAAGACCACTCGCTAAAGCAATCGTAAAGAAAACGACCCCTGCGCCGCGCGGTGCGGGGGTCGTTTCTCGTACACTGGCCGCGTGAGCATCGCCGGCAGCTTCAGCTACTACATTCTGACCTTTCTGCAGATCCTCGGAGTGGTAGGCGCAGGATTCGCGATCTTCCATGCCCTGCGTCAGCGCGCCGACGCCTTTCCTGCCGTGGACAAGCTCACCAAGAACGCTTGGCTGGCCATTCTTTTCGTGGGTCTGCTTCTTATTTTGGTCTCCGGAGTGATCGGATTCCTGGGAATCATCGGTGTCGTCGCCGTGTGCGTGTACCTCGTCGACGTACGACCGAAGATCGACAGCATTCAACGCGGACCCCGCTGGTAGGCAGCCGCATCGACGCTCACGAGATCGTGGGCGTACCGTCTACCGCACCCGCCAGGGGGTCGAGGTAGAGGGGAATTTTCTGTGGTTTCACGCAAGGTAGTCGAACGTGTGCTGTTCGGAATCGGCGGCGCGGCCGCGGCGGCCTCCGTCGGTGCATTCGTCGTCCGGCGGCGTCGCCTGCATTCGTTCACCAGGACGACCGATGTTCGGCCCGACGAGCTTCTGAAGCATCCCACGATCGAGCCGCTCGTCACCGAGGTGGTCACCGACGACGGTGCGCACCTGCACGTTCGCAGCTACGGTGACGCCGATGCCGAACCGATCGTCTTCAGCCACGGCTGGACCTGCTCGGCCGACTACTGGTTTCCGCAAATCAACGCCCTCGCCGGCCGCTACCGCGTCATTGCCTACGACCAGCGTGGCCACGGCCGCAGCGACGTGGGAACGCGACCGCTGAGCCCCGACGTGCTGGCCGACGATCTCGCCGCCATCCTCTCCGCCACCGTCGCCGAGGACAACAAGGCCGTCCTGGTGGGCCACAGCATGGGCGGCATGTCGATCATGGCGTGGGCCGGGAACTATCCCGAGCAGGTCGATCGACTCGTCAGTGCCGTGCTGCTCGCCAGCACCGCGACCGACTCGCTCGTCCGCGAAACCACCGTCATCCCACTGCCGCAACGCTTCCCGCGCGTCCCGACCCCCGTGGGGAAGGCCGTGCTCAGCTCGGCACTTCCGCTGCGCCCGTCACCGGTGGTGCGCCAAGCCATCAAATACATCTCCATGGCACCCAGTGCTACTGCCGCCGAGGTGGCGTTCTGCGAGAAGATCGTGCTCGAATGCGCGCCGCGCACCCGCGGCATCTGGGGTGCGGCACTCACGGACCTCGACATCCACGAAGCGCTCGAGAACATGTCCGTCCCCACCAGCGTGCTCGTCGGATCGGCCGACCGATTGACCCCGCCCGTGCACGCTCGCAAACTCGCCCGCGCCCTGGACGATCACGATCACCTGAGCCGACTGATCGTGATCCCGGGCATCGGACACATGAGTTCCGTCGAGGCAATCGACGAATTCAACGCCGAAGTGGTTCGGCTCCGGAACCTGTGATCGTTCGGGTCTCGCCTAGCTGAACACCACGGTCTTGCGGCCGTGCACCAGGACACGATCCTCCAGGTGCCACCGCAGGCCGCGGGAGAGCACCAGCTTCTCGATGTCGCGGCCCTGACGCACCATGTCGGCCACCTCGTCGGAATGGTCGACGCGGATGACGTCCTGCTCGATGATCGGACCCGCGTCGAGCTCGGCCGTTACGTAGTGGCACGTCGCCCCGATCAGTTTCACGCCCCGCGCGAATGCCTGGTGGTACGGACGTGCGCCGACGAACGACGGCAGGAAGCTGTGATGGATGTTGATGGCCCGGCCCGCCCAGTGCGTGCACAGCGACTCGGGGAGAACCTGCATGAACCGTGCCAGCACCACCGCGTGGGGGTCGTAGGAATCGACCAGCGATCGCACTTCCTCGAAAGCAGGCCCGCGCTCGGCCGGTTCCTTCGCGAACTCGACGTGATGGAACGGGGTGCCGTGCGCGGCGGCGATCGGCTCGAGCGACTTGTGGTTGCCGATCACCGCGGAGATCTGAGCGGGCAGCTCGCCGCCCGCTGCGCGGCCGAGGAGGTCGTGCAAGCAGTGTGCTTCCTTGCTGACGAGCAGGACCACGCGCTTGGGTTCACCCGAATCATGAAGTGTCCATTCGGTTTCCGGGCCGAGCTCGGCGGCGACCACGGCGAAACGGGTGCGTAGCTCCTCGATGGTCATGTCCACGGACGACGCGCGTACGGCCTGCCGGGTGAAGAACCAGCCGGTGTCGGGATCGGCGTGATAAGCGGCCTCGACGATCCATCCACCGACCTCGGCGAGGAAGGTCGAGATGCGGGCGACGATGCCCGTCTTGTCGGGGCAACCGAGCGACAGGACGTAGCGGCGATCCTCGGATACGGAAGAACTCATACCGCCGATTGTCTCAGGGCGTCCGTACCCCGGTTGCCACCAGTGTCCCGAGATCGATCGAATCGATTCCGCGCTCGGTCAGCAGCGCAGTGAACTCGGCACGGATCTGCGTCCGGGTCCCATCGTCGAACGGTGTCAGCGCGCCCCGCATCGCGCTGCCCAGCACGAGATCCCACACGAACGACTCCGTTGCGGGAACGTGGTTGGACAGCTCCACGACCTCGACATCGGTGGTGCCGGCCGCGGTGAGCCACGCGGACAGAAGATCCGCCGTCTCCATTCGACGGATCGGGTGCCGGTCGTAGCCGTCCTGCGCGAGTGGCCCGTCGTGCTCGTTCGGCGGCGAGTGCGCACCGATCACCTCGAAGTACGTGCTCGCGAACGCCTCGATCGCACCTTTGCGCCACACCGTCACCCCGACGCGGCCGCCCGGACGAACCAGAGACACCAGACGAGCGAAGTCCCCCTCGGGATCGGGCAGAAAGAAGATGCCGTACGAACAGGCCAGCGCGTCGTATCCGGCATCGGGAACCGTCGACGGCGGCTCCCACTCGGCGGCGTCGGCGAGAACGAAGTCGATGTTGCGCAGGGCGCGATCGGTGGCTTTCACGCGGCCCACCTCCAACAGGTCGTCGGCGAGATCGATGGCATGCACGAGACCGTCGGGGCCCACCGCCGCGGCCGCAGGAACGGCCGACGCCCCGGTGCCGGAACAGACGTCGAGAACCGCGTCGCCGGTGACCAATCGGAGTGCGAAAGCGAGAGACTGCCCGGCCGGGCCCCACACCTGCGGCGTCAGGCCGTCGAACTCCCTGCTGGTGGCGTTGAAGGTGGCGGCGAGCGACGCTGCGGTCATGACCGAAAATCGTAGACCGACAGGGTTACGAATGGCAGAGCTGTGAAAAGCTGGACCGCATGACACTCACCCGCGCCGCCCTCGCCGGAATGGTCGACCACACCCTGCTCAAGCCCGAAGCCGCCCAGGCCGACGTGGCCGCCCTCATCGAGGAAGGCCGCGAGCTCGGAGTACTCGCCGTGTGCGTATCGCCGTCGATGCTGCCGATTCGCGCCGAGGGAATGCTCACCGCCGTCGTCGCCGGATTCCCGTCGGGCAAGCATCATTCGCTGATCAAGGGATCCGAGGCCAGGCTCGCGGTGCAGCAAGGTGCCGACGAGGTCGACATGGTGATCGACGTCGGCGCGGCCATCGCGGGGGACTACAACGCGGTGTTGGCCGACATCGTCACCGTCCGCGAAGGGATCGCCGGAAGCGCGGTCCTCAAGGTCATCATCGAATCTGCAGCGCTGTCCGACGACGCGATCGTCGAGGTGTGCCGCGCCGCCGAGAAGGCCGGTGCCGACTTCGTCAAGACGTCCACCGGATTCCACCCCGCGGGCGGCGCAAGCGTCGAAGCCGTGCGTTTGATGGCAGAGACCGTCGGCGGCCGACTGGGCGTCAAGGCCAGCGGCGGCATCCGCACCACGGACGCCGCCCTGGCCATGATCGACGCGGGCGCAACACGATTGGGACTCTCGGGCACCCGCGCGGTGCTGGACGGATTGAGCTAGAGCGACTGCGAGGATTACGCGACGAGCGAGCAACCCTCGGGAGTCGGCTGATTCTGATCCTGCTGGGTCACCGGAATCGTGTACTGCCCGCCTTCGAGGGTGAGCTCGATGCCGCTGTCGGTGACGGTCAGCGAGGTCGGAGCCATGTCCAGCGGGTAGGCCTGCAGGCTGTCGGTCAGCACGCCGACGACGGAGTCGACCAGATCGGTGGGAATGCCGAGACCCAGGATCGACGCGTCGACGGTCTGGAAGTCGACCCTGCCGTCCACGACCTGCGGCTTGACGGTGAGGTTCGCCAGAGCACCGACGGCGAAGTCGAGGGTGCCGGCCGATGCATCCGAGGTGACGCCGGAGACGATCGCGCCGATGCCCTGGCTCTGGAGGGTGCGGGTGATGCCGTCGGTCGACCACGAGATGTCGGCGCTCGAGCTGCCGATGGTGCCGCCGGAGTCGGCGGTCTGCGTCAGATTCAGATCACGTGCCTCGGCCTGGACGACCATGCCCTCGGCGGGTCCGAAGCGCGCGTCGTTGCTGTCGACGGTCACCGAGGAGACCTTCTTGTCCACCAGCGAGAGCAGGACCGGCTTGAGGCCGAGACCGACCTCGACCTGGCTGCCGAGCTCGGATTCGAGCTGTCCGGCGAGACAGGATTTGATCTGCTGACGCACGAACAACTCGCCACCGATGACGGCGACGAGGAGGACGACAACGACGGAGACTGCGATCAGCGGTGCTGTGCTGCGCCTTGCTGTGGATGACATTCCTGGCAGTCTTCCCGATGATTCTGAGCAAGCTCTGTGAAACTCGCCGAACATGTGCTCTCGGTACGAAACTTTGTGACCTGTAACACATTGTGACGTAGGCTTGCGTCATGAGTACGACAGGACCGAGCGTGCACGAGCTGCACTCGTTGGCCACTCGTCAGGACGGCTATTTCACGGCCGAGCAGGCCGGCGAACTCGGCTTCGATTCTGCGATGGTGCGCGTCAATCTGGCCACGAACACGTGGACTCGCGTCGAGCGCAACCTGTTCCGACTCGGCCAGTGGCCACGCAGCGAACTCGAAGTGTTCGCCATGTGGTGCGCCTGGTTCGGCGGTGAGGCCGTGATCTCGCACCAGAGTGCGGCGGAGCTACACGGATTCGGGCACCTGCACCCTCAGTTCGTACACGTCTGCGCATTCGGCGACCTTCGACTGACCGACACCAGGCTGGCGGTTCATCGTCTGCGGCTCGAGCCACGGGACGTCGAGTCTGCGGGCACATTCAACCTCACCACGCCGGTGCGTACCGTGCTCGACCTCGCCGCTGGTGGCATCTCCCAGATCACCCTCGACGAAGTGGTGTGCGACGCCGTCGCGATCGGTCGCGTCGACCCGCAAACGCTGTACTCCGAGGCGGGAAGCAGCACCGACCGAGTGGCCGAACGCGTCGAACTGGCACTGTCTGCCTGCACGTAGCCGCGGGATCGGGTGCAGCCGGCCGCGCTGAGCGCGGTCGGCTGCACCCGATTCACGGTGCAGGTGCGACCGTCGACCAGGGGACCGTCAGCACGTTGTCTCGCATCCGTCGGCGGGGGAGTGTGATCGGAAGACCTTGTTCGACAAGCACTTTCATGGCTGCGCGCCACCGAATTCGAGGCCCGAACGGTGCCAGCGGTGCCGACACCGACCACGCCCTGTCGGCCCGTCGAAGCAGATCGTGCACGAGCTCACCCTCGATGTTGCGATGTATCAACACCTTCGGTAGCCGCTCCGCGATGTCCGACGGCATCTCGACGTCGAACGGATCCCATGCCAGCGTCAGCGAGCGCGGCCCATCGGCGTCGAGCAACACCCAGGCGCAGCGTCGACCGAGCTCGTCGCAGGTGCCGTCCATCAGTAGGCCGCCGGGTGCCAGACCCGCCAAAATGCGTTGCCAGGCAGCAGGTACCGCATCCTCGGGGTACTGCCGCAGTACGTTGAACGCCCGCACCAGGTTGGGGCGCAAGCCCGCCAGCTCGAAACCGCCGCGGGCGAACTCCACGCCGTCACTCCCCGGGACGACGCGTGCGGGGTCGATCTCGAGACCGGTGACTCGGAGATCGGGCCGGACGGTGCGCAGTCGACCGGCCAGCTCGAGGGTCGTGTTCGGCATCGCCCCGTACCCGAGGTCGACGACGAGGGGATTCGGCGAGTCGAGCAGAACGCGTCGAACATCGGGGTTGTGCACCAGCCACCGGTCGCTGCGACGCAACCGATTGATGCCGGTGGTGCCGCGGGTGATGACGCCCTCAGGCTTGCTCAGTGGGCTAGGCGTTCTTTTCGAGCCAGTCGGCGGTGACTTCGCCTTCACCGCGCCACAGGTCGATGAGGTTGACGAGCATGAGCTGCTCGAGCTTGCCACCGATGAACGGCAGGAAGACCTTGGCCTCCGAGGAAGTGCGCAGCGTCGAACCGCCGTTGGTGGGGAAGAGCGAGGTGGTGCCCTTCAGCGAGCCGGGTCCGGCCGGAATCGACGCGTCGTAGTGGCCCGCGGTGACTTCTTCGTAGGCGTCGAAATGCACGTTGCGGGTGATGACCATGTCTTTCTTCATCACCGTCTGCGCGATGTCGGGCAGTTCGGTGCGCGGGATGACGTGGTGCATCACGATGTCGATTCCGGCGTCGGACACCTCGAAGCTCTTCAGCTCGTTCTCCGAGTACTTACGCATCTCCTCGATGCGCGCATCCCAGTGATCGCGACTGGAAAGCGCTGCATAGACCTGCTGCGTCGAGTGGGTGAACCGGGCGGAGTAGTTCATTCGGCGAGCCATAGTGCGCCAGGTTAGCCGTTCGTGTTCGCGGCGATCCAGTTACCGGTGAAGTCCTGTTCGTTGTCGATGAGCGAGAGCACCTGCTCGCTGATCATCGCTTCGATCTTGCCGCCGAAGATCGGGACCTTGACCTCGGTGGTGCCGGCCAGCGCGATGGTCGTCGCATCGCCGGTGGCATCGAGGGTGGTGGTGCCGGTGATGCGGGCCGGTGCGCCTTCGACGGTCGCTCCGAACGTGCCGTCGGCGTGGGTGCCGTCGAACGGTCCCCAGCTCTCGGTGCGTTCGATGATGAGGTCGCCCTTCTTGAAGGCGGTCACCGCGGACGGCAACTCTTCTTCGGGGACGGCCTGAGTCATGACGACGTCGATGGTTCCGTTGCCGACGGTGACACTCTTCAGGCTTGCGCCCGGTCCGCCGATCTGCTCGATGCGGTCCTTCCAGTACTGCTCGGACGTCAGTGCAGCGTGGACCTTGTCGGCGGAGGCGGGCACAGTCGAGCTGTGCTCAATAGGGCGAGGCATAGGCGCAGGTTACCGGGTGACTGAAGACAGCAGTGCGCGACCGGTAGCGTGAGAGTCCGTGCCTACTGCAATTTCGGAGCTCACCACCATCCGCGTGGGTGGCCCGGCCCGTGAATTCACCGTTGCGACGACCGGCGACGAGTTGGTCTCCCTGGTGCGCGACGCGGATCGCGCGGGGACCGACGTGCTGGTCGTCGGCGGCGGATCCAACCTGGTGGTCGGCGACGACGGGTTCGACGGCCGGGTGATTCGAGTGACCGGTTCGCGGCTGGACATCGACGGCGAGATCGTGACGGTCGACGCCGGCGTCGAGTGGGATGCCGTCGTCCAGGCGACGATCGAAGCAGGTCTGTCCGGCATGGAAGCGCTGTCGGGCATTCCCGGAACCACCGGCGCGACGCCCATCCAGAACGTCGGCGCGTACGGCGCGTCGACGTCGGAGCTGCTGCACGGCCTGACCGTCTACGACCGTGAGACCGAGGAGACGGCGGTGTGGACGCCGGAGCAGTGCGGTTTCGGAACGCATCGGTCGTCGGTGTTCAAGCGATCCTCGCGGTACGTGATCTTGGATGTGACGTTCGCGCTGAAGAAGACGACCGAGTCGCTACCGGTGCGGTACGCGGCGTTGTCGGAGCGTCTCGACGTGCAGATCGGCGACGTCGTACCGGTGCCGGACGTGCGCGCGGCCGTGCTGGCTCTGCGTGGCGAACGCGGCATGGTGCTCGACGCAGGAGACCACGACACGTGGAGCGTCGGATCGTTCTTCCTCAACCCGGTGCTGGCCGAGGTGCCCGAGGCCGCTTCGCACGCACCCAGCTTCCCCGACCCCGCGGGAACCAAGATCCCGGCTGCCTGGCTGATCCAGAACGCGGGCTTCCCGCGCGGGTACGGCACCGAATTCGGGCGCGGCACCGCGGCGTTGTCGTCCAAGCACGTGTTGGCCGTCACCAACAGGGGTGGGGCGAGCGCGTCGGACATCATGGCGCTGGCCACGCACGTGCGAGACGGGGTGCAGGAGAAGTTCGGCGTCACGCTCACGCCCGAATGTGACCTCGTCAACTGCGCGCTGGGTTAGGGCCGGTCGAAACGGCGCATACGATGGAGCTTTGCAAGTGAAAGCTCGTAGGAGGTAAATCAGTGCAGGTCACCAGCGTGGGACATGCGGGATTCCATATTCGGACCGACGCCGGAAGCATCCTGTGCGATCCGTGGGTCAACCCGTCGTTCTACGCGTCGTGGTTCCCGTTTCCCGACAACTCGGGCCTGGACTGGGACGAGTTGGGTGATTGCGACTACCTCTACGTCTCGCACCTGCACAAGGATCACTTCGACCCGAAGAACCTGGCCGAGCACGTCAACAAGGACGCCACCGTGCTGCTGCCGGACTACCCGGTGCTCGATCTCAAGCACGAGCTCGAGAAGCTCGGCTTCCACAAGTTCTACGAGACGACGGACTCGGTCAAGCACACGATCTCCGGTCCCAAGGGCGATCTGGACATCATGATCATCGCGCTGCGCGCGCCCGCCGACGGTCCCATCGGCGACTCGGGTCTCGTCGTCTCGGACGGCAAGACCGTCGCGTTCAACATGAATGACGCGAGGCCGGTGGACCTGGACGTGATGACCGAGAATTTCGGTCCCGTGGACGTGCACATGCTGCAGTACTCGGGCGCGATCTGGTACCCGATGGTCTACGACATGGTTTCGCGTGCGAAGAAGAATTTCGGCATCCAGAAGCGTCAGCGTCAGATGGATCGGGCACGCCAGTACATCGAGCAGGTCGGCTCGACGTGGGTCGTCCCGTCGGCGGGCCCGCCGTGTTTCCTGGACGACGAGCTGCGCTCGCTCAACGACGTCTACGGCGACCCGGCCAACGTGTTTCCGGACCAGATGGTGTTTCTCGAGCAGATGCGACTGCACGGGCACGACAAGGGTCTGCTGATGATGCCGGGCACCGCTGCGACGTTCGACGGTTCCGAATTGATCTCGCACGAGCACCCGATCCCGACGGCCGAGGCCGAGGCCATCTTCACCACCGGCAAGGCCGAGTACATCGAGGCCTACGCCCAGCGTCAGGCGTCGGTCATCGCCGCGGAGAAGGCAGCGTGGGCTCCGGCCGAGGGCGAGCCGTTGCTCGAGCCGATGCGAGGCCTGTTCGAGCCGATCATGGCGCAGACGGATCTGATCTGCGACGGCATCGGTTACCCCGTCGGAATCACCATGGGCGACGAAACCGTTGTGCTCGACTTCCCGAAACGAATTGTGCGCGAACCGATCTCGAACGAGCGGTTCCGCTACAGCTTCACCATCCCGCCGGAACTGGTACGCACCGCCATCCGCGACCAGGAGCCGGACTGGGTCAACTCGATCTTCCTGTCCACCCGCTTCCGTGCCCGACGCGTCGGCGGCTACAACGAGTTCCTCTACACGTTCTTCAAATGCCTCACCGACGAGCGCATCGCCTACGCCGACGGCTGGTTCTCCGAGGCGCACGACGACACGGCCACGATCACGATGGGCGGCTACGAGATCCAACGTCGTTGCCCGCACCTGAAAGCGGACCTGACGAAGTTCGGCATCGTCGAGGGGAACAAGCTCACCTGCAATCTGCACGGGTGGGACTGGAGCCTCGATTCCGGCCGCTGCCTCACCTCGAAAGGGCACGAACTTCGAACGCGCAAGCTGTGAGACTGCCCCCAAAAATCGGGGTAGTTCGCAGACGCAGGTACGTTGGACAACGTGCATGAGCAGGTAGAACAGACAAAACGGACGCGCACGGTGTGGTTGATCGCCGTGCTCGTCGCCTTGGTGGCCCTCGTGGCAGGCTGCACCGTCGGATCGGGCGAGGGTGGCTCGGGTGCCGCGGCCCCGACCACCGAGGCAGCGCCCGTCGCACAGATCACCCAGAACCCGGTCGCAGGTGCCGTCGACGTCAGTCCCGTCGCGCCGATCTCGGTCTCGGTCACCGACGGAACGCTCACCCAGGTGGCGTTGACCAACCCCGACGGCAAGGTCGTCCAGGGCGCGCTCTCGCCCGACAAGACCTCGTACGCCGTCACCGAGCCCCTCGGCTACGGCGTCCAGTACACGTGGTCCGGCTCGGCCCTGGGCAGCGACAACAAGACCGTCGACATCACCGGTGCCTTCACCACCGTCGAGCCCGACAGCCGTACGTCGGTGAGCACCAACATCGGCGACGGCCAGGAAGTCGGCATCGCCGCGCCGATCATCCTGCAGTTCGACTCCGCCATCGCCGACAAAGCCGCCGTCGAGAAGGCATTGACGGTGACCACCAACCCGCCGACGCCCGGCGCATGGGCCTGGTTCCCCGACGACAACGGCTCGCGCGTGCACTGGCGTCCCACCAACTACTGGGCACCCGGCACGACGGTGTCGGTGAACGCAAAGCTCTACGGCGTGAACTACGGCGACGGCGCGTACGGTGCCGACGACGTCACCCTGAACTTCAGCATCGGACGCAGCCAGGTCGTCGTCGCCGACGCGACCAGCCACCGCATGCAGGTGGTCCGCGACGGCCAGACGATCATGGACATTCCCGTCAGCTACGGCGAGGGCAACGAGGACCGCAACGTCACCCGCAGCGGCATCCACGTCGTCACCGAGAAGCACGAGGACTTCCTGATGTCCAACCCGCCGTTCTACGAGAACGTCCGCGAACGCTGGGCGGTGCGCATCTCCAACAACGGTGAATTCATCCACGCCAATCCGCTGACCACCGGTGTGCAGGGCGCATCGAACGTCACCAACGGATGTATCAACCTCTCCGACGCCGACGCTCAGCAGTACTTCCAGACGGCGATGTACGGCGATCCCGTAGAGGTCACCGGAACGCGCATCGACCTCTCGGCAGCCGACGGCGACCTGTACGACTGGGCCATCGACTGGTCGACCTGGGAGTCGATGTCGGCACTTCCTGCCGGCGGAGCGACCGCGACCACGACACCTGCGACGACGGCACCTGCGCCCGCTGGGTGAGCGCAAGTGCCGTAGGCACTACTTACGGGAGAAGCGCCCCGGACCGGCCTGATCACGTGGCTTGATGATGATCTGATCCAGGTTGACGTGCGACGGGCGAGATGCGACGAAGCCGATCACCTCGGCGATATCGCTTGCCACGAGCGGTGTGATGCCCTGGTAGACCGCGTCGGCCTTGTCTGCGTCGCCGTCGAACCGGACGAGCGAGAACTCGGTTTCCACGGCACCCGGCGCGACCTCGGTCAATCGCACCGGCTTGCCCAGCAGCTCGCCGCGCAACGTCCGATGCAGCACTGCCTGAGCGTGCTTGGCCGAGGTGTAGCCCGAACCGTTGTCGTACGCCTCGAATGCCGCAACCGACGTGATGGTGACGATCAGGCCGTCGCCGGAGTCGATCAGCTTGGGCAGCAACGACTTCGTCACCCGCAAGGTACCGAGCACGTTGGTCTCCCACATCCAGCGCCAGTCGTCGAGGTCGGCGTCGATCACCGGGGCCAAGCCCTTCGCGCCACCGGCGTTGTTGATCAACACGTCGACGCGGGGAATGACCGCGGTGAAGGCAGCGACCGAATCCTCGTCCGTCACATCGAGTTCCAGGGCAGTGCCGCCGATCTCCGACGCCAACTCCTCGAGCCGGTCGAGGCGGCGGGCTCCGATCACGACGTGGAATCCGTCGGCGGCGAGTTGGCGGGCGGTGGCCGCGCCGATGCCGGAGCTCGCTCCGGTGACGACGGCGATTCGGGCATCGGGGGAAATGTGTTCGGACGAGGTCATGGTGAAATTCTATGCCCGGCGTACCCCGTGCTTTCCGATGCCCGATTGGACTTCGGACGCGAGGGTGCTAATTTTGGACTCATGTCCGCCAGTGAGACCACCGCGATGCGGGTCACCTATGTGACCGCATCCCTCGGTTCTCGCTTGCCGCTTCCTCGGGAACTGTGTTGTCCCGGCCAAGGAATCCGTCTCTAGCTCCCTGTTTCGAGCTGCAGACAGTCGATTCGCGTGTCGTGGTTCTTCGCGACCACCGCGCCCTTCCTTGACCTGCATCACTTCGCTCCTTCGTCGTTGTCCCTCCACGACGGAGGTCTGCCATTGCTGAGGACCCAACGGATGTCTGTTTCAACGCTGCACCACCACACCGGCCCCACCTCTCTTCGGTCTCTCGCGAGGCCTCGATCGCGCGTCCAACTCGTCGCACCCGATCTGCGGATCGCCGACAGCCCCGCCGCGTCGGTACTTCGGGTGGCCTGCGTCGAAGGTCCCATCTCGCGCGAGCGTGCTGCTCGCGCAACCGGTTCGAGCATCGCCACCGTCAACCGTCAGGTGTCGGCCCTGCTCGCCGTCGGGATGCTCCGTGAGCGCGCAGACCTGACGGCTCCGGGGGCGATCGGACGCCCGCGGGTGCCGTTCGAGGTCAACCACGAACCGTTCTCGACCATCGGCATCCACATCGGAGCCGTCGTCACCGGCATCACCGTCAGCGATCTGCGGGGACGCATACTCGGTGCCGTCGAAATACCCACGCCCGCCGGCTCTTCGGAGGCAGCGCTGGCCTCCGTCACCCGCAGCGCCGGTGCCTTCGCCGGACGCTGGCACCGTCGCACCCCGCTGTGGGTCGGGGTGGCGATCGGTGGACGCGTGGACACCGCGAGCGGCACCGTCGACCATCCGCGGCTGGGATGGGAGAACGGCCGCGTCGCCGGCATCATCGGCGGCGGACTCGGACTGCCGATCTCGGTCTCCGGGCACGTCGAGGCCATGGCGGCCTCGGAGCTGCTCCTCGCCCCGCGTCTGTCGGACAGTGTTGCGGCGCAGAGCAACAGCGGAACGTCGCTGTACTTCTACGCACGCGAGACCGCGGGCATGGCGCTGACCATCGACGGCCGAGTGCACACTCCCACGAGTGGTCCGGGCTCCATCGCGCACCTACCCACCGGATCGTCGGCGCTGTGCGGCTGCGGAAATCGGGGATGCCTCGAGGCCTCCGTGAGCGATCGAGCGGTCGTCGCAGCCGCCGTCGACCGCAGGATCGTTGCACCGCAACCGAACCCGAGTATCGCGACGGTGTACCAGGCGGCGCAGGGTGGCTCGGAGGCCGCGCGGGAGTTGCTCGTCGAGCGGGCACAGATTCTGGGTCGGACGGTGGCGCTGCTACGCGACATGTTCAATCCGGACCGCGTCGTACTCGGAGGCCAGGCGTTCACCGCGTACCCGGCCGGAATTCCGCACGTGGGGGAGGCCTTCGCCACGTATTCGACGTTGGCACGCAGGGATATTCGGGTGACCGGCTTCGGTGACAAGGTGCAGGAATACGCCGCAACCGTGGTCTCGCTCAGCGCCCTGTACTCCGATCCGCTCGCCTCGATGCGCAGGGCCGCGGCGTAGGTTCACCTACTATGAGCGAGCCCGATTTCAGCACCCGTGCAGCAGGACCAGTCCGTCAGGCCACCGGCATCGACGGAGCCAACATCGTCTACCGCGTCAGCGGTGACCCTGCTGCGCGGCCGCTGGTCCTGCTGCACGGGTGGGCACAGAGCTCGGCCTGCTGGGGCGAGGGACTGCTGACCGACCTGGCGGAGCGCTACCGCGTTCTCGCCGTCGATCTACGCGGTCACGGCTACTCCGACGCCCCGTCCGCCGGTTACGACGATCCCAAGACCTGGGCCGGCGATGTCGACGCGGTGCTCACGGCCGAGGGCATCACCGCCGACGCGGTGTTGCTGGGGTGGTCGTACGGCGGACTGGTGATCTGCGACTACCTCGCCGAACACGGCACGGGGGCGGTGTCGGGCATCGTGCTCGTCGGCGCGATCACCAGCATCGGCAGGGGAGAGGCAGGCGGCCGCGTCGGGACGGCCATGCGAGCGGCGATCCCCGGTGCGATGGCCGAGGAGCCCCGCGTCGCGATCAAGGCACTCGGGAGTTTCGGGCACGCGCTGACCGGGCCGACGGAAGGCAAGGGCACGGAGGCGCAGGCGTTGTTCGGGTTGACGCTGTCCACGAGGCCACGGGTTCGCGCCGCCCTGTTCGATCGAGCGGTCGGCCACGATGACCTGCTGCGCAGCCTCGACATCCCCGCCTTCGTGCTGCACGGAACCGAGGACACCGTCGTCGACGTCTCTGCCGGACGGCACGCTGCGGAACTGATCCCCACGGCCGTGGCGTCGTACTGGGATGGCGTCGACCACGGCCCGTTCGTGGCCGATCCGCAGCGCTTCCTCACCGAGGTGACCGAGTTCGTCGACAGCCTGGGTCGTTCCGCAGGCTGCACTCCCGGATGGTCTGAGTGTGCCCGGTCGTCGGAAGGGGTAGTTATCGAGACGTAATGTGGAGGCGTGCACACTGAAGAAGTGACTGGACGCCAGCTGAACAGGGTCGCTGTGTTGTCCTTGCATACCTCCCCGCTGGCGCAGCCGGGAACGGGTGATGCGGGCGGCATGAACGTCTACGTGCTGCAGAGCGCGAAAGAGCTGGCCAAACGGGGCGTGGAGGTCGAGATCTTCACCCGTGCGACGGCGTCGACCGATGCTCCCGTCGTCGAGGCAGCTCCCGGTGTGCTGGTGCGCAACATCGTCGCGGGCCCGTTCGAGGGGTTGGACAAGCACGACCTGCCCACTCAGTTGTGCGCATTCGCAGCCGGGGTGCTGCGAGAGGAAGCTCGCCACGAACCCGGTTACTACGACCTGGTGCACTCGCACTACTGGCTCTCGGGTCAGGTCGGCTGGCTGGCGCGCGATCGCTGGGGAGTGCCGCTGGTGCACACCGCGCACACCCTCGCCGCTGTCAAGAACGCGTCTCTGGCGCAGGGCGACTCGCCCGAGCCGGCCGCGCGTCAGATCGGCGAGCAGCAAGTGGTGGCCGAGGCGGACCGACTGATCGCCAACACCACCGAGGAAGCGAAGTCTCTCGTCGAGATCTACGGGGCGCAGCAGGGTTCGATCGATGTGGTTGCACCGGGAGCCGATCTGGCGCAATACAATCCGGGGGACAAGCTCGCGGCGCGCGCCGAACTCGGGTTGAATTCCGACGAGTCGATCGTCGCATTCGTCGGACGCATCCAACCACTCAAGGCCCCCGATGTGCTGATCGCCGCGGCTGCCGAAGTGCTGCAGCGCAATCCGGCAACACCACTGAGAATCCTCATCGTCGGCGGCCCGTCCGGCAGCGGATTGGATCGCCCCGACAGTCTCATCGATCTGGCCGAGAACCTCGGGATAAGTCCCCGAGTGACGTTCATGCCGCCGCAACCGTCGGCGCGCCTGGCCCAGGTCTACCGCGCCGCGGACATCGTCGCCGTGCCGAGCTACAACGAATCGTTCGGCCTGGTCGCCATCGAAGCCCAGGCCTGCGGAACTCCGGTCCTGGCCGCCGACGTCGGCGGACTCGGCGTGGCGGTGCGATCGGGCGAGACCGGACGCCTGGTGCAGGGCCACCGCACCGAGGATTGGGCGGATGCACTCTCGTCCATGCTGGCGGACCCGGCTGCCTTGGCCGACATGGCGACCGCAGCACCGCGGCACGCCCGCAACTTCTCGTGGGAGCACACCGCCGACGGACTCATCGAGAGCTACCGGCAGGCCAAGTTCCACTTCGACCGAGGCGAGGGACCGAGCGAGTTCTCTCCGCGACGCGTCCGAGGACTGTCGACACTACGCAGATCAGGAGCTGTGACTGCATGAGCGAGACTGCCGAACTGATCGACCGGGCACTGAAGGACCGCGAGCTGGACTACACGCGGCGCGGCGACGTCTTCACCGTCGAACTGCCAGGGGAACGCAAACTCAAAACGACGACGATGCTGACCGTCGGGCATCACGGGGTGCGCATCGAGGCGTTCGTGTGCCGCAAACCCGACGAGAACTTCGAGGGCGTCTACAAATACCTGCTGCGCCGCAACCGTCGCCTGTACGGGGTTCACTACACGATCGACAAGGTGGGGGACATCTACCTCGTCGGCCGAATGTCGTTGCACGCCGTCAACGGTGACGAACTCGATCGCATTCTGGGGCAGACTCTCGAGGCTGCCGACGGTGACTTCAACGTGCTGCTCGAGCTGGGATTCGCGGAGTCCATCAAACGCGAATGGGCGTGGCGTGTCTCGCGCGGCGAATCGCTCGCGAACCTGAAGGCGTTCGAGCACCTCGTGGACAAGCGCGAAGCGTAACTCGCTCGAAATAGGTCGGAGTCGCTGCCCGTAACGTCCGGTTCCTAGCCTGACACCCATGACCAGGCCAGAGGACGCTCGCCCGCCGGTGTTGCAGATGTTCGGTTACGGTCTGCAACACATTCTCTCGATGTTCGGCGGCGTCATCGCTGTTCCGATCATCGTCGGCGGCGCAGCCGGACTCTCGGGGGCCGATCAAGCACTGTTGATCTCCTGCGCACTGTTCGTCAGTGGCGTGGCCACTGTGCTGCAAACGATCGGCATCCCGTTCTTCGGCTCGCAACTGCCGCTGGTACAGGGCATTTCGTTCGCGTCGGTCTCGACGGTTCTCACGATCATCGGTAGCGCGGAGGACGGACGAACCGGACTGCGCACGGTGCTCGGAGCGGTTCTGGTCGCCGCGCTGATCGGCTTGGGCATCGCTCCGTTCTTCTCCAAGATCGTTCGGTTCTTCCCGCCGCTGGTGACCGGCAGCATCATCACCGTCATCGGACTGTCGCTGATGCCGGTGGCCGCACGCTGGATCACCGGCCAAGAGTTGGTGGGCGGTGCGCCGAACCCCGACTATCTCGATCCCGGCAACATCGGGCTGGCGATGTTCACCCTCCTCGCCGTGCTGGTGATGACGAAGATTCCGGGGTTGTCACGGCTGTCGATCCTGCTCGGACTCGTGGTCGGAACCATCGCTGCACTGATCGTCGGCGAGACCGACTTCGACGGCGTCGCCGACGCATCCGTGGTGGCCGTCCCGACCCCCTTCGCCTTCGGCTCACCGATCTTCGCAATCGGCGCGATCGTGTCGATGACCATCGTCATCCTGGTGATCATGGTCGAGACCACCGCCGACATCCTCGCCGTCGGCGAAGTGGTCGGAACCGACGTCGACTCCAAGCGCGTCGGCGACGGCCTGCGCGCCGACATGGTGTCCTCTGCCGTCGCCCCGATCTTCAACACCTTCCCGGCCACGGCCTTCGCGCAGAACGTCGGCCTGGTTGCGATGACCGGCATCAAGAGCCGCTTCGTCGTCGCGATGGGCGGTGGCGTGCTTGCGCTGCTGGGCCTTTCGCCGATTCTCGCGGCCGTCGTCGGGGTCGTCCCGCTTCCGGTCCTCGGCGGCGCAGGAATCGCGCTGTTCGGAACCGTCGCCGCCAGCGGTATCCGCACCCTCGGCAAGGTGAACTACGACAACAACTCCAACGTCGTCATCGTGGCCGTGACCTTGGCGTTCGGTCTCATACCTGTTGTCGCGAGCGACTTCTGGGACGAGTTCCCGGACTGGTTCGTCACGATCTTCCACTCCGGAATCAGTGCCGCCAGCATCGTCGCGGTGGTACTCAACGTATTCTTCAACGTGTTCAAGCCCGGTACTCCGCCGAACCCCTCGGTGGTGGCAGCGGGGCCGGCAGTGATGGTGCGTGAGGACGAAGCACGAATACTCCGTGAAGGCGGCAGCTTGCCCGACAAGGCTGTGCCGAACAAGGCTGCATCCGATAAGGACACCTGAGTGAAATCCTGCGCACCCTCGCCCGCGCGAGTAGCGTCCCGACCCAGACGAAGTACATCTAAATTGGAGGACATCTTGTCATTCGTTACCCGCACGAGTACGCGGAAGGCAGCACTCGGCGGCGTCGCGTCGCTCGGTGCCATCGCCCTGATCGCAGGCTGTGGATCTGCCCCCGAAGACGAAGGATCGGGCGGAGGCGGATCGAGTGACTTCCTGCCCTGCATGGTCTCCGACAGTGGCGGATTCGACGACAAGTCGTTCAACCAGCTCGGGTTCGAGGGCTTGACCGAAGCATCCGAAGAGCTCGGCGTCGAGCCACGCACCGTCGAGTCCGCGTCGCCCACCGACTACGGCCCCAACATCAACAACCTCGTCGATCAGGGCTGCAACCTCATCGTCACCGTCGGATTCGATCTGGCCGACGCCACCAAGGTGGCAGCCGAGGCCAACTCCGACATCGACTTCGCGATCATCGACGACTCCACGATCGATCTGCCGAACGTCAAGCCGCTGACCTACGACGCGTCGCAGTCCGCATTCCTCGCCGGCTACGCGGCCGCGAGCTACAGCAAGACCGGAGTGGTCGGTACGTTCGGTGGCTCCCAGTTGCCGACCGTCACCATCTTCATGGACGGGTTCGCCGACGGCGTGAACTACTTCAACGAGCAGAAGGGCCAGGCAGTCCGCGTCATCGGCTGGGACGTACCCTCGCAGAACGGTTCGTTCACCGGTGGATTCACCGCCAACGAGGTCGCGAAGAACACCGCCCAGGGTCTGATCGACCAGAACGCGGACGTCATCTTCCCGGTCGGCGGTCCCATCTATCAGAGTGCGGCACAGGCCATTCGCGACTCTTCGCGTCCCGTCGCCCTCATCGGTGCCGACGCCGACGTCTTCGAATCCGACCCCTCGGTCGGTGACCTGCTGCTCACGTCGGTGACCAAGGGACTCAAGACCAGCGTCGACGAGGTCGTCGCCAACTCCGGTGCCGATGCGTTCGACAACACCCCGTACGTGGGCACGCTCGAGAACGACGGAGTCGGTATCGCACCGTTCCACGACTTCGAGTCCGAGGTCGACCCCGCACTGCAGGGCGAGCTGGACACGATCAAGGCCGGCATCATCGACGGGTCCATCACCGTCGAGTCGCCGTCGGCACCCAAGTAGCACCAAGCGGTCGTAAAGGGATATGAAGCTCGAACTTCGCGGTATCACCAAACGATTCGGCTCGTTGATCGCCAACGACCACATCGATCTGAGCGTCGAATCCGGCGAGATCCACTGCCTCCTCGGCGAGAACGGCGCAGGCAAGTCCACGTTGATGAACGTGCTCAGCGGCCTGTATCGCGCCGAGGAAGGCCAGATTCTGCTCGACGACGTCGAGCAGAATTTCGCCGGACCCGGCGAGGCGATGGCTGCCGGGATCGGCATGGTGCATCAGCACTTCATGCTGATTCCGGTGTTCACCGTTGCCGAGAACATCGTGCTCGGTAACGAAACCACCTCGCTCGGTGGACGACTCGACCTCGTGGCAGCGCGGAAGCTGGTGCGGGAGATATCCGCGAGGTTCGGCTTCGACCTCGATCCCGATGCTCTCGTCGACGACCTTCCCGTCGGCGTGCAGCAGCGGGTCGAGATCGTCAAAGCACTCTCTCGTGAGGCCAAGGTGCTCGTGTTCGACGAGCCGACGGCCGTCCTGACGCCGCAGGAAACCGACGATCTGATGCGGATCATGCGGGAACTCGCGGCGTCGGGCACCACGATCGTCTTCATCACCCACAAGCTGCGCGAAGTACGCGAAGTAGCAGACAAGATCACCGTCATCCGGCTCGGCAAGGTCGTCGGAGAAGCGAAGCCGACCGCCAGCAACACCGAGCTCGCTGCACTCATGGTGGGACGCGACGTGCAGCTCACCGTCTCGAAGGACCCGGCCACGCCCGGGGACGCGGCACTGGTGATCGAGAACCTGTCGGTGTTCGACGCCCAGGGCAACAAGACCGTCGACGACGTCAGCCTCGAAGTCGCGGCTGGAGAGATCCTCGCCATCGCAGGCGTGCAGGGCAACGGTCAGACCGAGTTCGTCGAAGCCCTGCTCGGCTTGCAGGACAACGTATCCGGCACGATCAGCCTCGACGGCAACTCACTCGTCGGGTCGACGGTGCAGGACGTGCTCGACGCAGGCGTCGGCTTCGTCCCCGAGGACCGCACCGTCGACGGACTGGTGGGCGAATTCTCCATCGCCGAGAACCTGATGCTCGATCGCTCCAACAGCATGCCGTTCGTGCGGCGCGGCGCGGTGCAACGCGAGTATCTGGACAAGTTCGCCTCGGAGAAGCTCAGCGAATTCGACGTTCGCGCACCGGGAATCGGCACCGCAGTCGGCCGCCTCTCCGGTGGCAACCAGCAGAAGGTGGTGCTCGCCCGAGAACTGAGCCGCGATCTGCGACTGTTCGTCGCGGCGCAGCCGACTCGCGGAATCGACGTTGGATCCATCGAATTCGTGCACAAACGCATCGTCGCCACCCGAGACTCGGGGATCCCGGTCATCGTGGTGTCGAGCGAACTGGATGAGGTCGCCGCACTGGCCGATCGCATCGCCGTCATGTATCGAGGAGCAATCGTGGGAATCGTCCCCGGGGATACGTCCCGCGAAACACTCGGATTGATGATGGGCGGTGAGCGAAGTGAGTGAGGCCGAGCAGCCGCCGGTATCCCAGCAACCGTCGAAGTCACATGTCGTGTTGCGGCAGATCTTCACCGGCAGCGCCATCATCTCTGTTCTCGCAGTCTTTCTCGCGCTGATCGTCGGTGCGGTGCTCATCGCCGCCACCAACTCGGGCGTGCAGGAATCGGCCGGGTACTTCTTCTCCCGTCCCTCGGACATGCTCAAGGCGATCTGGGATTCCGTTGCCGGAGCGTACTCCTCGTTGTTCCAGGGTTCGGTGTACAACTTTCGGCGTCCCGGATTCGAGAACGGCATCCGGCCGCTGACCGAGACGCTGACCTTCGCCACTCCGCTGATCGTCGCCGGACTCGGTGTGGCACTGGCCTTCCGCGTCGGCATGTTCAACATCGGTGGCCGCGGCCAGATGCTCATCGCCGCTGCGTGCGCAGGCTGGGTCGGATTCGGAGTGAACCTGCCTGCGGGGATCCACCTGCTGGTGGCCGTACTCGCCGGAGTCCTGGGCGGCGCAGTGTGGGGCGGCATCGCCGGATTCCTCAAGGCGCGCACCGGCGCCCACGAGGTGATCGTCACCATCATGCTCAACTACATCGCGTTCTATCTCGTCGCGTACCTGCTGCGCACTCCCGGTGCTCTGCAGGCACCGGGATCGAACAATCCCAAGACCGCGCCCATCGCGTCGACTGCGGTGTTCCCCAAGCTCTTCGGCGACCGCTACAGCCTGCACCTCGGTTTCGTACTGGTGATCTTCGTGACGATCGCGGTGTGGTGGCTGCTCGAGCGATCGAGCCTCGGATTCCGTTTCCGCGCCGTCGGCGAGAACCCGCATGCTTCGCGCGTCGCCGGTATGAACGTCAACCGGATCTACCTGTACGCGATGATTCTGTCGGGTGCGCTCGTCGGCTTGGCCGGTGTGGCACAGGTGCTGGGCACCGTCACCACGGGCTTCAGTGCGGACATCGACGCCGGCATCGGATTCGACGCCATCACCGTCGCACTGCTCGGGCGATCGAAACCCTGGGGCGTGTTCTTCGCGGGAATCCTGTTCGGCGCGTTCAAGGCCGGCGGGTTCGCCATGCAGGCGGCCGAAGGCGTACCCATCGACATCGTGCTCGTCGTGCAGTCGGTGATCGTGTTGTTCATCGCCGCACCGCCACTGGTTCGAGCCGTGTTCCGATTGCCCAAACCAGGTGAAGAGAAACTCGCGAAGGCCGAGACCGCGAAGGTGGGTGCACTGTGACCACGTCCGTCGACGCCCCCGCCGAGGCGGTACTCGGTCGTAGCTGGAAGGTGCCGTCGATCCTCGGGGTCGTGACACTGCTCGCCCTGGTGCTGTTCGTCGTCCAGAGGGGTTCGGGTACAAGCACATTCGCGCTGGCGTCGGAGGACGACTTCTTCGCGTTGCCTGCCGTGGGCGTGCCGTCGTTCGGCACCGGTCTCGTCGTGGTCGTGTTGCTGGCCGTCATCACCGCCTACGCGTCGCTGCTCGCCTCGCAGTACCGCTCGACGCCTCTGTGGCTGCTCGCCGTGTTCGCAGTGCTGTTCGTGTTCGGATTCCTGGCCTGGGCGGCCGACGGCGAGACCATCCCGGTGCCCGGATTGCTCATCGGCGCAGTCGCTCTGAGTACTCCACTGATCTTCGGCGCGATGGGCGGCGTGATCTCCGAACGCGTCGGCGTCATCAACATCGCCATCGAAGGTCAGTTGCTCGCAGGAGCTTTCGTCAGCGCCGTCGTCGCCTCGATCACCGGTTCGACGTACGTCGCGCTACTGGCGGCACTGATCGCCGGGGCGCTCACCGCGTCTCTGTTGGCCGTGTTCTCGATCCGCTACTTCGTCAACCAGGTCATCGTGGGTGTGGTGCTCAACGTGTTGGTCGTCGGACTGACCAGCTTCCTGTACTCGGTGGTGCTCACCAAGAACGCCGAGACACTCAACTCGCCACCCCGGTTCGCGCGCATCGACATTCCGGTGCTCTCGCAGATTCCGATTCTCGGTCCGGTGCTGTTTCGACAGACGCTCATCGTGTACCTGATGTATATCGCCGTGGCGCTCGTCTTCTTCGGGCTGTTCCACACCAAATGGGGTCTGCGACTGCGTGCCGTCGGTGAACACCCGCAAGCTGCCGACACCGTCGGAATCAACGTCGCACGCACCCGCTTCTGGAATGTCTGCCTCGCCGGTGCCATCGCCGGACTCGGTGGTGCGTACTTCACCCTCGGCTCCGTCGGCGCGTTCGGCAAGGAGATGACGGCAGGTGCCGGCTACATCGCTCTCGCCGCCGTGATCTTCGGCCGCTGGGATCCGGTACGCGCGACGCTGGCCGCACTGCTCTTCGGATTCGCGTCGAACCTGCAGAACGTACTGGGCATCATCGGCTCGCCCGTGCCGAGCGAATTCATGCTGATGTTGCCCTACGTGGTGACCATTTTCGCCGTCGCGGGCCTGGTGGGCCACGTTCGAGGACCGGCCGCAGCCGGTAAACCGTATGCGTCGCGAAGTTAGCGCCCGCACTACCTGACTCAGCGGTAGGGTCGCTGTCCGTTGTGACCGCTTTCACTGTAGGGTTCGGTCATTGTTGCCGCAGTTTTTCGAAGGAGAGCCATGAGCTTCCGCAGTCCCTTTCCCGATGTCGAGATTCCCGAACTCAGCGTCTACGACTTCCTGTTCGGATCGATCGCCGAGTCCGACCTCGACAAGCCTGCACTGATCGACGGAACGTCGGGTGCGGTCACCACCTACAAGTCGCTCATCGGTCAGATCGACGCCATCGCAGGCGCTCTGGCTGCACGTGGACTCGAGGTCGGCGACGTCGTCGGACTCCACTCGCCGAACGTGCCCGCGTTCGCGTCGGTGCTGCACGGCATCCTGCGCGCAGGCGGAACCGCAACGACCATCAATGCGCTGTACACGGCCGAGGACATCGCCAAGCAGCTCACCGGCTCGGGCGCGAAGTTCCTGTTCACCGTCTCCCCGCTGTACCCGCAGGCCAAGGCTGCTGCGGAGAAGGTCGGCCTCGACGCCGATCACGTCATCGTGCTCGACGGCGCAGAGGGCCACCCGAACCTGCGCGACCTGCTCACCCAGGGCGCACCGGCCCCCGAGGTCTCCTTCGATCCGGCCACGCACGTCGCCGTGCTGCCGTACTCCTCCGGTACGACGGGTGTGCCGAAGGGCGTCATCCTCACCCACCGCAACCTCGTCGCGAACGTGGCGCAGATGGAACCGCGCGTGGGTATCGACAGCGACGACGCGATCCTGGCGTTGCTGCCGTTCTTCCACATCTACGGCCTGACGGTGTTGCTCAACATCGCGCTGAAGCTGCGCGCGCATCTGGTGACGATGCCGAAGTTCGACCTCGTCGAATTCCTGCGGATCATTCAGGACCAGAAGCTGACGTACCTGTTCATCGCACCGCCGGTGGCCGTCGCGCTGGCCAAGCACCCGCTCATCGATCAGTACGACCTCTCCAGCGTGCACACCATCTTCTCGGGTGCGGCTCCACTGGACGAGGAGCTCGGCAAGGCCGTCGCGAAGCGTCTGAACACTCGCGTGCGTCAGGGCTACGGCATGAGCGAGCTCAGCCCCGTCAGCCACGCCATCCCGTTCGATCGCGACGACATGCCGCTCAGCTCGGTCGGCCAGCCGCTGGCGAACACCGAGAACAAGCTCGTCGACCCGGGCACGCTCGAGGAGATCGACCTGCCCACAGAGGGATTGAGCAAGCCCGGTGAGCTGTGGGTCAAGGGACCGAACGTGATGGTCGGGTACCTCAACAACCCCACCGCCACCGCGGAAACCCTCGACTCCGACGGTTACCTGCACACCGGCGACATCGCCGTCGTCGATCCCGAGGGTGTCGTCTACATCGTCGACCGCCTCAAGGAACTGATCAAGTACAAGGGCTACCAGGTGCCCCCGGCCGAGCTCGAGGCACTGCTGCTCACGCACGAGGAGATCGCCGACGCCGCCGTCATCGGTGTGCTCGACGACGAGGGCGAAGAGATCCCCAAGGCATTCGTCGTCCGCCAGCAGGGTGCCACCATCGACGAGGAGGGCATCATCGCCTTCGTCGCCGAGCGCGTGTCGCCGCACAAGAAGGTACGACGCGTCGAGTTCATCGACATCGTCCCGAAGTCCGCGGCCGGCAAGATTCTGCGCAAGGACCTGCGCGCCGCGGAGACCGGAAAGTAGCTCCGCAGTTCGATGCTCGCACCCCTCACCATGTTCGACGGTGGGGGGTGCGTTCGTATCAGACGGGCTGGCTCATCGCATGACGTCGGGCGGTGCGGGTGTACTGGTCCAGCGTGATCAACGGTGGGCGGTCGACGAGTGAGAGCGGTGCGATCTTCGCGGAGAGCTGATTTCCGGACGTTTCGAACGTCGTGAAACCGGCTCCCGAGTCGGTCAGGCCGAGCCGCGAGAACATCGTGGCGACGATCTGGCGGCTCATGACGGCCAGTTCGGAGGTCGGCCGGTTCCGGTGCCGACGGGTCCCGAGGCCGATCTGTCCGATCGCGCTTGCGCCGAGCCGGTGATAGGTGTCCAACAACAGACCGATTTCGACTCCGTAGCCCGGGGCGAACCGGAGGGACTCCAACAATTGCCTGGTGGCGGCGTATTCGCCGCCCAGCGGCTGGAACACTCCCGCGAGTTCCGGAACCAGTGCGGTCAGCAGGGGCCGCACCGTCAGTTGAGTGACGCGGCCCCCGCCGTCCTCGTCCGTGCTGTCGCCGATCGTCAGCGGCCGGCGGTAGAAGCCCTTCACCAGCTCCAGGCCCTCTGTCATCAACAACGGGCCGACCAGCGAAGGGACGAAGTGCGAGCCCGGCTCGACCAGGTCGGAATCGACGAACACGACGATGTCGCCCGAGGTGGCGGCCACCCCTCGCCACAGCACTTCACCCTTGCCGCGCACAACGGGTGTGCCCGGGAGCGCCTCCTCCCGCGAGACCACTGTGGCCCCTGCACCGCGTGCCCGTTCCGCTGTGCGATCGGTCGACCCCGAATCCAGAACCACCACCTCGTCGATCAAGCCGCCCAGATGCGGAGTGATCGAGGAGACGACGCCGGCGACGGTGTCTTCCTCGTCGAGCGCCGGGAGCACAACGGACACGGTCCGGCCGCGCTTGGCCCGAACGATCTCCGCGAGCGGCCACGGGGGTCGAACCCACGTGGCGGCAAGAGCGGGTGTGCCGACAGCGTCGAATCGTTTCATCGAATTTCCTTCGTTGTCGCGCGAACGTCGTGGATTCAGCGGGTGCCCGTCGGCAGGCCCATGGACGGCGCGATCACCGACCACGCGTCGTGCAGATCTTGTTCCCAGTAGGCCCACGAATGGGTTCCGGTGGGCCGGAAGTTGTACGTGGCGGCGATGTCGAGTTCCTGCAGTCGCTGCTGCATCTGACGGGAGCAGTTGTCCGTGGTCGCTTCGATGACCGCGCCGACGGCCAGCTGCTGCACGAGCTTGCCGTAGTCGCTTCCGATGCCGGGTCCACCGGGCACATCGAAAGCGCCGGGCGCTCCGGTACCGCTGGAAATGTAGACGGCGATGCCGCGCAGACCTTCTGCGCGCACGTAGGGGTCGTTTGCCGCCCAGCCGTCGCTACCGGGAGGTCCCCACATGTTGGCGGTCGATCCGCCGCCGCGGGCTTCGACGACGGATCTGACGTACATCGCACCGACCGGGTCGGATGTGCGCGCACATCCGCTGAACGACGCGACCGAGCGATACACCGAAGGGTGGGCGATCGCCAACTGCAGAACGGACGTTCCTGCCATCGAGATACCGGCGACCGAATTGATGCCGTTGCCACCCAGCAGTTCGTTCATCAGCGGCGGGAGTTCGAGACCGAGGAAGGTGGACCACTTGTTTCGGCCCAGAACCGGGTCGTCTTTCAACCAGTCGGTGTAATAGCTGGCGGCACCTCCCCGAGGCACGACGACGTTGACGTTCTTGGCGCCGAAGAATCCGGCGACGTCGGTCTGGTCGAACCAGCTGCTTCCGCCGTCTCCACCGGCTGCGCCGTTGAGCAGGTAGAGAGTGGGGGCACCGCGCACCTCTGCCCGGAATACGTCGATGGTGATATCGCGATCCATCGCCGCGGAGTGAACCTGCACGACGTCCCGGCGCGCACCGGCGCTGTCCACGGCGACGATCGACGACCCCGTTTCTGCTGACGCCACGGCGGCCGAGCTCGACACGAGGACGACGACCGTCACGACGACGCCGAGAGCCGAGACAGTCGCCTCCCGAAGGCGAAATCGACTGAGCATCAACCGTTCCTGACATCGTGGGAGGTGCGCACGACAAGGAGTCCGACGGGCGCGGTATGTCACCGACGGTAGAGCGAATGGCTGCAATCGACAACAACGTTGACGATTCCTCATTTCTGACACAGGTATCCCGCGAATCCTTGTCGATTTTCCAAAATCCTCGTCGCCGGGGTTTCTTCGATTCGGCCCGAATGATCCACTGACTCCTCCGACGCACTCACCGCGTCGAATCGCTCTGTCTCCTTCGAAAGGTTGTGTCGTGGTCGCATTCGGACTCATCGACGAGTGGAAGCCAGCTCCAGGACCGCTCACCACGTGGTCGCCCACCGTCTCCTCGCGAGCTGCTGCCGCGGCTGCGCCTGCCCACCCGGCACCCCCTTCCCATATCCAGCAGGCGTATCTCGAGGCCGCGTTCCGTAACCGAGGCTCGTCGTTCCGCTTCTCCCGGCTGTGTCTCGTGACGTTCCGAATCGAGGGCACGTTGGACCGCGCGGCGATGGGTCGGGCGTTCAACACGTTCGTCACCCGACACGATTCCTTCTGCAGCTGGTTCTCCACGACGGCCGAGGGGGCGACGCGCCACCTGGTCGACGTCGCCGACATCGTGCTCGAACCAACCGATTTCGGCACTCCCTCGGACTCCGAGGCCATTCGGCGTCACGTTCAGGACAGCACTCCCGGTCCCGACAGTTGGGATTGCTTCTCGTTCGGCACGATCGAACACGACGACCACTTCGTGGTGTACGCGGCGGTGGACCACCTCGACACCGACGGTATCTCGCAGGCATTGACGTATTACGAACTGCGCCAGCTCTACCGCAACGCGGTGACGGGGGAGTCCGATGGACTGTTCACCCCGGGCAGCTACCTCGAGTACTGCCAGCGCGAACGCCTCGAGAGCGATGCCACGACTCTGGAGTCCTCGGCCGTCCAGACCTGGATCGACTTGGTGACGGACAACGGCGGCGATCTTCCGACGTTCCCACTTCCTTTGGGACGCAGCAGTATCGACTACACGCGGACCTCGCACAGTTCGTTCCCACTGTTCGACGGCGCGAAGGCCCGGGCCGTCGACGAAGCATGTGCGGGAGTGGGAGCAAAATTCATCGGAGGCATCTTCGCCGCGGCGGCCCTGGCGGAGTACGAGCTTGCCGGCCGGAGCAGCTACTTGGGCTTGACGCCCAAGAGCACTCGGTCGACGCCGGGCGAATTCGCCTCCATCGGATGGTATTCGAGCTTGATTCCCGTGCGTTTCGATCTCGGTGCGAAGCCGACGTTCCTGACCCTCGCGGTCCTCGCGCAGCAGGCATTCGACTCCGGCAAGCTGCTGGCGAACACCTCCTACCACCGGGTACTCGAACTGGCGCTGCCGGAGCACGGAATCACGACGCAGCCGGGTTGGACCGCGCCGATGATCTCCTACGTCGACGTTCGGAAGCTGCCGGGCGAAGCCGAACTGGATGCCGCGGGGGCCGGCCTGTACGGAAACCGTGGCAGCTCCGAGGAAGTCTTCATGTGGATCAACCGCTTCGAGGACCACACTGGTGTCGAGTTTCTCTATCCCGGCACCGACGAGGCCGATCGATCGATCGACCTGTACTTCTCCAAGATATTCGAGATCTTCACGGCCGTCGTCGAATCGGGTGACTACACGCCGGAGATCGCGAGCGTGTTCGCGCACGAGCTCACGGACGTCAGCAGGGTATGACACACCGCCGCCGAGGGTCGTGGCTGACGCTGTGCGCCTGCCTGCTGGCGGTCACGATGCAGATGATCGACGTCACCGCCGTCACCGTGGCATTGCCGTCGATCGGCCGGGATCTGGATGCATCGGGCGCGCAGCAGGTCTGGATACCGACGGCGTACCTGCTGGCATTCGCCTGCGCGCTGCTCACGATGGCGCGCACCGGGGAGGTGTTCGGGCGCAGAACCGTGTTCGTCACCGGCACTGCACTGTTCGCGGTGACGTCGGTGCTCTGCGCGTACGCGCCCACCATAGAGTTGCTCGTTCTCGCTCGGGTGCTGCAAGGACTTGCGGGAGCGGCGATGTCGGCTCAAACGGTGGCAATCGTGACCGCCGCCTACTCCGGCACTCGGCGTACCACCGCGTTCGCGCTGTACGGCGGCACCGCAGGGCTGGCCGGACTGACCGGACCGGCCATCGGTGCACTGCTTCTGCACCTCGACATGCTCGGAACAGGCTGGCGAGGAATATTTCTGATCAACGCCCCGATAGCGCTGGCCGCGATTGCACTCGGCCGCCGGTTCGTCCCACCCGAGTCGAAGCACTCGGGAGTCGGAAGCGGTGGACGGTTCGACCCCGTAGGGGTTGGCCTGTGGTCGATCGGGGCGCTGATGATCGTCTATCCGGTCATGGCGAGCTCGAGTTTCGTCACGGCTGTGCCCGCCGTGGCGATCGGCCTGGCAACACTGGCGGGATTCACCATGTGGGAACGCCGACGAAGGGCGGCAGGCGCACACGTGATGGTGGACATCGGGGTCTTCGGTGAGCGCGGGTTCTCTTTGGGCTGCGCTGTGTCTGCTCTGGTGTACGGCACGTTCACCGGGTTCGTCCTGACGATGTCGGTGACACTGCAGACCGGCCTGGGGGACAGCGCGACGACCGTGGGCGCGATCACGGTTCCCTTTGCGCTCGGTGCCATTGTCGCGTCCGTGGCCGCGCCGGTGTCGTTCCGCCGCTGGGACTCTCGCGTCGTGGCTGCGGGCGCGGCGGCCATGGGCATATCGCTGTTCGTCCTCGGCGTCACCACCGACTACCTGGATCGAGTCGGCTTCCCTTGGTGGATGGCAATCCCGTTGGTTCTGGTCGGTGCCGGCTTGGGATCGGTGATCGCGCCGCTGCAGAGCACCATCGTGGCCGGGGTGGAGCCGCATGCTCTCGGCTCGGCCTCGGGGATTCTGCCGACGGTCCAGCAAGTGGGGTCGGCCGTGGGAACGGCAACGACCGGTGCCGTGTACTTCGCGCTGCTTCCTTCGGATCCGGTGGCCGCCGACTACCTGACGTCGCAGCGGACGGTGCTGTTCGGGTTGGCCGCCACCATGGCGGTGGCCACCGTCGTCGCGGCCGCCCTGCCGCGAGGCGGTCACAGGGCTGTCGACGCCGACCAGTCGATTGTCTCCACGAGGGTGCCACAGTGACTGCGAAATCCACTGCACAACAGTGCAATCGAAGAACCCCTCACCCGAACCGAGCGTTCGAGCCGATCGAAATCGAGAAGAGTTACAGCATGCTTCGTACCCTCGTGACCTCGACACTCGTGGTCGGGCTGATGTCGATGTCGTTCGTCGTTGCACCGCACGCGTCGGCTGCGCCCACCGGTCCGACACCGGTACCCGGCACCCTGTACGCATCGGTGCCGGATCTGTCCGGAACCGAGAACGGTGATGTCGTTGGCACCAGGCGTTTTTCGAGTCCGTTGTATCCCGGGGCCGACATCTGGCAGATCCAGTATCGATCGTCCGACTCCCGAGGAGACGCCATCGCCGCTGTGACAACAGTTCTCGCGCCTGCGAACCGAGCACCCGGTGGGCCACTGCTGTCGTATCAGCCGTTCGTCAACGCGCTCGGGTTGCAGTGCGCACCGTCGGAATCGTTGTTCGGGGCCGATCCGACGACCGGTGTGCAGGAGCGTGAGTTTCTCAACCTGGCGCTGGTGCGTGGATGGTCGGTCGCTGTACCGGACCACCTCGGACCCCAGAGTGCCTACGGTGCAGCCAGGTTGGGCGGACAAATCACCCTCGACGGAATTCGCGCCGCGCAGCGGGTTCCCGAACTCGGACTGTCGGCCGGTCCGGTCGGAATGGCCGGGTATTCGGGTGGCGGAATGGCGACGGCCTGGGCCGCGGCGCTCGCTCCGAGCTATGCACCCGAGCTGAACATCGTCGGTGCCGCAGCCGGAGGGGTGCCGGCCGATCTGGACAACATCGCTCGCGCGTTGGGCTTTGCGCCGCATCAGGCATTCGGGCTCGCGTTTGCCGCCGCTCTCGGACTCGAACGCGAGTATCCCGACCGTCTACCGATCACGGCTCAGCTCAATCCCACCGGTCTCGTGTTGAGGGATCAGGTCTCGAACGCGTGCACCCCGGTGATCCTTGCCGCCGGAGCCTTCAAGAGTGCACTGGCGGTCTCGACCACTACGTCCTTGGTGGACAGCCCGGAAGCGCAGCAGATCATCGACGAAAACAGTTTGGTGAAGTATGCGGGGGTTCCCACCGCACCCACGTTGCTGTGGGGAAGCGACAACGACCCCCTGATCCCGATCGGTGCCCTGCGCGACACGGCCGCACGGTACTGCGCGAACGGGGCGACTCTGCAGTTCGACGTCGTTCATGCCCCGCAGCACATTCAGGCGGCGTTCGAGGGTCTTCCTGCTGCGCTCACATTCCTGGACAACAGGTTTCGGGGTGTCGCACCGCCGACCAACTGCGTCCGATGAAACGGCTCGCACCCGCCGTGGTGGCCGCGACCACAGCTCTGGTCGTGGCCTCTACGCCGGCTCACGCCGCGGACCTTCCGGTGTTGGCCCCGCAATCGTTCGGCGACTTCTCGGTGCAGACTCGATATTTCGACGTCGTGGTGGGACCTGAGCGGGATCGACACTGCACCGTCGTGGGCGACATCTACGTCCCAGATGGTCTGGGACCGGACAACCGGGCTCCGGCCATCCTGACCAGCAACGGTTTCGGCGGATCCAAGGACGACCAAGCGGGTGCCGCGGCGAGATTCGCGACGCACGGCTACGTTGTTCTGTCATACTCCGCCTTGGGTTTCGGTGGCTCGACGTGCAAGATCTATTTCGCGGATCCCGATTACGACGGCATCGCTGCGTCGTCGCTCATCGGCTATCTCGCCGGCGACAACGACGGTGTGTTCACCGATCCTGCGCGGACGACGGCCGCCCCGCCGCTCGATGTGGTTCGGCTGGATGGACCAGGTGATCCACGTGTCGGCTACCTCGGTGGTTCTTATGCCGGCGCAACAGGATTGGCCGCCGCGTCGATGGATTCGCGGTTGGACACGGTTGCATCGATGATCACCTGGAACGATCTGTCGCGTTCGCTGGCACCGGAGGCGACCGGCCGACGGCCGGTGGGGCCGGTCAAGAGCATCCTCGGCTCGGCATTCCTGACGGCCGGTGCGGTACTGGCCGGCCCGTCCGGTTACGCCGTCGATCCGGCGCGGGCGGAGGGTTGCCCGAATTATGCCCAGTGGGTGTGCGACGCGGCACTCGCGTTCGCTGCGAACCGGGAACCGGACCCGGAAACTCTGGCGGCCATGCGGCACGTCTCACCCGTGGACTATCTCCATCGTGTGAACGTTCCGGTTCTGCTCACTCAGGGGCAGAAGGATTCGCTGTTCGGTCTGGACGAGGCAGCGGCCACCTACGAGACCTTGCGTTCGCGCGGGGTGGAAACGTCGATGATCTGGCACTCCTGGGGACACAACGATCGGAAGGGTGCTCCCGGCGAGTTCGACATCAAGGCGCCCGACCCGTTCACTCAGCACGAAGCGGCCCTCGTGGGCAACTGGCTCGACCGACTCCTCAAGGATCGAGACGTCGACCGCAGACCCGCATTCACCTACTTCAGGGACTGGGTGCCCTACACCGGCGTCGCGTCGCCGGCCTACGTCGAATCCGAGATATTTCCCGTCGGTGCCCGCCGCACGTTCTTCTTGTCGAATGGATCGCTTTCCGTGGGTGACTCGACCAACGGTGCGTGGACGCAAACGATTCGGGGTGCAGGTGCGTCGATGCCCACCACGTTCGGACTCCCGAATCTCGCGGCCGAATTGCCCGTGCCGCGGGTCTCGCTACCCGGTTCTGCCGCGACCTGGACTACCGCGCCGCTCGCCGAACCCGTCGACGTGGTCGGCGCACCGGAGCTGTCCATCAGCCCCACGGTGTCCGGGCCTGCGACGGTCTTCGTCACCGTGCTCGACGTCGCACCGAACGGTGCGCGGAGTCCGATTCACGGGCTCGTCGCACCCGCCGTGCTCACCGGATCCTCGGACCCGGTGACGATCTCGCTGCCCAACATCGTCCATCGATTCGACCGTGGCCATCGCATCGGCGTCGACATCACCGCGTCCGATCCGTCGTTCGCCGGTGGACCCGGCCCGGCGGACGTCACCTTCTCCTCGACGGATCCGATCAATCAGTTCTCCCTACCCGTAACGCCGTGACGCAGTGCCGTGGCGATCGATCAGAAATCACCGAAAGGCTCGCCTTGAAAAGAAGAATGTCTGCCCTGGGTTTCACCCTCGTGGCACTGTGTGCGTCCCTGTTCGCAACGGGGCCAACAGCTTCGGCAGCCCCCGCGCCGACGATCCCCGATCCGGACGTCTTCTACGCTGCACCGGCCGACATAGCCGATCATGCGCCGGGTGACATCCTCGCCAGCCGTCGGGCCGACGCATGGATGTACCCCAACACCGACATCTGGCAGCTCAAGTACCGATCGACCAACTCCGCAGGTGCTCCCGTTGCCGCGGTGACCACTGTGCTGATGCCCCGAGGTAGAGGTGCGGGAACGCCACTGGTGTCGTACCAGGCCGTGATCAATGCTCTGGGTGTCAAATGTGCTCCGTCGCATGGCCTTTTCACGTACGAGATCGGTGAGGCTCCGAGCCTGTACCTCGGCATGGTCGCCCGCGGCTGGGCTGTCGCAGTTCCGGACTACCTCGGCCCGAACGGTGCCTACGGGGCAGCGGAGTACGAGGGTCGGTTGACGCTCGACGGAGTTCGGGCAGTGCAGAACTTCGAGCAATTGCCGCTGAAGGAAAGCCCGGTCGCGTTGCTCGGTTACTCCGGTGGCGCACTGGCGACCTCGTGGGCCGGAGCCATGGCACCGACGTATGCGCCGGAGCTGAACATCGTGGCCACCGTGCAGGGCGGTATTCCGGCCGACCTCGAATTGATCGCGAAGAACCTGGGCTACAGCCCGATTCCGCACCCCGCGTTCGGAATGGCACTCGCGGCATCACTCGGGCTCGAGCGTGAATACCCGACCGAGTTTCCCGTCTCGGAGAACCTGAATGCGGCAGGCCTGGCGTTGCGGGATCGCGTCAGCAACGAGTGCAGGCGCAGCATCATCGTCGGAGGAGCGTTTCGCAGTGCGCGCGATCTCTCGAACGTGGACATCGCGTCGTTGCCCTCCGCGCAGGCGGTGTTGAAGAAGAACAGCTTGGTGGACTACCCGGGCGTGCCCACGGCCCCGGTGTACATGTGGCAGGGGGTCAACGACTTCATCACCCCGTTCGCGCCTGTGAAGGAGACGGTCGACCGATACTGTGCGGCCGGAGCCACCGTCCAATTTCGGGCTTATCCGCTTGCCGAGCACTTCAGCGGATCGCTCGTCGGTCTGCCCGACGCCTACGCCTACGTGGACGCACGATTCCGAGGTGAGCCGGCACCGTCGAACTGCGGCTGATGTCCGCTCGGTAGTGAGCTCACACCGTATTTGTCGACTGCGCGCCCTTGCTATCGAGTGAGTGGGGGCGCGCAGTCGGTAGTAGGTGTGTGAGGTCGTTGTGGAACCGGAACGCTGTTCGCCGCGTCCAACCAGAGGTGAAGGCAACGCGGTGGTGGGTGGCGGGAGTGGTCGGCGTGATGGCATTGGTCGCCGGATGTGGCGGGGCGACGGAGGGTGCGCCGGTTGCAGAGCCGGCAACGAGCTCGGTGGTTGCGTCGCCGGTGGCGGACGACCTATGGGATCCCTGCACCATCCCGAACGACGCCATCGAGGCAGCGGGATTGGATGTGGACAGCAAGAGCACGAACCTGTTCGGAGACGCGCCGTTGTCCACCGATTGGAAGACATGCATCTGGACGGACCCTGATCCCGGATCGTGGTATTTCCTGGGAGTGTTCTCTGGCTTCCACTCATTGGACAATCTGCGAAGCAACGACCGCTTCGGCCAGTTCTCGAAGGTCGACAACCTTGGTGGATACCAATTCTTGCGTGCCGATCGTCCCGCTGGAAGAAGCTGCGGCATGGCCTTCGAAGTCGACTACGGATTGGTGTACTTCGTCCTCGACACAATGGGTTCCGAAGAACCGCAGGGTGACCCGTGCATGGAGATCATGCGAATCGCAGGCTCTCTGCACTCGTCGCTGCCTCGGGCAGCAAATTGACTGACGGGGGTTTGGTGGGATCTAACGTCGATAGTCTTGCAGCGCCGATGCAGCAGTGGCGCAACCTGTCCGAGCAGGCTGCCGCGGGGGCGCTGGAGATTCCGGAGGGCGTGGCGTTCCAGTGCGACCAGGCGTGTGCCGAATACCTCAGACACCTGAATGGCATGTTGCAAAGGACGGAGTTTCTCGTCGATGTCGACGCATTCGGCACCCTTCCTTCAGCCCAACAGCTGGGTCGCAAGTTCAAGCGACTTGCCGATGGGGAAGAGGGGTCGGCGGCCGTCGTGATCAGGCAACACATCGAGGTCGTTCAATTGATGCGGTCGGTGTTTCGACGCTATTTCGTCGAGACCGAAGAGCTCGATCGGGGTGTGGGCGCTCGGATCGGAGGTATCGGGGCGGGCTTGGGGGAGTGAGCTCGCAACCTCACACCCCATTTCTCGACCTCACACCCCCGCTATGACGTGAACCCAGGCGCTCGGTCGGCAAAAAGGGTGTGAGGTCCCGTAGATCCTTGCGCCATACCGTCGAACACTGTCCGAATTGTCCGTAACGCCAACCCCTGCAACACAATCGAGACAACATTCGCGAATCCGATGACTTAGTCTGCGATCGTGAATCTCTCCGCTGCCCGTCTGGTGCCGATGCGACCGCGCGATCCGAAGGAACCGCATCGCTCCGCGAGCCCCCTCGAATTGTTCTTCGACCTGGTGTTCGTGGTGGCCGTCAGCATCGCGGCGGTTCAACTCCATCACGACCTCACCGAGAACCACATCGCCGACGGCCTGCTCGGCTACGCGCTCGTGTTCTTCGCGATCTGGTGGGCGTGGATGAACTTCACGTGGTTCGCCACGTCCTTCGATACCGACGACTGGCTGTATCGCGTGCTGACCGTCGTACAGATGGCCGGCGTCCTGACCTTGGCCGCCGGGATCGAACCGTCCGTCGTCGACGAGAATTTCACCATCGTGGTGATCGGTTACGTGGTGATGCGCGTGGCGATGGTGACTCAATGGCTGCGGGCATCGAGAAATCCCGAACATCGGCAGACCGCGCTGACCTACGCGACAGGCATTGCGGGAGTTCAGATTCTGTGGATTCTTTGGGCCCTGCTGCTCGACGGCACCCCAGCCGTCATCGTGTTCGTCGTACTCGCAGGCGTCGAGATGTCGGTGCCGCTGATCGCCGAACGCAACGGCACCACACCCTGGCATCCCCACCACATCACCGAACGCTACGGACTGTTCACGCTGATTCTGCTCGGCGAATCCCTACTCGCGTCGGCCAACGCGATCATCGAAGCGATACACGACGAGACCGCCCTGGCACCGTTGATCTCGATCTCCGTCCTCACCCTTGTCGTCACCGCGAGCCTGTGGTGGATCTACTTCTGGCCCCCGCATCACCGGGCGATCGGCCAGTTCGGCAACTCGGTGGTCTACGGCTACGCGCACTACTTCATCTTCGCGGCAGCGGGTGCGTTCTCGGCCGGCATCGAGGTCGAGATCGACGTATTGACCGAGCACAGCAAGCTCGGCGACGTCGCCGCGTCGTTCACCGTCACGGTGCCGATTGCGATATTCGTCCTCGGTGTCTGGCTGATCGCTATTCGCGCCCACGCGGACCGCATCGTCAACATCGCGGTTCCGCTGGGCGCCCTACTCGTGTTGTTCGACCCGATCATTCCCATCCCGATCACCCTCACCGCAGTCGTCATGATCGTCGTCGTCGGAGTCCTGGTCGCACGCGGGCCAAGAGACGCGGAGCATGAGAAACTGACCACATGAGTATCGGAACACTGATTCTGCTTCGTCACGGCGAGAGCGAATGGAACGCGTCCAACCAGTTCACCGGTTGGGTGGACGTGCGACTGACCGAGAAGGGCGAGGCCGAGGGCAAGCGCGCCGGCCAACTCCTCGCCGAGGCGGGCATCCTGCCCGACCTGCTGTACACCTCGCTGCTGCGTCGCGCGATCAGCACCGCCAACCTCGCGCTCGACGCTGCCGACCGGCACTGGATCCCCGTCGTCCGCGACTGGCGTCTGAACGAACGGCACTACGGCGCGCTGCAGGGATTGAACAAGGCCGAGACCAAGGACAAGTACGGCAACGAGCAGTTCATGCTGTGGCGTCGTAGCTACGACACCCCCCCGCCGCCCATCGAGGTCGGCAGCGAGCACAGCCAGGACGCCGATCCGCGCTACGCCGACCTGGACAGCGTTCCGCTGACCGAATGCCTCGCCGACGTCGTCGAGCGCCTGATCCCGTACTTCGAGGAGACGATCGTCGCCGATCTGAAGGCAGGCAAGAACGTCCTCGTCGCCGCGCACGGCAACTCGCTGCGTGCGCTGGTGAAGTACCTCGACGAGATCTCCGACGCGGACATCGCCGAACTCAACATCCCCACCGGCATTCCGTTGAAGTACGACCTCACCGAGTCGGACGGCAAGCTGAAGCCCACCAACCCGGGCGGCACCTACCTCGATCCCGAAGCAGCGGCCGCAGGTGCAGCTGCCGTGGCAAACCAGGGCGGTAAGTAGCTCTACGGCGCTCGAACCGACGTTTTGTCGTAACTGCAGGTGAACGATCGAAGAACACTGCCGACGGGGACTATGACGACCAGGGAAATGCCTGCACCCTGCGTATGTGAGCTGTCCATCGAACGTACGATTCCGGTGTGAGTGTTGCATCGGCCGTACTACTGGCTATCGCCGCGGCCTTCGTGGGATACCTCGTCGGCGGTGTTCTGATTCCCTACCTCAACACCCGACACTCGGAGCGCCGCCGAGCCACGTCCGGGCTCACGATGTCGCAGGTACTGGACCTGATCGTCCTCGCATCCGAGAGCGGCATCGCCGTCGTCGACCAATTTCACGACGTCGTGCTGTCGAATCCGCGAGCCGAGGAGCTCGGGCTCGTGCGTAACCGTCTGATCGACGACCGGGCCTGGGATGCCGCGCTCAAGGTCCTCGCCGACGGCAACCCCGTCGAAGTCGACCTCAGCTCGAAGAACCCGAGAACCGGCCGGGACAAGATCGCCGTCCGCTGCGTCGCGCGCCTGCTCAGCAAGGAAGACAAGCGGTTCGTGGTGCTCTTCGCCGACGACGATTCCGAGCAGGTCCGGATGGAGGCGACGCGTCGGGACTTCGTGGCCAACGTCAGCCACGAACTCAAGACGCCCGTCGGCGCGATGAGCCTGCTGGCCGAAGCGCTGCTCGAATCGGCCGATGATCCGGCGTCCGTCCGGCACTTCGGCGGCAAGGTCGTCGCCGAATCCAAACGGCTCGGCAACATGGTGACCGAACTGATCGCCCTCTCGCGACTGCAGGGTGCAGAGAAGCTCCCCGACCTCGAGGTCGTCGACGTCGACACCGTCGTCAACGAGGCGATGGACCGATCCAAACTCGCCGCCGAGAACGCCGGTATCTTCGTCACCACCGACCACCCGAGCGGCCTCGAAGTTCTCGGCGATCAAGCGCTGCTGGTGACGGCCCTGGCCAACCTCATTCAGAACGCCATCGCCTACTCCTCGGACGGTGCTCCGGTGTCGGTGAGCCGCGCCCTGCGCGGAGACAACGTCGCGTTCGCCGTCACCGACCGCGGCATCGGCATCGCCAAGGAAGACCAGGAACGCGTCTTCGAGAGATTCTTCCGCGTCGACAAAGCTCGGTCGCGGGCAACCGGTGGCACAGGCCTGGGCCTGGCCATCGCCAAACACGTCGCAGCCAACCACAACGGCAGCATTTCGCTGTGGAGCAAGCTGGGCACCGGATCCACCTTCACCCTCCAGATCCCTGCGTACTTCGAAGAAGAAGACGACGCTTCGGTTACAGAAAGAGAGAATCAGTGACCAACGTTCTGATCGTGGAAGACGAAGAGTCGTTGGCCGATCCACTGGCCTTCCTGCTCCGCAAGGAAGGTTTCGAGGCCACGGTCGTCGGAGATGGACCGTCGGCACTCGCGGAATTCGATCGCGCAGGGGCGGACATCGTGCTGCTGGACCTCATGCTTCCGGGCATGAGCGGAACCGACGTGTGCAAGCAATTGCGTTCGCGTTCAGGCGTTCCTGTGATCATGGTGACCGCACGCGACAGTGAGATCGACAAGGTCGTCGGGCTCGAACTCGGTGCCGACGACTACGTCACCAAGCCGTACTCGGCACGCGAACTCATCGCCCGGATCCGCGCGGTTCTGCGACGCGGCTCCGACGCCGAGGTCGACGGTGGAGTCGACACCGGAGTGCTCGAAGCCGGACCGGTGCGAATGGACGTCGAACGCCACGTGGTGATGGTCGGATCCGAGCAGATCACGTTGCCGCTCAAGGAATTCGATCTGCTCGAGTACCTGCTGCGCAACTCCGGTCGCGTACTGACCCGCGGACAGTTGATCGACCGGGTGTGGGGAGCCGACTATGTGGGCGACACCAAGACACTCGACGTGCACGTCAAGCGACTGCGCTCGAAGATCGAATCCGATCCGGCCAAGCCGGAACACCTGGTGACAGTGCGTGGACTGGGCTACAAGCTCGAGGGGTAGTGCGCTGCGCGCAGTGGTGCGGTCGAGTGCTCTCCAGGGCACATGACCACACCACTGCCGGAGGCAGTTATCGGCGCTGCGCCTCACGGGTGGCGGGATGCACCGCGATCAGACCCAGACCGCGGCGGCGCTTGCACAGCGACGCCAATTCCTCGTAGGCGGCCTTACCGAGCAGCTCGGTCAATTCCGGCTTGTAGGACTCGAACACCTGCTTCGATCCGACGTGCGCATCGGGCGAGCCCGAGCAGTACCAGTCCAGATCGAGACCACCCTCGCCCCAGCCGCGTCGGTCGTACTCGCCGATCGTGGTCTTGAGAATCTCGGAGCCGTCCGGCCGCGTCACCCAGTCCTGGGTGCGCCTGATCGGCAGCTGCCAGCACACGTCGGGCTTGACCTCGAGCGGCTCGATGCCCTTGCGCAGCGCCATCGAATGCAGCGCGCACCCGATTCCGCCCTCGAACCCGGGACGGTTCTGGAAGATGCAGGCACCCTTGTAGCGCCGCGTACGCAGCGACTGCTCGTCGTCGAGATCGTCGTATTCGACGTACCCCTTCTTGCCGAGACCCTTGTCCATGAGCTGCCAATCCTGCGGAGTGAGCAACTTCACCGACTCGTCGAGCTTGCGTTTGTCGTCATCGTCGGACAGGAACGCGCCGTGGGAGCAGCAACCGTCGTCGGGTCGGCCCGCGACGGTTCCCTGGCATGCCGGAGTTCCGAACACGCAGGTCCAGTTGGACAACAACCACGTCAGATCCGCAGCGATGAGATGTTCCGAATTGTCGGGGTCGGGGAACTCGACCCATTCTCGAGGGAAATCCATCTCGACCTCTGCAGCGAACGACTGCTGCTCACGACCTGATGTCACAAACGTCGACGGTAGACCCAGTACCGTGGGCATGTGCGAATAGGGGTGCTCGACGTCGGTGCAGACGCGGGCTCGAGGCGACTCGTAGCGTTCGTATCGCGGATCATGACGGCCGACCGTGCAGAATTGGAACGTGTCAGCGCCGACAGGTCGCCACAACGGGTGGCCGGGGCTCTGGTAGCGGAGGCGAGCATGCGGGCATCGACAACGAAGTCATTCGAGATATGCCCGTGGGCGCTGAAGGAAGGTTTGATGTTGAGGAAGCTGGACCCCGAAACCGACGGCGATCTGGTGGGGAGTTCGAGATGAGCGACACCAACCCGGAGGACACCGGACAGATCTCGGTTGCCGAGCTGCTGGCCCGAAACGGTCAGAAGACGAACCTGAGCGCAGGCGGTCGCCGTCGCCGTGGCGTCAAGGGCGGCATCTCCGTCGCCGAGCTGACCGGTGAGATCCCCGTCGTTCGGGACGAGCCCGGCAACCGCAGCGCCGTGGTGGTCGAAACCCCGGCTCCCGACGCGTCCGAGCCCGAGACGCCCGACGTCGCCCCGGCAGCGCCGCAGAGCAGCGATGTGGCCGAGGACGACGCACGCGCCGCCGGCTCCTCCCGGCCGCAACCGGCCCGGCCGCAGACCACTCGCCCCACCCCGTTCCAACCGGCAGGCAAGCGCGAGAAGCAACAGCCCGAGCCGGAGCTGCTGTCGGGCTCCACCACGGTTGCCGGGGATCTGCTCAACCGCTCGCACGACGACACCGAACGCGCCAAGCGTCCGGCTGCGCCCTCCACGCCGACGTCGGATCGGCTTCCGTACGGATCCACCCCGGCCGAGCAGGGACGGACCCGCAAGCCTGTGGGATTCCGGGCATCGCGGCAGGTCGAGGTGGCCGAGCCGAACACCGACGTCGCTCCGCGAGCAGCGCTCGTCGACGTCGACGACGTGGCCAAGACCGCGGTGTCCCCGCGCATCCGACGCGCCGACGACAAAGAAGCCGGGTCTGCCGACAAGGACATCTCGACCGACGAGCCGACGGAGGTCCAGGCGGCCGCCGCCACCGAGACCGTCGATCTCGTGAAGCCGGAGATCGACGACGAAGAAAAGACCACGACCGACGTCGAGCCCGACACCGAAACCGCGTCGGACACGGAGGCCGACAGCGCGACTGCGGCCTCGCGCACCGACCGCCGGGCAGCAGCGGTCAAGGGCAAGGGCGGTGCCGTCCGGCAGTGGCTGGTGCTGATCGGTCAGGCAGTGGTGTCGATCGCCGTCGGCGCGCTGCTGTTCAAGGGCTTCGAGCAACTGTGGGACGTGTTGCCGTGGGTCGCTCTGGTGCTGTCGGTGCTGGTCATCGTCGGGCTCGTCGCGGTGGTGAGGATTCTGCGACGCACCGACGATCTGATATCGATCGTCATCGCGATCGCCGTCGGTGTCTTCGTCACGCTCGGTCCGCTCGCCTTCCAGCTCAGTACCGGCTGAGTCGGCACTCCGATGGGCGCGAAGCGAATTCGGGTGGGACTGTCCACGGCCTCGGTCTACCCGCAGAACACCGAGGCGGCGTTCCGCTACGCGGCGGAGCTCGGGTACGACGGCATCGAACTGATGGTGTGGGCCGAATCCGTCAGCCAGGACGTCGACGCGGTGGCCGCGCTCTCCCGGGAGTACTCGATTCCGGTGCAGGCCATCCATGCGCCGTGTCTGCTGATCTCACAGCGAGTGTGGGGATCGGATCCGGTCGCCAAACTCACCCGCTCGGTCGAGGCGGCCGAGAAGCTGGACTCGGCGACGGTCGTGGTGCATCCACCGTTCCGGTGGCAGCGCAAGTACAGCGACGGCTTCGCCGATCAGGTTGCCGAACTCGAATCGAACTCGCACGTGGTGGTCGCGGTCGAGAACATGTTCCCCATGCGCGCCGACCGCTTCTTCGGGCGTAAGGAGAAATCCGCACAGCGACTCGAACGACGTGGTGGGCCGGGCGCAGCACTGTCGGCGTTCTCGCCGTCGTACGACCCGACGGACGTCGGCCACGGTCACTACACGCTCGACCTCTCGCACACGGCCACCGCAGGCTCGGACGCGCTCGAGATGCTCGACCGGATGGGCGAGGGGATCGCGCACCTGCATCTGGCCGACGGCCGGGGCGCATCGGTCGACGAGCACCTGATCCCCGGCCACGGTAGTCAGCCCTGCGTGGAGGTGTGCACCGAACTGGTACGCCGCGGCTTCGAGGGTCAGGCAGTGATCGAGATCAACACACAGAACGCGCGGACGGTCCCCGAGCGTTCCTCGATGCTCGGACAAGCACTGCAGTTCGCCCGCGCACACCTGTCCTGAGGCCGCCGGTAAGTTGTCGGGAATGAGTTCTGCCAGCCCCTTCACAGCCGCCACCACCCTGACCGCGCTCGAGGTCGCCGCCGACACCGCGTCCTTCGCGGGCGCGATCGACTCCACCTGGACCATCGGTCCGAAGGTGCACGGCGGCGTGATGCTCGCCGTCTGCGCGGCCGCAGCGCGCAAGCACATCGTCGCGACGGACCCGGATCAGGCCGAGATCCAGCCGCTCGCGGTGAGCGTGAGCTACCTGGCCGCTCCCGATCCCGGCGAGGTCGCGCTGACGACGGTGGTGCGCAAGCGCGGTCGCCAGGTCTCGCACGTCGACGTCGAACTCACCCAGGCCGGACGCGTTGCCGTGCGGGCGGTGGTGACCCTCGGTCGTCCCGATTCCGACGACCCTCACCACGAGACGCCGACGTCGTTGGCGTCCATGGCCGTGGAGCCGCCCGCGGAGACCCTCGCGGTTGCGGGCGATCATCCGATGGCGTCCATCGTGCACGTGGCCAAGGGCTGCGAGATGCGTATCGACGAGTCCTCGGCGTCGTTCCTGACCGGTAAGCAGGGCGAGGCGGAGATTCGATTGTGGGTGCGACCCTTCGCGGGCGACGAGGCCGACGTCGACACGGCGGTGTTGTTCGCACTGATGACCGGAGACATCTCGGCTCCGGTGACCATGAACCGCGGAATGTTCGGTTGGGCTCCGACCGTGCAGCTGACGACCTACCTGCGCCGCCGTCCGGCACCGGGCTGGCTGCGCGTGGCGGCGACCAGCACCGTCATCGGCAGCACCTGGTTCGAGGAGGACCACGTTGTGCTCGATTCCACCGGTGCCGTCGTGGTGCAGAGCAGACAGTTGGCGATGGTGCCGCGCTCGAACTGACATGGCAGGCTTGTTCGCATGACGAGAATTGCAGTGATCGGCGGCGGACGGATCGGCGAGGCGTTGATCGCGGGACTCCTCGAGTCCGGCCACGCAGTGCGCGATCTGGTGGTCGCCGAGAAGTCCGAGGCCCGCGCCAAGGAGATCGCCGAGGAATTCGGTGTGCTGACCACCTCCGTCGGCGACGCATCGGAGGGTGCCGACGTGATCGTGCTGGCGGTCAAGCCGGCCGACGTCGAGACGGCACTGACCGAGATCACGAAGATCGAGCTCGACGGCGATCGCGAACAGCTCATCGTCTCCCTGGCCGCAGGCGTCCCCACCGCCAAGTTCGAGCCCAAGCTGCCCGCCGGCTTCCCGGTGGTTCGGGTCATGCCCAACACCCCGATGCTCGTGGGGGAGGGCGTCAGCGTGTTGGCACCGGGCAAGTACGCCCGCGCCGAGCACCTCGAACTCGTGCGCTCGATCCTCTCGGCCGTCGGCAAGGTGGTCGTGGTCAAGGAGAATCAGCTCGACGCCGTGACGGCCGTGTCCGGCTCCGGTCCGGCCTATTTCTTCCTGGTGGCGGAGGCCATGATCGACGCGGGAGTGGGCCTTGGATTGACCCGCGACGTGGCGTCGGCGCTCGTGGTTCAGACGATGGTGGGGTCGGGGGCGATGCTCGATCGCTCCGACGAGAGCGCGAGCGAGCTCCGATATGCGGTGACTTCTCCGGGCGGAACCACCGCCGCAGCGGTCCGTGAACTGGAGCGAAAAGGCCTCCGAGCAGCGTTTTTCGATGCCCTCGGTGCCGCAAATGCCCGATCCATTGAGATGGGCATCACAGCAGAATAAAAAATCTTTTCCCCACACCCGTCGCAGTAACCCCATCTGTCCCTATAGGCTCGGGGGCAGCACGTGCGTGTCTGTTCGGCAGGAGGGGAAGCCTGCCGCATGAGACGTGCCGGAGGTATGTGGATTGATGGCGTCTATAAACAAGCCGTCCAAGGGTTCGTCCCCGGACGGTCAACCGGCTCTGGCCGGAACGCAGTTCCTCACGGTCGCCGAAGTGGCGACGCTGATGAGGGTTTCGAAAATGACCGTGTACCGGCTGGTGCACGGCGGAGAATTGCCCGCTGTACGAGTGGGTCGATCTTTTCGTGTGCACGCCAAGGCGGTCCACGACTATCTCGAGACCTCGTACTTCGACGCAGGCTAGTAGTGCACGTGGGGCCGGTTTCGTAAGTCCTGGTTCACACCGGTAGGATTGGCGCTCGTCGTGCCAGCCAGCCGGTGTGCAGCCGTGGGCGAGTACGTGGCCCCAGCGCCAGCTCGGTGACCAAGGCTTTTGGCTCGAGGCCCTTGGGCTTGGTTGTCAGGTAGGCGTACGCAAACGGCGTGCGCGAAAACGCTAGAGAAGAACGTGAGGACACCCGCATGGGTTCAGTGATCAAGAAGCGTCGCAAGCGCATGTCGAAGAAGAAGCACCGCAAGCTGCTTCGTCGTACCCGCGTGCAGCGCAGGAAACTCGGCAAGTAAGCCTGCCGTCATCTGCTTCACGAGGAAGCCCGTCACCATCGGTGGCGGGCTTCTTCCGTTCGAAGAACGGGCTTTGCTTCTCACCCACGCCGACCCCTGATGATCCAGTAGGCTTTGCAGCGGAACCGACGTTGGGGGTGCGCAGTGAGTCCGAGCGATCGTGGATCGGCTGCGCCCCGAGTGGTCCTCGTGACCGGAGCGAGCCGGTTCCTCGGCGGCTACCTCGTCACCAGGCTGGCCCAGAATCCGAACATCGAGCGTGTCATCGCCGTCGATGCGGTCTCTCCGAGCAAGGATCTGCTGCGCCGCATGGGGCGCGCGGAATTCGTCCGCGCCGACATCCGTAATCCGCTGATCGGCAAAGTGATTCGCAATGCCGGCGTCGACACCGTCGTGCACGCAGCCACCGTCGCCAAGCCCCCGAAATCCGGTGGACGCGCGACGATGAAGGACCTCAACGTCATCGGCGCGATGCAGCTGCTCGCGGTCTGCCAGAAGTCACCGACCGTCGAGCGGGTCGTACTGCGTTCGTCGTCCTCGGTGTACGGCTGCAGCGCGAAGGACCCGGTGAAATTCACCGAGGAGATGAGCGCCCGACGCCCCCCGAGCGGTGGGTACGCGCGGGACTCGATCGACATCGAGGGATACGTGCGCGGTCTCGGGCGTCGACGACCGGACATCGCGGTGTCGATCCTGCGCATGGCACCGCTGATCGGTCCACGACTGAACGGCACCATCTCGCGCTACATGACCTCGCCGCTCATCCCCAGCATCGTCGGTCGCGACGCGCGCATGCAGTTGTTGCACGAGGAAGACGCCCTGGCTGCGCTCGAGCGCGCGACTCTCGGCGGGTCGGCAGGCACGTTCAACATCGGAGCCGACGGCACGATCATGCTCTCCCAGGCGATTCGCCGAGCAGGCCGCGTTCAGGTGCCGGTACCGTTTCCGCTGTTCAAGAGCGTCGGCCGCGCCCTGATGGGCGGCATGATGCGCGAGTTCACCACCGAGCAGCTCGACTACTTCCATTTCGGCTGTGGACTCGACACCACCCGGATGCGGTCCGTCCTCGGCTTCGAGCCGCGGTGGACCACGGTTCAGGCGTTCGACGACTTCGTCCGAGGCGCAGCGCTGCGGCCGGTCATCAGAACCGAATGGGTGGACAGCGTCGAAGATCGACTGGTCTCGGCCGTCGAAACGGGCGCGTCCACGGCGCGTGCCCTGGCAGCGCTGCGCAGTTCGGGAGGGGACAGGTGAGCGACGTGGCCAAAGTGATTCCATTGCACGGCGGCACGTCCGGCCGCTCGGCCCGCGCGGCTGCGGGCTCGCGTGAACGGCACCCCTCCGCCTACGCCGATCCTCGAGAGCCGACGCCGTTGCTCGACCCGGCTCCCGCCGACGCGTCGGCTGTGACGCCGTCGATCCCGACTCCGTTGCTGTCGATGATCGACGACACCAAGTCCACGATCGTCGACCAGATCTCCTCGGTCGCCGAGTTCGTACGCAGGCGTCTGGCCGGTGACTACAGCGTCGACGAGTTCGGCTACGACCCGCACTTCGCCGACGCGGTCTGGCTCCCGTTGCTGCGGCCGCTGTTCGACAAGTGGTTCCGCGTCGAGGTCAAGGGCATCGAGAACATCCCGTCCGACGGCGGTGCGCTCGTCGTCGCCAACCATGCTGGTGTCATCCCCGTCGATGCGCTGATGGCGTCGGTCGCCGTGCGCGATCACCACCCGGCGCACCGGCCTCTGCGAATGTTGGCCGCCGACATGGCATTCGAGATGCCCGGCGTCGGTACGATCGCGCGCAAGGCCGGGCACACGCTCGCGTGCAACCCCGACGCCGAGCGTCTGCTGCGTACCGGCGAGGTCGCCGCCGTGTTCCCCGAGGGGTTCAAGGGCATCGGCAAACCGTTCAGCGAGCGCTACAAGTTGCAGCGATTCGGTCGCGGTGGATTCGTCTCGGCCGCTCTGCGGACGGGTGTGCCGATCATTCCGTGCTCGATCGTCGGCTCGGAAGAGATCTACCCCAAGATCGGCGACATCGCACCACTGGCTCGGTTGATGGGCATGCCCTACTTTCCGGTCACGCCGTTCTTCCCGCACCTGGGCCCGCTGGGTCTGATCCCGATGCCGTCCAAGTGGTACATCGAGTTCGGCAAGCCGATCCCCACCGATGGATACGACTCCACCGCCTTCGAGGATCCGATGGTGCTGTTCGAGTTGACCGACCATGTACGCGAAACCATTCAGCACACGTTGTATCGACTGCTGGCCAAGAGGCGCAACGTCTTCTTGGGTTAGACGCTCGGGTTATCGTGTGGCAGTGCATATTCGCGAGACTTCCGCTGCCGATCTACCCGAGATTCTCGACATCCACAACGATGCGGTCGCCAACACCACCGCCATCTGGGACGAAGAACAGGTCGATCTCGCCGACCGCACGGCCTGGTTCGAAGGACGGATCGCCGCCGGGTACCCCGTCCTGACGGCCGAGGTCGACGGACGGGTGGCCGGATACGCGTCGTACGGGCAGTGGCGGGTCAAGAGCGGCTACCGGCACTCGGTGGAACACTCGGTGTACATCCACCGAGATTTCTACCGTCGCGGGCTGGCCAGTGCGCTCCTGAGCGAGCTGATCGAGCGAGCGAAAGCACACGACATACACGTGTTGGTGGGGTTCATCGAGTCCGAGAACACCACGTCGATCGCTCTGCACGAGAAGTTCGGATTCGTCACCGTCGGACAGATGCCGCAGGTGGGCGTCAAGTTCGGTCGGTGGCTCGACCTGACGCTGATGCAGCTCACGCTCTGATCGCCGTCACCCGGACGGATCAGGCCTTGCGACGGCCGATCACCGCAGCCAGCCCGCCGCCCACCGCGCCCAGGGCCAACGCCGTGGGCACGCCGATCTTGGCGGCCTTGCGTCCGGTGCGGTAGTCGCGGATCTCCCAGCCCCGGTTCTTGGCCAGCTCACGCAGATCGGTATCGGGGTTGATCGCCACGGCGGTACCGACCAGCGAGAGCATCGGCACGTCGTTGTGGCTGTCCGAATATGCGGTGCAGCGCTTGAGATTGAGACCTTCACGCACCGCGAGCGAGCGCACCGCGTGCGCCTTGCCGATGCCGTGCAGGATGTCGCCGACGAGGCGGCCGGTGAACACCCCGTCCTTGCTCTCGGCGACCGTTCCGAGGGCCCCGGTCAGGCCCAGGCGCTTGGCGATGATCTGGGCGAGTTCGAGGGGAGTGGCCGTCACCAGCCAGACCTGCTGACCGGCGTCGAGGTGCATCTGGGCGAGAGCCCGGGTACCGGCCCAGATCTTGTCGGCGATCATCTCGTCGTAGATCTCTTCGCCGAGCCTGGTCAGCTCCGAGGTGGGACGTCCGGTGATGAACGAGAGCGCTTTCTCCCGTCCGCTGGCCACGTCCTCGCTGTTCTCTTTCCCGCTGACCCTGAATTTGACCTGCTGCCAAGCGAATTGGGCCAGATCACCGCTGGTGAAGTATTTGCGTGCGGCCAACCCGCGAGCGAAGTGAATGATCGACGCGCCCTGCACCATCGTGTTGTCCACGTCGAAGAAGGCCGCAGCAGTCAGATCCCGCGGAACGGCACCCTCGGACTCGATCTGCAACGCCAGGGCGGCATCGGCACTGGCCTGGCCTGCAACGTTGGCGCGAACCTCGGCGTCGGTCGGACCGAACGGATTGCGGATTCTGCGGATGCGGCGCTTGAACTGCTTGTCCTGGCTCGGATCGTTCGTATCGACCATGTCGATATCTGGCGTGTCCTCGATCGGCAGGTCTGGTCCCCCGTCACTCACTTCCGTCCTCCTCCCAGTCGAGTCGCTCGCCGCAAGCCTAGTCGGGGTCGCCCGGACGCAGGCGAAGGGCAGCACTCGACGCCCTCGTCCGGACCCGGGACTGTGACCTTCGTCTCCGTTGCCGTCGTGTCACAGTGGACGGATGCAGACGACACCCACCGGCGTGGCTCTTCTCACCCGCGCAGGCTGCCATTCCTGCACTCACGCGTTCGAGGTGTTGAGCGAGGTGTGCCGTGAATTCGACGTGGCAGTCACCGTCGTCGACGTCGACGAGGCGGCAGCGGAATCGCCTGACCTGCGTGCGGAGTACGGGGATCGAGTGCCCGTGGTGCTGCTCGACGGCATCGAACACAGTTACTGGGAGGTAGACGTGCCGCGGTTGCGGGCCGATCTCGCCCGTGCAGGGCACCCTAAGAACGTGTGATTGCTCTCGCGTGTGCAGGTGAGGGCCGGTGTGCGCAACTTTGTTCATTCGTTCACAAGCAGTTACCGTGGTGTGAACAGCGTCCGTGAAATAGACACGAACGCAGGATCAGCGTGAAGACCGGCATCGACGCCGTTCGGACGAGGAGCCCCAGACGTGACCGAAGAGCGCCCGTCGCCCAGCGGCGTAGAGCGGGTCATTCCTCAGGCTACGGTCACCCGTCTGGCGACGTACCTGCGGGTCCTCTCGATCCTCGCAGACGAGGGCGTTCTCATCGTCTCCAGTGAAGAACTGGCCACCGCGGCAGGCGTCGGATCGGCGAAACTGCGCAAGGATCTTTCTTTTCTCGGCCCCAACGGCGTTCGCGGAGTCGGCTACGACGTGGCCCGCCTGCGCGCCAAGATCGACAGTGCACTCGGACTCGATCGCGGCCACCGCGTCGTGTTGGCCGGAGTCGGCAACCTCGGGCAGGCGCTGGCCGGCTACGGCGGATTCGCTCGACGCGGCTTCACGATGGTCGGGCTCTTCGACAGCGACTCCGCGCGGGTGGGCACCGACATCGACGGCCTCACCGTCCGGCACGTCGACGAACTCGCGGTCGCCTGCCGCGAACTCGAAGCCACCATCGGCGTCATCGCCACCCCCGACGAGGCCGTGCACAGCGTCGCCGAGAAGCTCGTCTCGGGCGGCGTCGAGTGCATTCTGAGTTTCTCGCCGATGGTTCTCGACGTCCCCGAACACGTCGAGGTGCGCCGCGTGGACCTGGCGGTGGAGATGCAGGTGCTCTCCTTCAACAGCTCTCGCAACGTCTCCGTGCCTGCCGATATCGCCGCTCCGGCCATCGTCACCGCGCCCCGACCGCAGCCGGTCTCGCCGCCGCCTCTCACGTCGTCACCGCTCGCATCGTCACCGCTCACGTCCACGGCACGCCTCGGCCGCAGTCACGGCCCGCGTATCGCCGGCAATCCAAGCCCAGTCAACAGTTCGACAAGAAACGGATCGGTGATTGCACCGTGAGTGTCCTTCTCGTCGGGATTTCGCACCGTAGCGCTCCCGTCGCAGTCCTCGAGCGTGTCGCCATCACGGACACCGACCGCCCGAAACTGACCGACAAGCTGATGGCCAGCGGAAGCATTTCCGAGGTCATGGTGGTGTCCACCTGCAACCGCGTGGAGATCTACGCCGTCGTCGACGCCTTCCACGGCGCGCTGACCGCCGTCGGCGAAGTTCTCGGTGAGCACTCCGGGCTCGAGATCGCGGACCTGACCAAGCACGCCTACGTCCGCTACAGCGAGGCTGCCGTCGAGCATCTCTTCGCCGTGGCCAGTGGCCTCGACTCGATGGTCATCGGCGAGCAGCAGATCCTCGGCCAGATCCGATCGGCCTACGCCGCCTCCGACGGGCAGCAGGCATCGGGCCGAGTGATGCACGAACTGGCTCAGCAGGCCCTGCGCGTGGGCAAGCGGGTACACAGCGAAACCGGAATCGACGCCGCCGGAGCCTCGGTGGTCTCGGTCGCCCTCGACCGCGCCGCCGATCTGTTCGACGGTTCCCTCGCCGGCCGCAAGGCCGTCGTCCTCGGAGCCGGAGCGATGGGCGGCCTCGCCGTCGCCCACCTCGGCCGCGCAGGCATCGGCGAGCTGACCGTCGTCAACCGCACTCGCGAGCGTGCCGACCACCTGGCCGAGAACGCCGTCTCCAACGGCATCGCGGCAACCTCGGTCGCCCTGGAGAGCCTGGCCGACGCAGTCGCCGAGGCCGACGTCCTCGTCACCTGTACCGGAGCGGTGGGGGCCGTCGTCTCCATCGCCGACGCTCACCTCGCGCTCGCCCGCCGCGGCTCGGATCGACCGTTGGTCATCTGCGACCTCGGTCTGCCGCGCGACGTCGACGCCGCGGTGTCGGGTCTGCCGGGCATCACCGTCTTCGACATGGAGTCCCTGCAGCGCGATCCCGCCGCCGGTGCCGCGGCGAACGACGCGTCGGCCGCCCGCGAGATCGTCTCCAGTGAACTCTCGGGTTACCTTGCCGGACAACGACTTGCCGAGGTCACCCCCACCGTCACGGCATTGCGCCAGCGCGCTGCCGAGGTGGTCGAAGGTGAGCTGCTGCGGCTCGAATCGCGGCTGCCCGGTCTCGACTCGCCGCAGCGCGACGAGGTGGCGCGCACCGTGCGCCGCGTCGTGGACAAGCTGCTGCATTCGCCCACCGTGCGGGTCAAGCAGCTCGCCAGCACGCCGGGCGGGGATTCCTACGCCGCTGCGCTGCGCGAGTTGTTCGAGCTGAGCCCCGGCTCGGTCGACGCCGTTGCCACGCCGATGGAGATCGGCTCGCTGGAGCTGGTGGACGATTTCACCGCCAGCCGCACCGACCTACGCTCGGACTCTTTCCCCGGCGGCACCACCGGTCAGGAGCGTGCCGAATGACCGGCATCGTCAAGATCGGTACTCGCGGTAGCCTTCTCGCGACCACCCAGGCCGACACCGTTCGGGTGGCCCTCGCGGCAGCCGGAGTCGAAGCGGAACTGGTGATCGTCAAGACTGCAGGCGACCTGTCTGCTGCTCCCGTGCAGACGATCGGCGTCGGTGTCTTCACCGCGGCGCTGCGTGAGGCCCTGGCCGACGGCACCGTCGACATCGCCGTGCACTCGTACAAGGATCTGCCGACTGCGGCCGACGACCGGTTCGTCATCGCCGCCATCCCGGCTCGCGAGGATCCTCGTGACGCCCTGGTCGCCCGTGACGGTCTGGTACTCGGTGAGTTGCCCGCCGACGCGAAGGTCGGCACGTCCGCTCCGCGCCGTATCGCTCAATTGCGCGCTCTCGGACAGGGATTGGACGTTCGGCCGTTGCGCGGCAACCTCGACACGCGGATCGGAAAGGTGGCGTCGGGTGAGCTCGATGCCGTCATCGTCGCCCGCGCCGGACTGTCCCGCATCGGCCGACTCGACGTCGTCACCGAAGCACTCGACCCGGTTCAGTTGCTCCCGGCGCCCGCCCAGGGAGCGCTGGCAGTCGAATGTCGCGTCGAGGACACCGATCTCGTGACCGCGATCGCCACCCTCGACGACGCACACTCACGCGCCGCGGTGGCAGCCGAACGCGGACTGCTCGCCGAACTCGAAGCCGGCTGCACCGCACCGGTCGGCGCGATCGCAGAGGTCGTCGAATCCATCGACGAGGACGGCCGCATCTTCGACGAACTGTCCCTGAGGGGCTGCGTCGCCGCCATCGACGGCAGCGACACCATCCGCGCATCGATCGTCGGATCACCCGACCGAGCCGAGGAGCTGGGCCGAGAATTGGCCCGCGAACTGCTCGATCTCGGTGCGCGCGAACTCGTTTCGGTCACCGAACCAGCGCAGGCCGGTTCTCGGGTACAGGGTGGATCTCATGTCTAGGGCCATAACGGCACCCGTCCGCGGACGCGCCAAACGCACGGCGACCCGTCCCGTCGTACGACGTGAGTCGATCGCCACCGCTCGACTGATTCCGAAACGGGGCACCGCAACCCCGATAGAACTGCAGTACCCACACAAGACAGCACTGGAGAACAACCGATGAGCCCAGTCCGCAAGAACACCAACGGACGGATCCTGTTCGTGGGATCCGGGCCGGGTGACCCGGCTCTGCTCACGGTCCGGGCACGGGAAGTGCTCGGAGCGGCCGAGCTCGCATTCACCGATCCCGACGTCGACAAGGGCGTCACCGCCCTGGTCGGTGCCGACGTTCCGCGTGACCCGGAGACGGGCGAGAACGGTGTCGAGGTTCGTCCGGCACTCGGCGAACCGGCCGAGGTCGCCAAAACTCTTCTCGCCGAAGCCAAGAACGGCCACGACGTGGTTCGCCTGGTCTCCGGTGATCCGCTCACGACCGACTCGGTGATCGCCGAGGTCAGCGCCGTCGCTCGCACCCACGTGCCGTTCGAGGTGCTCCCCGGTCTGCCCGCAGGATCGGCCGTCCCCAGCTACGCCGGAATGGCACTCGGCTCGGGTCACACCGAGGCCGACGTCCGCGGCGAGGTCGACTGGGCAGCGCTCGCTGCTGCTCCGGGCCCGCTGGTGCTGCACGCGACATCGGGTCACCTGGCCGAAACCGCCAGTGCCCTCGTCGAACACGGTCTGGCACCGCAGACGCCCGCGGCCATCACCGTCCGCGGCACCACCCGCCAGCAGCGCACCGTCGAGGCCACCCTCGCCACCCTCAACGACGCCGGATCCGAGCTCGTCGGATCGCTCGTCGTCACTGTGGGCAAGGTCGTCTCGGGCCGAAACAAGATGTCCTGGTGGGAATCTCGCGCACTGTACGGCTGGACCGTCCTGGTGCCCCGCACCAAGGATCAGGCCGGGGAGATGAGCGATCGCCTCGTCACCCACGGAGCGATCCCCATCGAGGTCCCGACCATCGCCGTCGAGCCCCCGCGTAGTCCGGCGCAGATGGAACGCTCCGTCAAGGGCCTGGTCGACGGCCGCTACCAGTGGGTCGTCTTCACCTCCACCAACGCCGTGCGCGCCGTGTGGGAGAAGTTCGAGGAGTTCGGCCTGGACGCTCGCGCGTTCTCGGGCGTCAAGATCGCCTGTGTCGGCGAAGCGACCGCGGCGAAGGTGCGCTCGTTCGGCATCAACCCCGAACTGGTGCCCTCGGGTGAGCAGAGCTCGCTCGGACTGCTCGAGGACTTCCCGCCGTACGACGAGGTCTTCGACCCGGTCAACCGAGTGCTGCTGCCCCGTGCAGACATCGCCACCGAAACTCTCGCCGAGGGTCTGCGTGAGCGGGGCTGGGAGATCGACGACGTCACCGCCTACCGCACCGTCCGGGCGGCACCGCCCCCCGCCGAGACCCGCGAGATGATCAAGACCGGCGGCTTCGACGCAGTGTGCTTCACGTCGAGCTCCACCGTCCGGAACCTGGTCGGCATCGCCGGAAAGCCGCACGCTCGCACACTGGTGGCGTGCATCGGCCCCAAGACCGCCGAGACGGCTGTCGAATTCGGTCTGCGCGTGGACGTGCAGCCCGAGTCGGCACAGGTCGGACCGCTGGTCGAGGCTCTCGCCGAGCACGCGGCTCGCCTGCGGGCCGAGGGTGCACTGCCCCCGCCGCGAAAGAAGTCGCGCCGCCGGTAACTCGGCCGCGGATCTGACGATCGGCACACCCGGTCCGTAAGGAGTTCGCTTGTTCCCCACCGACCGTCCCCGACGCCTGCGCCGCACCCCGGCACTGCGTCGACTCGTGGCCGAGACCTCGCTCGAGGCACGGCATCTGGTGCTGCCGATGTTCGTGGCCGACGGCATCACCGAGCCTCGGGCGATCAGCTCGATGCCCGGGGTGTACCAGCACACGCTGGATTCGCTGAGCGCTGCGGCCGAGGAGGCCGTCGCGGCCGGCGTCGGCGGCGTGATGCTGTTCGGAGTACCGAGGGTCGAGGACAAGGACGAGACCGGCTCGGGCGCAACCGACCCGGACGGAATTCTCAATCGGGGTCTGGCGCGGCTGAAGGCCGACCTCGGGGATTCGACCGTCATCATGGCCGACACCTGCTTGGACGAGTTCACCTCCCACGGGCACTGCGGAGTCCTGGGGGAGAACGGTTCCATCGACAACGACGCCACCCTGCTCCGCTATGTCGACATGGCCGTCGCGCAGGCGGAGTCCGGTGCGCACCTGCTCGGACCCAGCGGAATGATGGACGGGCAGGTCGGTGCCATCCGCGCCGGACTCGACGCTGCCGGCCACGTCGAGGTCGGTCAGCTGGCGTACTCGGCGAAGTACGCCTCGGCGTTCTACGGACCGTTCCGCGAAGCAGTGGGGTCCTCGTTGCAGGGCGATCGCCGGACATATCAACAGGATGCGGCCAACCGCCGCGAGGCCACCCACGAGGTGGAACTCGATCTCGCCGAGGGCGCCGACATGGTGATGGTCAAGCCGGCGATGTCGTATCTCGATATTCTTCGCGACGTCGCCGAGATGTCACCGGTTCCGGTTGCGGCGTACCAGATCTCCGGGGAATATGCCATGATCACCGCCGCCGCGCAGAACGGGTGGATCGACCGCGACGCAGCGGTACTGGAATCGCTCGTCGGCATTCGGCGCGCCGGTGCCGACGTCGTACTGACCTATTGGGCTACCGAAGTGGCGGGCTGGTTGTGAACGAATATCCTCCGAACAACAACCCCGACAGCAACACACCGGGCAACCCGCCGCCGCAGCCGGATTGGCAGCGCTGGGAAATGGAACACGGGTTTCCGCAGACCGGCCCGGAGCTCGAGCCGACCCCGCGTCCGGCCCCCGTCGACGTCGAGACCGCACGCCACCTGTGGTGGGGAGTGGCGCTGATCGGCGCGATCTCGGCGCTGTTCTCGGTGTGGACGCTGTTCGGGGCGCGCGAGGAATTCGCACAGTCGCTACTCGACGATCTCGCAGCGCAGGACGCGGCCGCCGACATGACGGTGGAGTCCACGCAGTCGATGGTGACGGTGATGCTCGTCGTCACGGTGTTCGTCGTGCTCGGTTTCGGGGCGTTGTTCCTGTTCTGGGTCAAGCGAATGCGTGCGGGCAAGATGTGGGCGCGCATGCTGCTCACCATCATCGGATCGTTCACCGTGTTCACCACGATCCTCGAGCTGTTCTCCATTGCGTCGAGCTCGGGTGCGATGAACATCGTGATGAGTGTGCTCGGCATCGGCCAGGGTGTGCTGGCAGCCGGGGCGATCTACCTGATGCATCGTCGGGAATCCAACGAATACTTCGTCGCCGCTTCGGGAAAACGATAATTTCGGCGTGTTCTCGGTGTCGGTACCGACTGTGTGACTAGCATCACTGTCGATATCTTCTCGAGTGATCGGATCCGACATGGCAGAGAACACCCCTGCAGCAGCGAGCATCACGCAGCCGACCGCAGCACCGGCTGTCGATCGCGAGCCCTGTCCCGCCGAGAGCGGTCGCCCCGGCTTAGCACTGCTCGGACTGTTGCTCGCCGTATCGGCCGCCATCGCGATCATGGCTCTGGGAATCTCTGCAGGCTGAGCGCGTCGCGGCGGCGGGACAGAATCTCTGCCGGCCGAACGCACCTCTCGCCCACGGTGGCAGGATGTCTGGCGTGAGCGCAGACACCGACGCACCGATCGCCCGTACCCGAGTGGTTTCCGCCGCCTACTGGCTGTGGTTGGCCTCGGCGGTGCTGCTGATCGTCGTGTGCATGATCGCCCTGACGCTCCCCGCCGACCAGATCCGCGCGTCGTTCACCACCGGCGGTGCGACGGACGAACAGATCGATTCCTTCCTGACGGTGTTTCGTGGACTCGGCGTGATCTTCGGAGTGGTCGGCCTGGCCGTCGGTTTGATGTCGGGCCCGGTTCGCGGTGGAGATCGCAGGTTCCGACGCGCCCTCGTGGCTCTGTCCGGAGCCGTCGCGCTGCTGCTGACGTTCTCCGCGTTGGTGTTTCCGTTCGTGCTGCTGGTGATCACCGTCGCGCTGGTCGTCGCAGCCGTTCTCGTCTATCGGCCGTCGGCGCGGGAGTGGTTCGTCCGTGAGCAGTGAGATGAACAGTGACATGAACAGCGAGACTCCCATCGACGATCCCGTGCTCTTCCACGAGCCCGGTGGTCGGTGGCGCATGTTGGCGTGGGGGCCGGTGTTCTGCCTCGTGGTCCTCGCGGTCGAACTCGCATCCGGCCCGGTGATCCACTGGTTCGCCCTCGCACTGTTCTCGCTGATCCTCGTCGGTCTCACATACGTCCAGCTGCGTGCCGCGCGGATGCACGTGAGCGTCGAACTCACCACGCGTCGGCTCAGGCAGGGAACCGAGACCGTCGATCTGGACGAGATAGACGACATCCTGCCGCCTGCGGAGTACGCCGACGGTGACTACGAGCCGAAGAAGTGGGAGACCGCGCGGGTACTCGGGGAGCTGTCGGGTGTACCGCGCAAGCGTCACGGCATCGGGCTGCGTCTGGTGGGCGGCGGACTGGTGCAGGCGTGGGCGAAGGACGACGACGGGTTGCGTGCGGCCCTCGAAACGGCGAAGCGGGAGTACCTGTGAGGAAGTCCCTCGGGTGGGCGGAGCTGGTATGTGCTCTGCTCGCGGTGATCGGAGCTGTGGCGTGCTGGAACGCGGGCGTGCGCACCACCGAGTTTCCCGCGGTTCCCGATGTGTCCCCGGCGTATTCGGGGACGTTCTACTCGGGCTCCTGGATCGCGCTGGCCGCGCTGGCCGTCATCGTGGCCGGACTGCTGATGGTCGACGGCGTTCGTCGAGTCGCGTCGAAGTAGCGCACCCCCTACCGGGTAGGGGTATGCTCGGCGTTATGAGCAGCTACAGCGCCGAGCAGGACGACCTGCTGAAGCGATTGCGTCGTATCGAGGGCCAAGTGGCCGGGATTTCGAGAATGGTCGCAGACGACCGCTATTGCATCGACGTCCTGACCCAGGTGTCCGCGGCGACTAAGGCTCTGCAATCGGTCTCGTTGAAGCTCCTCGACGCCCACCTCGCCGGATGCGTCGTCGAGGCCGCGAGGCAGGGCGGACCCGAGGCGGACGCGAAAGTGAAAGAGGCGTCCGAGGCCATCGCGCGCCTGGTTCGTTCCTGACGAAGAGGGGAAGATTTCGGATGCAGACGACATATTCGGTCGAGGGCATGACGTGCGGGCACTGTGCGGCGTCGGTGAAAGAAGAAGTATCGGAGATATCGGGAGTCACCGGCGTCGACGTCGATGTGGATTCCGGTGCGGTCGTGGTGAGCAGCGACTCGAAGCTCGATACCGCGACGGTGGACGCTGCGGTCGTCGAAGCCGGGTACCGACTGGTGTCCTGAGCACGACTGCGCTCCGTCGGTGGTTCGGAAGTCGTGAAAACGGTGATACCGGAAGAATGGGACTTACCGAACATCGTCAGGAGCGCTCGTGAAGAAACCGGTCACCGGCGCAGCGGTCATCGCCATCAGCGTCGCCCTGGTAGCGGCCTGTTCGGCGGACACCACCGGACAGGGAGGTAGTGCAGAGTCGACCGAGTCGCCCGCGACCTCGTCGTCGCCGGGCTCTTCTTCCGAAGCTGCTCCCTCCCCGGGCGCGCCCGCCGGGCCGCTGCCGAACCTGTCGGTCACCACCGTGCTGGATGGCCTCGACAAACCCTGGGACGTGGTGGTTGCTCCCGATGGCACGGTGCTGACCGGAGAGCGCTCCGGCCGGTTCGTCATCCGCGACTCCGCAGGAGTCCAGCGTGAACTGAGCGCGGACCTCGGCGATCTCTACGCCGCCGGTGAGACCGGGCTCATGGGTATCGCACTGGCTACCGATTTCGAGTCCTCTCGAACCGTGTTCACCTGCCAGGGGCGCCAAGGTAGCGGCGAGAACAGCATTGCCGTCGTGTCGTGGACCGTCGATCCGGGGTGGACGGCCCTGACGAGAACCGGCACTCTCGTCGACGACATTCCTGTCGCCGACGGCGGGCGTCACGGTGGCTGCCGCATCCTGGCTCATCCCGACGGCACGCTGTACATCGGCACCGGGGACACTGCGAGCCCCGGTGTTCCTCAGGATCGAAACTCACTGGGCGGCAAGGTGTTACACGTCAACGCCGACGGCACCGCCGCAGCCGACGCACCGGATCGCATCTTCACTCTCGGTCATCGCAATGTGCAGGGACTGGCGATCCGTCCCGGAACCGATCAGATCTTCGAGGTGGAGCAGGGGACGAGCCGAGACGACGAGCTGAACCTGCTGGTGCCGGGCGGCAACTACGGTTATCGCCCCGATCGACGCCCGTCGGTCTACGACGAATCGGTCCCCATGACCGACCCCGATCGGGTTCCCGGTGCCCTGCCTGCAGTGTGGAGTTCGGGTGATCCGACCATCGCCACCCCCGACGTCACGTTCACCGACGGTGAGCAGTGGGGCTCCTGGAACGGTGCCGCGGTGATCTCGAGCCAGCAGGGCGAGAAGCTCGTCTTCCTGGCATTGTCGGTAGATGGAACCGAGTACGTCGCCGAGGCGGAGGCACTGGACGGCACCTACGGCAGGCTGCGCTCGCTGACCCCCTTCGGAAGCGACGGCGGCTTCCTGCTCACCACCGACAACGGATCCGACGATCAGGTACTGCTCGTCACGCCCGAGGTCGGTTGACCCGAGGTTGCCGTCACTGTGGGTGAGCTGGGATCACGGTGGACTCGTTCTGCAGCCCGGCACCGAATTGCGTCGTGAGTCGGCAAGCATCCTCTGGAGTGTGTTTAAGATCATGTGATATCGGTCATATCGGACCGGTCGTCGATCGTCGTCAGGAGTGTGGATGAACAAGCTGGTGTCCAGTTCCGGAGTAATCGCCGCCAGCGTCTTCCTGACGCTCGCCGGTACCACTACCGCGACGGCGCAGGCCGATCCTCTCCCCGATCTGACGGTCACCACAGTGCTCGACGGACTCGCGAAGCCGTGGGATGCGGTGGTCGCGCCCGACGGAACGGTGCTGACGGGCGAGCGTTCCGGGCGGTTCGTGATCCGCGACGTCGACGGTGCCACCCGCGAGCTCGCCGCCGACCTCGATGACCTCTACGCGTCCGGTGAAACGGGCCTCATGGGCATCGCGCTGGCGACGGATTTCGCCGCATCTCGAACCATCTACACATGCCAGGGCGTGCAGGGCTCCGGAGGCGGCACCGGTAGCGCGGGAACCGGCAGTGCCGGCGGTGGCAGCGACAACCACATCGCCGTCCTGTCGTGGACCGTCGACCCGGAGTGGACCGCTCTCACGCGCACCGGCACCCTCGTCGACGACATTCCTGTCGCCGACGGCGGGCGTCACGGTGGCTGCCGAATTCTCGCTCATCCCGACGGCACCCTGTACGTCGGGACCGGAGACACGGCGTCGCCGACGGTTCCGCAGGATCGGAACTCGTTGGGCGGCAAGGTTCTGCACATCGATGCCGACGGTTCGGCGGCTGCGGGATCACCGGATCGCATCTTCACCCTGGGACATCGAAACGTGCAGGGCTTGGCGATTCGTCCCGGCACCGATCAGATCTACGAGGTGGAGCAGGGGACGAGCCGAGACGACGAGCTGAACCTGCTGGTGCCCGGCGGCAACTACGGATACCGCCCCGATCGACTTCCGTTCATCTACGACGAGTCGGTGCCGATGACCGATCCCACTCGTGTGCCCGGTGCGCTCGCAGCAGTATGGAGCTCGGGCAGTCCCGCCATCGCCACGCCCGGTCTGACCTTCGCGAACGGCGCGGGATGGGGCTCCTGGAACGGAGCCGCGGTGATATCGAGTCAGCAGGACGAGAAGCTCGTGTTTCTCAAGCTCTCCGAGGACGGGACGGAGTACGTCGACGAGGCCGACGCCCTGGTGGGTTCCTACGGTCGACTGCGCTCGCTCACCAGCTTCGGCGACGACGGGGCTTTCCTGCTGACCACCGACAACGGATCGAACGACAAGGTTCTGCTCGTCACCCCCGCTGCCGACTGATGTGCGGCCCCGAGGTCGTCGAGACCGTTCACCGCAGAATCGGACGTAGGGCACTGTTCGGGTCGTTGGGGGCCGCCGCGTTGACCGTTGCGACGGCCGGTGCCGTGCGCGCCGAACCGGTTGTCGCGTCGGCTATTCCGGCGGGCCGACTGATCGACCTGACGCACACTCTGAGCCCGACGTTTCCGGTGTGGCCGGGCAGCGAACCGTTCTCGATGCGGCCGGTCGCCGCCTACGAGTTGGGCGGCTTCCTGGTGAACAAGCTCTCGTACTGGGAGCACACGGGCACGCACATCGATGCCCCGGCGCACCGTGTCCGTGGCGGCGCGACGGCCGATGTCCTGCCGCTGGAGGATCTGATCGCCCCGCTGGTCATGGTTGACATCTCGGCCAGGGCCGCGTCGGATCCGGACGCCGTGGTGACAATCGAGGACATCGCGCAATGGGAGCGTGAGCACGGCCGAATTCCGGATCGCGCGTTGGTGGTGATGCACAGTCGCTGGCAGAACAGGCTCGCCGAGCCTGCTGCTCCAGGCTTCGGCGGCGAGGCGGCGCAGATGTTGGTGCAGGAGCGCAACATCGTCGGAATCGGGGTCGACACGCTCAGCCTCGACCGGATGAACGACCGCGAATACCCCGCTCACACAGCGGTTCTCGGGGCAGGCCGCTACGGAGTCGAAGCGCTCGCGAAACTGGAGGCGGTGCCCCCGGCAGGGGCGACGGTCGTCGTCGGCGCACCGAAGCACGCGGGCGCGACCGGCGGTCCCTGCCGGGTTTTCGCGGTAGTTCCCGGCTGAACCCAGCTACGCGTCAGTGCGCGTGGCTGGGGTTCGAGGCCGGCTCTTCCTCGCTACCCGCACCGGGCTCGCCGAGCATCGCGGCACCGACCAAAGCGTCGGGAATTCCGAAGCCGTCGACGAGCAGTTCGGCGTGCGGACGCAGGGTGCGGCACCGTTCGTTGATGGCGCGCGTGACGGCCTTGGATCGCTCGGTGGACAGGTAGCGGTGCTCGATGAACCAGGCCTTGTCCGCCTCGATCACCGACAACGCGTACAGGTCGCAGACCTCGTCGAGCAGATCCTTGGTGGCGGGATCCTCACACGATTCGATACCGGCGATGAACGCCTCGAAGATGATGCGGTCGATATGCGCGCTCGCGGCATGGAGCACGTGATCCTGCACCGCGTTGAACGCCTCGAACGGGCTGGTCTCCTTGGACTTGGACTGCAGCCGGCGTGCGACGGTGGAGAGCAGGTACTCCTCGCGATCCTCGAACATCTTGACCTGGGTGCCGCGGTTGAACAGCGACCCCTCCTCCTCGTTGTCCTGACGTCGATCGAGGATGGTCTGCATGATCGCTTGGGCCGCAGTGCGTTTGACGACGCGGTCGCCCACCATGTCGGCGGCGAACTTGACCCATTCGACCGGGCTCATGGACTTGACGTCGTCCGCGTACGCGGTGAGCAGCTCCTTGGCGACCAGCTGCGTGAGCACGTGATTGTCGCCCTCGAACGTGGTGAACACATCGGTGTCGGCCTTGAGGGAGATCAATCGGTTCTCGGCGAGATAGCCTGCGCCGCCGCATGCTTCGCGGGCTTCCTGGATCGCGGCGGTCGCATGCCAGGTGTTCGCGGCCTTGAGGCCTGCCGCCCTGGACTCGAGCTCGCGCTGCTCCTCGGCGTCGGGGTTGTCCGCGGTCTGCAGCTCGTGCATCTTCGACACGAGCTCGTTCTGTGCGAACTGCAGGGCGTAGGACTTGGCGATGAGCGGGAACAGTCGACGCTGATGCACCAGGTAGTCCATGATCAGGACCTCCTGATCGGAATCGGGTGCGGCGAACTGCCTGCGCTGCAACGCATATCGCGTCGCGATGTCGAGGGCGACGCGGGCGGCCGCGGCGGCACTGCCGCCGACCGTGACGCGGCCGCGGATCAACGTGCCGAGCATCGTGAAGAACCGTCGAGACTTGTTCTCGATGGGAGAGGAGTACGTACCGTCGGCGGACACGTCGGCGTACTTGTTGAGCAAGTTGTCGCGCGGGATGCGGACGTGATCGAACATGAGGCGGCCGTTGTCGACGCCGGGTAGACCACCCTTGTACTGGCAGTCCGAGGTGGTGACACCGGGCAGATCGTCACCGTTCTCGTCGCGGAGCGGAACGAAGAAGCAGTGCACGCCGTGACCCTCGGGCTCCTCGCCCGGGCCTGCGGTGATGAGCTGTGCGAACACGGCGGCGACGGTCGCGGTTTCGGCGGCACCGCCGATGTAGTCCTTGCGCGAGGACGGCGTCGGGGAGTTGATGACGAACTCGTCCGTCTCCGGGTCGTACGTGGCCGTGGTCTCGAGCGACTGCACGTCGCTGCCGTGTCCGGTCTCGGTCATGGCGAAGCAGCCGAGCAGATCGAGGCTGATGATCTTGGGGACGTAGGCCTCGTGATGGCGTTCGGTGCCGAGGTTCTCGATGGCACCACCGAACAGTCCCCACTGGACGCCGGCCTTGACCATCAGCGACAGGTCGCTCATCGCGAGCATCTCGATCATCGTCACCGCTGCACCGACGTCGCCGGTGCCGCCGTGTTCCTTCTTGAAGCCGTTGTCGGCTGCACCGGCAGCGGCGAGCAACTTGAGCTGCTCCATTGCCTTCGTGCGGGCGATGACGGTGTTCGGCGTGTAGTGCGGACGGAACTCGTCGCGTGCAAGTTGCTGACGCGCCTGGTTCTTCACATCTCGCCAGCGGCCGTCCAGAGTGTTCCGAAGGTGATCCGTTGTGGTTGCCATACTCGACGGTAACCTTTTGCCGCCGCGCGTGAGGGCCGGAAAGTCAGACCGGCCAGACGAATTCTCTGAACACCGCTCTGCAGTTGCGCCAGAAGCCCGTTTTCGCGTACGGACCGTCGTGGAACAGCGACGCACAGTTGTCCTCCAGCGCCCTGTTCACCAGGGGGCTGAAGTCGGTGAATTCGCTGACCAGGAACTCCTTGAAGCCCGACGGCCAGGCGTGCTGGGCTGGTTCGTGTTGTGCCTCCACGACCGCGAGTGTAATGCAGCAGTAACATCGATGTTACAAATCACACCTACTTCAGGAGCGCGAACGCCTCCTGAGCAACGAGGAACGCGTAGCTGGACGGGATCAGATCGATCGCTCCATCGGCCTGGAATTGTTCGGTGACGATCCAGTCCTGACCGGACGCATCGGTGGCCAGGAACGCGCCCGCCAGATCTCCGGGCGCGCTGCCACCCTTGAACCCCGAATACGGCCACAGCGCCGCGTCGAGCTGGATGCCCGGGGTGATCGCCAGGATGCGACGGTTCTCCTCGGCCGCATCACTCGTGGCCAGGTAACCCATCGCGGCACAGACGTCCTGCGCGTTGGCGAACCACTCGACCCCGTCGGCCGACGCCGGGTTCTCGAGGAAGTTCTCGAAGTCGATCTCGAGCGGCCTCGCGTCCGCCTGCTCGAGCAGTTCGGCCCGGGAGTCGGGGTCTGCGCCCGACCACTCGGCCCGCATGTTCGGATCGCCGAATCCGATGACGAAGAACTGCCGGGTGTCCATCATCGGTGTCATCACCGACGGATCGTGATGCCCCATGACTCCGAGTTGGCGTTCGACCCGCTCGCGGCCGAGGCGATCCATCAGCAGATCCGTGGCGGTGTTGTCGGACAACGAGATCATCTTCTCGGCCGCGTCGCGGACCGACACCTTCGTGCCGTCGGGCAGATTCTGCAGTTCGCCGGACGGCGCGCTCTTGGTCTTGTCACGAATGGTGAGCTGTTCGTCCCACCGGACGGTGCCTGCCTCGATCTCGTCGGTGAGTGCGCCGAGGACGTACAGCTTGAACACCGACCCGAGTGGAAGCACCGAGTCCGCGTTGGTGGAGTAGATCGACTCGCAGTCACCGCCGTTGAGCCGTGACGCGCTGTAGGAGTAGTTCGGAGCCACCTTCGACAGTGCCGCGTCCAGATCGTCGAACGACGAGACCGTGGGAGTGTCCGGCCGGGCCAGGAAGCCGTCGAGCTTGCCGTCGGCATCGATCGACGTCGTGATCGTGGCCGGGATGCCCGCGGTGGTGAAGTGCAGAATGCCGGAGTTCGGACCGGCCTCGAAGCTCGTGGCCACGTTCGGCGCGCCGGCGCGCAACTGTTCGAGTGGGGTGGCGAGCCCGCCCAGCGGTGCGACGGCCTCGGCCAGCTCGGGGCCGGTGACTGCCTCGACCTCGGCGGGGTCGGGTGCGTTCTCGGCGTTGATCCACCGCAGGATGCGTTCGTTGAGTGCGCCCACGGGAGTGGAGGTGTCGACGGCGAAGTCCGGAGCGGTCGTGGTGGGTACGGGCGCTGCGGACGTGCCCCCGCAGGCGGTCAGCGTCAGAGTTGCGGCCACGACCACCCCTACGAGTCTGGTCACGGTGCGCGTCGTCATGCTGCGATGCTAGTGGATTCGGACATTTCGGCACCCGTCCAGTCTCGGTACGGCCGGTCGGGTGCTGTGGCAGTGTGCTCTGGCGTGCTGACTTCCGAAGACGTCCGTCGAATCGACTCCGATCATCTCTGGCACCCCTACAGTCGGTTTCCGGCGGGTGCGACGCCGCTGGTGGTCGACAGTGCGTCGGGAGTGCGGCTGACGTTGGCCGACGGCAGGCAACTCATCGACGGGATGAGCTCGTGGTGGGCGGCGGTGCACGGCTACCGGCATCCGGTGCTCGACGCCGCCGCCCACGATCAGCTGGGCCGGATGAGCCACGTCATGTTCGGCGGACTGACACACGCTCCGGCGGCCCGGTTGGCCGAGTTGCTGGTCGACATCACCCCCGCGGGGCTCGACAAGGTGTTTCTCGCCGATTCCGGATCGGTCTCGGTGGAGGTCGCGGTGAAGATGGCGTTGCAGTACTGGCGCGGACGCGGTGAGAACGGTCGCACTCGTCTGTTGACCTGGCGCGGCGGGTACCACGGAGACACGTTCGCTCCGATGAGCGTGTGCGATCCGGACGGCGGGATGCACACGCTGTGGACCGATGTGCTCGCGAAGCAGGTGTTCGCTCCGGCTCCGCCCACGGAGTTCGACGCCGGCTACGTCGCCGAATTCGAGCGGGTACTCCGCGAGCACGCGAGCGAACTGGCGGCGATCATCGTCGAGCCGATCGTCCAGGGGGCGGGCGGGATGCGGTTCCACGACGCGCGCTATCTCGCGGAACTGCGCCGCCTGGCCGACGAGTACGGCGTGCTGCTGATCTTCGACGAGATCGCAACCGGGTTCGGTCGGACCGGAGAGTTGTTCGCCGCCGACCACGCCGGAGTCGCGCCCGACATCATCTGCGTAGGCAAGGCGTTGACGGGCGGATATCTGACCTTGGCGGCGACGCTGTGCACCACCGAGGTGGCCGAGACCGTCTCGGGCGGTGAGGCCGGGGGCCTGATGCACGGGCCGACGTTCATGGGTAATCCGCTGGCGTGCGCGATCGCGGTGGCGTCGGTGGAATTGCTGCTCTCGCGCGACTGGCGCACCGAGGTCGCAGCTCTGGCATCGGGGCTGGCCGACGGCCTCGCACCGGCCCGGTCTCTGCCGGGAGTCGCCGACGTTCGCGTTCTCGGCGGCATCGGCGTGGTCGAGATGCGCAGCCCGGTGGACATGGCACGGGCCACGGCAGCCGCCGTCGACGCAGGGGTGTGGCTGCGGCCGTTCGGCCGTCTGGTGTACGCGATGCCGCCGTTCATCTGCACCGGCGCGGAGGTCTCTGCCATCGCCGATGCACTGGTGGCGGTGGCGCGCGACGGTACTTGAACAGCGTTCAAGTATGGTGCTGCCATGACCGCTCTGGATTGGCTCGACGCCACCGCGCACGCCCGACGCGAGGCCGGCCTCGAGCGCATCGTGATCCCCCGCACGGCCGAGGACACGATCCTCGATCTGGCGTCGAACGATTACCTCGGCCTGTCCAGGCATCCGGCCGTCATCGACGGAGCCTGCGCTGCTGCGCGCCGATGGGGTGCCGGATCCACCGGATCGCGGCTGGTCACCGGTACCACGACGGCACACGAGCGCCTCGAGGACGATCTCGCCGAGTTCGTCGGAGCCGAGGCCGGACTGGTGTTCTCCTCCGGCTACACCGCCAACCTCGGGATCGTGACGGCACTGGCGGGCCGAGACGCGCTGGTGATCTCCGACGCTGCGTCGCACGCCTCGCTCATCGACGCCTGTCGCCTGTCTCGGGCGCGAGTGGCCGTCGCTCGGCACTGCGACACCGACCATGTGGACGAGCTGTTGCGCGAGCGTCCCGAACAGCGGGCCCTCGTGGTGACCGACTCGGTCTTCAGCGCCGACGGCGATCTCGCGCCACTGGCCGAGCTGTACGCGGTGTGTCGGAGACGGAACGCGGTGCTCGTCGTCGACGAGGCACACGGATTGGGCGTACGCGGGGACGGTGGACGGGGAGCCGTCCACGAAGCAGGCCTCGCCGGGGCACCCGACCTGGTGATCACCGCAACGTTGTCCAAGGCCCTCGGGTCGCAGGGTGGAGTGGTTCTCGGGCCGGCCGCGGTTCGCACTCAGGTGCTGCACGGTGCGCGCACGTTCGTGTTCGACACCGGTCTCGCCCCTGCATCCGTCGGCGCGGCATCGGCCGCGCTGACAGTGCTGCGAGGCGAACCCGATCGCGTGGCCGCAATCGGTGCTCGGGCAACACAACTGGCCACTGCAGCAGGAGTGGAACCGACCGCATCGGCAGTCGTTCCGGTGGTCCTGGGCGACGCGCAGCGTGCGGTGCGCGCGGCGGGGGACTGCCTCGAGCTCGGCGTCCGCGTCGGATGCTTCCGGCCACCGTCGGTTCCCCCGAACGCATCTCGGCTGCGATTGACAGCGCGCGCCGATCTCACCGACTCCGATGTCGACCGTGCAGCGTCGGTCCTCGCGGCGGTGTTGAATGCGGCGGTTCTTCGGTGACGGTTCTGCTCGTGACCGGAACGTCGACCGGCGTCGGCAAGACCGTGATCACCGCAGCACTCGCGGCGGCAGCACGGGCAGGCGGACGGACCGTCGCGGTGTGCAAGCCGGCGCAGACCGGCGTCGGGGGTGACTACTCCGATGAGGCCGATATCGATGTGGTGCAACGCCTTTCGGGCGTTCGAGGAGTGGAGCTGGCGCGGTACCCCGAGCCGCTGGCTCCGGATGTCGCGGCCCGTCGATCGGGTCGGCCGATGCTCGAACTCGACGCTGTGGTCGACACTGTGCGCGCGCTCGACGCGGCCCACGACCTTGTGCTGGTCGAAGGCGCGGGCGGAGTGGCGGTGCGCCTGGGTGCCGAAGGGTTCACCGTGCTCGACATCGCCGGTGCCGTCGGCGCATCGATGCTGGTCGTGGCAGGGGCGGAGCTGGGAACGCTCAATCACAGCGTGCTGACCGTCGCAGCTGTGCGTGCAGCGGGCGTGACGTGTGCCGGCCTGGTCATCGGGTCGTGGCCGACCGAACCGAGTTTGGCGGCGCGGGTCAACCTGGAGGAGTTGCCACTCGTGACGGGCGTCGAGTTGATCGCATCGGCGCCCGGCGGTGCAGGCGCGTTGGACGAGAAGGAATTCGGTGCGCTCGCCCGCACGATCTTCGGCGAGTTTACTGATTCGTTACTCGGGTAACCGACGAGGAACGTCTGCCGCTTCGGCATTCGAAACAGATCGGGAGTTCCAATTATGAGTACCGCAGTGTGGATCATCGTTGCAGTAGTCGTCGTAGTGTTGATTGTTGCCGTCGCCTTGATCGTGGCGCGCAAAGGCAAGGAGCGAAAGAGGCTGGAAGCGAACGACATTCGCGAAAAGGCAGCCGATCAAGCGGCCATCGTGGAGGAGCGTGAGCTGCTGGCTCGCGAAAGTGAGGCCAAGGCGCGTCGGGCGCAGGCCGAGGCCGACGTCAAAGCCGCCGAGGCGGAGAAGCTTGCGCAGCAGGCGCAGTCTCATCAGGGTGTCGCCGCGTCGTCCCGCGACGAGGTCGATTCGCAGTTCGAGCGCGCGAATCGGATCGACCCGGACGTCAAGAACGGCCGGAACATGACAAACGACCGCAACGTGCGAGATGACCGGAACGTCGCAGATGACCGGGACATCGCCGGCGACCGCAATGTGACGGGCGATCGGAACGTGACGGACGACCGCCACGTCACAGGCCACCGGAACGTCGTGGGCGATCCGGACGTGCCCCCGACAGCACCCCGGCACGAGCGGAACTAGTCGGTCGAATTGTGCGGTAGCTCGAGCTCGACGACCGCGTGTTCGCCGATATTCGGCCGCTCGTTGGTGATCTTGGCCTTGGCGTAGGCCATCAGGTTGGAGACCTTCGATCCGGGGGTCGACCAGTACTCCGCACCTTCGGCAGCCACGTGTATCAGTGCCACCTCACGAGAATCGGGGTTCTTCTCGAACCACGTGGCCGCCCGGGTGTTCCACAGTTCCTCGGCCTTCGTCCGGTTCTCGACGACGGCCGCGGTGCCGGACAGGGACACCCAGCCTTCGCCGGACTGGAACGAGACGTTGACCGTCGGATTCGCCGCGATGTCGGCCACCTTGCGGGAGTCGTGTGCGGCGAAGAACCAGAGGTCGCCGTCGAACTCGGCTTCCTGCAGCGCCATCGGACGAGAGATGAGGTGGCCGTCTCGGCCGACGGTGGTGAACATGCAGAGTCCGGCTTCGGACATCAGTTCGGCGACTGTGGTGACGCCATCGGTGTTTGTCATCGAAAGTAAATACCCGAGGCGGGGGCGTTCAATCGCCGAAACCAGGTCCACTCCCCGTTTCGTCGATTATTACGCCCTGTAGTTGGTGATTCCGCCGAACCTGGGACACTGGAGGACGTGACTGTTTCCCCCGGCGACGACGCCCCCGTATCGGCCCAGCTGTTCGCCCGCGCAAGTGCTGTGATCCCCGGCGGCGTCAACTCGCCGGTACGCGCATTCGCGTCGGTCGGCGGAACGCCTCGCTTCATCACGCAGGCCAGCGGATACACCATGACCGACGCCGACGGAAAGTCGTACGTCGACCTCATCTCGTCCTGGGGTCCGATGATCCATGGGCACGCCCATCCGGCCATCGTCGAGGCCGTCCAGAAAGCAGCGGCAACGGGTCTGTCGTTCGGTGCACCCACCGAGCGAGAAATCGAGCTCGCCGAGGAAATCGTGCGCCGCGTCGGCCCCGTCGACCAGGTTCGTCTTGTGAATTCGGGCACAGAGGCCACCATGAGCGCAGTGCGCCTGGCCCGCGGCTTCACCGGCCGCACCAAGATCCTCAAATTCTCCGGCTGCTACCACGGCCACGTCGACGCCCTACTGGCCGACGCAGGCTCGGGACTGGCCACTTTCGGGCTGCCGACCTCGCCCGGCGTCACCGGCGCACAGGCGTCGGACACCATCGTCGTTCCCTACAACGACCTCGCCGCCGTCACCGCAGCCTTCGAGGCCAATCCCGGCCAGATCGCGTGCATCATCACCGAAGCGGCCGCAGGCAACATGGGAGCGATTGCGCCGGTCGCCGGCTTCAACGAGGGGCTGCGCCGCCTCGCGACCGAGCAGGGCGCGCTGCTGATCATGGACGAGGTGATGACCGGATTCCGCGTCAGCGCCGCCGGTTGGTACGGCATCGACGGTGTCGCGGGCGACCTCTACACCTTCGGCAAGGTGATGTCCGGCGGACTGCCTGCCGCCGCATTCGGTGGTCGAGCGGACGTGATGGCCTACCTCGCGCCGGCCGGGCCGGTGTACCAGGCAGGCACGCTCAGCGGTAACCCCGTCGCCGTCGCCGCCGGATTGACGAGTCTGCAACTGGCCGACGCAGCCGTCTACGAGAAGCTGCAGACCAACTCGCAGCGACTCGGAACACTGCTCGGCGACGCCCTCACGGCCGAAGGCGTCACCCATCAGGTGCAGTTCGCGGGCACTATGGTGAGTGTGTTCTTCTCCGATGGGCCCGTCACCGATTACGCGCAGGCCAAGGCCGCGCAGACGTGGCGATACCCGGCGTTCTTCCACGCTTTCCTCTCGCGCGGCGTCTACCCGCCGCCGAGCGCATTCGAGGCCTGGTTCGTCTCCGCCGCCCTCGACGACCGAGCTTTCGAGATCATCGCCGACGCAGCCCCCGCCGCCGCGAAAGCAGCGGCCGCCGCCACGGCCCCGCTGTGACGTCTACACAGAACTGATTTCCCCACCCGACCAACGAGAAACAGGACCCCGACGTGACCGAGGCCCCCGCAGCACATCCGCACTCGACGACGCGCACCATCGTGCACGTCCTCCGGCACGGCGAGGTGCACAACCCCAAGGGCATCCTGTACGGGCGGTTGCCGGGCTTCAAGCTGTCGGTGACCGGCCAGGCTCAGGCCAAGTCGGTGGCGGACGCGCTCGCCGGCCACGACATCACCCACGTCGTGGCATCGCCGCTCCTGCGCGCGCAGGAGACCGCCGGACCCATCGCCGCGGCTCACGGCCTGACGATCGCCGAGGACGAGAACCTCATCGAGGCAGGCAACGAATTCGAGGGGCTGCGAGTCGCCGTCGGTGACGGAGCGCTGCGCAGGCCCAGGCACTGGTGGAAGCTTCGCGATCCTTTCACCCCGTCCTGGGGCGAGCCGTACCTGCAGATCGCGCACCGCATGCTCGCCGCCGTCAACGCGGCCCGCGTCGAAGCCGTCGGGCACGAGGCCGTCTGCGTCAGCCACCAGCTGCCGGTGTGGACTCTGCGCCGATTCCTGCAGGGTGACCGGCTCTGGCACGACCCGCGCAATCGTCAGTGCGGGCTCGCGTCACTGACCTCGTTGGTCTACGAGGGGGATCAGCTCGTCGACCTCGTCTACTCCGAGCCCGCGGGAGCATCCGATCCGAGGATCTCCGGTGCGTAGATTCTTCCTCGCCGTCTGTGCAGCGTCTGCGATCGCTCTTGTCGCAGGCTGCTCGACCGGCACCGACGCAGTGGCGCAGGGTGGCACCTTCCAGTTCGTCTCACCCGGCGGCAAGACCGACATCTTCTACGAGCCCGACGAGCGCGGCACCATCGGCGAACTGTCCGGGCCGGATCTGATGACCGAGGGCAAGACGACCTCGTTGTCCGACTACGACGGTGACGTCGTCGTCCTCAACGTCTGGGGCCAGTGGTGCGGTCCGTGCCGCGGTGAGGCCGACGACCTCGAAGATGTCTACGAGGCCACCAAGTCCCTGGGCGTCGAATTCCTCGGCATCAACGTGCGCGACGAGTCGCAGACCGCCGCGCAGGACTTCGTCGTCAGCAACAACGTGAGCTACTCGTCGATCTACGACCCGCCGATGCGCACCCTGAACGCGCTCGGCGGCGTCCCCACCTCGGTCATCCCGACCACCGTTGTACTCGACCGGCAGCATCGCGTCGCGGCAGTGTTCCTGCGTGAGCTGCTCGCCGAGGACCTGCAACCCGTCGTCGAACGCGTGGCAGCCGAGGAGCCAGTGCAGCCGTGACCGAGACGATGTATCTCGCCGGGATAGGCGCGAGTTTCCAGGAAGCCGCGGCCTCCGGGCCGCTGATCCTGGCCCTCGGTGCCTGCGTCCTGGCCGGGCTCGTCTCCTTCGCATCACCGTGCGTCGTTCCACTGGTGCCGGGTTACCTGTCTTACCTCGCCGGAGTCGTCGGAGCCGACGCCCCGGCCGTCAGCGCCGACGAGGCGGCCGTGAAGACGAAAGTGCGCAGCGGCCGGTTGCGCGTGGCCGGAGCGGCTGGACTGTTCGTACTCGGATTCACCGTTGTGTTCGTCCTCGCCACCGCGTCGGTGTTCGGAGCGATCTCCGTCCTTGCGATCAACCGCGAACTGCTCATGCGGATCGGCGGCGTCGTCACCATCGCGATGGGCCTGGTGTTCGTCGGACTGATCCCGGCCCTGCAGCGCGACGTGCGCTTCGAGCCGAAGCAGATCGGCTCGTTGGCCGGAGCGCCGCTGCTCGGCGGCGTGTTCGCACTCGGATGGACTCCGTGCCTTGGGCCGACGCTCGCGGGCGTCATCTCACTCGCCGCCGGGACCGACGGAACGACGGCAGCGCGAGGCGTCGTCCTCATCGTGGCCTACTGCCTCGGCCTCGGCTTACCGTTCGTGATCCTCGCGTTCGGTTCGGTCAGCGCGCTGCGAGGCGTCGGCTGGCTACGTACACACGCACGACAGATACAGGTGTTCGGCGGAATCATGTTGATAGCGGTAGGAATTGCACTGGTCACCGGTGCCTGGGATCAATTCGTCGGCTGGGTGCGCGACGCCTTCGTCTCCGATGTGGTGTTGCCGATATGACCGCCGACACCGAAGAGCGCACCGAAGCGTCACCGCCCCACAAGCAATCGATGCTGGGCAGGGGAGTGGCCCTGGTCCGCAACACCTGGCGTGGCCTGACCAGCATGCGCACCGCGCTGGTGCTGCTGTTCCTGCTGGCCTTCGCCGCGGTACCCGGTGCCCTGGTGCCGCAGCGCAGCCTCAACGCGGGCAAGGTCGACGAATACATCGCCAACCGCCCGACCCTCGGCCCGATCATGGACAAGCTGGAACTGTTCGACGTCTTCGGCAGCTTCTGGTTCACCGCGATCTACGCGCTGTTGTTCATCTCGCTGATCGGCTGCATCCTGCCGCGCTGCATCGAGCACGCGAAGCAACTGCGCACCAAGCCCGTTCGCGCGCCCCGCAACCTCTCGCGCCTGCCGCACCACACCCGCTACGACGTCGACGGAACGCCGGAGGAGATCGCCGCACAGGTGCGCACTCAGTTGCGCGGCTGGCGCGTCGCCCAGCGAACCGAAGACGGCGGAGCAGTGACGCTGTCGGCGGAGAAGGGCTACGTCCGTGAACTCGGCAACCTCGTCTTCCACCTCTCGCTCGTCGGACTGCTCGCCGCCATCGCCATGGGCAAGCTGCTCGGCTACGAGGGCAACCGCATCGTCATCGCCGACGACGGCCCAGGCTTCTGCACCTCGACCCCGGCGAACTACGACTCGTTCCGCGCAGGCAACCTCGTCGACGGCACCGACCTCGAACCACTGTGCGTGCGCGTCAAGGACTTCACGGCCGACTACCTCGACAACGGCCAGGCCGAGATGTTCACCTCCAACATCGAGTACCAGGCAGGTCAGGACCTGACCGACAACGTCTGGCGCGACGACCAACTTCAGGTCAACCACCCACTGCGTGTGGCAGGGGACCGCGTCTACCTGCAGGGCCACGGCTACGCACCCACCTTCACCGTGACGTTCCCCAACGGCGAAACCCGCACCGACACCATCCAATGGCAGCCGACGGACGCCACGACGTTCCTCTCCAGCGGAGTGCTGCGCGTCGACCCGCCCGGCGGCCTCTACACCGACCCCCTGGACCGCCGGAAGAACCAGATCGCCATCGAAGGACTGTTCGCACCGACGGCGTCGTTCCACGGCAGTCTGCTGTCGTCGAGCTTCCCCGCCATGAACGACCCAGCCGTCGCCATCGACATCTACAAGGGTGACACCGGACTCGACACCGGACTGCCGCAGTCCATCTTCTCGCTCGACCAGGAAATGATCGCCCAGGGACGCCTCGTCAAACAGGACCGCGTCAACCTGATGCCGGGAGAATCCGCGACGCTGAGCGACGGCACCGTCGTCACGTTCGACGGAGCGAAGGAATTCGTCAACCTTCAGGTCTCGCACGACCCCGCGCAGACCTGGGTGCTCGTCTTCGCACTCACGATGATGGGCGGACTGCTCGTCTCACTGGTGATCAAGCGTCGCAGAATCTGGGTCCGACTCACGGCCGACGCCCAGGCACGACGTACTGTAGTAGACCTCGGCGGACTTGCACGCACCGATCAGGCGGGGTGGGGCGAAGAGTTCGACCGCCTGTGCACCCGCCTGCTCGGCGACACCTCGAAACAGGAGAACTGACCGATGCCGATCAACGAGACCCTCTCGCAGTACAGCGACTGGTCCTTCGAATCAGCGTTCACCATCTACGTGCTCGCATTCGTCCTGCTCATCGCCCAGTACGCCTCCGCCAAGGCGACGGCCGTCCAGGCCAAGGAACTCGTCGGCGCCGGTGCCCCCGTTGCCGACAGCCGACCGGGACGCGTCGTGGAAACGCCGAAGCGACCGCTCTCCGATCGACTCGCAGGCATGGGCTTCGCACTGCTCGCCCCGGCCCTCGCACTGCACATCGCCTCGGTGGTGCTCCGCGGCTTCGCCACCCACCGCTTCCCGCTCGGCAACATGTACGAGTTCGTCACCATGGCCACCGCAGCCGCGGCCCTCACCTCGGTGGTCGCGCTGCGCAAGAAGACGATGCGCCCGATGCTCGTATTCGTCCTCGCACCGATCATCGTGCTGATGTTCTTCGCCGCCACCAAGCTCTACGCCGACGCCGCTCCGGTCGTCCCCGCGCTGCGCTCGTACTGGCTGCCCATCCACGTCACCATCGTCAGCGTCGGCAGCGGCATTCTGCTGGTCTCCGGCGTCGCCTCCCTGCTGTTCCTGCTGCGCATCAAGCAGCCCCTCGGTGAGGAAAGCCTGGGATTCTGGGGCAAGTTCGCCTCCAAGCTGCCCGACGCCCAAGCCCTCGACCGACTCGCCTACAAGACAACCATCGTCGCCTTCCCGCTCTTCGGAGCCGGCGTCATCCTCGGCGCAATCTGGGCCGAAGCCGCATGGGGACGTTTCTGGGGCTGGGACCCCAAAGAGACGATGTCGTTCATCACCTGGATCATCTACGCCGCCTACCTGCACGCCCGCGCCACCTCCGGATGGCGCAACACCCGCGCCGCCTGGATCAACATCGCAGGATTCACCGCCATGCTCTTCAACCTCTTCATCATCAACATGGTGGTCTCGGGACTGCACAGCTACGCGGGACTGAACTGACCTTCTCCTCGTTCACAAGCTCCACTTCTGAATCTTCGGGTCGTTCCGCAGGCTCCACTCTCGCCTGCCAGCTGGTAGCGTCCGATCCGGCTCGATGGGGGACACATCCGAGCACGGATCTTCGATGTGGGACGCGAACTGGGGGGAATCGGTCATGGCCGATCGGCACGAGAACAACTGGCAACCCGTCCGGCCACTGGACGACGACGTTCCCGAAGAACACGTGCCCCTGCCGGCGACACCTCCCGTTCGATCCGATCTGGCGGCCGGCGCAACCGCCGCCGTAGCCGAGCCGGAGGCCAAGGCCGCGGCGCAGCGAGAGCCATTTCGATCGACCCCCATCACCATGCCGCCCGAAAGCGTCGACGATCCGCCCGTATCGCAGCCCGAGCCCGCGCCGACACCGCCGCCGGTTCCTGCACCGAGGGCCGCCGAATCCGCTGCCCAACCGAAGGACGGGTCTGCACCGGCGAAGGAGGCCGCGGTCGCCGCGACCCCGGCCGAGGTGGACAAGACCGCAACGGCAACACCGTCGACGCCCGTGGCACCGCCGAAGACCCCCGTGAAACCAATTCCTGCACCCGCACCGCCCGAAGCCGGGCAGATCCCGAGCCCACCCGTCGTATCGGGACCGCCCCCGCCGCAGGTCCCGGTGTCTCAGAACCCGGTGTCTCAGAACCATTGGGCTCCGCAGAATTTCGGTGGGTCGCAGAATTTCGGTGGGGCGCAGAATCAAGCTGGGGCGCAGAACAATTGGGTACCGCAGAACCCGCATGGGCAGTTCGCGCCGGAGGGGCAATGGAATCCCCAGAATCAGTGGAACGCCCAGAATCAGTGGGGGCCTCAGCCCGGTCAGTGGCCTCAGCCGCAACCGCAGCATCAGCCACATCCGAGTCGGCCTCAGCCGCTTGGGCATGGCCCGGGCGACGCGTTGATGGTCGCGCCAGGAGCGATGCCGGCCGTTGACCCGAGTCGGACGGGTGAGCACCTGGTCCCGCAGCAGGTGTCCTCGCTCGATCTCGGCAGTTCGTTGCTCGTCCGATCAGGGAATGCGCCGCCGGTGTCGGGGTGGCGTCGGGCGCTGTATTCGATGTCCCGCGGTCGTCTGGATGTGGGTAACAGTGCCACCCAGCAGCGACGCCTGGCTTTGACCGCGCAGGTGGATCGGCCCCTTGCCGGGTGTTATCGCGTCGCGGTGCTGTCGCTGAAGGGGGGTGTCGGTAAGACCACGACGACGGCCACACTCGGCTCGACGTTCGCCGAGATTCGAGGTGATCGGGTGATCGCTATCGATGCCAACCCCGATCGTGGAACGCTGGGGCAGAAGGTACCGCCCGAGACGACCGCCACCGTTCGTAACCTGTTGCGCGACATACAGTCTCTGGACCGCTACAGCGACGTCAGGGCCTACACGTCGCAGAACGTGCATCGGCTGGAAGTACTGGCATCCGATTCGGATCCGGCGGCTTCGGAGGCGTTCAGCGGTGAGGATTACGATCGCGCCGCGTCGCTGTTGGAGAAGTTCTACAGCATCGTCATCACGGACTGCGGCACCGGTCTGATGCACTCGGCCATGGAGAGCATTCTCCAGGGAACCGACACTCTGGTGGTGGTCAGCTCGGCCTCGGTGGACGGCGTACGGAGTGCATCGGCAACGTTGGATTGGCTGGATGCGCACGGCTACCGCGAACTGGTCGCCAAATCGGTTGCGGTGGTCAACGGGGTTCGGCCGAGAGCCGGAAAAATCGACCTGCACAAAGTTGTCGAACACTTCGAGCAGCGGTGCGCTCGGGTGCGGACGATCCCGTTCGACCCGCATCTCGAGGAGGGGGCGGAAATCGAACTCGATCGTCTTCGTGGTCGCACGCGAAAGGCACTGTTGGAAGTCGCGGCGGCGGTAGCGGCAGGATTCCCCGACGCGCCCACCGCTTCCCACCGCAACTGAGAACTACCGGACCTTACTCACTGGGTTCGGTACCGGCCTCGGTCCCGTCTTTCCCTCCGCGGCGAGCTTCACGGTTGATTCGCCACAGAAAATCGGGATCGTCATCGGGTCCGACAGTGCGGGTCGGTGGAGCCTGGGTGCTGGGTCCGAATGCCTTCCAGAACAGCACGATCACTGCCACCAAGCCGATCAACGCCAATAGATAGATCACGACGCACCTCCTACTACGAGGGTAGCCGTGATGCAACGGCCCCCGCACCCGTCGAGCGTCGAAGATTCCTGAGAATGTTCGATGAGTTCGTCAGGGTGCGGCTACCGCGGGCGGTGTGCTCTCCGGGGCTTGCGAATCAGTGGTGTGCGCCGGCTTCCGTAGTCAGAGAGGTCAGCAGTTGCATGACCTCGGTCTCACGGAATCGACGGTGCCCGCCCGGAGTGCGGAGCGAACCGAGGCGGCCGGCGTGTGCCCAGCGTGTCACCGTCTTGGGATCGACGTGAAAAAGCGCGGCTACCTGACCCGGCGTGAGAAGTGAGTCCTGAGCCTTGTGGAATGTGGGTGCGCTCATCTGTCGTGTCCTCCTACGATTCGGTTCGGCGCATATGCGTCGAACCGGAGATATCGGTCTCTTGCGTTCGATCCCCATGGTTGCACTCGAACCCCTAGGTACTCGACTGATACAAGGTTGGTAAAGGGGAGGTAATGGACAAATCGGTCATGCCGGGGGTGGGTCGGAGTGCCGGCCGAGCCCGGTAGATTGGGACCCGTGAGTGACGCGACGAATGCCGACAGCAACGATCCGACCAGCGAAAATGTCGCGCCAGGTAGGTCGGCGAAGAAGTCTCTCGCCGTCAACCTCGGTGTCTACACCTTCGCGCGACTGGCGCTCGTCATCGTGATCGCCGCCGTCATCGTCGGCGTCGGTTTACTCTTCGGCGTCGAAGTTCCGGTGCTCGTGGCCGCGATTTTCTCGGTGCTGATCTCGCTGCCACTGTCGCTGCTCTTGTTCAAGAACATGCGCATCCGCGTGAACGAATCCATCGCAGCTGTCGACGAGGACAGGCGCGCCGCCCGCGCGGACCTGCAGTCGAAGCTGCGCGGTGAAGACGGCAAGAAATGACCAGGTCGGTCGATCACTCCGGGTCACGGGCATGGGTCGACAACGCGGTCCGGTTGATCGAGGCCGATTCCCAGCGCAGCGCCGACACGCACCTGCTGCGATACCCCCTCCCCGCAGCCTGGGGAATCTCGCTATACCTCAAGGACGAGTCGACGCACATCACCGGCAGCCTGAAGCATCGGCTGGCTCGGTCGCTCTTTCTGTACGCAATCTGCAACGGCTGGGTCACCGAACGCACCACGGTGATCGAGGCATCGTCGGGCTCCACTGCCGTCAGTGAAGCGTATTTCGCCGGACTGCTCGGACTGAAGTTCGTCGCCGTGATGCCACGGAGCACCAGCCCGGCCAAGGTCGCACTCATCGAGTCCCATGGTGGAAGGTGCCACTTCGTCGATCGGCCCGGCGAGATGTACACCGAGGCGCATCGACTCGCGGCCGAGCCCGACAGTCACTACATGGACCAGTTCACACACGCCGAACGGGCCACCGACTGGCGCGGAAACAACAACATCGCGGAGTCCATCTTCGACCAACTTCGGCTCGAGGAATGCCCCATTCCCGACTGGGTGGTCGTCGGTGCGGGGACCGGAGGAACCAGCGCCACCATCGGCCGCTACATCCGATATCGCAGGCATGCAACGCAATTGGCAGTGGTGGACCCCGAGAATTCGGCGTTCATCGGCGGCTACGAGTCCGGGGACGCGGGCTACGAGACAGGACTGTCCTCCCGGATCGAGGGCATCGGCCGACCGCGCGTGGAACCCTCGTTCGTCGGCCAGGTGATCGATCGCATGATCGCAGTGCCCGACGCCGCCTCCGTGGCCGCCGCACGATTCACCTCGGACGCACTCGGCAAACGAGTGGGCGGATCGACGGGCACCAACATCTGGGGTGCCTTCGGATTGATCGCGGAGATGATCGCCGCAGGCCGCAGTGGCAGTGTGGTGACGCTGCTGTGCGACGGCGGAGATCGGTATTCGCAGACCTACTTCGACGACACCTGGGTCTCGAACCAGGGGATGGATCTCGACGAACCGACCGCAGCCCTCGAACAGTTCATTCGTACCGGGGTGCTCTGAGGCGAGCTACTTGCTCACCGCCATCGATGCCGCCGCAGTTGCAGCGGACACCGCCCCGACCGCCGGCCAGGCACCGATCTTCTTGGCCAGCGGGTGCGAAGCACCGAACGCAACGAGGTAGGTCCCGAGCAGCACACCGGCGCGGGTCGAACCGGAAGACTTCTGCCACCGAGTCGTACATGCCACGCCGACGGCTGCCAGAACCGCTCCGCCGAGCTGACGATTGTGCGACTTCCGGGCAACGGCGAAGCCGCCGAGCAGACCTCCGGCAGCGAGTGCGGACGTGGCAAGTGAGCGACGAGAGTCGGTGATGAGCATGGTCATCACCCTAGCCGCGCCTGCACCCGCAGGCTCCTCGCCAAGTGGTCTCGTTGCTCGATCACCAAGCGCCGCAGGGCCGCCGGTGCCCATTCGTGCTCGGCGATCCAGCTGTCCGCGGCCTCCGTCGACGACTGCTGCGGGAACAAGCGGACGACGATTCGCCTGGCGATCTCGATGCTGCGCGAGGTCCACAACGAGGAGATGGACTCGAAGTACCGGTTGTCGTAAGGCTGGGTCAGGTCCGGTCGGTGCCCCGCTCCGAAGCCGGTGATGAAGGCGTCGAGAACATCGTTGGACGCATCGTCGCGCTCGGTGATCGCAGTCCACGCCCTCGCTTTGACCTCGGCATCGGGTATCGCCGTCGACGCTGCGGTGTGCGCGGTACGTCCCGACGAGGTGTCATCGGAGGCCAGCTCTGCGTCGAGCTCGGCCGAGGTCGCGTTCCCGGTTGCGGCCAGAGCCAACCAGAACGACCAGCGCTGGTCGGGATCGAGACGTAGGCCCGACACCGTAGCCGTGCCGTCGAGAAGTGCGCGCAAGTCGGCTGCGCGGGAGCCGTCGAGTTGGGCCGCGGCCGCAGTGGCTCGCGCCCACACCAACTGGGTATCGCTCCCAGGCTCGCTCGCGTGCAGTTGCGTCCACGACGCCTCGAGCCACTGCCGGATCGGTTCGGCCCGTCGGTCCTTCGGAAGGTAGTGCTCGAGGGTGTACGCCACGTTCGCCGTGACCGCTGACAGCAGGCCGATCTTGGGTTCGTTCGGTGCGAATTGGGTTGCAATGTCGATATATTCGAGTGCAGACAGCTCGGCGTCGCGGGTGGAGTTCCACAGCGCCGACCACACCAGGCCTCGGGCGAGAGGATCGACGATGCGATCGAGGTGGTTCCGCACGGTGGTAGTCGAGCGCTCGTCGAATCGGATCTTGGCGTACGTCAGGTCGTCGTCGTTGAGCAGAACCAGCGCGGCATCGGGAAAGTCGACCGGCGTTCGTGCCTCGGTGATGTCGAGCTCTCGACGGTCGGTTCTCGTCAGATTCCCGGCCTCGTCGAGGTCGTAGAGCCCGACGGCAATTCGGTGAGGCCGCGGATCTGTCTGCTCGACGGCATCGCCGGTGTAACTGAGCGTGGAGACACCGGTGGTCTGCAGCCATGCTGCAGCCCAGGTGTCGAGGTCGCGTCCGCTCGCGGTGGACATGTCGCTCAGCAAATCGGTCAGTGTGGTGTTCCCGAAAGCATGGGTGCGGAAGTAGGTGCGGGACGCTGCGAAGAAGGCGTCTGCACCCACGAACGCCCCGAGTTGTTTGAGGACACTCGCCCCCTTGGCGTAGGTGATGCCGTCGAAGTTGAGCTTCGCGGCCTCGAGGTCGGTGATGTCCGCGACGATCGGGTGGGTGGTCGGGAGCTGATCCTGCAGGTACGCCCACGCTTTCCGCCGATTGGCGAAGCTGACCCAGGCATCGGTGAATCGGGTGGCCTCGGCCGACGCGTACGCACCCATGAAGTCCGCGAAGGATTCCTTGAGCCACAGGTCATCCCACCACTGCATCGTGACGAGGTCGCCGAACCACATGTGCGCCATCTCGTGGAGAATCGTGTTTGCGCGGGCTTCGTACTGAGCTTCGGTTGCCGCAGAACGGAATACGTACGATTCGGTGAACGTGACGAGGCCGGGATTCTCCATCGCGCCGAGGTTGTACTCGGGGACGAAGATCTGGTCGTACTTTCCGAACGGGTACGGGTAGTCGAACTTGTCGTGAAAGAAGTCCAGGCCCCGCTTCGTGGTGTCGAAGATGTCCTCGGCGTCGAAGTGCTCGGAGAGAGACGCGCGGCAATAGGCGCCGAGGGGGACGGTGAGTTCGCCTCGCGTCCAGGACGATTGGACGCGGTGATACGGACCGGCCGCAACTGCGGTGATGTAGGTCGATATCGGCAGGGTCGGCGCGAATGTGGTGACCGTGTCGGCGGTGACTCCCTCGCGGTTCGAAAGCACGGTCCATTTCGGTGGAGCCGTGACCGTCAGAGTGAATGGGGCTTTGAGGTCCGGTTGCTCGAAGTTCGCGAACACCCGGCGTGCATCGGCCGGTTCGTACTGCGTGTAGAGGTAGACGTTGTCGTCGACGGGATCGACGAACCGATGTAGTCCTTCACCCGACCGGCTGTACCGTCCCTGCGCACGAATCCGGACGATGTTGTGCTCGGCGAGCCCGACCAGTTGAATCCGGGAGCCGTCGTAATCGACCGCCGTGTCGATGCCGTTCACGGTGACTTCGTCGACTGCTGCACCGATGAAATCCACCCATGTCGCAGCCGTGGTCGCGTCGAATTCGATGGTTGTCACGGTCTCGAAGGTGTCGAGGTCCGCATCCTCTGCGCGTAGAAGATCCAGGTGAACGCGGTAATTCACCCCGCTGATGTGGCGCGATCGCCTACGAGTTTCGGTCCGGGTCAGATTCGCGGTGCTCACCGAACCAACCCTATGCGATCGGTTTTCACAGGGTCGGCGCGGTGAAGTAGTGATTTCCGAGAGGGTCGGCGATATGAAGGACACCTTCCGGTAGTAGTTCGGTGCGCCAGAGCTTGCGCGTTTTGAGGTTGTGGTGGAGCCGGCAGCGTGGTCCGATGTTCGTCTGGATCGTCCAACCCCCTCGCTCCGGATTCTGCCGATCGAATTCGACGATGTGGTCGAGGTCGCACCGCTCCGAAGGCACGTTGCAGCCAGGATGCAGGCAGTACGGATGTTCGGCCCGAACCTGCGCGGCAAGGGCCCTGCTCGGGCCGTAGGTCAGTGCCCCCGGCGGCGGGGTCGTCATGCCTCCGTGGCCGTCGGGGTGTAGGGCGTGGACTGCGCGAGGATTGTTCTCGACGATGGCACGCCAGCGTTCGATCAAGGTCCCTCCGCCCGGTCTCGATCGAGTCGTTGTATCGGGTGGGAGTGGGTCCGTCGGTGACTTGTCCAGTTGCTCCCTCGTCGGGCGCTCGGGTCCCGGCGGTGCGGAACTCGTTCCCTCGGTGGCTGTTTCACCGGTGGCGTCGGCATTTGCGTCCGAACGTTCGGGCTTCACTGCCACCGGCTCACCGTGTTCGGGAGCCTCGGTATCCGCGACGTCACCTCGAGAGGTCAGGCACGTCGAGCACTCGCACAGCAGTGTCTCGCCGCGCATCAGTGCAGTCTGTGCGTCGCCCCGTCGTTGATCGTCCGAACGCGGATCCTCGGGGTGCAAGCGGGAGACTTCGGCACCGATTCGCGAAAGCTGTTCGTCGGCTTCGCCGTCGGTCATCACGGCGGTGAGGCTCGACAGTCCTCGTGCCCGTCGACGAACCCGGATGCGCTTCTCTGTGCGCGCGGCACGCTTGCGTACTTCGCGGTCCCAATCCGGATCGGCTTCGGTGAGCAGTCGGTCGATCTCGCGACCCAGGGTGCCCGGTGCCATTTCTGCGGCAGCTTTGAGAACCTCGGGTTCGATGGCGACGACTGTTTCCGGACGCGCATGAAGCAGATGGTCGTGGATCGTCTTGACCCGCTCCATGTCGAGCGAGCCGTCGATGAAACTGTTCCGTACGAGGGGACGCAGTTGACGCCACATTTGAAGCTTGTTGTGAACGGCGGCGAAGGTGGACGACAGTGCCGCAGCAAGTTCGCAGATCGCCGAGCTGTACAGATCTTTTTCGGTCACTCCTGTGTCCCACGGCGAGGCGCATAGTGTTCGGCCATGAACGTAGTCGTCCATGAGCGCCAGTTCCGATGCTGCGGCGGCGTTTATCGTCCGGCGCGCACCGAGAACGTCGGCGAGTGCACAGTGATCGTCCGCCATCCACGTCGACTCGCGTAGCCCCATGTCACCCCCCAGCGACGAAGAGTCGAACTCGTATTCGACCCGTTGCCGAGAAGTGTAGAACCGACCACCGACAAGTTCTGACGCTGATGGGCCTCGATGGAGGACGGTGTGTCTTCGCAGTGACGACTCCATCGGCCTGCGACGCCGCTACGCTCGGCAGCACGTGCAGGGCAATCCCGGAGGCGGCACAGTGAACACCTTTCAGAAGTCGGCAGCAGCGTTCAACAAGGTTTTTGTGGTCGTCATGAAGGCACCGGTACTCGACAGAGTGCTGGGGCGGTCGATGGGAATCCTGACCTACACCGGCCGAAAATCCGGCAAGGAGTTCTCACTGCCTGTGGCCTACAAGCGAACGGGCAATCACGTGAAAGTTGCGGTGGCCGTGCCGGACAAGAAGAACTGGTGGCGAAATTTCGAGAACGACGGCGGTCGAGTCGATGTCGACCTCGGCGGCGTCCATCATTCCGGCCTTGCCGTGGCGACTCGTGACGATCGTGGGCGAGTAACTGTCGACATCGACTTGGAGCGCTGAATACGTCGTAGCCGTGGGACGCTGACGAACCCTACGATGGCGCCATGAACTTTTTGATTCGGCTCGTGATCAACGCCGTTGCCATCTGGGTTGCCAAGGAATTCGTGGACGGCATCACTGTCACCAGCTCGGGGCGCGGCGATGGGTGGGACATCGTGGTGCTGCTCGGTATCGCGGCCGTGTTGACGGTCGTCAATGCGTTCATCAAGCCGCTGGTGCAGCTCATGTCGCTGCCACTGCTGATTCTGACTCTCGGGCTGTTCACTCTCGTGATCAACGCGTTGATGCTGTTGTTGACGGGTTGGCTGTCGTCGCAGACCGGCTACGGCCTCGAGATTGTCGGGTTTGCCGCGGCGTTCTGGGGCGCGATCATCATCTCGATCGTGAATTTTCTGCTGGGCGCGTTCGTTCCCGACAAGCGCTAGGCGAAGGCCAACGCCACGCCGGTGCTCGCGCCCCAGACGAGCATCGCCAGGCCCGAATCGCGCAGTGCAGGAATCAGCTCGAATCCGTGAGCTCCCTTGCGCACCGGGGAATTCGCGCGAGCGGCGAAGGGGAGCGCGAGCAGGCCGACCAGTGCCCATGGGGTGCGAGCGATCAGAGCGACGGTCATCGCGAACGGCACGACCAGTAGTGCGAGATGCAGGTAGCGGGTGCGGGCGTCGCCCAATCGCACTGCGAGAGTGAGCTTCCCGGATTCGGTGTCGGTGGGGATGTCGCGAAGGTTGTTGGCAACCAGGACTGCACTCGAGAACGATCCGACGGCCACCGCTGCCAGTACTCCCGCCCAGTCGATCGTCTCGGCCTGCACGAACTGGGTGCCGAGAACCGCAACGAGACCGAAGAACACGAACACGGCGATCTCACCGAAACCGCTGTAGCCGTACGGCTTCGAGCCGCCGGTGTAGTACCAGGCACCGGCGATGCAGACGAGTCCGACGATGACCAACCACCACGCGCTCGTCGCAGCCAGGACCAGTCCGGCCACTGCACCGACTGCGAAGCAACCGATGGCGGCTTTCTTGACGGCTCCGGCGGACGCGGCCTTCGAACCGACCAGCCTGAGGGGCCCGACTCGATCGTCGTCGGTGCCGCGGATTCCGTCGGAGTAGTCGTTGGCGAAGTTGACGCCGACGATCAGAGCCAACGAGACGATCAACGCCAGCAGCGCCTTCCACCACACTCCTCCGTCCAGCGACACGGCCGCACCGGTGCCGACGAGGACAGGGGCGATCGCGTTCGGGAGTGTGCGCGGTCGCGCACCTTCGATCCATTGCGCAGTGGTGGCCATGAGCGAGGATCTTTCCGTATCTGTCCGACGGGTGAGAACGCGGCCGGTCAGAACGGCAGGCGCGGCAATACCGGTAACGGGATGACGGGCATCTGAACGCCCGGAATCTGTGGCAGGGGCACGGTCGGGGCAGGCGGAGGTGCAGGCGGGTAGTAGTGCGGCTGCTGGTACTGCACGTAGGGCGAGGAATCGGCGGCAGCAGCCGGAGGCGCGGTGGTGGTCGGTGGGGGAGGTGGGATGTCGGGGATCGGTGACGATGTGGCCGTCGTGGTGCTGGAGGCCGCAGGCGTGGTGGTTCGCGGAACCGAATCACCGACGCTGGCGGGGGTGCTCAGCGGTTGACTCTCGTCGCTGGATCCGAGTGCGGTGAACAGTCCGATCGCGGCGATGACGCCTGCGATCGGTAGTGCGATCATGCCGAGTCGCGCGAGTGCTGGACGGTGCGAGACGAGGGGCGGCACGTGGGTCGCATCGACATGGGTGGCATGCACTGCGGCACCACCGGCGACGACCAGCTCGGGCCTGTCCGGGACGATGACCGGCAGCTGCAGGAAGCGTTCGAGGGTGGCCCGGACCAACGGAACGTTGGACGTCCCGCCGATGGCGATGACGGCGTCGGGATAGAACTCGGCTTCGCGACCGAGTCGGCGCACCGTCTCGGCGGCCTCCTCGGTGGAGCGTGCAATCGACAGCTCGAAGATGTGGCGCTCGAGGAGGATGTGCTCGCCATCGGGTGTGCTGGTGGTCAGGTGCGAGGACAGTGCTTCCTTGATTCCGCGGCAGAAGGCCGTCAGCGCACTGTCTTCGTCCGGAGATTGGGGCGGACGCACTATGCCGAGACCGAGTATGTGTTCCCGGACCACTGCATCGAAGGAGGCACCGCTGATGGCCGTGGATCGCGCCGAACCGTAGGAGCGGCCGGACTCGACGTCCACGATGTCGACGTCGACTCCGGTTTCGCCTGCGTCGAACAACGCGATCGTTCGGTGGTGGGAGGGGAGCCCTGGGCGTAGGTACTCCATTGCCGCGCCGGTCTTGTCGATGAGGTGGACGTCGGAGACGTACTCCTCGGCCAGCGCGTCGGCGATCTCGGTGCGTTCCTCGGGGGTGCGATAGGCGACGCCGAGTGATTGGGGCGCGTCCGGACTGTCGACGACGCCGCGGACGACGCGCGCGACGTCGGATGCCGTAGGGGAGAGCTGCCAGTCGTCGAACGGGGTGCCGTCGGTCCATGCGCCGTCTTCGGTGGTCCGCGCCGTGCGAATGCCGCACGTGCCCAGGGACACACCCACTGACGAACGCATCGCTTCTCCGGCCTCTCCATTTCGGTGACGGTGTTCAGGTATGAAGAACTCGCCCTCATGGCAGGCGACGTGAACACTGTACCGTCTCGCGGTTTGGTTAGAGGCTCGAAACAATCCGAACGCCAGGTCGAGGGGGTCCCATCATCGGCCTACGATCTGGTGGCAGTGCCCAACGACATCGCGCATCCTCGAACGAAGCACCTCACCAGCGACTTCCCGGTGGTGGGGATCCTCGGCGACGTCGCGACCCGAATCGACAGCGATCTCGTTCCGGTACCGGGTGCGCGGGCGCAGGCCCTGCTGGTGGCCTTGGCGCTGGTGCCGGGGCGCATGCGGTCGGCGCAGGTCCTCATCGACGAGGTGTGGCAGGACGAGCCTCCCCGTTCGCCGAAGAACGCTCTGCAGACGCAGATCTCTCGGCTGCGTTCTGTGTTGCCCACGGGCGTTCTCGAGAGCGATCGCGGCGGCTATCGGTTGGCTCTCGATACCGAGGAGACCGACCTCGGCCGCGCGCGTGTCCTCACCCGTGCGGCCGAGGCTCGACTCGCTTCTGCGCAGTGGCAGGACGCCCTCGACGGCGCGCTCGACGCCCTGAGCCTGTGGCGAGGGGAGCCGCCGGAATCTGTCCGAGTACAGGCCGAACTGCTCGAGGCGGCGCTCAGGTCCGTACAGATCTCGGCGCTACTGGGGTTGCGCCGTTTCGATGACGCAATCCCGCTCGCACAGGCGAGAGTCGCCGCAGATCCAAGCGACGAACTCGCCACCGCCGACCTCATGCGTGCAATGCACGGCGCAGGCAGATCCAACGATGCCCTGACGGTGTTCGCGGCGTTGCGAACCGAACTCGCCGAACGTCTGGGAACCGACCCCTCGCCGGCCGTGACCGCGGTGAACACCGAAATTCTGGGACAGACCGCACCGAAGATGCTGCAGATCATCGGTCTGCGTGCCGCACCGAACGCACTCATCGGACGAGGCGACGACGTCGACGCGATCGAGGAACTGCTCGGCAGTTCTCGTGTCGTCACTGTCCTAGGCCCCGGCGGTGCGGGTAAGACGCGGATCGCACACGAGCTCGGTCGCCGCGCTGCGGCCCACATGTCGGTGGCGTTCGTCGAACTGGCTTCGCTGCGCAGCGAGGAGGATGTCGCCTCGGCGATCGGAGCGACCCTCGGGCTCACCGAGGCCGACGTCAAGGTCGGTGGGCTTCAGGTCACCCGGATCCATTCGATTCGGGAACGACTGGTCGATGTCTTCTCGACGCGGCGGGGATTGCTGATTCTCGACAATTGCGAGCACGTGATCGACGAGGTCGCGGTGGTGGTCGACGCCCTGGTGGCGTCGACCGACGCGGTGACGGTGCTGGCGACGTCGCGTTCCCCGATGGGGATCACGGCCGAGTCGGTCTTCCCCCTGCCGTCGTTGGGTGTCACCGGCTCGAATTCGCCTGCGACGGAACTGTTCTGTATCAGGGCGCGGGCGGTCCGGCCGTCGGCGCGCCTCGAACCCGACGCCGTGGCCCGACTGTGCCGTACGTTGGACGGCTTGCCGTTGGCGATCGAACTGGCTGCGGCGCGGGTCAAGTCGATGAGCGTCGAGGAGATCGACGCGAGGCTCGACCGTCGCTTCACGCTGCTGCGATCGGCGGATCGAACCAGGCCGGAACGGCATCGGACGTTGCATGCCGTCATCGACTGGAGCTGGAATCTGCTCGACGCCACCGAGCAGGCGGCGCTGCGTCGACTGTGTCGACTTCCGGCGGGATTCGATCTCGACGCCGCGAGGCAGGTGGCGCAATGGGCTGCAGTGGAGGATGTTTCGGTTGCGCTCGACGGTCTGGTGAATCAGTCCATGCTCAGCGTTGTCGAGACGCCGATCGGTATTCGGTACCACATGCTCGAGACAGTGCGCGAGTACGGCGAGGAGCAACTCGACGCCAGTGGCGAGGCCGAAGCCGTCGCAGTTCGGCTGCGCGAGTGGTCGACATCGGTCGCGGTTCGAGTATCCGCCGGCTACTCCGGTGGGCACCCGGCCGAGATGGTCGCGCTCATGGAAGCCGAACACGACAACCTGCTGTCGGTGATGAGACACTCGTTCGGGCAACAGTTCTCGGACAACGTGTGCACGTTGTTCTCGGTACTGGGCTATTTCTGGGCCATGCGTGGGGCGCATTCGGAGGTGCTCAACTGGGCAGACAGAGTGCAGGCCAGCATGCGTGACGGGATGCTCGGCACGCCCGACGACAATGCCGCGATGGCCCTGCTGGTGCTGGCGGCGCACTACGCCTACGGCGGAAATCTGCGTCGGATAGCTCGCATCAGGGTGGACCTCCGGCACCTGTTGCACAGTCGGGCGGGGATATCGCCGGGGCTGCGCTTCAACTCGGAGGTTCTGGTCCACCACGCCGGGGGTCGGGGTGTGGCCCGCAAGCTGGCCCTTGCCATTCGATCCGAACACGACGACGTTCGCTGCAACGCGTACGTCGTTCGCTCGATGCTGGCTCAGAACTCGGGCCGCCTGTACGAGTCGATCCGAGACGGCGAGCAGGCGCTCGTCATCGCACGGCGTCGGGGCGACCTGTGGGCCGTCGGCTCGACAGCGCAGACGCTGGCCAGCTCGTACGGGCTGTCGGGCGACTACGCACGGGCCGTGGAGTACTACCGAATCTCGGCCGACGTCATGTGGGAGATGCACGCTTTCGAGGAGAGCGTGCAGACGCGCACTTTTCTTGCGATGGCGTTGATCGGGGCCGGTCGTGTCGACGAGGGACGCGGATTGATCGACGAGTTGGAAGCCGTGGCGCACGGGCAGGAGATCACCCTCGATCCACCCTCGGACAACGACATCGGTGCCCGCTGGGATCGCGCTCAGCAGCGGTCGAGTTCCGCGTCGCTGACGGCGGCGCGGGCTGCGGCGGATCTCGAGGACGGTGCCGTCGAGCTGGGTCTCGAGGGTTTTCGCGGCGCACTGGCGTTGGGTGGGTGGCCGTCGGAGGATCCGAGTGATCCGTTCATGACCATTCTGGTGTGTGCAGCCGTCGGTGCGCACGTTCTGCACGGTCGTGCCGAGGACGTGGCCGATGCAGTGGCGGCGTTGACGCGCAAGCCGTGGAATGTGTTGGTGCCGGGCGGTTTCTACGACATCCCGATGCTCGGCGCGGTTGCGTGTGCGGTGGGTTCGTTCGAGATTCACAGGGGAGACCGGGCATTGGGGGTGCAGTTGTCGGCGGTGTCGAAGAAGGCGGTGGGTCGGCAGGACTTCCCGACGATGCAGATCGATCGGCATCTGAGAGCGGCCCGAGCGATTGCCGGTGACCGCGAGGTCGATGCCGGGCTCGCTCGGGCCGCTGAATTCACCAGAAGTGGTGCGCTGCAAGAGATTCTGCGGTTGCTCGCGCTGGTCTAGGCCTTGCGCATGTACATTCTGACGGTCAGTGGGGCGAAGATCGCGACGATGACTGCGGCTCCGACGAGTGAGTACACGACGTGAATACCGAAGTGCCCGTTGTTCGCCAGCTCTCGGACCGCCGTCACCAGGTGTGAGACGGGATTGACATCGGCGAAGGCGCGCAGCCAGCTCGGCATCGTGCTGGTGTCGACGAAGGCGTTGGACAGGAACGTCAGTGGGAACAACACCAGCATCGAGATGCCCTGGACCGAGGAAGCTTTGCTCATCAGGGTGCCCAGGAGCGCGAAGATCCAGCTGATCGCCCAGGCGCAGAACATCACCAGCAGCACCGCCCCGAGGAGACCGAGTGCTCCGCCCGCCGGGTGATAGCCCATCGCGAATCCGGTGAGAAAGCAGACGACCGCGGCGATGAGATAGCGGATGACGTCGGCCATCAATGCGCCTGCAAGCGGGGAGATTCGAGCGATCGGGAGTGATCGAAAGCGGTCGAAGACACCCTTGTCCATGTCTTCTCGCAGCTGGGTGCCGGTGACGACGGAACCGGTGATGACTGTCTGGACAAGAATTCCCGGCACGATCATCGGTAGGTAGGAGCTCACGTCTCCGGCGATCGCGCCGCCGAAGATGTAGCTGAACATCAACGTGAAGATGATCGGCAGCAGCACCACATCGGTGAGTTGTTCCGGATTGTGGCGGAGCTTGAGCAGTCCGCGATATCCCATCGTGGCGGACTGTGCGGCGGTGCGGGCCAGGCCGATGTGTCGCACGACAGGTCGGTCGGCGGGGTCGATGTACGTCGACGCTCGTGGGGTGAGGGTGGTTGTCATGCTGCGTCCTCGTCTGCGTTCTTGCCGGTGAGAGTCAGGAAGACCTCGTCCAGGCTGGGTTTGGTGACGGTGATTTCAGTGACGTCGATTCCGAAGTCGCGCAGTCGAATCAAGATGTCGGGGGTCATCGACGTGTCGGTCATCGGTGCGGTGAGACGAGCAGACTCGGGGCTGACGGACACCTCGACGCCCAGCTGCTCGGCAACCAACACTCGGGCGTCGTCGATCCGGTGTCGGTCGGTCAGAGTCAGTGCGAGAGCGGATGTACCCACCGACGACTTGAGCCCGTCGGCGGTGTCGTCGGCGATGACGCGGCCGTGGTCGATGACGGCGATTCGATCGCACAGTTGGTCGGCCTCGTCCAGATACTGGGTGGTGAGAAGGACGGTCGAGCCCTCGGCGACGAGGCGTCGGATGGTGTCCCACATCTGCGCTCGGGTGCGGGGGTCGAGCCCGGTGGTCGGCTCGTCGAGAAACAGCAGCGGTGGTGCCGAGATGAGGCTCGCTGCCAGATCGAGGCGTCGACGCATGCCGCCGGAGAACATCTTCAACGGTCTCGACGCCGCCTCGGTCAGCCCGAATTCCTCGAGGAGTTCGACGGCCTTGGCTTTGCTCTCGCGGCGACCGAGCCCGAGTAGTCGGGAGAAGACGACGAGATTCTCGGTCGCGGTGAGGTCCTCGTCGACCGATGCGTACTGGCCGGTGACGCCGACGAGCGACCGGACGGCGGTGGCGTCGGCGACGACATCGTGGCCGAAGACGCGGGCCGAGCCTCCGTCGGGTCTCAGGAGAGTGGCGAGCATGCTCACCGTTGTGGTCTTGCCCGCGCCGTTCGGTCCGAGGACGCCGTACACCGCCCCGGTGGGAACGGTCAGGCTGACGCCGTCGACTGCGCGGTGCTTACCGAATGTCTTGACGAGGTTCTGGGCCTCGATTGCTGGTGTGGTCATGGGGCCAACGATCGCCCCGGGCGCTTGCACGACGCGTACGTCGCGCTTGCGTCCGCTGTCCGGCCAGGTCAGGTCAGGTCAGAGTGGGAGTGAAGTCTCCGTGAGGCCGACGCCACCGGTGCCGCGTAGCTTTCTGAACCATTCGGTGCCGAACGCGGTGGCGAGGTCCTCCAGAGGCATCTGCAGAAACGGTCCGAAGTCGCCGACCTGTGTTTCGTGGGCTTCCATTGCTGCCCGTTTGGCGTCCATCACGCTGGACACGTCGACCACCGTCGTGATCTCGGTTTCCGGCAGACCGAACGTCTCCATGTCCGGCGGTGACGCTTCCTCGCCCCAGTGCGGATTGGCCTCCATCAACTTGCGCATGTGATCGCGGTTGGTGGTGGTCTCGTAGACGAATGGAGTCTCGGCGATCTCGGTCGCGCGCTTGCCGACGACGTGAACCTGGATGTGGTCCGGATGACCGTAGCCACCGTTCGGGTCGTAGATGGTCACGACATCGGCGTGCTCCTCGCGGAGGACGTCGGCCAGGCGTTGGGCTGCGGCGTCGACGTCGACGTTGCAGAACGCGTCCGGGTTCGCGTTCTCCGGAGTACCGGCCATTCCGGAATCGGCGTAGTGCAGCCGCACGATGCGGGAGACTCCGAGAACGGCGGCCGAACGATCCAGCTCGACGCGTCTGCGCTCGGCCAGTGTCTCGCCGTCGGTGAGGATTCCGTCGGGGTACTCGCCGAGGGCACCGTCGGTGGCGGTGACCAGGACGACGCGGTGGCCTGCGTCGGCTGCGAGACGCATCACGCCACCGGTGCCGAACACTTCGTCGTCGGGATGTGCGTGGAAGCAGACCAGAACACTCATGTGGTGAATGCTTGCATGTCGAAGAGGGTGCGGCCCAGTCGGCGGGCAAATACGATCTGCGGATGACCACACAGCGGTCGGCCGCGATTCGTTCTCATTGGCAGGATTCACGGGCGGATCGGTACTGCCGCGCACTGCATCCAGTCGGGATTTTCTTTGCTCTGGTGTTCTTCGCGCTGTCGATGACTCCGTCACTGCTGCCCAGAGCCTGGTATCTGCAGGCGGTGGCCACGGGAATCAGCGTCGCGATCGGATACGGCGTCGGATGCCTCATCGCGTGGGTGGTTCGGATCTGTGGGGTGTCACCGAACTGGTCCGAGCAGTGGCGTCGCCGCGGGTGGTGGGCGTTGGCCGTTGCCGCGGCGGTGACGATTCCGCTGTTCCTGATCTTGGGGTCGTGGTGGCAGCAGATCGTCCGCAAGCTCGTCGGTGTCGAGGATCCCGGCAGGCCGCTGTACATCGCGGTGCTGGTGGTGTCCGTGGTGGTTGCCGTGGCCGTGCTCGCGTTGGGTCGTCTGCTGCGGCGGGCATCTCAGGCGTTGACGCGGTGGGGCAAGCAGTACGTCCCGAAACCGGTCGCGAGGATCGCCAGCGTGGTCGTCGTAGCCCTGTTGGTGGTGTTCGCCGTCAACGGCGCGTTGATTCGCGGCATCGTGGCGGTCGCGGAGAGTTCGGCCTCGACTGCAGACCGCGGCAACCACGAGGGCGTCGAGAAGCCCACCGCGGCCGAGCTGTCGGGTTCGGACGCGTCCAACGAGGAGTGGGATTCCCTGGGGCAGGAGGGTCGACGCTTCGTCGTGTCCGGGGTATCGCCGGACGAGATCAGTGAGTTCACCGGAAGGCCTGCGGTGCAACCGATCCGTGCCTACGCGGGCGTGGAGTCCGCGGACACCGTCGAGGGCGTGGCCGAGCGAGTGGTGGCAGAACTCGAACGCACGGGTGCGTTCTCCCGCGCTGTCCTGGGCGTCGCGACCACCACCGGACGGGGGTGGGTGAACGAGAACGTCGCTCGCCCTTTGGAATACCTGTACGACGGCAATTCGGCGATCGCGTCGATGCAGTACTCGTTCCTGCCGAGCCCGATGGCGTTTCTGGCCGACCGCCAGACTCCACAGGATGCCGGACGGGCTCTCTTCGAGGCGGTGTACGAGGTGTGGAGCGAGCTCCCCGAGGATTCGCGACCGAAGCTGGTGCTGTTCGGCGAGAGCCTCGGTGCCTACGGCGGACAGGATGCGTTCAGCGGCGCGCAGGACATGATCGCGCGCATCGACGGTGCCCTGTGGGTCGGTAATCCCAACTTCACGCCGCAGTGGGCGCGCATCACCGGTGGGCGCGACGCCGGATCCCGCGAGATCCTGCCTGTCATCGACGGCGGCGAGCACGTTCGTTTCGCCAGCTCGTCCGGTGACCTCGACATCGGCGGGCAATGGGACGAGCCCCGAATCGTGTACTGGCAGCACGCATCCGATCCCATCGTGTGGTGGTCTCCGGATCTGATACTGAACCGGCCAGACTGGCTACGAGAAACCCGTGGTGCCGACGTCGATCCAGGCGTGCAGTGGTTCCCGTTCGTGACCTTCTGGCAGTTGACGTTCGATCAGGTGTTCTCCACCGACGTCGACGACGGCCACGGCCACAGCTACGGAGCCGACGCGGTGAACATGTGGGCAGACATCCTCCAGCCGCCGGGCTGGACGGATGCGGACGTCGAGCGGTTGTACGAGGAAATGGCGGGCTGAGGCGTCGGCCGATCGGTTGTCCGCCCACCACCTCCGCCCACCCGCCTCCGCCCCGCTC
>NZ_NOYU01000016.1:0-2535 GCF_002258915.1 Rhodococcus sp. 05-340-2
CCGCAAACCGGAATCCAACACAAACAACGCATCACCCGGCACCGGCGTACCGATAGGAGCTCCATGACCAGGCTTCATGGGCGCACTCATAGAGGCGTAGAACGTCTCTGTCTCCCCGTAGCCATTGATCATTTCTCGGCCTGAAGCCCACCGATCGACAAGTTCGGGCGAGCATGCCTCACCCCCCACAAAAATGGTCCTTACTTGATCTATTCCCTCGGGCGAGAGCATCTCGAGTGCGGACGGGGTCTGGTTGACGGTGGTGACCTGCTCGTCTACCAGGATTCGGTGAAAGTCCGTTGCGGAGCGGGCGGCATGCTCAGGGATGATCACCAAGCGGCCGCCGTGCAGCAGAGCGCCCCACATCTCCCACACCGACACATCGAACGAGTACGAATGGAACATCGACCACACCTGATCTGGGGAATGTTTGAAAGCATGTTCCGAAGCTGCGTAGGTCTGGGTGACGTTCGTTTGTGTGATGCCGACGCCTTTGGGTGTGCCTGTCGTTCCTGAGGTGTAGATGATGTACGCGAGGAGGTCAGCATTCGGCACCGGCAACGTCGTCGTCGGCTGTTCAGCGACCTTGGGATCCTCGACATCTATCAGTGGGACCCCGGACTTACTGACGCGACCAGCGAGGCTCACCGTGGTCAAAATCGCGGCCGGCGCAGCGTCTTGTAGAACGAATGCCAGGCGCTCGTCAGGGGTGTTGATGTCGATCGGCAAGTAAGCAGAACCCAGCTTCAGCACCGAAAGTATGGCTATCACAGTGTGTTCCGAACGTGGCAGCAACAGTGCAACAACGTCCTCTACTCCCACCCCACGCCCAGCCAACAAATGAGCCAACTGCGTCGATGTGTCGTCCAACTCCTGATACGTCCACGACCGACCCTCGAACACCACCGCTATGACGTCCGGCCGCACCCTCACCTGCTCGGCGAACAACTCCGGAATCGCGGGGTCCACGATCGATTCATTTAGCACTGACCGCGCTCCGAGGGCGTCCAGCTGCGTCAGTTCTCTCTCGTCAAGCAAGTCGATTGACGCCACCGAGCGGTCCGTGCCGGCGAGCATCGTCGTGAGCACCCGCTGCCAGCGGGTAACAAGTTGTTTTACAGTTTCGGCGTCATAGACGTCGGTGCGGTACTCGACCAGACCCCCAATGCCTATGGGACGGCCGGAGTTGTCGAACCGCTCACGCAGGCTGAAAGTCAAGTCCATTCGAGCGGTCAAGGTGTCCGTGCGCTGCGGGGAAATGTCGAGACCTGGCAGAGACAGATCGGGCAGGGTGACGTTTTGCCAGGCGAACAGGATTTGGATCAACGGATGGTGAGCCTGCGTACGGACCGGATTGAGGCGCTCGACAAGCGCATCGAACGGCACATCTTGGTTCGCGAACGCGTCCAGGCTCCGCTCCCGTACCTCCTCCAACAAATCACCGAAGTTCATCTCGGCTGAAACCCGCGTACGCAACACCAGCGTGTTGACGAAAAACCCGACCATGCCGTCAAACTCGGTTCGCCCCCGCCCCGCCGTCGGCACCCCGAACGCCACATCCGCGCTCCCGCTCAAACGCGCCAACAGCACCGAAAGCGCCGCCGACATCACCATGAACGTCGTCGCATTGCGTTCCCGCGCCACAACCCGCACGAGTTCCTGCAGTTCGGCGGGCCATTCGACGACGACTTGGCCGCCCTGATGGTTGGCGACGGCGGGGTAAGGCCGGTCCGTGGGAAGCTCCAGCAGTCCCGCGTATCCAGCGAGGTTCCGCTCCCAGAAAACTGTTTGTCGACCAGATCGGGTATTAGGATCGTCGGCCTCGCCGAGGAGCTTGTGCTGCCAGATTGTGAAGTCGGCGTACTGAACGGGCAACGGCTCCCAGCCTGGCTCCGTCCGGGTGGTGCGGGCCTGATATGCGGTAGTCAGGTCGCGAACCAGCGGCGAGAGAGATGATCCGTCGGCGGCGATGTGGTGCATTGCCAGGGCCAGATGGTGTTCCGTGGTCGAGACTGCGAAAAGCCTTGCACGAAAGGGAATCTCGGTTTCTAAGTCGAAGGCGTGGCGGGTGACAATACCGACCGCCTCATCCAACTGTTGATCGGTCCAGTTGGTGGCGTCGATGACTTTGCAGGCGACAAGCCCTTCAGAGGCATCGAGAATGCACTGCTCGGGCACGCCAGCCGTAGCGGGAAACACTGTGCGAACACTCTCGTGCCGGGCTACGACATCGGCAACCGCCAGGGTCAGCGCGTCGACGTCGAGTAGACCGATTAGGCGTAGTACCAGAGGGATGTTGTATGTCGCCGATGGTCCCTCTAGCTGATGGATGAACCACAACCGACGCTGGGCGAACGACAGCGGCAACTGGGCCGGACGCGCATATGGCTCCCAGATTTGCCTGGTGCCCGACTGTCCTCCACCCACCACACGAGCCAGGCCCGCTACGGTGGGGGCTTCCATGAGTGCACGGACGCTGATTTCACAGTCGAAGGTTTCCTGCACGGCGGCTACGACACGCATCGCAGAGAGCGA
>NZ_NOYU01000024.1:0-1686 GCF_002258915.1 Rhodococcus sp. 05-340-2
GTTCCGCTCGCGGCAGGAGTGCTCGCGCCGGTCGGGTTCGTGCTGCCCATGTCGATCGGCGCGATCCTGATGTCGCTGTCGACGATCATCGTCGCCGCGAACGCGCAGCTGCTTCGGCGACTCGACCTCACACCCGACACCATCACCGGAGCGGTGAACGACGGGAGTTCCAATGCTCCGTCGCAGCGCACACCGTCACTGTGAGAGCTGATCTCGTACCGGGAACGCAGCCCTGACAATTGTGGAACGTTGATGGCCGCACCTTCTCCGCCGGAGAGGATGCGGCCATCGTTGTCTATAGCGGGCCGGGTCAGCCGAGCAGCCGCTGCATGGTGTCGATTTCCTGCTGCTGGGTGGCGACGATGGTGCGGGCCATCTCCAGGGCGTCAGGATTGGAACCGTCTGCGATTTCGGTGTTGGCCATCTCGATGGCGCCGGTGTGGTGGGCGATCATCATCGTCAACCACTGGCGGTCGAATTCCGGTCCCGACGCTGCCATCAACGCGTCCATGTCCTGAGCGGTCATCATGCCGCTGCCGGAGCTGTGGTCCATCCCGCCCATGTCACCCATGTCACCCATGTCACCCCTGTCCATGTCGGGCATGGGCTGGCCCCACTCGGTGAGCCAGGTGGTCATCTGGTCCATCTCGGGCTGTTGCGCGGCGGCGATCGCCGATGCCAGCGACAGCACCTCCGGGTTGTCGGTGCGGCCGTTCGCCATGTCGGCCATCTCGACTGCTTGGGCGTGATGCGGGTACATCATCTGCGCGAACATCACGTCGGCATCGTTGAACTCTGCGGACGCGCTTGCTTGGGCCGAGGACATCGGTGCCGAGGACATCGATCCCATCGCATGGCCGTCCATCGACGAATCGGCCGCGTTGTCGCTACAGCCGACGACGAGGAACGCGCTCGCGGCGGCAGCAGCGATCGAGGCAATGACTTTGGTACGCATGAGGAAACTCCTTGCAAGAGTGGGTAGTGCAGAGAATTGGATGTCGTTCGATCCGCCGACAGACACGCGTCTGCCGGGCTCCCTGTCACACTCGCAAGGTCACCGATCTGTCCAACTCCCATAACGTCCACGGCGGCGCACGCTCAAGCGTGGAGTCGGCCCGTCCAATGATCCGGTTCACCGATGTCGGCGCCAGGTCGAGGGCTGCGCTCATCGCCGGGACCGTCAGCGCGGGCCACGACACCGTCGTGCCGACGCAGGGATGCATCATCTGGTGCCCCGACGGGCAGTCATGTTCCCCGGTCATCACCGGAACCGTGGCGTCCGTGTGGGACGGTGCTGCGAACGAGGCATGGCCGCCGCTCATCGATGTGGACATCGAGCCGGTCACGGGCATCGACATCGGTGTCACCGAATGCATCAACAGGACACCGAACACCGTCAGTGCAATCAGTAAAGCTGCCGTCGGAGCTGTGCCCCGTCGACCGTGCCGATTCACTGAGTGCATGCGGCCGATGATACCAACATATACCCCCTGGGGGTACGCCTGTCTCGTCGCGTTCGGTCGTCGAAGCATTTCGTCATGTCTTCGAGGTGTCGAGTCCGAGATCTGTTGCGCGGTTGTAGTCGTCGTCGATGAGCACCACGCTGCGATGTTCCCGGTCGAGTAGTGAGGCCGCGATCGAGGCGCGATAGCCGGAGGCGCAGTGCACCCACACTTTGCCGTCGGG
>NZ_NOYU01000023.1:0-1611 GCF_002258915.1 Rhodococcus sp. 05-340-2
CCCGATATTCATACGACTGCGGGTAAATTGGCCGATCTTCGTAAACGTCTCGCGGTTGCGGAGATTCCCTCCGGTGAGGCGGCGGTGGACAAGGTCCACGCCAAAGGCAAGCTGACCGCCCGTGAGCGGATCACCGCGTTGCTCGACGAGGGCTCGTTCGTCGAACTCGACGCCCTCGCCCGGCACCGCTCCCAGAACTTCGGGTTGGCCGACAACCGACCCTTCGGTGACGGTGTCGTCACCGGCTACGGCACCGTCGACGGCCGCGATGTGTGCGTGTTCTCCCAGGACGCGACCGTCTTCGGAGGCTCGTTGGGTGAAATCTACGGCGAGAAGATCGTCAAGGTCATGGACCTGGCCGTCAAGACCGGACGCCCCCTGGTCGGCATCAACGAAGGTGCCGGAGCCCGCATCCAGGAAGGGGTCGTCTCCCTCGGACTGTACGGCGAGATCTTCCACCGCAACGTCCGCGCCTCCGGAGTGATCCCACAGATCTCGGTGATCATGGGACCCGCCGCCGGCGGGCACGTCTACTCCCCGGCCCTGACCGACTTCGTGGTCATGGTCGACGGCACGAGCCAGATGTTCGTCACCGGACCCGACGTCATCAAAACCGTCACCGGCGAAAACGTCACCATGGAAGAACTCGGCGGCGCGCACACCCACATGGAAAAATCCGGGGTCGCGCACTACGTCGCCTCCGGCGAACAAGACGCCCTCGACTACGTCCGCGACCTCCTGTCCTACCTGCCGTCGAACAATCGCGCCGACGCCCCCCGCACCGCACCGTCGGACCCGATCACCGGATCGATCGCCGACTCGCTCACCGCCGAGGACCTCGAACTCGACACCCTGATCCCCGACTCACCGAACACCCCGTACGACATGCACGAGGTGATTCGTCGGATCCTCGACGACGACGAGTTCTTGGAGGTGCAGGAGGGCCGGGCCCGCAACATCATCGTCGGATTCGGGCGCATCGACGGCCGCTCGGTGGGGATCGTCGCCAACCAACCCACCCAATTCGCCGGAACGTTGGATATCGATGCCTCCGAGAAAGCAGCCCGCTTCGTGCGGACCTGCGACTGCTTCAACGTCCCGATCATCACGTTGGTCGATGTGCCCGGGTTCCTGCCCGGCACCGGGCAGGAATACAACGGCATCATCCGACGCGGCGCGAAACTGCTCTACGCCTACGGCGAAGCGACCGTCGGGAAGATCACCGTCATCACGCGTAAGGCGTACGGCGGGGCGTACGACGTGATGGGCTCGAAGCACATGGGAGCCGACGTGAACCTCGCTTGGCCGACCGCGCAGATCGCCGTCATGGGAGCCTCCGGCGCTGTCGGGTTCGTCTACCGCAAACAACTGCTCGAGGCAGCGAAGAACGGGGAAGACGTCGACGCCCTCCGCCTGACACTGCAGCAGGAATACGAAGACACCCTCGTCAACCCCTACATCGCCGCCGAACGCGGCTACCTCGACGCCGTCATACCCCCCAGCCACACCCGCGGCCAGATCGTCACCGCCCTACGACTGCTCGAACGCAAACAAGTCACCCTCCCACCCAAGAAACACGGAAACATCCCACTATGAGCGAAGCGAATCATG
>NZ_NOYU01000035.1:0-1317 GCF_002258915.1 Rhodococcus sp. 05-340-2
TATCGCCCGGTGGATCGGGATCAGCAGTTCTTGTTGCCGGTGGATATGCGTGAGTGGTTACCGGTGTCGGATCCGGTGTTCACCGTGATCGATGTGGTCGCCGCGTTGGACACCTCGGCGGTGCATGCGGTGCGCCGCACCGGTGGTGTCGGGCGCGCGGGGTACGACCCGGACATGCTGCTCACGGTGTTGATCTTCGGGTGGGCGCAGGGCCAACGGTCCTCGCGTGTGCTCGAGCGGTTGTGTCAGCGTGATGCGGCGTTTCGGATCATCTGCGCGGGAAACACCCCCGATCATGTGACGATCTCCCGCTTCCGCGCCGACGTGGCCCCGCACATGGATGCCTTGTTCACGCAGGTCCTGCTGCTGTGCGGGCAACTGGGGTTGGCCAGGTTGGGTGTCGTCGCGCTCGACGGAGTCAAGATCTCCTCCGACGCCTCGCTCAGCGCGAACCGCACCGAGAAAGGTTTGCGCGCAGCAGCTGCCGAGGCGGCCGAGCAGCGGCTTCGCGAGCACGCGCGGGCTGCCGCCGCTGAGCATGCTGCGGCCGACGCCGCAGAGGACGAGATGTTCGGGCCGGGCTCGTCCGGCGACGAGGTGCCTGAGGAGATGACCGATCCGCGGTCGCGCGCGGCGCGGATCGCGCAGGCGTTGGCCGAACTCGAGAAGGTCAACGCCGACAGAGTCGCGAAGCGGGAGCAGGTCGAGAAGAACAAGACCGATCTCCGTACTGCGACGCTGGCGCGGCGAGAGAAGCTGGTGGCGGACCATCTGCGGCGGCGGGAGGAACTGGGCCCGGTCACCGGCAAACCCCCGACGGAGATCAGAGTCGAAATCTTGCAGATGAACCTGGCCGAAGCGCGGGCCAAGCATCAGGCCACGATCGAGAACTATCAGGCAAGGAAGGCTGCGGGAACAGCGAAAGGACATGTTCCCGGCCCGGTGGAGAGGAACGCGAAAGTTATTCGCGTGCAGCGTTTCCTCGACCGTGCGATCGCCGACCGTGCCGCCGCCGAAGCGAAAGCCGCAGAGCGGGAGCGGGTGCGCGCCGCGGTCGATGCTGCCACTGCGGTGTCGACGCCGTCGACCACTGTGACCGAGCCCAAACGCAACATCACCGACCCTGAGTCGAGGTCGATGCAGTTGCGTGGTGGTGGGTGGATTCAGGGTTACAACTGTCAGGCGGTGACCACCAGCGATGGGATCATCATCGCTACCTCGGTGGGCAACAATCCCAACGACGGCACCACGTTCACCTCGATGCTCGACAAGGCCGTCGCTGCCGCCGATATCGTATCGAGTGCTCGTGTCGACTCG